>JAUMXI010000014.1 GCA_030529185.1 Flavobacteriaceae bacterium
CTATTTTGGAAACAGAGCATTATATAGATGGGCAACATAATGGGGGTATCTATAGCCCTATGAACCATAATACATATGGATATACATACAATAATCCTGTAATATATGTAGATCCGAATGGGAAGCAAAATTATTTTACTCATGGAACATGGTCTGATCCAGATACTTTTAAAGATAAACAAGGATTAAGAAATGCTACATATAGAGCATTTGGAAATAAAGAAGGTGAAAATTTGATTACTTGGAATGGCTATAATATAGCAAGTGATAGAAAATTAGCTGCTAAAAAAGTAGTTAGAGAAATATTAAGAACAATGAGTAGTGATATTAATGAACCTATTACATTAGTAGGTCATAGCCATGGAGGAAATGTAAATATAGAAGCTTTAAATATGATGGTTGAAATGCCTGAATTTAAAGGAAGACAATTAAATTTAATGACTATAAATACACCTGTAAGAGATGATTATCAATTATCTGAAAAAGCACAAGCAAGAATAAATCATATCAATGTATATGATGTAGGAGATGAGGTCCAAAAAAATGGAGGAAATAGTATAAAAATTAGCGATGGAAAATCATTTTTAACTGGAGAATTTGGAGTGGCAGGACAGATATTTAAGAATGCTATTAATATAGAAACTGATAATAAAAAACCTATTTGGAACCAACATAAATCTCATAATAGAGTATATGAATGGATACATAAATTACCAAAACAAGATGAAAGATAAAGTAATAATTTTATTTGGAATAATGAATATTATATTTTCTTGTGAAAAACATATTAGTTCTTTGGAACAAAAAGAGTTAAAATACCATGAACTTCCTAAACCTGTAAAAGAACGAATGTTTAATTTATATGGGGATTTTTCAGAGGAAGATCAAGATAGAATGGAATATAAACATACTTTTAGAGAATTAAATATGCCAGCTAAATATGAATTTTATACTAAAGAACATATACTTTTTGGATGGATATTTACAGGATATATAAAAAGTAAAAAAACAGGCAAGGTTTATTCATTAAAAAAAGAAATAGATGTAGAAAGAGGTTACCCTCGTATAATTTATAAAGATTCTTTATACATTCCTAATCATTATAATATATACGCAGAAGATAGTTTAAGTTATACCTTTACGAGATTTATATTAAGGTAATGCCTATAAACACTGGGTTTCGGGGTGGTGCTTGCTGTATGCCGATGGAGCAAAATTACCATCGGGATGTAGATTGAAGGGGGCACTTCTCTCTATATTACGGACAAAGAGGGTCGTATAATCCAGCATACGGAATATATGGCGTTTGGGGAGGTGTTGTTTGATGAGCATTTGGTAAATCCTAAACAGCCGTATCTCTTTAACGGTAAGGAGTTGGATTTTGAAACGGGATTGTATTATTATGGGGCAAGGTACTACGACCCGAAAGTAAGTTTGTGGTTGAATACTGACCCACTTTCTGGTTATAATCCTATTTTGGAAACAGAGCATTATATAGATGGGCAACATAATGGGGGTATCTATAGTTCTATGAATATGGCTACTTATAGTTATACTTACCAAAACCCTGTAATATATGTAGATCCGAATGGGAAACAAGCATATTTTCTACATGGAACATGGTCAAAACCTGAAACATTTAAAGATAAGAAAGGATTAAGAAATGCTACATATAGAGCATTTGGAAATAAAGAAGCTAATTTTACTCTTTCTTGGAGTGGTTACAATGCTTCTAAAGCAAGGACTATTGCAACAAAGAAAGTCTTAAAAGAGATAATGGGAACAATGAGTAGTGATATTAATGAACCTATTACATTAGTAGGTCATAGCCATGGGGGGAATGTAAATATAGAAGCTATCAATATGATGTTTTTTATGTGATAAATTTCAAGCTCCGAATGATAGGTGGCTGTCATATTCTGTGCGAAGAAAAGAGAATAAGGAAATTATAGGGAAATTTAAAAATTCAATACCAAGAACAGAAAAGAGAGTAGTCAACATTTTTACTAAAACCATTGATAACGAAAAAGGGGTTTTTATTCCAGTAATTTTTGAGCGAAATGGTTATGAAATTGTCCGAAATATGTTTGTGGTAGAAAAGATGATTATCAATAGAAATTCTATGCTTATTAGCATTCCTGAATGGCTTTTTGAAAAAATCATTATCAATGGGATATATTTCAAACAAAATAAGAATAGTAAATTTACTATTCTTATTTTCTACTAATGTATGTTTTTGAACCTTATTACTCCTCCTGCTATTATACAACTTGACATCAATCCTATTATTAAAGGAACAAACCATTCTACTCCCTTTTGTTTTTCTTCTCCTTTCTTATCGGTTTTTTGATGGTCTATTATCTTTTCTTCCACCATTTTGTAGCCTTGTATTTTTTGTTTTCCTACACTACTTGGTTTTGATGAATCTTTTTGTAATTCATTAGGCTTATATTCTTTGACATTTTTAGGGTCAGCGTAGTGTTTTCTGTCAGCAATTTGTTTTTGCTTAGCGTCATTTAAGGTTTTGCCTATTGCATTTTCTACATTTTTCACCATCTTATTTATATCACTCACTTTTATGTTAGAGTTTGTCATTGCTACTCCCTTTATAAACTCGGTTAATTCAGCGTGATTACAAGATGTATGCCCACAAGAAACGCCGTGTTTCGCTGGTAATATATCGGAGTTAGTGATGTCAATCGGGTTATTTCATAACTGATAGAAAAACAAGCATTACTTATTAATAAAAATCATATATCTTTACCAAAGGTGGAGAATTATGTCTGCTTTTGGTTATTTTTGTTGAAAATACCACTCTTAAATGTTTGAGTTTTATTCCTCTTGTATCAAAGTTAGTGATATGGGCATTTGCCCGTACTGCTCTTCCAAACAGATGATTAAAAATGGGCATACCAAAACTAGAAAATAGCAATATTTCTGTAAGAAGTGCAACAAAAGATTTTTAGATTATTAGGAATTTCTACCACAACTTTATTTAGGAGAATCACCCTAATTGCTCAAAATATTACAAAACCAAAACTTATGAAATGGATGAGCTTTGCTTCTTTGTTCGGGCAAATTTTCCATACTAAAAATATATTTTGGGAGCTTTAACTTCATTTTTTACCATTAAGTTATTAAACACTTAATTATAGGGGGCTTTATTTTTGAGGAATGAATGTGAAGTAATACTTGATTATTAACGATTTGTAAATATTAAAACTCTATTGTAAATCATTGATTTATACTAGAGTTGATTTTTTTAAAAAAAATTATTATTATTATTATTATTATATTTGCTTAACTAAATACCTTATGAAATTTAAATTAATTTTACGGCAAAAACAAGGAAATAAAATTCCTTTTAATTATCAATACCCTCTTTCTTCTGCTCTTTATAAAATCATACAAAAGGCAGATGAGAAATATTCTCAACTATTACACGATGAGGGGTTTGGTAAAGGCTTTAAATTTTTTACTTTTTCGGACTTAAATTTTAAATGTTTTAAATGGGATAAGGAGGGAATCATTATATCGGATAATGAGTCTCTCCTTTTGTTTGTTGATATATATATTCCTAAAACTACGCATTCTTTAATCAAAGGTTTCTTTGAAGATAAGCTAATCACTATTGCGGATTGTAATTTAAAAACAGAATTTTATATTGATTCGGTGGAAATGATTGATGATATGTTGTGCAATAAAGCACCTAATGAAGTCATAAAGGTAAAAGTTCAGCCAACTTCACCTTTGGTGGTAGGTAAGAAGAATAAAAATGGAAATTATGACTATTTACTCCCGAGTGATGAGGATTATAAAGAGTTTTTATTAAAGAATTGGATAGAGAAAGCAAAAGTTTTTAATAATAATGACACCTTTGATTTATTAGAGATCAACATACTTAATAAAGAAAATGCTAAAACAAGGCTCATTACTTTAAAAGCTCATACACCTCAAGAAACTAAAATAAGAGGAAGTAAAAATTTTTATATAGAATTAATAGGAAGGAAAAAGGATATAGAGCCTCTAATTTATGGAGGGCTAGGGATATACAATGCTCAAGGTATGGGAAGTGTAAAAATCATTGAAATATAAAATTTAGTATGAAATATATAGTAAAAATTGATATTTCAGGAATACAAAAATTTATTTTTGATATTCCTTCTAAGGAAGCTGGTAAGCAACTCAAAGCAAGGTCTTTTTATGTCTATGCTCTTACTCATATCATCTTCAAGATGTTGCAAGATAAAATAGGAGATGATAATGTAAAGTTGATCTACAATGGGGGTGGGAATCTTTTCGTCTATGCAAATACAGAACGAGAGGTTTTGGAGGATTTTCGTAGTGAGCTAGAAGGAGTGAAAGACTTTCAGGGCGTTTTATTCCCGTTCATCAGTTTTGTTGAAAATCAGCAAGATTTTAAATCTACGATGAGCTTATTAAACAAAGAGGTATTAAAAACAAAATTGAGAAGGAATTTCAGCACCCAAGTTTTTGAAAAAAATAGACAAATTAACTGGAAAAAATTGGTTTATCAGTTGATAGACAACAATGGGTTTAGAATAAAAAAAGGAACTCCTTCCGATGGGCAAATATATCTGGGAGATTATGTACTAGAGTTTAATAAGGAAGATAAGCAATTTGAAGGAAATGTTTTAAATAAAATGCCTAGAAGCCAACAAAATACCATAACGGAGTTTGAGGATTTGGCAAGAAAAGCATATGAGGCACAGGCAGATGAAAAAATTGCAGCCTTGAAAATGGATGTTGATAATTTGGGTATGCTATTTAGAAATAGAGAAGAAGAGCAGTATAATAAACTAAGTAAGGCTATGGAAAACTTTTTCTCAAAAGAGCTGTACCAAAAAGTGTTGAAAGAAAAAATAGAACAACAAGAGCTCTACCCTGTTTTTGCTGGTGGAGATGATTTGTTTTTTATAGGAAGTTGGCATAAAATGATAGAGGTGGCAAAAGAAATAAATGAGCGTTTTGGTGAATATCAGAAAGATTTGAATTTGAAGCAAAAAATAACCTTGTCGGCAGGGCTTATTATCACAAATGAAAAATATCCGCTTATTCGTATCGCGGAAGAAGCCGAGGAAGCTTTAGAATTGGCTAAAAATTATAGAATAGAAAAAAATAGCATTTGCATTTTTGGGCAACCAATGGGCTGGGAAGAGCTGGATAAAAGTGAAGAAATTAAGAATAAACTAAAAAGACTATTAGAAAACGGAGAGTCCAAAGCATTGCTCCAAAGGATAAAATCATCAGATTTAGGGTTTAGAAGTTTGCAAGATAAAATACTAAATACCAATAAAATAGATTTACCTAAGGTTTATCGCCTAAAATACTATCTTAGAAATGCAAAAAATGAACAAAATAGACAGGAATTAACCGAGATTTTTAACAAATATTCTGATGATTTACTCAATGATTTTTTAGAAAAGAAAAAGCAAAGCAATCCTGCAAAGTATGTGGTTGCAGCGCGTTGGATAGAATTATTATTACGAAATAAAAATTAAAATTATGCCTAATAGAAACAACAATTATGGAGGATATGGAACAAGAAATACTCGTCCTCATAATACGAACAACAATCAAAATCCTCCTATTAATATTAGAGAGACTTACTTTAAAGAAACTTACCAGTATTTACTGAATTTAAAAGATGATAATGTTCCTTTGGATAATGTTTTCAGCAATATTGAAACTTTTGTAAAAGAAGAATGTAGAGCGATTACAACCACTCAATTAAGGAATATTTATTCAAAAATAATAAGCGTAAGTGATGTGGCATCACTCAAGATGCTTCGCCCCAATATAGCTTATATCGCAGCGAGGCAAATCGGAAAAGCTCAATATCAAGCTAAAAATGTTGTTATGTTTTATGACAAACTCATTCAGGGGGTTAAAGATGAAAAACATTTGGAATCATTTAAAAAAGTAATGGAAGCAATCGTGGCATATCATAAATATCATCATAATAAACAATAATACTTACTACTATGAAACTAATAAAGAAACATGTTTTTAGAGGAGAGATAGAGCTAAAATCAGGTCTTCATATCGGCGGAAACAAATCAAGTTTAGACATCGGGGGATTAGATAGCCCTGTCATAAAAACCGTGAATGGAGTTCCATATATACCAGGAAGTTCATTAAAAGGTAAAATGCGTTCTTTACTTGCAATGAAAGAAGGGGCAGATGAAATAAGTAAAGAAAGTAAAAAATTAAAACAAATGTTTGGTAGCTCTGAGCAAGGAATGGAGGAAAAAACTCGTTTGATGTTCCGAGATGCCCAGCTTAATATTGAAAAGTTTAAAGAAAGTTTTGCTCAATCGATTTTATTGGTGACGGAATACACGGAAGAAAAATGGGAAAATAAAATAGACAGGAAATCAGGAAAAGCAGAAGGAGGGCTTCGCCAGACGGAGCGTGTCCCTGCAGGAAGTGTATTTAGTTTTGAGATTGTATTAGATGAATACGAAGGAGATGAAACATCAAAATATATAGAAACACTAAAACAAGGCTTTGAATTATTAGAAAACGATTATATTGGTGGAAGCGGTTCGAGAGGCTATGGACATATCAAAATTAATGATTTGAAACAATCCGAAGTGAAAACCTTTAATTAATGAAAGCTATAGAATTAAGACTTTCTCCTAATTCAAAATTTCATTTAGGGGAATATGTAGAGGATCAGACCACGGCTCTCTTTAATACGGCACATATCATTCATTCAGATGTGTTGTTTGGGGCTTTTATCTCTGCATTGGTCAAGATAAAACCAGAAAAATTAGCCTCTTTTAAAACTTATTTCCAAGAAGCCAAATTGAGCATTTCATCGGCGTTTTATTTGGTGAAATTAAAAGAAGGAAAAGAAATCTATTTATTGCCCAAGCCTGTAAGTTTAAATTTATTTCAACCTAAAAATATTGAAAATTTTCAGGTAAAGAAATTTAAGAAAATTGAATTTATCTCCAAAGGAGTTTGGGAAAAAGGAATTAGCCCAGAAGAATGGTTTGAGGGTGAAACTTGCGTAATGCCTAATAATAAAACCCTTTGCTTACGCTCGGAAGTAGGAGATGAGAAATTTGAGCTTTTCGCAATTAATGATGAAGAAAAGGTGAATCTCACCTCGTTAGCCGAAAAAAACGAACTCTATACGCGAAGTAATCTGGAAATATTAGGAACAGAAAACGCCAAGGTGTCATTTTATTTCTTAATGAAGTATGATGCTTTACCAGACGAAGATAAAAAAATAATAAAATCCGTTTTAGAGCTACTTATCCTAAATGGGATAGGGGGCGAACGATATACAGGTTGTGGTGTGGTAGAAGCTTTTGAGGAAAAAAACTTTGAAATAAACATATCAGACCCCGCTCATAAAACCGTGCTATTAGGCTTGGCATTTCCTAAAAATTTAGAAAAATACCATTATTACCAAACCAAAGTAAGAGGCGGAATGAATTTCGGGGCAAACAAACGAATAAAGCTCCTTAATGCAATTCAGGAGGGGGCTATTGTTTCCCCAGATATAGAATCTCAAATTATAGATTTAAGTCAAGACGAGAGAAAATATTGGAAATACAGTAGTAATATACAACTGCCTCTTCATAAAAATTATGATTTATAATGATGAATAAAATCAAAATAACCACTCTATCTCCTTTGTGTATAGGGAGTGGTGGCGTTATGAATAGTATAACGGATTATATTATAGAGGGTAAAAAGTTTCATTATGTTGATAAGCAGTTTGTTGCTAATAAATTGGCAGAAGATGATGCTTTAATGGATAGGTATATACAAGGAGTAGCCAATGGAATGGATAATAATACAACGATTTTCAACCTTAAAGATTTTTTGAAAAATTCTTTAAGACTTCATCCAAAGGAGTATATACGAGATACGGTAGATATTTTGAAAGTAGAGGGTAAAAAAGAAGTGAATAACATCATCAAAGATGCTAAACATCGCCCTTATATACCAGGAAGCACACTAAAGGGAGCGATAAAAACAGCTTTCTTGTATGATTGGTTATTGAAAGAACATAATAATTTTAATGTTTTTGATAATCAATTAGATGAGCAACTAAAAAAATATAACATATCTATTCACGATACCAATTCTATAGACACTTCTCATTGTAATATATTGGAAACTAAACGATTGAATTTAATTAGTGGGAACTATACTATTTCTCAAACCTGGGAAGCCGTTGTAGAAAACTCCTCCTTTAATACAGAAATTTGGAATTTGAAATATAATGATAGAGAAAATGAAAAATCCTATAATTGGGAGGAGTTTTGTAGAATAATTAATCAATTCACCAAAGACCAAAACATTAGAGAACGGGATATTCTAGAAAACTTGGGAGAGGAATTGGATGATGGATTGAACAATTCATTGCTTGACTTCTACGCAGATATGAATGATACTATTGTGGATAATCCTAAAACGGCGTTTCTAAGAATAGGAAGTGGCAAAGGTTATTATCATAACTCTGTGGGATTGGCTTTGTATAAAAAAGATAAAAATAGATTTTTAGAGTTCTTAAAGAAAAATAAAGTGGTAAAAAGAAATCATAGTGATGTTGAAAAATTTCCTATTACTCGCCCAGTAGAAATTGCTAATACAAAGCCTCTGGGCTTAATAAAAATTGAACTAAAATAACTAAATATGAAAAAAAATCTGATTGTAATTTTGGTAAGTGAGCAGACCATTCCTAATGTTCTTTTCATCAAATAATGATGAGGTCTTGATGATTTCCACAGAAAAAATGGAAAAGCAAAATAAAAACATTAAAGAAGCTTTGAAAAATGCTTACAACTTCAAAAATATTACTATTAATCCTTTTGATGTTGAGGATATTAGAAATAAATTGAAAGACTTTAATTTTGAGGAGTATGATGAAAAAATCATTAATATTACGGGAGGAACCAAACTTATGTCCATAGAAGTTTATAGTTTTTTCTCTCGTAAGTTTGAAAATCCTAAAATATATTATGTAGATAAGAATCATTTCATTCCGATACTTCCTTCTTTGGAAAAACAAGAATTTAAGTCCAGTGTTTCCATTTCAGATTATTTTAAAGCCTATGGTTTTAAGATTAATTCGTCTCAATCACTTGTAGAAAAAAAGAAGACTTATGAATTTTTTGATTGGTTTATTAATGATAAAACGGATAGTGATTATGCGGTAATTAATGATTTGCAAAAGATTAGAAATAGTTTGAAGAAGAATGCAATAAATATTGACGAAGTAGAGGGATTAAAATCTCTTCTTTCTAAAATAGAATTATTTGATAATCAAGATAGTATTACTAAAAAACAGATAAAATACCTCACAGGAGATTGGTTTGAAGAATATGTATATCATAAAATAAAAGAGAAAGTAGATGTACAAGAAATTTTTTGTGGCTTAGAAATTAAAAGCACTGTTGGAAATGAACTTGATGTAGTGTTTTTGAAAGATAATCAATTGTATGTAATAGAATGTAAAACATTTATAAAAAACGAAGTGGTTAGAGGTTTGGAAACCAATACTATATATAAATCAGATAGTATAAAGAATGATTTGGGCTTATTTGCTAAATCTATAATAGTGACGCTTAATAAGAAAAGAGAGATTAATGAATCTCATTTTGAAAGAGCGAAAGAAAATAATATCAAATTCTTAACATTAGAAGATTTTCAAGATGATGCTTTTATTGATAAATTATTCGTATAATGCTTATTAATCTTACTAATCATTTGGTTGAGTTTTGGGAAAGGCAACAATTAGAAACTGCCAAAAGAGATTTTGGAGAAGTTGTAGATATGCCTTTCCCATACATTGACCCTAGGGCTACGGAAAAAGAAATCCAAGGTTTGGCAGAGCAATATCATACCGCCATCATTCACCAATATGGCAAAAATGCAGTGGTGCATCTTATGGGGGAGATGTGCTTTTGTTTTGCCTTGCTCAAATTATTGCAAAAATCAAAAATAAGAACAGTGGCATCTACTACCGAGAGAATCGTGGAACAAAACCAAAATACCAAAAATGTAATTTTCAATTTTGTGAAATTCCGAGATTATATTTAAATCATCAAGGAAATGAAAACTTCTTACTATATATTTAGTCCAGGGAGGTTGTCAAGAAAAGATAATTCTATATTTTTCAGTAGAATAGACCAAGAAACGAAAGAAGAAAAACAGAGGTTTCTCCCCATAGAGAACACCAAAAACCTGTACTGCTTTGGTCATTTAGATATTAATTCAGAATTGCTCACTTTTTTGGGAAAGAAGGGGGTGAGTTTTCATTTCTTTGATTTTTACGAGCATTATTCGGGTAGTTTTTTACCTCCTAAATCTATACTTAGTGGAGATTGCGTCATTAAGCAATCTGCGTTTTACCAAGATTATTTACAAAGGCTCTGGCTGGCAAAAAGATTTGTAATGGGAGCTACCAAGAATATGTATAAAAACCTAAAATACTACCTAAGGCGAGGTAAAGACATTGCCGAGAGCATCGCTAAAATAGAGACTTTATACCCTAAGATTAAAACCCTCAATCGCGTTCAAGAATTATTAGGAATTGAGGGCAATATAAGAGCTGTATATTACTCTTCTTTCAATGCCATTCTGAATGATTTTTCTTTAGAAAAAAGAATAAAACACCCTCCAAAGGACGAAATCAATAGCCTTATCTCTTTTCTTAATATGCTGTGCTATACTTTATGCCTAGATATGCTCTACCAAACCCCTATGAATACTACCATTGGCTACCTACACGAGCCGAGCGATAGGAGGCATTCTCTGGCTCTTGATATTGCTGAGGTCTTCAAACCTGTTTTGGTAGATAGGCTCATTTTTACACTGATTAATAAGAAGATGATTCAGAAAAGCGATTTTCAAACTCTGGGTGATAGAATCATTATTAAAAACCAAGCCAAGAAGAAAATCGTAAAATCTTGGGACGAAAAACTAAAGGAAACCTTTTATCATAGGGATATCCAGAAGCAGATTTCCTACCGTACATTAGTGCTGAAAGAGTGCCATAAGCTCTATAAGCACATTCAGAAGGAGGTGCCTTATCGTCCGTTTGAAATTTGGTGGTAAAAAAAATAAAACAATGCATATTATTTTAATGTATGATATTTCTGGTAAAAATGTAGTAAAAATGCTAAAATTATGCAGGAGATACCTCAATTGGATACAAAACAGCGTATTTGAGGGAGAGATAAGCGAGGCACAGCTTAAGGATTTGATGGCGGAGGCGATGAAACTAATAGACAAAGAAAAAGACAGCCTGATTATTTTCAAGATAAGGCAGGAGAAGTGGCTCTACAAGGAGGTTTTGGGCAAGGAGGTGGATACTATGGGGAATATCTTGTAGTCACCAAAGTCGTCTATCCCATTCATTTTTATAAAAAAGATTGCACGATATGAAGTTTTTATAATAAAATATACTGATTATCAATGATTTAAAAAGTCGTCTAACCCCCTATGTTTTTAAGGTTTTGGAGACCGACGACTTTTCTCTCAAATTTTTCACAAAATTTTTGCCTATTTATTAGGTTTGAATGATATTTTTTTTCTAAATTTGCCACTATATCAATCGCACCATTTAAGGAATTGAAACATTGCTGATGCTATTAATGCTGACATATCTATTCATATCAATCGCACCATTTAAGGAATTGAAACACTGGTGTGAGTTATTATAACTGCGTCCTCTGAGAAAATATCAATCGCACCATTTAAGGAATTGAAACAAGAGGAGAGTTCGTAGATAACTCTCCTACTATAAAATATCAATCGCACCATTTAAGGAATTGAAACTTTCATATCGTATATAAATTATTTAATTAATGGGCATATCAATCGCACCATTTAAGGAATTGAAACGGGTAGTAGTATCCTGATACGCCCTCGCCAGCCTCCGATATCAATCGCACCATTTAAGGAATTGAAACTTTTAAAACCTTCTTCGCTGTCTTTCGTGATATAATATATCAATCGCACCATTTAAGGAATTGAAACCCCTTCAGCTCAAAATTAGAAAACTCGGTATCCCAATATCAATCGCACCATTTAAGGAATTGAAACTCTGAGTCCCTAAAACTTCAAACTTTTTCATATTGATATCAATCGCACCATTTAAGGAATTGAAACTAATTTACGACTCCGTCTTTTTCAATAACTGCAGCGATATCAATCGCACCATTTAAGGAATTGAAACGGAAAAGCCCAGTAATTTACGACTCCGTCTTTTTCAATATCAATCGCACCATTTAAGGAATTGAAACTTGAGTAAAGGGTTCGTTTTCATATATGATTGACCATATCAATCGCACCATTTAAGGAATTGAAACACCTGCAAAAATCCCGTTGTAAATAGTTTTAGTTGATATCAATCGCACCATTTAAGGAATTGAAACTAATATAGTTTCGTTTTATACCTCCAGAACCCTCCATATCAATCGCACCATTTAAGGAATTGAAACCCATCATGTTAGGCTGAAGATTTTTGTTATAATACCTATATCAATCGCACCATTTAAGGAATTGAAACTTTCATGTCCTTCTTCAAACTCTTCTTTAAAACTATATCAATCGCACCATTTAAGGAATTGAAACTATAGCCCTGAGCCTCAAGACCCTCCTTAAACGCCATATCAATCGCACCATTTAAGGAATTGAAACAGTGAGAGCATCCCTCTCTTCTTTACTAATATACCTTATATCAATCGCACCATTTAAGGAATTGAAACGATCTATCACATACTCCTTAACCGCTATGGTTAAGATATCAATCGCACCATTTAAGGAATTGAAACTCCTTCAAAAAGAAATCTACCTTTTTGATGTTATATATCAATCGCACCATTTAAGGAATTGAAACCGGGGCGTAGTGTATAAAGGTCTCATAATATATAAAATATCAATCGCACCATTTAAGGAATTGAAACACCAAAAGGGAGCACCAATAAAGCAACGACTGAAAATATCAATCGCACCATTTAAGGAATTGAAACCCAAAATTCCGCATTTCTCACAGCACAATGATATATATCAATCGCACCATTTAAGGAATTGAAACTCGTTCTTCTTCCCTAAAAGATACCCCGATACATCATATCAATCGCACCATTTAAGGAATTGAAACTCTTTCTGTAAAGGATAATAAGTCTGCCAAGAGTAT
The DNA here is from genome assembly GCA_030529185.1 of Flavobacteriaceae bacterium. Lineage (GTDB taxonomy): Bacteria > Bacteroidota > Bacteroidia > Flavobacteriales > Weeksellaceae > JABCPE02. The sequence continues at coordinate 13,190 of JAUMXI010000014.1, forward strand.
ATATCAATCGCACCATTTAAGGAATTGAAACCCTTGTTCAAGGGCATGTTTGATACATTTTTTCAACATATCAATCGCACCATTTAAGGAATTAAAGGCTTTGACAAAGTGCTATTAAAAAAGTCGTCTTATAAAATATAAGGTGGCTTTTGTTTTTTTTATAAAATGATAATTCTTAATTTAAATGTTTATATTTGTCGTTTAAATTGAGTGCAGATGTTTTCAAAAATTATTATACATAGGGTTGGGAACAAGGTCAATCAGGAGGGGGTGTTTCTCTCTTCGCAGGAATTGGAGTTGGGGGAAGAGATGAAAGAAGAGTTAGAGGAATTCTTTTTGAGTGCCTTTAAATCAGAGGAGCAGTTTCAGTTTTACAGCGAATCTTATCTGGCGAATAATCCTATTTATAGCTCGGTTTCGGAAATTTTTGAGGACAAAGAAAAATTCCAATGGGAGAGCGAAAATATTGCCAAGCATTTATTTGAAGTAGCGGAAAACCCTCGTGTGCAGGGGGGAGAGCTTTTCGTGGTTTATTTTGAAGGCGAAGAAACAGAGGCAGGGAAAATTGACTCTATTGGGATTTTTAAAATGGAGAAAAAATTGCCTTTTTTGAAAATTAACGCCAACGAAGAAGACAATTATCATCTGGAAAAAGACTTTGGAATAGGGCTTTCCAAATTGGATAAAGGGGCGATAATCTACAACAATAGCAAGGAAACGGGCTATGTGGTTTCGGCGGTGGATAACAACAAAAATGGGGATATGTATTATTGGTTTGAGGATTTTCTAAAAATCCGTCAGCGAGATGATGATTTTTTCCATACGCAGGAAACGCTTTCGGTGTATAAGGATTTTATTACCCAAAGATTGCCAGAGGAATACGAAGATGTTTCTAAAGCTGACCAAGCCGATTTTCTCAACAAATCCATTAATTTTTTTAAGGAGAAGGAAAGTTTTAATTTTGAGGAATTTACCAATGAGGTTTTTGATGGAAATGAAGACCTTGCGGAAAGTTTTACAAACTTTAAAACTGATTACGAGCAGGAAACACAAATGTCCATTTCGGAGGACTTCGCCATCAATTCCTCAGCGGTGAAGAAGCAACAGCGATACTTTAAATCCGTCATCAAATTAGATAAGAATTTTCATATTTATGTTCATGGCGACCGAAAAAAGATTGAAACAGGGCGAGATGAAAAAGGGAAATACTATCGCCTTTATTTTGATGAGGAAATGTAATAGGAGGTAATTTTAAAATATTAATTTAAAGATGATTTTTTATCTAAAAGGCATTGTTCAGGAGCTTTCTCCCACTTATGTAGTGGTGGAGGTGGCTGGTGTGGGCTATTATGTAGGCATTAGTTTGCAAACTTCTCAAAAATTAACTTTGGGGAAAGAGTGCATCCTCTACACACAACCCATTATTCGGGAAGATGCCCATTTGCTTTTTGGCTTTTACGATAAATTAGAGAAAGAAATGTTCAACTTGCTGATTGGCGTGAATGGTGTGGGGGCGGTTTCTGCGATGATTTTACTTTCTTCCTTGGAGTTAAAGGAGATTTCTTCGGCGATTTTGTCGGGGAATAGTGGCGTTTTGCAAAAGGTAAAAGGAATCGGTGCGAAGACAGCCGAGCGAATCATCATAGACCTTCGAGATAAGGTGCAAAAGTTTGCTGGTGAGGGTGCCGAGCAGGTGGCATTTATAGATAATAAAGTGAAAGAGGAAGCCCTCTCTGCATTGGAAGTGCTGGGCATTCCGAGAAAAACGAGTGAAAAACTGGCAGACAAGATTTTGAAACATCAGCCAGAGATAAATATAGAAGAATTAGTAAAGCAAGTTTTAAAAAACATATAGTTTTGAGAAAAGTTTTTTTGTTAAAAGCAGCCCCTTTGTTTTTCTTATCATTGTTTAGTGATGAGGTTTTGGCACAAACGCCTCCACCTTCGGAGATGATAGAAAACAAGGTATTTTCATTGCCTAATCCTACCAAGTATGAGGCATTTTATGATGTGAAATCGGGAATGTATATTCTCTACCCAAAGATTGGAAATTTGGTGGTGGGAAGCCCCTTTTCTATGACGCCAGAGCAATATTCTCAATATTTGCAAAATCAAAAAGTGAAAGAATATTTCAGAGAAAAGGCAAATGGCGATGTGGCGATGGAGAGAACTCAAAATGAGCAAAAAAGAAAAGGAATTCTCCCAAGTATTACCATTAAAAATAAAATCTTTGAAACGATTTTTGGAGGGAATAAAATTGAGTTAATTCCCCAAGGATATGCCTCTTTTGATTTGGGAATATTGGCTCAAAAAATAGACAATCCGCTTATCTTGCCTCAAAATAGAAAATCATTCGCGATAGATATTCAACAAAGGCTTAATGTGGGAATAATTGGTAAAGTAGGGGAAAACTTGCAGTTGAGAGCCAACTATGATACCCAAAGCGGTTTCGCATTTGAAAACAGAATGAATTTGATTTGGCAACCAGGGCGAACTTCGTGGAAGGATTTGCAAGGGAAGGCTGTTAATAAATTAACTCAAAAAATAGATGAGATTTTTGACCCAGAGGACAGAATCATTAAAAAAGTAGAATTTGGGAATATCAATATGCCACTTTCTACCAGTTTAATTCGTGGTTCGGAGTCGCTTTTTGGTTTAAAAACAGAGTTCCAATTAGGGAAAACCATAGGGACTTTGGTGGTTTCTCAACAGCAAGGCGAAGCCCGTAGTGTGGTGGCACAGAATGGGGGAGTAGCACAGACTTTTAAGCTCAATGCTGTAGATTATGAGGACAATCAGCACTTCTTTATTGGGCAATATTTTCATAGCAATTATGATAATGCACTTTTGCAATATCCGCTCATTAATTCTAAAATCAATATTAATAGAATTGAAGTTTGGGTAATAGACCAAGGCACGAGCAACCTTCAAAGTCAAAAAACCATAGTTGCCATTAGGGATTTGGGGGAATCAAGAAATAAAACTTACCCTGATAATGAGCAAAACAACCTTTACCAAAGTATTTCGGGACTTGCGGGAATTAGAGATATTAATGGGGCTTACAACACGCTGAAAGGTCAGTCGCTTTACGATATTACAGCAGGGGGAAATCAGCCCTATCAGGAGGGAGAGAATTTCGTGTTTAATAGAAGAGTGAGAAGGCTAAATGACAATGAATTTAAATTTAATCCACAATTAGGCTACATTTCCTTAAATCAAAGGTTGAATGACAATCAGCTTTTGGCGGTTTCCTATTCTTATACCATTAATGGAGATAATTCTAAGGTATATAAAGTAGGGGAGTTCTCGGAGGATAATGCTTCGGTGTTGATTACCAAACTATTAAAGCCTAATGTTTCTCTCAAAACAAGTTCGCCGATGTGGGACTTGATGATGAAAAATATTTATTCCCTGAATACCAATCAGGTGAGTTCCAGCGATTTCTTGATGAATGTTTATTACCGAGACCCGAATAATGGTAAGGTAAATTATTTGCCGAATACGAGCGTTCAAGATATAAATTTATTAAGGCTCTTGAATTGGGATAGACTCAATGCCAATGGAGATTTGCAAGACAATACAGGGGGAACTTTGGGCGATGGTCTTTTTGATTTTGTGCCTAATATTACCATAGATGCCGAAAATGGCAAGTTGATTTTTACGAAAACTCAGCCGTTTGGAGCGCATTTGCAAAATGTATTGGGAGCGAATAATCAGCAGTATGTTTTCTCGGATTTGTATAAACAGCAAAAGCAAGTAGCAACGCAGAGCAATTTGGCTCAAAGATATACCATTGAGGGAAGATATAAAAGTGCTGGAAGTCAAGGAATTTCTTTGGGGGCGATTAATGTTCCACAAGGTTCGGTATCAGTCACTTCCAATGGTGTAGTACTTACGGAGGGGATAGATTACACCGTGGATTATTTGCTGGGAATGGTGAATATTATCAATGAAACGATAAAGAAATCGGGGCAACCAATCAACATCAGCCTTGAAAATCAAATGACTTTTAATACCCAGAGAAGGCGTTTTGTAGGGCTGAATTTAGAACGAAAATTCAACGAAAATTTATTGCTAGGAGCTACGGCAGTCAATTATTTGGAAGTGCCATTAACTCAAAAAGTGCAGTTTGGGCAAGAGGCGGTGAATAATACAATGTTGGGCTTGAATGTAGCCTATAATAATGATGCCCCTTTCCTTACCAGATGGACGAATAAAATTCCTTTCGTGAAGACCGAAGCACCTTCTAATATCAGTTTCCGTGCGGAGGCGGCTTATCTTATACCTGGGGAAAGTAAAAATGCTCAAAACCAATCTTATATAGATGATTTTGAACAAACTTCTTCTAAAATTTCATTAAAAGACCCTGCGATGTGGGGACTGGCATCTAAACCAGAGCAAAACACAAATGATGCTATTTTTAGAACTGCAAGTTTGAATGATAATGTTGCTTCTGGCTATGGTCGTGGGCTGATTTCGTGGTATAATATTGACCCGAGATTTTATGGCGTGGGTGGGAAAGCTCCGAATGGAATTTCGGCTCAGAGTGTTTCCAACCATATGTCGCGTAGAGTGAGTATGAGGGAGTTATACAACACAAGAGATTATATCGCAGGGGAGGAAACTTTCACCAATACATTTGATATTTCTTATTACCCAAGTGAGAGAGGGCCTTATAACCTTAATCCTAATGCAGAATCTACCCAAGAGCGTTGGGCTGGTTTGATGCGACCGATTTCCGTATCTAATTTCACCAATTCTAATATTGAGTATGTGGAATTTTGGATGATGGACCCTTATGCCGATGGTGGAAATCTCGGGGCAAATCCTAAACTTTTGCTTCATTTGGGGAATGTATCGGAAGATGTGCTAAAAGATGGTTATCTTCAATATGAAAATGGTTTGCCAACGGAAACCAATCCTGTGAAAACTACTTCTACGAACTGGGGGATTCAGCCTAATCAAGTGCCCGTGCTTTATTCTTTTGCCACTGATGGAGCAGAACGAACCAAGCAAGATGTAGGATATGATGGGCTTGATAATACAGATGAAGCCACAAAATTTGGAACGAATTTCATTAACCCAATTACTCGTGAGTTAGACCCTGCAGCAGATGATTTTGTGTATTATCTTTCGGATAAATTCCAAGGAGGGCAGTCTGCTTCGGTGGTGGAGCGTTATCGTTATTTCCGAAATCCTGATGGCAACTCGGTGGCGGGTTCTTTGGAAGTGGCTACTCAAATGCCTGATGCAGAAGATATTAATAAAGATTTTAACCTTGACCAATACGAGAGCTACAACCAATATACCATTAAATTAGATAAAGCCAATTTGGTTTTAGGAAGAAATAATATTGTAGATGTAAAGGAGGTTTCTACCACCTTCCAAGATGGGCGTTCTGGGAAAAATAAATGGTTCTTGTTCCGTATTCCTGTGCGACAATTTGATACTGATGCTGGAGAACGCAGTCAAGATGTACTGAATAATGTGCGTTTTGCAAGAATGATTTTGACTGGTTTTGACGAAACTTCTACTTTAAGGTTCGGAACTTTTGATTTGGTTCGCTCCGATTGGCGTAAATATACCAAACCAATCGCCGTAGATGCTTCTACTAATGAAGGTTTTGGGCTGGTAGATACTTCTAATGTAGAGGTGGGAAGTGTAAATTTAGAGGAAAATTCTCTTGGAACACCACCTTATGTTCTGCCACCAGGAATTGATAGAGAAATATTGAGCGGAAATACTGGTGCTCAAAGACAAAATGAAGGCTCTCTTTATCTTAAAATTAAGGATTTGAGAAATGATGCGAGAGGGGTATTTAAAAATGTAGCATTGGATTTGCGTAGATACGAAAAGCTGGAAATGTTCGTTCACGCACAAGATTTAAAAGACATTACTTCCAATAAATTAGATGATAAAGCGAAATTCTTTATTCGTTTGGGAAGCGATGCCACAGACAATTATTATGAATACGAAGCATCTATCAAATACACTTCTAATAATGCCGTTTCTCCTTATGAAATTTGGCCAACGGACAATATGGTTGCCCTTGAATTGAGAGCTTTAACGGATATTAAGGGAAGAAGAGACAAGAGCGGTTCAGCAATGGACAGACGATATACCGATGCTTCTTTCGGTAATGATGATAAGAAAATTTATGTAAAAGGAAGACCGAGCTTGGGGAACATTACGACCATTGTAATGGGGGTAAGAAATACCGATAATGTTTCAAAAGATATAGTGTTGTGGCTCAATGAAATACGCGTTTCTGGAATAGAAAATAAGGGTGGATATGCCGCTAATGCCAATCTTAATTTTAACCTTGGAGATTTTGCTTTGGTGAATGCCACAGGGGCGGTTTCTTCCATTGGTTTTGGGGCAATTACGGAAAAACCTTCGGAGAGAGCTCAAACGGAAATATCTCAGTTCCATATTGATACTACGGTAAATTTGGATAAATTTTTACCCGAAAAAATAGGAATGAGAATCCCCGTGAATTATTCTTATACTCAAAGCATTGAAGACCCTAAATACAACCCACTGGATAATGATGTAGAGCTGAAAAATAGCCCTGTAAAAGAAGATTTGCAAAAAGTGGTGCGAACTTATTCCCAGCAGAGAAGCCTTGGAGTGGTCAATATGCAAAAACAAAGAATGAACCCTGATAAAAAACAAAGATTCTATGATGTAGAAAACTTGACCTTTACGGCAGTTTATAATGATGATTTCTACCGAGATATTTACACGGCAAAAAATTATAGACAAAACCTAAGAGGTTATTTGGATTATAGTTATAATTTTAAACCTCTGGTTATCAAGCCTTTTAATAAATTGGTGAGCGATACAGCAAAATCTGCAAAGTATCTAACTTGGATTAAAGAGTTTAATATCAACCCCGTGCCTACGAGATTTTCATTCCGAACAGAGTTGGATAGAAACTATAACGAGTTGCAATACAGAAACATAGATGCCGTTATTTCAGGGGCGTCTGGGAATACCGATTTTGAAACGATGAGAATGGGGGCTTTCTATTTCGGTTGGCAATACAATTTAGGATTTAATTTAACGAAATCTTTCAAATTAGATGTTGATTCTCACACAAGAACGCTGAATGACCATTTTTCGGTGAGAGAACTCAACCAGCAATCTATATTTAAAGACCCTTTCCGCGTGGGAAGACCGATTTTGTATAACCACAGAATTCAAATGAATTATAAGTTGCCGTTTGAGTATTTTCCTTATTTAGATTTCATCAATGCTGAGTTGGGAAGAGGGATTCAATATAATTGGACGGCTCGTTCTACGGTTTTCTCTGCTGAAAATTTAGGGAATTTGGCTCAAAATAATGTGAATACCATTGCTACGGCATCGTTGAATATCCCTTCTCTATTAGGTAAATTCAAGTATTTCCAAAAAATAGAGAAAACGATGAGGGATAGAAACGCCGAGATTGCAGCGATGGAAAAAGCCAATAAGGAAGTTGCCGAAAAAAGAGCAAGTGGCAAAAAAGCTGAGAATAACAAGAATTATCAATTTAAGAATAAATTGACACCTATTCAGTCTATTCTTTATGTTCTGACTTCCATTAAACAGGTGAATTTCAATTATAATGAAACCAGTGGAACCTCATTGCCGGGGATTTTATCCGTGCCAAATTTCTTCGGGTTAGGAAGAAATGGGGGAGGACCAACCTATGAATTTTTGTTAGGTTCTCAGGCGGATATTCGCAGGTTGATGATTGAGAGAAATTGGCTTTCTACATCCGATTTGATGACCGAGCCTTATACTCAAATGAATACAAAGGTATTGACGGGGAATATCCAAATTCAACCGATGAATGATTTGAGAATTGATGTCAATTTCCTTAAAAATGAAACCCGTTCTATCTCGCAAAGTGGGTATAATATATTGATTAATGGGCATTTACCTTTTGCTAATGATATGATAAGTTTCTCCCATACTGATATGATATTGGGGACTACTTTCCGAGATGGAAAAGATTTGTATAGCGATTTGGTAGCGAATGCAAGACAATTTTCGCAAAGTCATACAGGTTTATTAAATCCAGATGGCTTTGTTGATGGATATGGTTTAGCAAATGCCTATATTTTAATCCCAGCCTTTAAAGCAACCATAGGAGGGAAAAATTTAGGAAAAGAAAATCCTACGAAATCTAAATTTCCACTTCCAAATTGGCAGGTGATTTATTCAGGATTGAAAAATATACCTTTGATTAATAAATACTTCGCTAAGTTTGATATCATGCACGGCTATAAGGCAACTTACACCGTGGCAGGGGTGCAATCTAGTTCAGATTATTATAATTATGAAGTGAATAAAAATTCCCCTAAGCCAGTATCCGACAGAGATAGAAACGGAAATTTCCTCAACCCTTATACCTTCTCGCAAGTGGGTTATGTAGAGGAATTTGCTCCGCTATTGGGTGCGGATATTACGATGAGAAATAATATGCAACTTCGTGCGATGTATAATAAAAACAGAGCCTTTGTATTAGGAACTCAAAACTATACGCTCACGGAGGATTCTGGTTCGGAATATATTTTGGGCTTTGGGTATATTATCAAAGATTTGAAGTTGAAAATGAGAATCAGAGGAAAAAGCAGAACGATAAAAAGCGATTTGAATATTAAATTTGATTTCTCATTGAGGGATAATAAAACGAGAATTACCAATCTTTTGGAGGCAGATTCACAAGTGACAGGAGGGCAAAAAATCTTGGCAGTGAATTTCTCCGCAGATTATAATTTCTCGCAGAATTTCCAAATCAAACTCTTCTATAATCAGCTGATGACGAGGTATAAAATCTCCACAGCATACCCGCTCTCTACTACACGAGCTGGTATTACCGCCAATTTCACTTTTGGTGGAGGAAACTAAAATAAAAAAGAGATTGACAAAAATTGGTCAGTCTCTTTTTTTATGGAAAAATATAGTTTTTAATGTTCAATATTGTTGGGATTAGGGCGATAACCTTCTAGCAATTCATCGTTTTCTAAAATAAACGGTTTGGCGGTAGGTTGCCCTTTTTCATTGTCGTAGCGGTTCATTAAATAGTCGTTTAATTCGGTTCTATTATTGAATTTTGTTGCTTGGTAAGGCTCCTGAAACGCTAATTTTTCAATAAACATTAATTTTCCATCTGATGTTGGAGTCAATACGCCAATATGCCCAATAAATACATTGCTTTCCTCTGGAGTAATTGCCGAGTGGATAAACACAGAAATCATAGAGGCTTTGTTGGAATTTCCTTTAAATTTAAACCTAACCTGCCTTTCAGAAAATGCTTTTTTTACAACTTCTAAATGCTTAGAAATATCCTTATGAAGCTCCGTAGGAATGGAGGAAAATAGACATAAAAAGTTTTCTCGTTGAGAGTCGTCGAAGATTTTTTTAGGACTGGTACTGATGGCATCTTTGTCTATGAATAAATTTTTAGAATGTGCATTTTGAGGTTTGCCTATGGACATAAAATCATTCATCAGCCCGAAAGAAGTGATACGACAGTTGTATCCTGGGAAAACAGGAAATTTAGCCTCCCAGTTTTCCTGAATTTTTGCTTCATCGTATTCTGGTTTTATTTCCGATGATTTTACAAAACCTTCTTTTACCAATTTCGCATCACCAGCAATTTTATTAAAATAATTGACATTCTCTAAAAAGTCATCAATATTTTCCTCTGAAATTCCACCATTTAAAAGGGCTTGACGCACTTCATCTTGACTTTTTTTATCCACTAAATTGGAATACTCAATTTGCTCAAGAAAAGCCTGATTTATAGTTTCTTCAATGGATATGTTATCACTTTTTTTATCAGTTTTTTCACAACTTGAAAGTAAAAAAACAATGCTTATAGCAGTTAAAACACTTCGTTTCATATTGTTAAAGATATTTTTTAGAATAATTTTTTAGTTTCTTCCAAAATTTGAATTTGTTTCTCTATAGAGGGAGATTTTCTTAATTTTTTCTTTTCGTTAATTCCTTCATTTAAAACTTTAATAATAAGCTGATTAGCCTCTGAGTTTTTCTCGGAATATTGAGCGGTTTGTTTCAAATTTTCTACAACAATTTCCACATATTTTGGGTTATCTAAACTCATTGCCCAAAGATATCCCTCGCGATAATTTTTTGCTTTTTGAGGGTCGTGAGCTTCTTCGTTGGGATAATAAATAAAATAAGGTAAAAGTTTTGGAAGGTATTTTTCCATTTTTTCCTCTACAATTACAGAGGTTAGCCCAAACAGTAAGTTTATATCAATTTTTTTAACATCAGATTTTAACAGAATGCTTTTTGCTCTTTTAGGTTCAGTCTCCGAAATGCCTTTTATAGCTGCGTTGCGAACCGAAGCAGATTTAATTTCTAATGCATTTTCAAATATGGGTAGGTATTTTTGTTTGTTTTCTGAGTTGAGAAGCAACCAAATTCCCGCTGATTTCACTAGGTTATTAGGGTCGGTTTGGGCTATTTTTTCTATTGTAGAAAGTTCCTTTGTGTTTAATTTTATACTTTCTAAACCGTTCAAAGCCTCAATTCTAATCTGATAAAATGCGTCTTCGCTGGCCTTTAATAATATATCTTTAAGCTGTTTTTCTTTTGCAAATTCCATCGCTTCCCAACGGCTTTTAAAATCTTTGGCGTTGCTGTATTGAAAGGCAATTTCTTTGGTTGATTTTTCAAAATCTTCATCTAATAGAATTACGCCTCGCGGATTAATATTCACCAAATTGGGTTCGGTCTCACTACGGAATAAAAATTCATTTTTTTCGTTGGCTTTTACCCAAACCTGATGGCGTTTGTGCGTTCCGTTTTGATAAACATCAATCTCTAATGGAAATTCAAAATATAGTTTATTATGTTGATTTTGAGTAATTTGTAAATTTATTTGTTGATTTTTCTCATCGTAAGTCTTTTCAATTTTTACGCTCGGATGCCCATTGGAAAAATACCATTGATTGAAAAACCAATTCAAATCTTTACCGCTGATTTTTTCAAAAGAAATTCTTAATTGATGAGCTTCTCCTGTGCCAAATTCATTGTTTTTTAAAAAATCTTGAATTCCCAGAAAGAAAGCCTTGTCGCCTAAATAATCGCGGAGCATATGCAAAATTGCCCCTCCTTTGTTGTAAGAAACGCGGTCAAAAACATCATCGGGGTGCTTGTGCTGAAATCTCACCAAATGTTTATGAAAATCCGAAAAACCTCGTTTGTAGCTACGCGTGTCGTTCATCAAATGAAAATCTGCCTTGTCTTTTCCGTATTTGTGTTCAAACCAAAGATATTCAGAATAATTGGCAAAAGACTCGTTGATGGTAATATTCGCCCAGCTTTCTGCCGTCACCAAATTACCAAACCAATGATGAGCCAACTCGTGGGCAATAACCGCCTCCCAATGGTTTTCATCTTCTAAAACATCGGCAGGTTGCTGTGCCTCTTCTGAATGAGCCACCGCCGTAGTGTTTTCCATTGCTCCTGCAACAAAATCACGAACCACCATTTGTGCGTATTTCTGCCAAGGAAAATCATAGCCAAATCGCTGCGAAAAAAATTCTATCATTTGGGGTGTATCACCAAAAATTTTCGTTGCAACGGGCTCAAAATCTTTTTCAACATAATAATCCACAGGCACTTTTCCTCGCCAAGGCTTGTCTTTTACGAGGGCAAAATCACCAACGCCCATAAAAAATAAATAAGGAGCGTGAGGCTTGTCCATCACCCAATGGTCTGTGCGTGAGTTATTTGCGTTTTTCGTGGAAGATTTTAAAATTCCGTTGGAAAGCGTCACGAACTTGTCAGGCACCTCCATAAAAATTTCTTGCGTAGTTTTTTGGTTGGGTTTATCAATGGTTGGGAACCAGCACGAAGAAGATTCGGCCTCGCCTTGCGTCCAGATTTGCGTTGGCACATTTGGAATATCGCCTTTTGGATTGATGAAATACAAACCTTTAGCGTCTTGTTTTGCATCTTTTCGTTTTGCAAACTCCTCAGGATGAGCTGTATAGCGAATGTAAATTGTAAATTTTTCGCCTTTTTGGTAGATTTTATTCAGTTTGATTTTCAGCAAATCATTTTTATAATTGAACTTCAACGGCTTCCCCTCGTGTTTTACCTCGTGAATGAGCATCGCTTTGGCATCTAAAATAAGGCTGTCGGTCGGATAAAAAAATGGCGATGCGGTGAGCCATTCTTCTCCGTTAAGTGATTGATTTTCAAAATCAAAAGAGACTTTCAACTTGGTGTGATCGAGCTCAATAGCCTTTTCAGGAGTGGATTTGTATAGTCCGTTTCGCCCAGAGGTTTCGGTTTGCGAAAAGCCTTTCACCCCCAAAAATAACATTAAAAAGAAAATATATTTGTTCATTTATTTGATTTTATTTTTGTTAAGCCAATCGTGGTAGGCTTTTGCGTTTTTAGCGTGTTCCTCATAAGAGTCAGTAAATTTGTGATACCCCAATCTTTGAGGGTCTGCACACATAAAAATATAATGGTGATTTTCAGCGTTAAGAACATTGTCTATAGCTGTTTTATTGACCATACAAATCGGTCCTGGTGGAATGCCAATATTGGCGTAGGTGTTGTATGGCGAGGGGTGAGATAAATCTTTATGATAAATTCTCTTAATCGTTTTGGTAAAACGATGCTCCTTGTTGATGGCATAAATTACCGTAGGGTCAGATTGCAATTTCATTCCTTTTTTGTAGCGATTGAGATAAAGCCCCGCAATGGTTTTCTGTTCGTCTGGTTTCCCGCCCGATTCTTTCTGGACGATAGAAGCCAAAGCGTAAATTTGGTTTCGGCTCAAGTCTAATTTTTTTTCTTTTGCTAATCGTTCTTCATTCCAAAAATTTTCATAATCTTTCTCAAATCTTTGAAAAAACTGCTCGGGAGTGGTCGTCCAAAAGAAAAAATAAGTATCCGAAAAAAAATAGGGTTTTAAATCCTCTGCCGAATTAAGCCCTTTATTTTGAGCGATTTGTTCAAAAACTCTGATGAATTCTGCAGAATCTGTTTCCGTTTTTCGGGCAACTCTTCCCACCATTTGATAGACATCATCAAAATCTTTTATTCTAAAAGTATCTTCCGTTTGAAGCCCCACTTTTATCTTATTGACCAATTGGCTGTTATTTTCGCCCTTTTGAATTTTATACCTTCCTGCTTTAATGCTTTTGTCTAATTTTTTAGACAATGCTACCTCTTCAAAGCTTTGAATATCAGCGATAAAAGGCTTTATGCTGTCCAAAACTTCATTGAAATTTGCATTTGATGGAATATAAAAATACCCCGATTTTGAGACATTATTTCCTTTGTATTTTTTGTAAAAAGGATATCCCCAAATACCACCGATTGCCACCAATAAAGCCAAAACTATAGCAATTGTTTTTTTCATTTTAATCGTTTTCAAATTCAAAATGTCCTTCAAATACTTGTTTTGCTGGACCTTCTAGCCAAATGTTTTTAAATCCGTTTTCATTTTTTTCGGCATAAACTTTCAAATTTCCTCCCAAAGTTTTTACTACCACTTCATCGAGATTAAAATTCTTCATCCAAGTGAGGCAACTTGCCGTCACACCAGTGCCACAGCTGTAAGTTTCATCTTCTACACCTCTTTCGTAAGTTCGTACAAAAATCTCATTATCAGCTATTTTAGAAACAAAATTAACATTAATTCCTTCTGGATAAGCGGGGGAGTTTCGGATTTCGTACCCGTTTTTATACACATCAAAATTCTCTACATTTTCTACATATTTTACAAAATGAGGAGAACCTGTATTTAGTTCATAATCATCATTAATTTGTTGAATATCCTCAACATCAATCATTTTTAATTTAACTATACTCCCTTGAATTTCAGCCTCGTGGTGTCCGTCTATCGCATTGAAAGTCGTTTTTCTCTCAAAAATATTCAAAAAATGAGCAAAAGCCACCAAACACCTTCCTCCGTTGCCACACATTGTGCTCTCGTTGCCATCGGAGTTGTAATAAATCATTTGAAAATCATAGCATTGATGGTTTTCTAATAAAATCAGTCCATCGCCTCCCACACCAAAACGGCGGTCGCATATTTTTTTGATGAGTTGAGTGTTTTGTTTGGGAAAAAACTCAGTACGATTGTCAATCATAATAAAGTCATTTCCAGTCCCTTGATATTTATAAAAATGAATTTTCATTGTGTTTCTAAATTAAATTTTAGCTTAAAAACTTACCAAAAAGCGTCTTTCAATTACCCTATACTTATACTTATAGGTTAGGTCAATTTATTGAATATCAATAAAATAAAGATTGTCACTAATAAAGCAGGTTGGTGCCAAATTTCTCTTTGAGAAAGGAATATTTACATTAATTTTCTCCCGTTTAATAGAGCTTTTGGGGTGTTTTGTATTTCGCAAATGTTCATTGGGCGGGAGAATTACTCCTCAAAAAGTTTGCTCAATAATCTTTCCATATTGATGAGCTCTTCGTGTCTTTTGAAAATCAGTTGTCCATCTCGGAAAAGCAGAAATGTTGCTTTTTCTACTTCAAAGCCCAAATCCTGAGAAATTTCTTCTTTTAATTTTGAATTTCCTGTATAATTGAGATTGAAAAATTTTACGCGTGATAAGTCCATTCTCCTTGCTTGGCTCTCCAAATTTCCCATAATATAATCGCTTCGGAAGTGCATTGTAGAGTGCGTAAAAATAATAATAGGTTTTTGATGAGACTCTTGGTAAGCCTTTTTCAGGTCTTCGCTATTTTCTATACTTGTCCATATCTGAGAGGCTTTGTATGCCTGCATAAATTTCTTGAAAAAACCAAACATTCTTTATATTTTTGGGTAAAAATATTAAATATTTTACTAATATTGAAAATTCAAATCAATTTAATATGAAAAAAGCCTTAATCGTGGTAGATGTCCAGAATGATTTTTGTAAAGGAGGAAGCTTAGAAGTTCCTCAATCAGAGAGTGTTATTCCTTATATCAACGAATTAATGGAGCGTGGAAATTACGATGAAATTATTTTCACGCAAGATTTTCACCCAAAGGAACATAAGAGTTTTGCCTCTAATAATGCTAAAAAAATAGGTGATGTAATTGAGCTAAACGGTATTCAGCAGATAATGTGGCCAGACCATTGCATTCAAGGGACTTGGGGAGCAGAATTTCACGATAAGATTCATTCTGAGAAGGCAACTTATATCATCAAAAAAGGAACAAATATTGAGGTAGATAGCTATAGTGCGTTTTTTGATAATCAGCATTTGGTGGATACAGGGCTGAGCCAATATTTACAAAAAAAAGCTATAAAAAAACTTGAAATTGTAGGCTTGGCATTGGATTATTGTGTAAAGTATTCCTGCCTTGATGCCCTATCTGAAGGCTTTGAAACTTACTTGCATTTTAAGGGAACAAAAGCGGTAAATATCACCCCCAATGATGCGAAGGATACCATTTATGAACTTTTAGAAAAAGGTGTAAGTATCATCAATACCCCTCATTTTTAGAGGGGTAAATTTTTATAACAATTCTGCTACATCATCATAGCCACCGCCATTATAAATATTCGCCAAGCCTTTATCTGTGAAAAAATCAACTGCTTTTTGGCTTCTTCCTCCACTACGGCAAAAGAAAATAATATTTCCGTTGAGATTTCTGATTTCCTCTTCGTGGTCTTCTATTTGCCCCAAAGGAATGTTGGTAGCTCCTTCAATTTCGCCAAAAGTTAGCAGTTCTTCTGGTTCGCGAACATCAATCAGGTGATAATTTCCTTGCTCTAAAATTTCTTGAATTTCCATTATATATTTAATTTATCTATGCCAAAGATAGAGAAAATATTTATAAAAATAATCATAAAAATTTCTTTTTAATTAAAAAAAAAGTTATATTTGCTTCATAATATAAATAATAAATGTATGAAAAAAAGTGTATTATTATTTCTTTTGGGAGGTAGTGCTATTATGAGTGCACAAACACCCCCCCCCGAAAAGCATTTACCAGACCCAAATCCGAATAATAAGGTCGGTATTAATGTGGAAGTGCCAACTAAAGACTTGGATGTTAATGGAGGTGCGAGAGTAAGAGATATGGAATTGGCAAATACGCCAGCAAAGCTTGCTAATTACCCTTATTATGTAGTGAGTACAGGAGACGGAATATTGGGAAGAACTACCATTGCTTCCTCAAAACTTTTGGTGAATATAGACAAGACACCTACTGGATTGTATTGGAATAGCCGTAATGCTTCTAATCAATCACTTGAAAGCTCTTATCAGGGAATACAAGATAACTTCCCTTATTATCAAATATTTGGTGATAATGGTACTAGGAATATCGACCAACAACTTCAAGCAGAGGCTAAAGGAGGCTATACTGCTGAGAATAAGTTTAATGTAATATCCCATGATATTTTAAATATTTCTTGTAATCTTACATTTAAGATAGCTAAAAATTATGATAATAACAATGGAGATTTAGATACTCCAAACCCTGAAATTCCTGAAACTCACTTTAAAGGAAATAGACAAGTGATTTTCTATCTCACTTTATATAGAGTAGATGGAGGAACTCATACCATTGAAAAGCAGATAAAACAAGTAGTGAATTTTATAGGAGGTAAGGTAAGCAATAATCTAAAACGATCTTCTTTTGATAACAAATTTCATCAACGCTTAGAAATGAATTATGCCGTTCCAGAAAATAAAGGTGGAGAGTATAAAATAGGGGTGGTGGTAGCTACTAAGGCTCCTGAAAACGGACAGTTTAGAATAAATTTTGCACCTTACAATCAAAATCTTTTAGTTTATAAACTGTAAAACTATAAATTTTAAAAAAAAGTCTCTCTTATTAGAGGGGCTTTTTTATTAAGATAAATTTAATGGCTACTTAGGGGAGAGGTATTGGCTTAAAAATTAAAATTATTTAAAGATAATATCTAAAAAAATCCTGAAGTTTTTTTGTATAAAAAAACTCCCCAATTTACATTGAGGAGCTGCGATCCGGACGGGACTCGAACCCGCGACCTCCGCCGTGACAGGGCGGCATTCTAACCAACTGAACTACCGGATCTGAGAGTTAACCTGTTAAAACCTTAAAATTATGGTGCGATCCGGACGGGACTCGAACCCGCGACCTCCGCCGTGACAGGGCGGCATTCTAACCAACTGAACTACCGGATCTCAATGCTAATAAAGAATATCTATTCTGTTTTACGAGTGCAAATATAGATAAATAATTTTATTCTGCAAATATTTATGATAAAAAAGTGCCTTCTAATATTAGAAAGCACTCATTTTCAGTTTTGTTTTTTACAGATGAGCTGTAATTTTTTCTGCATATACCTCTTTTGCAGACACACCTACGATTTTATCAACCACTTCTCCATTTTTGAAAATCAATACAGTAGGGATACTTCTAATGCCAAATTCAGCGGCAGTCTGTTGGTTGTTATCAACATCTAATTTCCCTACCAAAGCCTTTCCTTCAAACTCGTTGTGAAGTTGCTCAATTACAGGTCCTAACATTCTACATGGTCCGCACCAAGTAGCCCAAAAATCTACCAATACTGGTTTATCTGTTTGTAAAGTGTCTTTAAAATTTGCGTCTGTGATTTCTAATGCCATAATGATTATATTTTATTGTTAAAATTTTTGCTAATTTAATAAAAAATATTTTAATTAAAACTATATTAATGATTGATAATATCTATTTTATTTTCACTTACGATTTCCTCTAATGCATTCACAAGTGCATCAATATCCTCTTTTTGAGTTTGATGACTGAAAGAAATCCTCAGAGGTGTGGTAGTATCCATTTCTTCTTCGGTTTGTAGCATCATTAATACCATAGAAGGTTTTCCTGCTCCAGAACTACACGCACTCCCCTGCGATACAGCAATTCCCTTCATATCCAATTGCAGACCTATTAATGGATTTTTAAAAGGCAATGCCACATTTAAAACGGTGTAAAGGCTTTTATCCGCTAAAGCCGAATTCCCATTGAATTTAATTTTAGGGAAGGATTGAGAAAGTTGCTCTATAGCATAGTCTTTAATTTGCCGAATATATTGCTGGTATTTTTCAAGATTTTGAATTGAAATATCCAAAGCTTTCCCTAAGCCTACAATTCCGCAAACATTTTCAGTTCCTGCTCTTAGGCTTCGCTCTTGTGGGCCACCTACGATTAAACCTTTCAAACCAGAGGTTTTTCTAATAAATGCAAAACCTACGCCCTTTGGTCCGTGAAATTTGTGAGCACTACAGGAGGCGAAATCTACCAGAGTTTTAGAAAAATCTAAATCCAAATGTCCGATGGTTTGTACCGTATCGGAGTGGAATAAAGCGTTGTGTTTTTGGCACAGCTGAGCCACTTTATCAATATCTAAAAGGTTTCCCACTTCATTATTGGCATGCATAAGGCTTACCAAAGTTTTTTTATCGGAAGATTGCAAGAGTTTTTCAAGATGCTCTATATCTACTTCCCCATTTTTAAGATGCTTTACATAAACCAACTCTACATTTTTTCGGTTTTTCATTTCAAGGCAAGTTTCTACCACGCATTTATGTTCCATTGGGGAGGAAATAATCCTTTGCACCTCTAAATATTCTACCGAAGATTTGATAATCATATTATTAGACTCTGTGCCACAAGAAGTAAAAATAATCTCCTTTGGTGTCACGCCAAGATGCTGAGCGATATTTCTACGGGTTTCTTCTATCAAGCTTTTTGCCTCTTGCCCAATGCTGTGGATGGAAGATGGGTTTCCATATTGATTTCGCATTACAGCAATCATGCTTTCTATTACCTCCTCGTTTAATGGAGTTGTGGCAGCGTTGTCTAAATATACTTTATTCATAACTATTTGATTATAATGTTTTTAAATTCAAAATAAGCAGGAACGGAAAAAATCATTTTAGGTCTTGTGATGACTTGTTCCACTCTCTGTAGTTTAAGATCACTGGTATTGTTTCTAATCTCTCTTTTTAGATAAACTTCTAAATCTTCCCCAACGATTTTTAGTTTTTCTATCCCCTTTGGTTTGTGTATTCCTGAACGAAATTCTCCAAAATTATAAAGGATTACTTTTTGATTTTTAGGGAAAATTAATTTAGATTCTTCTTGTTTCAGCTCGGGGGAATGGACAAGCACACGACTTCTGCACACAAAGTTGAGTTCTGTTTGATTTTTGAGGATACTGAATCCAGGAAATTCCTCTCCACCTGTAGTTTCGGCGTGAAACAAAAATTTATCAGTAGAGAAAATCACTTCGTTTTTACTTCTTTTACATTTCTTGTGTTTTTGTGCAAAAGACAAAGAAAACAAACCTAATAAACAAAAAATCAAATACTTTTTCATAATCAAAATTTTTGCTAAAATAATAATTTTTATTGATTTGAAGTGCTTATTTTTGATAAACTATTTGATAAATTTCAGAAACTAATTTTGCCAAATCATTTGGAATGAAAGTACCCATTAGCCAAAGATTAATAGGATTTTTGCCCTCTCCATAGCTGGGCTGAATGTAATCTTTTTTCAAAATAGTGAAGCCATTTCTTTCATAAAAATTAACTCTCCTTTCAGCGATAGTGTGAAATTCGGCAGGTTCTGTCTCTAGAATAATCTGAGAGTGTTTTTGTTTTAAAAATTCTAAAACCCTTGTTCCTAAACTTTGCCCACGAAATTCCTCAAAAACCTCAAAATGCTCTATGAAAACAGTTTCCGAAAGGTGCCAAAGAACTAAATACCCAATGAAATTTTCTGCATTATAAATCGTTAATATTTCTGCATTAGGATTTTGAAATAACGCCCAAAAATCTCCCTCATCTCGTTGCTCATCTTTCGGAAAAGCCGAAGAATAGGACTGATGGATTTTTTCTCTTTCTGATAATGAAGGCGAATAGAATTTCATAAATAATTTATTTAAAGGTCAAAAACGCTTGGTCTTTTAATGATGATGCAGTCTTTTAACCAAAGTAAAAACGCCAATAAAAGGTAGAGTAGAAAAAACACCCCTGCTGTGGCAAATGTGGAATAAATGAAAAATACCCTCAATTTTGAAATAGGAATTCCCAGTCGTGTTCCCATTCTAGAAAGTATCCCAAACCATTGGCGTTCAAAGTAATATCTCATAGGTTGTTAATCTGATGACAATGAATACACTTTTTATTTTGGCAAAAATTTTTGTAAAGATACAAAAAAGCCTGAGAATCCAAAGCGGAATGAATTTCTGCTCCCAAATTTTTCCATTGTTTGATAATTGCATTTTTTTCAGGTTTTATTTCCTTATAAAAATTCAAAATTTTATCCAGAATATTGGGCTGATTTTTATGGTAGGAATAAATCACGGGCAATATCGCATTGAGAATTAAAATGTCAATAAAATCCGATGATAGGCGTTTGGTTTTAGTCTCGCTTTCCTTATCAAAAGTATAATGATTTTCCCAGTATTCGGAGGTTTTTACTTCTTTAAATAAAGTTTTAAGTTCGTTTAAATTTTGGGCGTTAATGATTTTTGAAAACAAATTTTGATGCTGAAAGTATAAATTTGCCAACTGCGAAAGCCGAATAGTAGGGAAGGAAACGGGCATTAATCGGAGGTATTTTGCAGGAAAATGAATATCATTAAGTTGGAATTTTACCTTTAGAAAATCGTATTCTTTTTTCCATTTTTGAGCATCGGAAAGATGTTCTTGTAGCAAATCTGCCTTACCGAAAAACAAACTTTCTAATTGAAAATGATTTTGAGAAATTTTTTTAATAATTTTAAAGTCAATGTTTTGAGCAATTTGTAGAAAAATGTCGGCATTAATTTTTAACCCAAAAGCATAAGCGATTTTTTGAAATAAAATAGCCTCGTAATCATTCTTCGTAGAAGCCAAAAGTTGTTTCATTTCCTTATCTTTTTCCTCTAATTTTTGAAAAATCAATTCTCTTAAAAAATAATCAGGAATTTTCTCAATATCAAAAATTTCTTCACAAGGAATAAAATCGGAATTTGGGCTAAAATTATCCAAAGTAATATGAGGCGGAAGGTATTTTTTAAGTTCAATCGTGGGGATATTTTTGGCTTTCAGTTCGGCGATATCTTGGTCGTGCTCAAAAACCAAATGCAATATAATGGATTGATAATTTTCTTGCTGATGGTGCTTGTGGAGATACCACTCCGAAGACTTGCGATGAATTTCTATGTTTCCAAAGAAAGTGAGGTTTTGAGTTTTAATTTTCGCTGAATGAAAATCGGGTCCCGCATTGGAGTTCTCTACCCCAAAATCTAAAATTTCAATCGCGTTTCCCTCTGTATCTTTGAAATTTAAAGGGTTAAAGGTTTTGTTTTTCCAAAGTTTTTGTAAAAATTTTTCTTTCATTTCAAATCATTTTAAATTAAAAACGAAAGGATTAAGGAATTAATTTTTATTCTTAAAAATTCGGTCGGTAATGATGGCAATGGCACAGTCGCCTGTCACATTTCCTGCCGTTCCAAAGCTATCCATTGCGATATAAAGGGAAATCATTAAGGCTTGATTTTTTTCGTCAAAACCGAGCATTGAACCGATAATCCCAATCGCTGCCATAATAGCTCCACCTGGCACACCTGGGGCGGCCACCATTGCAATTCCCAACATTAAAATAAAACCTGTGAAGCCCCAAAAATCAAAAGGAATTTGCTGAACAATCATCAAAGCGATGGTACAAGCCACTATTTTTAAGGCACTTCCCGAAAGGTGAATAGTCGCACAAAGCGGAATAACCAATTTCGCTACTTTTTCGGAAACACCGTTTTTTATGGCTTGTTGTAAAGAAACGGGAATTGTCGCCGCTGAAGATTGCGTCCCCAATGCCGTAAAATAAGCAGGAAGAACATTATACAACAGCTTAAAAGGATTTTTTTTGCTTACAATCCCTGCAATACCAAACAAGAAAATAAGATATACGATGTGTAAGCCAAAAATAATGGCAATGATTTTAACGAAAATTTCAATAATTGTGAAAACATCTCCCGCCTTGGTCATTCCTAAAAAAACACCAAAAATATACAAAGGCAATAAAGGAATCAGAATTTTGGCAATTACATTGGTAATGATGGTTTCAAACTCTTCAAAAACTTTAAGCAAATTAGAATTTTTAAGCTTTGATACTCCAATTCCAATCGTAAAGGCTAGAACTAAAGCGGTCATCACATCAAACATCGGTGGGATTTTTAGCGAAAAATAAGGTTCAATAGCAGGAGTTTCGGAAATATTGCCCAGAGATTCCCCTTGAAGGAGATTAGGAAAAGTCAGCATACTCACGCCATAAGAGGAAAAACCTGCTAAAAGTGTGGAGATATACGCTAAAAAAGCCACCACTAGCACCATTTTACTTGCTGAATTGCCAAGTTTTCCGATAGAAGGAACAATCAATCCGATGATAATTAAAGGAATGCAAAAGCCTAAAAACTGACCAAACAAAACATTAAAAGTAATGAAAACCCTCAAAAATTCTTGGTTGATATATTGCCCCAATAAAATTCCTAAAATAATAGCTCCTATAATTTTCAGCAGTAAATGGTTGCTTTGTTTCATTTTTTCAAAAATATTGGGCAAGATACAATAAAAATCGGAAACTTAAAATTCTCCAAAATATTCTAAATTAAATTTTAAAAATCGAAAAAAAATTACGATATTTGTCATTCTCTATTAGTAGAGAAAAATCATTGTTTTAATAGTTTGATTATGAGTGATAAACAATATACAGCGAGTAGTATTCAGGCATTGGAAGGGATAGAGCATGTGCGTCTTAGACCTTCTATGTATATCGGAGATGTAGGTGTTCGTGGGCTTCACCACTTGGTTTATGAAGTGGTGGATAACTCCATAGATGAGGCTTTGGCAGGGTATTGCGATACCATTTCGGTGACGATTCACGAGGGAAATGCCATTTCTGTAAGAGATAATGGACGAGGAATTCCTGTGGATTTTCACGAAAAGGAGCAAAAATCTGCTTTGGAGGTGGTAATGACAAAAATCGGTGCAGGAGGAAAGTTTGACAAAGATTCTTATAAAGTATCTGGAGGACTTCACGGAGTGGGGGTTTCTTGTGTTAATGCACTTTCTACAAGCACAATAGCCACTGTTTTTCGAGATGGAAAAGTTTATCAGCAAAAATATTCCAAAGGTCGTGCATTGGCAGATGTTGAGGTAATTGGCGAAACAGATGGAAGAGGAACAAAAGTTTTCTTCCAGCCCGATGAAAGTATTTTCAATGAATTAGTTTATAATTATGATACTTTGGCGGCTCGTTTGAGAGAGTTAGCATTCCTTAATAAAGGTATTAAAATCACCATTACCGATGAACGCGTAAAGGAAGAGGACGGAAGTTTTAAGACTGAAACTTTCTATTCCGAAGGTGGATTGAAAGAGTTTGTGGAATATATAGACGGAAATCGTGAAGCCATAATGGAGAATGTTATTTTTATGGAAGGCGAACGCGATGATATCCCCGTGGAAGTGGCGATGCGTTATAATACTTCTTTTAATGAAAATTTACATTCTTATGTTAATAACATCAACACCCACGAGGGAGGAACGCATTTGGCTGGTTTCCGTAGGGCTTTAACGCGAACTTTAAAGAAATACGCCGATGATTTGGGCATACCACAAAAGGAAAAAGTGGAAGTGACGGGCGATGATTTCCGTGAAGGGCTCACCGCTGTGATTTCCGTAAAAGTAATGGAGCCTCAATTTGAAGGGCAAACCAAAACGAAATTAGGAAATTCAGAAGTTTCTGGTGCGGTGGATAAAATCGTAGGGGAAATGTTGAGCAATTTCTTGGAGGAAAACCCAAGCGAAGCCAAACAAATCGTGCAAAAAGTGGTTCTTGCGGCGAAAGCAAGACAGGCTGCAAAGAAAGCCCGTGAGATGGTTCAGCGTAAATCTCCAATGGGAGGAAGCGGACTACCAGGGAAACTGAGCGATTGTTTCTCCAAAGACCCAGCAGAAAGCGAAATCTTTTTAGTAGAGGGAGACTCCGCAGGGGGAACTGCAAAACAAGGGCGAAATAGTAAATTCCAAGCGATTTTGCCACTAAAAGGTAAGATTTTGAATGTGGAAAAATCAATGCTTCATAAAGTTTATGATAATGATGAAATTAAAAACATCTATACCGCATTGGGAGTTTCTGTGGGAACGGAAGAAGATAGCAAAGCTCTGAATTTAAGCAAATTAAGATATCATAAAATCGTGATTATGACCGATGCCGATGTTGATGGTTCGCATATCTCAACGCTGATTCTTACATTCTTCTTCCGATATATGAAGGAATTAATAGAGGGCGGATATGTTTATATCGCTTCTCCGCCACTTTACCTTTTGAAGAAAGGAAATAAAAAAGTCTATGCGTGGAATAACAAAGATAGAGATGAAAAACTTTTGGAAATTTCTCCTGATGGTAGAGGGGTAGAAATCCAGCGATACAAAGGGCTTGGAGAGATGGATAAAGAACAATTGTGGGAAACGACACTCAACCCAGAAAATCGTATATTAAAACAAGTGACGATTGAAAATGCAGGAGAAGCTGACCGAGTTTTCTCTATGCTAATGGGCGATGAAGTGCCACCAAGAAGAGAGTTTATTGAAAAAAATGCCATCTATGCTAATATAGATGCTTAAAAATAAAAGCCTTAGAAAAATGTTTTCTAAGGCTTTTTTGTCAAAAATTTAATTTTTATATACCAAAAATAATTTTTTTAT
>JAUMXI010000015.1 GCA_030529185.1 Flavobacteriaceae bacterium
AAACATATTTTACAAAATTTATTTAACTCTTTATTTATCAATATTTTATTTAATCCTAAAAATTGAAATTAAAAATTAAATTTGTTTTCATCATTTCAAATTAAAATTGTACTTTTGCACTTTAAAAATTTCAGAGAAAATGAATGTTACGAGAACTAACCACGATGATGTAAGTGCTCTACTTACTATTACATTGAATAAAGCAGACTACAAGGAAAAAGTAGATAGTGCATTAAATTCTTATGCTAAAAGAGCAACTATTCCTGGTTTCAGAAAAGGGAAAGCTCCGATGAGCCTTATCAGAAAACAATACGAAGAGGCTGTGACATTAGAAGAGGTAAATAAGCAAGTTTCTGAAACACTAAATAAATATGTTGCGGATAACAATCTTAGGCTTTTAGGGCAACCTATTCCACAAGAAACACAAACTTTGGATTTCAATGCAGAAGAAGTTTCTGTAAATTTTGAAATCGGTTTTGAACCTGAATTTGATATTGATTTATCTAAATATTCAGCGGAATATTACAAAGTAGAAGCTGGTGATAAAGAGGTGCAAAAAAGCATCGGAAATATGCAAAAAAGATTTGCAGAAAAGGTAACAAAAAATAAAGCAACGAAAAAAAGCCACATCAACTTCACCGTTTCTGAAATCGTAGAAGAAGGTGCAACGCCTATCCACAGACCAAAAAGGCTTTCTGCTGTTGAAGAAAATAAAGCAGCTTTCTCATTCTTGAAAGAATTAAAAGCTGGGGAGAGCAAGGAAGTTAGCATTGAAGAACTTACTGCTAACGAAAACGAATTGGCGAAAGAATTCGGTTTCCACGATGTAGAAATCACTCACTTCAAAAATGAAAAATTTGAAGTAAAAATAGATGAAATCTTTGAACTAAAAGATGCTGAACTTAACCAAGATTTGTTTGACAAAATCTACGGAAAAGATGAAATAAAATCTGAGGAAGAACTAAAAGCAAGAGTAAAATCTGAATTAGATGATTTCTTCCAGCAAAATTCTGAGGCGGTTTTCGTTAATCAAATTTTAGAGCAAATCTACAAAGAAGATTTCTTGATTATCCCTGATACTTTCTTAACAAAATGGGTAATGTATTCTAACCCAGACATCAAGGACGAGGAACAAGCAAAACAAATTATTGAAAACGAAAGAGCATTCTTGAAAACTCAAATGGTGGAGAACAAATTGAGAACAGCTCACAACATTCAATACGATTTTGAAGAAGTGTTAAGCCACGCAAAACTTTCTTTCAGAAATCAACTGATGTCTCACGGTGTTCACCATATCGGAGATGAAGAATTGCACAGATATGTTCTTGAAATGCTGAGAGATAGAGAGCAAATGAGAAGATACTCTTCTGAGGTTCTTTTAGTAAAAATCAGAAGTGTCGTTTTAGAAAAAGCCTCTAAAAAAGAAAAAGAACTTTCTTACGATGAGTTTATGAAGAAAATTCAGACAAAAGAAGAAAAATAATAAATTAAAAAAAACCTATCAGATTTGATAGGTTTTTTTAATTTATAGCATACTGCCTTCCTGAAAGGGATTTGATGTATCCCATTAATTCTAAATCTAAAAGAATAGGCAATAATTTAAACGCAGGAATGTCCAGTTTCAAGCTTATATCATCTAACGAAATCGGAGAATTTTCTTCTATCACTCGATAAATCGGTTTTATATTTTCATCTAATTCAATTTCTTTTGGAGCGAAAAGTTGTGTTTGTCGTGGTTCATCATCTCCCAATTCATCTAAAATATCTTGAAATGATGAAATAATTCTCG
The DNA here is from genome assembly GCA_030529185.1 of Flavobacteriaceae bacterium. Classification (GTDB taxonomy): domain Bacteria; phylum Bacteroidota; class Bacteroidia; order Flavobacteriales; family Weeksellaceae; genus JABCPE02. The sequence goes on from JAUMXI010000015.1 coordinate 1,790, forward strand.
CCTTATGCTGTGCAATAATGAGATTGCAACCTTGGCTATACTTATCCGAAACACGCCCAGGCAAAGCAAAAACCTCCCTATTATAACCATTTGCGTGGCTTACCGTACTCATAGAACCCCCACCAAAGGCAGATTCCACCACGATAGTCAATCCCGAAAGCCCTGCCACTACCCTATTTCGTTGTAAAAAATGTTCTCTATCTGGTTTGTGATTGGAATTAAACTCCGACAACAAAGCTCCACCCTTTTCTATCATTTCCCTTGCCATTACAGAATGAGCCGAAGGATAAATCGTGTGCAACCCGTGAGCCAAAACTCCTATGGTAGGCAAAGAATGATTTAATGCCTCTTGATGAGCACAAGCGTCTGTCCCCAGTGCTAAACCACTGACTATCGTAATGTTTTTTCCCTCCAACTGCTCCATTAATTCTGCGATAAATTTCCTGCCATAGTTGGTCATTTTTCTCGTGCCGACAACGCTCACCAGCTTTCTATTTTCATCAAAATCTCCTTTTTGATAGAGAATAGCAGGAGCATCGGAACATTCCATCAATAATTTTGGAAGCTGATTAAGGTGCCTTAACCGAATTTTAATATTATTCTTCTCGCAAAATTTCAGCTCTTTTTCGGCAAAATCAAGGTATGAATCATTGCCAATTTCCTTTGAAATTTGGGTGCCAATCCCTGAGACTTCCCTCAACATAGATTTGGAAAGATTCCAAGTTTCCTTCGCTGACCCCGTTGATGAAACCAACTTCATAAAATTGACATCACCCACCAAAGGACAAGCTCTCAATGCGATGGAATAAACTATTTCTTCTAATTCTGCAGACATGATTTCTTTTTTTCTTAACTAATCACACCGCTTCCCAACAGCTCCTCGCCCTGATACCACGCCACAAACTGCCCTTCTGCGATAGCCGATTGAGGCACATCAAATTCCACAAAAAAGCCTTCCTCAAATTGATGAAGCCTTGCCCACTCCAAAGGTTGGCGATACCTAATTCTCGCCTGAACCCTCAGAGATTCTCCGTTTTTCAAGCGTAAGTCTTCTCGCACCCAATGCACCTCTTCGTTATTCACTTTCAAGGCTTTTCTGTACAAACCAGGGAAATCTCTCCCTTCGCCCACGAAAACCAAATTTTCCTTGACATCTCTGGAAATCAGAAAACAAGATTCTTTATGCCCTCCGATGCCCAAGCCTTTGCTCTGCCCAATCGTGTAGAAGTGAGCACCTTGATGCTTTCCTATGACTTTCCCATCAGATTTTTGATAATGGATTTTAGCCGAGAGATATTCTAATTCGTCTAATTTTGTTTCAAATAAAGGCATTTCTTGATGATATTTAGGGAAATCCTTAAAAATCTCTACAATTTCGCCCTGTTTTGGTTCTAATTGCTGTTGAAGAAACTGAGGCAAACTCACTTTTCCGATAAAACAAAGTCCTTGACTATCTTTCTTTTCTGCTGTTGCCAACCCGATTTTTCGTGCAATTTCTCTCACTTCGGGTTTTGTCAGTTCTCCAATAGGAAACAATGCCTTTGACAGCTGTTTTTGATTTAATTGACAAAGGAAATAGCTCTGGTCTTTGTTATTATCCTTTCCTGCCAAAAGCTGAAAGACTTCCTCACCATTTTCATTCTCAAAAGATGAAAGCCGAGCGTAATGCCCCGTTGCCACCTTATCCGCCCCAAGTGAAAGTGCCGTTTGAAGAAAAACATCAAATTTCACTTCACGGTTGCAAAGGACATCTGGATTGGGTGTTCTGCCTTTTTCGTATTCGGCAAACATATAATCCACAATGCGTTCCTTATAGAGTTCGCTCATATCAATCACCTGAAACGGAATTCCCAATTTTTGAGCCACCAAAAGGGCATCATTGCTGTCCTCCACCCAAGGGCATTCGTCTTCCAGAGTGACTGAGGCATCATTCCAATTCCTCATAAAAAGCCCTATCACTTCGTGTCCTTGCTCTTTCAAAAGATAGGCCGCCACACTGCTATCTACCCCGCCAGAAAGTCCTACTACTATTTTCATAATTAATTTATTATGATGCAAATTTACTTTTTTTAATTTATTTATCGCTTTTTATTCTATCTCCTCAACCAATTAAATTTGATGCTAAAATTTGTATATTACCTTAGTAGGCAATATTTTGTACGCCATCTTTTCATTAAATCAGCTCAAAGATGGCATAATTTACCCCAAATTTTCTCTAACTTACCCCATTGATGGCATAAAATATGACAAATTTTCTCTAATTTACCCCAACGAAGCTCTAAATTAGCCCAACGATGGCATAATTTACCCCAAATTTTCTCTTCCGAAGAGCAACCCCCTTATTCATTTAAGTATTGATAAAGTTCTTCACAAAAAAAAGACCTCTAACAGAAGTCTTTTTTATTGATTATTTGCCTAAAACATACAAGCCTTTCAAAGTATGGAGCCTATCGCCTATATGGATTTTATCGGTCAAAGGTTTATAAATATGCGACACTCCGCCCGTAGCAATCACAAAACAATCATCGCCCACCTCTTGATTTACCCTATCTATAAAGCCCTCTACCATGCCTAGATAACCATAAACCATTCCGCTGACCATACAAGACACCGTGTCATTTCCTAAAACATTTTTCGGGGGCACGAGTTCTATCTCTGGCAATTGAGCCGTTTGCCCCACCAAAGCATTAAGGGAGGTGATAATCCCAGGGGCAATAATTACGCCCTGCACCTGTCCCGTTTCATCTACACAACTTGCCGTAAGTGCCGTGCCAAAATCAATGATGAGTTTCTTTTTTTCCTTTGGGTAAAGATGATGAGCCGCCACCAAATTGGCATAAATATCCGTTCCCATTTGGCTGGAAGTGTGCTTCACCCCAGAAGGCGTAGCCCTATCCACCAGCACGGGCTCTAACTGATGAATTTTGTGCAAGGCACTGCGGATAATCATGGTGAGTTGAGGCACTACCGAACCGATGATGATTTTGCTAAAATCCCCAGCTTTTACCTCATAAGTTTGATAAAACAACTTAAACTGAGAGTAAAATTCATCTCGTGTGCGATAAGGTTTAGTGTTAATCACCCACGAAGTTTGGCATTCATCATTCTCAAAAACTCCAAAACGAATGTTGGTATTTCCGATATTGACTACAAGAACTTTATCTTGATTATTGATTGACATCATATTCTATTTCAACAAAATTATCTTCTGGATTTACATCGGCTAATCTTTGCGTAAAGTCTACCCCCATCACCTTTAATTGCTCTTTTCTAAAAGGAATTTTAAAGGTGTAATCTTTCGCCGTCCAGTTCCAATAATCCAGCGTGGCAAATCCTCCGAAATAATCGTTTTTCTTTGGCTCACGCATCATATTGAGCGGGATATGATAGGATGTAATTTTTCCATCGGTAGTCATCACCGAAAAATCTATCGGCATTGGGATTTCTCCTTTATTGGTCAAGGTTATTGTCGTAAATTCATCTTCGTATTGAATGTCCTTAATGGCGTAATCGATGGTCTTCGTAGTGTTAATCCAGTAGTGATAAAACCATTTCAAATCCATTCCCGAAACTTTTTGAGCAATGTGCATAAAATCCCTTGCTGTAGGGTGTTTCATCGCCCATTCTTCGTAATATTTTTTCAAGATTTTAGATAAAGTTTCCTCCCCTACGATGTAGCCCAACTCCACTAAAAACAATTCTCCTTTGGTATAGGAAGCTATGGAATAAGCCGAGCTGTGGTCGTGGTGGTCTGCCAACCAACTTGCTGGTTCTTCAATTCCTTTTTTCGTAAAATTCACATAATTCGCAATCGGTTCCACAAATGGGTGTGGCTGATAAGTTTTCGGAGGGAAAAGTTGGAACATCACAAAATCTTCTGCGTAAGAAGTGAAACCCTCATCTAGCCAAGGGGCAACGCTTTCGTTTGTTGCCAACATATGCTGATACCAAGAGTGAGCCCCCTCGTGTGCCATTAGCCCAACCAGACGCTCTAATGTTTTGTGTTCGCCCAGCATTAAGGTGCACATTCCGTATTCCATACCGCCATCTCCCCCTTGAATAAAACTATAACTCGGATAAACATACCTTCCGAAATGAGCATTCATCAGCTGGAAAAACTTCTCTGCGTAAGGTTTCGCCTCTTCCCAAAACTTAGTTTTTTCGGATTTTTGATAAACGAAATACAATTTTGGTCCATCTATTACCGTAGTTTCTTCCACCACATAATCTGGGTCTGCTGCCCAAGCAAAATCCAAAATATTTTTCGCCGACCAAACCCAAGTTGCTTTGCCGTTTTTATTGATTTTGATTTTAGCATTGGCATCATAACCTTTAACCTCTTTTGGATTGAGGAGCGTTCCCCCAGCTCCGATAACATAGTCTTTATCTATATGAATCGTCACTTCAAAATCTCCAAACGGAGCGTGAAATTCTCTTCCTACATAATCAAAAGCAGCCCAGCCGTCGTAATCGTATTCTACAATTTTAGGATACCATTGCGACATAGACATTTCTATTCCCTCGCGGTTGTTTCGCCCAGCTCTACGGATTTGTTTGGGAATCACGGCGTCCCAATCCATCGTGAAAGTCGTTGTAGATTTCGGCTTAATCGGTTCATTAAGATAGACTTTCATAATGGTTTCCTGAACCTCAAATTTTAGGTTTTTTCCTTTTTGTTTTATCCAATTGATTTTTTGAACTCCTGCTTCATTCTCTGGAATAGAACTCAGCCTTGAAACCGTTTTTCCATCAATGACTTCTTTCAAACGCCCATCTGCATTCTCCCCCTGATTGCTTACTCTTTGGTCCATCATAGAACCAGTCTTAAAGGCATTCCAATACAAATGGAAATAAACCACCTTGAGCTCATCTAGGGAATTGTTGGTGTATTCTATCGTTTGCTTTCCGTGATAGGTATATTCTTCTGCATTGACATCAATGTCCATTTTATACTTCACTTCCTGCTGATAATAAGCCCCTTTCTGAGCCGAAAACAAAGTGGAAACACCAATGGCAATTCCTAAAAATAATCTTTTCATTATTATTTAATTTTCTGTTTTTATTTCTCCTGAAAAAATACGATTATACAAAACATAAATCATTGCACACCAAAATGGAAAAGTCAGTAAATAACCTACACCAAATAGCAATATTCCTAAATAACTAAACAAAAAAGCCACCATCACCCCTGTGAGAACCAACACGAAATTTTCTTTAAAAATTTTAGCACTCCATATCATCGCAGAGCCCATTGGTTCGCCCTTGAAGTACATTATCGGAACAATAAAGAGTGTAATTGCCACCCAGAGAACTCCTAGTAAAATTCCTAACAAGAATGAAATTCCCAATAAATATTTATAAATCATCGTCCAGCAGATATAATAACTCGCATATTTGAAGAAATTCATTCCGTTGTATCCGTCTAACAAATCATTAAAAACAACTTCTTCTTTTTGTTCCGATTTTCGCAAGACATTCATCAGACCAATATGCAAAGGATAAACCAACCCGCTACAAATAGTGATTAAAAGGGTATAAGTAGCAAACTCAGGCGTTTGAGCGAGTCCTTCCGCTCTTCGTAGAAAAACCTCTGGATTTTTAGTCAATATGTTGGATAATTGTGTAAATTTTTCATACATTCCTGTATAAACCATTACTATACTGGTAAAAAATGCCAACAATCCAAAATACAAAATAGAAAATAATAAATTATATTTCATTCCCTTTTTCCAAAGAGTAAGAGAGGTTGAAATAATTTCCGAAGTACTTGTTTTTTGATTCATTATTTTAATTATTTTATGCAAAAATAAAGTTTTATTTTTGCACTATGAAAAAGTTTTTAAGTTCATTTGAAGAAATGGATTTTCTTTCGGAGAAAAAAGTTCCTTTCTTCTTCGTTATTGATTTTTTAGCGAAAAACATTGTAGTTATCACGGAAGAAGATTTGAAAAACCAAGACCTTCAAATCAAATTCCCTCATTTTAAATGCGAAACAGCACCTATCTCAATACAAAAAGATATTCTTTGGGAAAGTTTTCCGCAAGATGAAAGCACTTACAAAAAAGGCTTTGAAATCATTCAAAAGAATCTAAAAGAGGGAAACTCTTACCTCATCAACTACACTTGCAAAACGGAAATTAAAACCAATCTCACTTTAAGGGAAATTTACCAGCTTTCCGATGCTAAATACAAGGTTTATTTTAATGATAATTTCACTTTTTTCTCCCCAGAAACTTTCATAGAAATAAAAGACAATCAAATATTTACCCATCCAATGAAAGGCACCATAGATGCCTCTATAGAAGATGCCGAAAATATTTTAAAACAAGATAAAAAGGAATTGGCAGAGCATTACACCGTGGTAGATTTACTCCGTAATGATTTGAGCATCATTGCAAAAGATGTAAAACTGGATGAATTTCAAAAAATAGATTTCATTAAAACGAGAAATAAAAACCTCTATGCAATGAGTTCCAAAATTTCGGGAATCATTCGCTCGGAATATCAAAACAAAGTGGGAAGTATTTTGCGGAACCTCCTCCCTGCTGGGTCTATTTTGGGAGCTCCGAAAGAAAAAACTTTGGAGATTATTTTAGAGGCAGAAAATTATTCAAGAGGCTTTTATACGGGAGTTTGTGGTTGGTTTGATGGAAAAGATTTGGATAGCTGCGTGATGATCCGTTTCCTAGAAAAAGAAGGCAATCAAGTCTTTTTTAAAAGCGGAGGGGGTATTACCCATATGAGCCAAATGAAGGATGAATACGAAGAAATGAAAAATAAAATTTATGTCCCAATTCATTGAAAGCATTAAAATAGAAAACGGAAAAGCGTTTTTGCTCAACCTGCATCAGCAAAGGGTAGAAAAGACTTTTTCTCATTTCGGAAAAACATCTCATCTGGATTTAAAAGCGATTTTTAAAAATTCAAAATTCAATGAAAAAGGAATTTTCAAAATGCGAATGGTTTATGATTTGGAGCAAAATTTTGAAGTTCAATTCATTCCTTATCAATTCACTGAAATAGAGCATTTTGGACTGGTAGAAAACCCGCACATTTCATACGATTTTAAATTTTTGGACAGAAACCAACTCAATTTATTAAAGGAAAACTTTCATTCTCAAGAAATTATTATCGTGAAAAACAGCTATATTACGGATACATCATTTTCTAACCTCCTATTTTTGAAAGATGAAACTTGGCACACACCCACCACTTTTCTACTCAATGGGGTGCAAAGACAAAACTTGCTTCAACATGGGAAAATAAAAGAAACGGAAATTCATATTGAAAATTTAAAGGAGTTTTCTCATTTTCAAATCATTAATGCAATGAACGAAATGAATTCATCTTTTATTTACCCCATCAACAAAATCGTAAATGTTTAATTATCTTTTATTTTTAAAAAAATCTTTTACCAACACCGAACATTCTTCTTCCAAAATTCCCGTAATGATTTCCGTTTTGGGATGAAGACCAATATTTTTGTTAATAAAACCTCTTCGCTCATCTCTTGCCCCAATCACCACGCGAGAAATTTGCGACCAAAACAACGCCCCAGTACACATCACACAAGGCTCCATCGTGATATACATCGTGCAATCTTTCAGATATTTACCTCCTAAAAAATTGGCTCCTGCCGTTATCGCTTGCATTTCGGCATGGGCTGTAATATCGTTTAATCGCTCCGTAAGATTATGTCCGCGTGAGATAATCCTGTTATTCAATACAATAACACACCCAATCGGCACCTCATCTTCTTGCAGAGCATACTGGGCTTCTTGGAGGGCGATTTTCATAAAATATTCATCGGAAAACATTATTCAAATCTCATTTTTAAGGGAAGTTTATAAAAACTACGCACTGGCATCCCTAACTTTCTTGCAGGAGAAAAATGATTGGACAACAAATAAATGGCAATTTCTGCTTGTTTGTTGAAGCCATTATGTTCGCCCTTGGCTTTCACATTGCTAATCTGACCATCTTTCTCTACTATAAAATTAACCACCGTAGATAACACCTCTTTATCCGTATGTATAACTTCCGTATTGAAATTATTCACCACTTCGGCTCTCAACATATCTATTCCACCAGGATATTCAGCATCTTTATCAACTTTATCATTTGAATTTTTAGGAATTTTCACCTCATTTTTAACTTCTGATTTATTTAAATCTAACTCAATTTTAGTTTTTATCAAAGCATTAATATAAGCCACATTTCTTGCACTATCAATTTTAGAAGCTACCTTTTCAAATTGCTTTTTCAGCAATCCTTTTTGAAATTCACTTGCTTGGGCATAACGGACTTTAAACTCTTCCATCAACTCTAATTCGTATCTATCATAAGTTTCTTTTTCTTCTTTAAAAAACTCATTTTGTTGAGCAAATCCTAAATTAACCCCCATCACAAGAATTAAAAACATCAAATATTTTCTCATAGAGCAAATTTAAAATTTTCTAATCATTTTTAATCAATAAAAACTTTGAAAACTTTTTTTGTTTTAAAAGTTTATTTTTATATCTTTGCCAAAATTTTATAAGAAATGAGAGAAAATATCCTCAATAAATCCAAGGAATTATTCCTAAAACACGGCTTTAAGACCGTAGGAATGGACGATATTTCCAACGAATTAGGAATATCAAAAAAAACACTTTACCAATATTTTTCTTCCAAAGATGAATTGGTAGAAACCTCTCTCAACCATATGTATGATATGGTAATGCAAAAGATAAAGGCAATTTCAGGGACTTGCGAAACGCCCATCCACGAGCATTACGAAATCAATCGGTCGGTTCGGGATTTGTTCGGTGGAAAAATTAGTTACATCGCTATGTTTCAACTTAAAAAATATTACCCCCAATTAGCCCAAGAATTTCAAGAAAAAAGATACAAAGACAATAAAGTTCTTATCCAAAGAAACCTTCAAGAAGGCATAGAAAAAGGATATTATAGAAAGGAAATCAATATTAATTTTATTATCACTCAATTTATTACGGGTTCGTTGGCATTTTTCTACGATGAGGAATTCCCAATTGAAAAAATAGCAGGAGAAAAAGGAACAATGTCTTGCGAGGAATTTAATTGGAACTTTTTAGAATATTATCTCCGTGCGATAGTGACGCCCAAAGGTTTAGAAATTTTAGAAAACATTTTAAATAGCAAAGAATATGAAATTTAATTTATCCATCGTTTTTCTTCTCTTGATGAACTTCATCAAAGCACAAGAAGAATTGAGTTTAGAGAAGGCTATCAACTACGCCTTAGAACATAAGGCAGAAGCCGTGAAAGCAAAACTCAACTACGAAAATAGCGAATACCAAATTGCACAAGTGCGTTCGGCGGCTCTTCCTCAAATCAATGCAAGTGGAAACCTTGCCTACAACCCTTTGCTTCAAGAAATTAGCATTTTGGGTAAAAATATCAAAATGGGTAAAAATTGGAGTACATCGGCAGGGATTTCTCTTCATCAGCAGATTTTTAATCAAGGAGTTTTCATTGGTTTAAAAGCAGCGAGAACGACGAGAGAATTTTACGCTCTAAACCAACAAATGACCAAAGAAAACCTTATTGAAAGAGTGGCAACGGCTTATTATCAAGTCTATCAAACCAAACAAAAATTGCTGACCATAGAGAATAACCTCAACAGCACTACAAAAACCCGAAATGTGCTTGATGGCTTATTCAAAAGTGGATTGGCAAAGAAGATTGATTTAGACCGAATGAATGTGGCTATCAATAATTTACAAGCGACTAAACAACAAATCATCAATGCTTTACAATTGCAGGAACATGGTTTGAAATTCATCATCGGAATGGATATTGACACGCCCATCACGATGCCGAAGGATACTTTTGAACCCAAACATCTATTGAGTGATGAGAATGAAAACATAGAAAACAGAACGGAGATGAAACTCATTGCCAAACAAATAGATATGCTCAATTTAGATAAAAAAGCAAAACTGGCAGAATATTACCCAACCTTGGCACTTACAGCAAATTTGGCTTATTCTGGAATGGGAAACCAATTTCCTTGGTTTAGCAAACACCAAGACACCAACTTTTTCAGTGCTTCGTCTATTGGTTTAACCTTAAATATCCCTATTTTTAATGGATTTGCTACACGAGCAAAAGTTCAACAAGCGGAAATTAGCATTAAAAAAGCGGAATTAGATCAAAAAGATACTGCCTTGGCAATTAATTTGGATATTCTCAATGCAAAAACTCAAATCAACAATAGTTTATTGACCATCAACACGCAGAAAGAAAATGTTGGTTTGGCAAAACAAGTTTTAGCGAATGTCCAAAACAATTACCGAAACGGCTTGGCAAATCTTACGGATTTATTAGACGCAGAAAAAGCCTACACAGAGGCAGAAAACAACTACACGAATGCCCTTCTGGAATACAAATTAGCCGAAATCAAATTATTAAAATCAAAAGGAAATCTTCATTTATTAACTCAATAATTAAATTTTACTACAATGAAAAAAATCATTATATCTGTTTTAACGATTGCTACCATTGGAGGCACAATTTACACCCTTAACAAAAACAAAAAAGACCGCGAGGAGCAAACCGCTATCGTGGCTCAAAAAAATTCTCATATCTCTGTAAGAGCCGAGCAAGTGGCTTTTAGAGAAATGAATACTCAATATGTAGCGAACGGGACTTTTCAACCGAAACAAGAGGTCTTGCTTTCTGCTGAAACCCAAGGCAGAGTGCTTCGCGTGTTGGTAGATGAAGGGAGCTATGTGAGAGCAGGGCAAACTTTGGCTATCATTAAAGGAGATAAACTCAATGTGAATGTAAATAACGCACAAGCCGTTTATCAAAACGCATTGGCAGAAGTGAAAAGATTTGAAAGTGCGTATTCCACTGGTGGAGTCACCAAGCAACAACTCGACCAAATCAAACTACAAGCCGAAACTGCCAAAAACAACCTCCAAAGTGCTAAATTAATGGCATCTGATGTGAATGTGACGGCTTCTTTCCCAGGGATTATCAACAAGAGAAATGTAGAACCTGGGGCTTTCGTGGCACCTGGACACGGCTTATTCCACATTGTGAATGTCAGCACGCTAAAACTTAATGTTTCCGTAGATGAGAAAAATATCGGAAGCCTTAGGCAAGGGCAAAGCGTGGAAATCACTTCTTCGGTTTATCCAGAGGCAAAATTCACGGGGACAATTACTTTCATCGCTCCAAAGGCTGATGCAGGGCTAAATTTCCCAGTAGAGATTGAGATTAAAAATAATGCCAATAATGATTTAAAAGCAGGAATGTATGGAACGGCTCATTTCGGTAGCCGTGCGACCAGTCAGGTTTTAACCATACCAAGAGCCGCTTTCGTGGGAAGTGTAAGCTCTAACCAAGTCTATGTAGTGAAAGACGGAAAAGCAGTATTGAAAACCATAGTTTCAGGGAGAAATTTTGGAGATTATATAGAGGTCATTTCTGGACTGGCAAACGGAGAGCAAGTCATTACCTCAGGGCAAATCAACCTATCTGACCAAGCTCCTGTGGAAATTATTAAATAAAAAAGCATTAATACTATTCAATTGATATTAAATAAGGTTTTAGAACTCACAAAAACCACTTCGGAGGGAGTAAAAACTATCTTTTAAGAGATAAAAACTATTTCGGAACAGGTTTTTACCATTTCTAAACAAGTAAAAACTATCTTTTAGGAGATAAAAACTATTTTGGAACGGGTTTTTGCCACTTCTGAACGAGTAAAAACTATCTTTTAAGGGGTAAAAACTATTTCGGAACGGGTTTTTTGAGTTCATTTATTATCATCAACATTAAATTTATTTTATGAAATTAGCAGAAATATCCATAAAACGCCCCAGTATTATCATCGTGCTATTTAGCATTCTCACTTTGGGGGGAATACTCGCTTACAAACAATTAAGCTACGAGCTTATCCCTAAAATGGAGACCAATACCATCTCCATACAGACCATTTACCCTGGGGCTTCACCTGCGGAGGTGGAAAATACCATCACGAAGAAAATAGAAGATGCCGTTTCTACATTAGAAAATGTAAAAAAGATAGAATCTAAATCCTTAGAAAGTGTTTCTGTCGTGATTATTAACCTTAATACAGGGGCTGATGTGAATTTCCTCTTGACTGATGCTCAAAGGAAAATCAATGCCATTGCAGGGGAACTGCCCGACGGAGCTAAAACGCCTTCTTTGAGTAAGTTTTCGTTAGATGATTTACCGATTATGAACCTATCGATAACTTCCAAACTCTCCGAAAAAGAGTTGTATGAACTTCTGGATAAGAAAATTCAACCGATTTTTTCTCGTATCAATGGAGTCGCAAAAGTAGATATGCTTGGAGGGCAAAAACGAGAAATTAAAATCAGTATAGACCCTAAAAAATTGGAAGGTTATGGGCTAAATATCGCTCAGGTAAAGCAACTTATCGCCGCTTCCAATTTAGATTTTCCTACAGGAAATACTAAAACCAATGAAAGACAAACCATTATTCGTCTAATGGGGAAAATTTCTTCCTTGGAGGAAATGAGAAGTCTTCCGCTAATGACACCTACGGGGCAAACCATTCGTTTGGGAGATGTTGCAGATATTCAGGATTCGGAAAAAGAAGTTGAAAAAATCGCAAGGATTAACCAGCAGAATACCATTTTATTACAAATCGTGAAACAATCCGATGCCAATGCCGTTCAGGTAAGCCGATTGGTAAAACAAACGATTGAAAATGTAGAAAAAGACTACCAAAAAGAAGGCATCAAAGTATCTATTGCTAATGATACTTCGGATTATACCCTCAACGCTGCAAATAATGTGATTTTTGACTTGTTTTTGGCGATTGTTTTGGTAGGATTTATCATGCTTTTCTTCCTTCATAGTTTGAGAAATGCCCTTATTACAATGGTGGCAATTCCCCTTTCTTTGATTGCAACTTTCATCGGATTGCATTTTATGGGCTATACCCTCAACCTGATGTCTTTATTAGGACTTTCCCTTGTGGTGGGGATTTTGGTAGATGACGCCATTGTGGTAATTGAGAACATTCACCGCCATATGGAAATGGGTAAAAGTAAAATCCGTGCCGCTTATGATGGTGCTTCGGAGATTGGCTTTACGGTAATGGCAATTACTTTGGTTATAGTAGTGGTATTCTTGCCTATTGCAATGGCAACGGGTTTGGTTGCCAATATTTTGGTGCAATTCTGCGTTACGGTAATGATTTCCACGATGCTTTCACTTTTGGTTTCCTTTACCATTGTGCCTTGGCTGTTTTCAAGATTTGGGAAATTGGAACATCTCAGCGAAGAATCTTTCTTTGGTAAAATAATTTTAGACTTTGAAAGAATTTTAACCAATTTCACGGAAAGCGTTGGAAATCTTTTAAAATGGGCTTTGAGTTCCATCACCACGAAATTAATTACCCTCGGAGCAACAGTAGCATTATTATTCGCCACAGTGGGATTACTTCGCTTTGGATATATCGGAGCTGATTTCTTCCCAAGTGCTGATAAGGGTGAATTTATGGTTCAATTGGAATTAGAAAAAGATACTTCCATTGAAGTCACCAATAAAATGACTCAAAAAGCCGAACAATACCTCAGCTCTATTCCTCAAATTGATAAAATATTAACCACCGTGGGTCAATCCTCTGATGGAATGGCTTCCACTTCTGGAACGAAATACAAATCTGAAATTCAGGTTTTCCTTAAAAAAGATGGAAGCATTACAGAAGGAACCAATATTTATGCCTCTAAACTGAAAAGAGAACTGGAAAAACAATTGGTAGGAGCGAAAGTAAAAATCGTTTCCGTCGGACTAATGGGAGCAGAAAGAGCACCTATTACCCTCACTGTCATCGGTTCAGAAATGAAAGATGCAATGGAATTCGCCCAAAAAGCCGCCGAAGAATTGAAGAAAATCCCAGGGGCGACCGAAGTGCGATTGACCTCCGAAGATGGGAACCCAGAAATCAATGTAAAAGTTAATAGAGATAAAATGACCCAATTAGGGCTAAATGTAGCCACTGTGGGAACGATTATGCAAACGGCTTTCTCTGGAAACACAGACTCTAAATACCGAGCAGGAGAATACGAATACGATATGAACATCCGTTTTGATGAGCACGGAAGAATGGGCATTGATGATGTGAAGAACCTAAAATTCCTCAACAATATGGGACAAACTATCCGTTTAGAGCAATTTGCCTCTGTGGAATACGGCTCTGGACCAACATTGTTGGAGAGAAGAGATAAATCTCCTTCCGTGTCTATTCAGGCGAAAGCCATTGGTGTTCCCGCGGGTACTATCTCTGCCGAATGGGAAAAGCAACTCTCTCAAATGGAGAAAAAAGCAGGAGTAAGCTATATGTGGGGCGGAAATACAGAAAACCAAAAAGAAGGTTTCGGAACTTTGGGGGTTACCCTTATCGCTGCTATCGTGCTGATGTATTTAGTAATGGTGGCTTTGTATGATAGTTTCGTGACGCCATTCATCGTGATTTTCTCCATTCCATTGTCATTTATCGGAGCATTATTGCTAATGGCACTTACCAACCAAACGCTCAATGTATTCACTATTTTGGGAATTATTATGCTCATTGGTCTTGTTGCGAAAAACGCCATTATGTTGGTAGATTTTGCCAACCATAGAAAAGAAGAAGGCGATAGCACTTTTGATGCTCTTGTAGCGGCTAATCAGGCTCGTCTTCGTCCAATTTTGATGACCACTATTGCAATGGTGGCAGGTATGATTCCCATTGCTACGGCAACAGGAGACGGTGCCGACATCAACCGAGGAGTAGCCATCGTAATTATTGGAGGGCTTTTATCTTCGCTATTCCTTACCTTGGTGGTTATCCCAGTGGTGTATTCTATCTTTGACAGCATCCAAAACCGATTGGGCAAAAGCGAAAAAATAGACTACCACAAAGAAATATTTTCTGATAAATAATAAAAAAATAGCCTCTGAAATATAGAGGCTATTTTTATTTTAATCATTCTTACATTCTGAATAATCTATAAATAACTTATTCCTTTCACGAAAAACCTTGTGTTTAAAAGATAGAGATTTTCCATCGTAAATACAACTACAATCTATCCCTCTCGCCAAAAGTTCTTCTATTAAAGCCCTATTAGAAACCCCACGAGCGAAACACCATCCTGAACAGCCTACTTGACGATTAAACTCTTCTATTAATGCCTTGATTGTTGATTTTGCAAATCCTTTTTTGCAGTCTCCGTAAAATTCTTGAAATTGTAATGTGTCCATTGTAATATATATTTAAAAAGTTAAACATTATATTTACAACAGAAGTTTTTAGAAAGTGTATATGTGAGAAAACCTTTATTTTGGCAGGTCGCCCTCATTCTAAACCACCGTGGCTGGCTTGCTCGGTTGGTGTTCTGAACACTCAGAAACTCCTGATGATATTATTGTGGTGCAAATATACACATATTTTTTAAAATAAAAAGAGAATAATCAAAAAAATTACTCTCTTTTTTTATTTCACTCAATTTTATGCTTTTACTTCTAAAAATAATTCATCCAATTGCTCTTGATAAATCGGCGAAGGAGCATCTATCATCACATCACGCCCCGAGTTATTTTTTGGGAAAGCGATATAATCTCTAATCACTTCGTTGCCATCTAAAATCGCTACCAATCGGTCAAAGCCAAACGCCAATCCACCGTGTGGTGGAGCTCCGTATTTAAAGGCATTCATTAGGAAACCAAACTGCTTTTCAGCATCTTCTTTGGTAAAGCCTAACAAATCAAACATTTGCGATTGAAGTTCCTTATCAAAAATTCGGATAGAACCGCCTCCGATTTCGTTTCCATTCAGCACCAAATCATAAGCATTGGCTCTTACTTTTCCTGCATCGGTTTTTAATAAAGGAATATCCTCTGGCTTCGGTGAGGTGAACGGGTGGTGCATTGCGTGGTACCTTTCGGTCTCCTCGTCCCACTCCAACAGCGGAAAATCTACCACCCAAAGTGGTGCAAACTCTTTTGGATTTCTCAACCCAAGACGATTCCCCAATTCCATACGCAAAGCGGAAAGTTGGGAACGAACTTTATTCGTATTTCCTGAAAGAATGAGCATTAAATCTCCTGCTTTTGCTCCGAATTTTTGAGCAATGGCTTTTAAATCAGCTTCATTGTAAAATTTATTCACCGATGAAGTGAGAACGCCGTCCTCTTGATATTTCACCCAAACCATTCCAGTCGCCCCTATTTGTGGGCGTTTCACCCAATCTATCAGCTCATCGATTTGCTTTCTGGTGTATCCTGCACAACCTTCTACATTAATACCAACGACCAATTCTGCATCATCAAAAATTTTAAAATCTTTCCCTTTTGCTAAATCGTTCAGCTCCACAAACTCCATTCCGAAACGAATATCAGGCTTGTCATTTCCGTATTTTTTCATCGCTTCATCAAAAGTCATTCTTGGGAATTTTCCGAAATCTTGCCCTGTCACTTCTTTCAAAAGATGAGCCACCATTCCCTCAAACACCTGCATCACATCTTCTTGCTCCACAAACGCCATTTCGCAGTCAATTTGGGTAAATTCGGGCTGTCGGTCGGCTCTCAAATCCTCATCACGGAAGCATTTCACGATTTGAAAATATCTATCCATTCCCCCTACCATCAATAATTGTTTGAAAGTTTGAGGCGATTGAGGTAAGGCGTAAAATTGCCCTGCGTTCATTCTACTTGGCACCACAAAATCTCTGGCTCCCTCTGGCGTAGATTTTATCAAAACAGGCGTTTCCACCTCAATAAATCCTTTATCCGACAAATAATTTCTTACCTTCTGAGCCATCTGATGACGGAAAATCAACTTGTCTTTGACTGGATTTCTACGAATGTCTAAATAGCGGTATTTCATTCTGAGCTCTTCACCACCATCGGTTTCATCTTCAATGGTAAAAGGCGGAAGTTCAGCCTCGTTCAAAATCGTAAGTGCTTCCACCAAAATTTCAATTTCCCCTGTTGGGATTTTTGGGTTTTTACTGGAACGCTCAATGACTTTCCCTTTCACTTGAATGACAAACTCTCGCCCCAATTTCTTAGCTTGTTCCATCAATTCTTTTGAGGAACGCTCTTCATCAAAAACCAACTGTGTAATTCCGTATCGGTCACGGAGGTCAATCCAAACCATAAAACCCTTATCTCTAATGGTTTGCACCCAACCGCTTAAAGTCACGCTTTCATTTATATTTTTCAAGGAGAGTTCTCCATTGGTATGTGTTCTAAACATTTTGATTGAAATATTAAAGTTAATTTGATTTAAAAGCACAAAAATAAAATTTAATTCTGAAAATTCCGTGATTTATTTAATGATGATGTCCGTGTTCGTGAAATAAATGCCCTGACAATGCCATTGCAATCCCCAAAACCACCAACAACATTTTTTCCCAGTCCATTTTGTGGCTTTTATTGCTTTCAAAAATAATCACCGAAGAAATATGCAGGAAAATCCCCCCCGATAATGCCAAGAAATATCCACGCCAATCAGCAGGGAAATAATCCCCAAAAAGTATTCCCAAAGGCGAAGCAATGGCAAAAAGAGAAATCGTAATCCATGCTATTTTGAGGTTCTTTTTTTCTCTCAACAAAAATGCTCCCAGCACAAAGGAAATCGGCAAATTATGCACCAAAATCCCTAATAAATACGGAGAAATCTCTTCTTCGTGAGCCAATGGAATTCCCTCTAAAAAAGCGTGAATGAACATTCCTAAAATCAAACCAACAGGCAAAATTTGGCACTTTTCATAATGAAAATGCCCATGTTCAAAGCCTTTGGTCAAACTCTCCAAAAACATTTGCAATAATATTCCAAGAATAATCCAAAGCCCAATATTCTCATCGTGAGCATGATACACCTGAGGAAAAACCTCCACCACACAAATCGCAATGAGAAAACCGGCACTTAAAACCAAAAGTCTTTTGGCAAGTTTTTCATTATTCCCAAAGAACTTCCCTAAAAAAACACCCGATAAAACACTTAATATGAGTAAAGTAAAAATCATTTTGCAAAGGTAATTATTTATTAGAAATTTACACCTAATGGATAATATCTGACAAGAAAAAAATTATCAAGTTTTCCTAAAATTAACTATTTTTGCAGTGAAATGAATACAGAAAATTTACAAATACAGGTTAAAACTTTTTTTGGGTTAGAGGAAGTCTTAGCCGAAGAAATCAAGAAACTCGGCGGGAGAAATGTGGAAATTAAAAACAGAGCCGTCATCTGTGAGGGAGATTTAGGGTTTTTGTATAAAATCAATTATTCTTGTCGCACTGCTCTAAAAATTCTCGTTCCTATCCTTAGCTTTAAAGCCTGGAACGAAGATAGATTTTACGACAAGCTTTTTGATTTTCAATGGGATAAAATCATGGATACTCAACAGACTTTTGCCATAGATGCAACGGTAAATTCTGAGCGTTTCAAGCATTCCCTGTTTATGACCCTCAAGATGAAAGATGCTATTGTGGATTTCTTTAAAGCAAAATACAGAAAACGCCCTGATATTGACACCAAAAATCCTGATATTAAATTTCATTTGCACATTGATAGAGAGTTGGTAAGCATATCTTTGGACAGTTCGGGCGAACCACTTTTCAAAAGAGGATACCGAAAAATACAAACCCAAGCTCCTATTAATGAAGTTCTTGCTTCGGGAATGCTTCAACTGGCAGGTTGGGATGGCAAAGGCAATTTCATTGACCCAATGTGCGGAAGTGGAACTCTACTGATAGAAGCCGCGATGATTGCCCTCAATCTTCCTGCCCAAATCTTCCGAAAAGAATTTGCATTCCAAAATTGGAAAAATTACAATGCTGACCTTTTTGCGAAAATCAAAGAGTTTAGAATCAATAAATTACAAGAATTTTCTGGTAAAATCATTGGCTATGATATAGATAATCAAGCTCTAAACGCAACCAAAACCCATATAGAAGCCACAGAATTAGAGGAAGTTATTGAAGTTAGAAAACAAAACTTTTTTGAATCTAAAAAAGAGGTTTTTCCTCTATTAATGGTCTTCAATCCACCTTATGATGAGAGAATTAGCATCAACGATGAGGCGTTTTATAAGAAAATAGGAGACACCCTCAAACAATCCTACCCCAACACTTTGGCGTGGCTTATCTCATCAGATTTAGAGGCTGTAAAAAAAATAGGACTTCGCCCTTCCAGAAAAATCAAACTTTTTAATGGAAAATTAGAATGTCGTTTCCTACAATACGAAACCTACGAAGGAACGAAAAAAGTGCATAAATTAAAATAAACCTTTTCTGGTTCGTTCTTTTTTAACCTCCTCATTAATAGGAGGGTATTTTTGCGACATATCTTCAGCAAGAGAAGAATCCAGCTTTAAAGCAATTTCAAGGGCTTCCTTGGCTTTTTTTTCGTTTTTCAAGTGGAAAAAACTATTGCTTAACTGGTAATACAACTCTGCTCTATAGTGAATTTTTAAAGCTCTTTCTATTGCGGTAATCGCTTCTTCGTATTCTCCAACCAACATTAAAACCTCGCTGTACGCATACCAATTATAGAATCGGTCGGGTTCCATTTCTACGATTTTGCTAAGGCAGGCTAAACTCTCTTCAAATCTCTCACTATCAATATAAAGAAATGCCAATTTCTTGTAATACGCCAAATTTTCGCCGTTGAGTTGTATCGCTTCTTTAGCAAAATACAAAGCTTCTTCCTTTTTACCCATTTCTAAATACACATCGGATTGCTCCATCATAGACAAATAAAATTGAGGATCTTCTTTCAAAGATTTCTGGAACGACTTAAGAGCTAATGCCCAATTTTTCATCTCTTTATAACACAATCCTATTTTGTAATAGGTAAAAGCTTTGGTATATTCTACCTCTAATTGCTCTTCGTAAATTGCAATAGCCTCCTGCCATTTACCCATCGCTTCATAGCAAGCTGCTTTATTACCATAAACGCCAATTGCTTGAGAATTAATCGCTAAAAGATAATCAAACCCCTTGATGGCTTCTTCGTATTTTTTTTTATTGAAGAAAAAATGCCCATATTCAAACCAAGCTGTTTCAGAAAACGGATGCTGATCGAGATAACTTTTCAGAAACTCAATTGCTTCGCCGGATTTATTCAGTTTGTGATAACATTGCATGATGTTTTCCAAGGCATAATCATCTTCTGAGTCAAACTTCAAAGCCAAATGATAATGTTTTAATGCCTTAAACGGATCTCCTAAATTAGTGTATTCATCAGCGATAAAATTATGTAAAAAATTCTCCTCCTCTTCCTGTTGCAATGCTTTTTCGCAGTATTCTATCGCTTTTTTAGAATTACCAAGATTAGAGTAATATTTTGCACAACACACCAAAAAATCAATATTTTCCAAACACGAAGGTTTTAATTCTTTAATTAAAATCCTGGCTTGGGTATAATTTTCTAATTCTAATAAAACTTCTAATTTTTTGGTTTTTATTTCAATAGAATTAGGATGCAATTCTAATCCGAAATTAGCCGCTAATTCCGCAAAAGTAATATCTCCCAATTCCAAATAATGAATGATAATATCTTCCAACTCCTCAGAGCTGAAATAATATTCTTCATTATTCTCTATCATTTCCTCGAACTTTTTTACCAGTTCATTATCAAAAAAATCTTCCAAACTTTTATTTTTATTTTGGATTACTTTGCAAAAATACAGAATTACAACGAAATGCTCCCCAAAAATTTATACACAAAAAAACGACTGTATAAATTTACAATCGTTTCTTTATTTTTCTTAAAGCAAGTTTTTAATTTTCTCTATCATCTTATCTGCCAATTCATCGGCTTCTTGTTGAGACTTTGCTTCGGTGTAGATGCGGATAATCGGCTCGGTATTGGATTTTCGAAGATGAACCCAATTTTCAGCAAAGTCTATTTTTACGCCGTCAATGGTAGAAATTTCTTCGTTTTGATATTCTTGTTCTACCTTTTTCAAGAGAGCATCTACATCAATTTCTGGCGTCAGTTCTATCTTCTTTTTGCCCATAAAATAGGCAGGATAAGTCGCCCTCAGCTCAGAAACGGTTTTATTTTCTTTTGCCAAATGCGTAAGGAACAACGCCACGCCCACCAATGAGTCTCTACCATAATGCAAATCTGGATAGATAATACCGCCGTTGCCCTCTCCGCCAATTACAGCGTTTTTTTCTTTCATCAAAGTGACCACATTTACCTCACCTACGGCACTGGCAAAATATTCCGACTGATGCCTCTTCGCCACATCTCTCAATGCTCGGCTAGAAGAAAGGTTGGAAATCGCCACGCCTTTTTTGTGCTTCAACAAGTAATCTGCCACCGCCACTAAGGTATATTCTTCACCAAACATTTCGCCATTTTCATCTATTAATGCCAATCTATCCACATCAGGATCAACCACAATTCCCAAATCTGCTCCTTCCTTTTTCACCAATTCACAAATGTCAGTCAAATGCTCTTTCAACGGCTCTGGATTGTGTGGAAAATGTCCGTTTGGTTCGCAATACAATTTTACCACTTCACACCCCAACTGCTCCAAAAGAGGTGGCAACGCCAATCCACCTGTGGAATTAACGGCATCAAGCACCACTTTAAATTTTTTAGACTTTACCACTTCGGCATCCACCATTGGGAGGTCTAAAATCTTTTTAATATGAATGTCAAACGCATCATTTCTCGTTTGATATTGTCCCAAATCATCTACTTCGGCGTAATTAAAATCTTCACTTTCAGCAATCGCCAATACTTCGGCACCATCTTTTCCGTTGATGAATTCACCTTTTTCGTTAAGGAGTTTCAAAGCGTTCCATTGTTTAGGATTGTGCGAAGCGGTGAGAATAATTCCCCCATCGGCGTTGAGCTCTGGCACCATTACCTCTACTGTGGGCGTGGTGGAAAGCCCCAAATCTATCACATTAATGCCCAAACCTTGCAAAGTAGCCACCACCAACGAAGAAACCATTTGCCCTGAAATACGGGCATCACGACCGATAACCAGCGTCAAATCTTTTTTATTTTTATGATTTTGAAGCCAAGTCCCAAAAGCGGAAGTAAATTTCACCACATCAAGTGGCGTGAGATTATCATTCACCTTACCGCCAATCGTCCCACGAATACCTGAAATAGATTTTATTAATGACATATTTCCATATTTTAATTTTACAAAGGTAAGGAAAAAAGGGGATTTTATTCATTTTTTATTATGAATTAAATTGTCCTTTTACAGATTAATTAACGCTCTATTTCGCAAGAAAATACAAAAAGTAGAATCACCTCAATGAGATAATTCTACTTTTTATTTTGATAAATTTTTAAATTATTTTCTCTTCGGAAGAGCTTTGAAGGCTTTTACCACCTCATCGGTTTTGAACAAGTGGCTTGAAATCAAACGGAAGTTATCCAAAGCGGATTTGTATCCATCAATGTTCATATCGGGAAGAATTGCCCCTGCCGTTGCGTCGGTAACCACAGAAACCTCAAATCCTTGCTCAACCAATTCTCTCATATGCGATTCTACGCATAAGTTTGAGGACATTCCTGCCAAAACGATTTTGTTGAAACCTTGTTTTCTAAGTTGTAAAATCAAATCGTTGCTCTCTGGACCATACATTTTATGAGGACTTGAAACGATGACATTAGGTTGGTTGATGTATTTTTTGTAAGGCTCCAACCAATCTGCCCCCGAACCTTCAAAACCTTCGGTGGTGAGCTGACCTTTTCTGTCAAACATTTTAATTCCGTGCATCAAAACCTCACCTGCTCCTTGGTGTTTCCAATCGTGGTCGTGCGGGAAATAATAATGAGGCGATACGAATACTTTGATGTTTTTCTCGTAAGCAATTTTGAAGAGTTTTTCCAAGTTTTCAACGGTATTATTCTCGGTTACGCTCTTTCCAACTACGCCCCAAGTCACTCCTTTTGGGCTTAAGAAATCGTTTTGTGGGTCGGTAATAACAATTGCGGTGTTGTTGTCAATTACAAAACCTGGGTCTGGCAGTTGAGCTTTCACTAATGAAACCACGCCAATCATTGCTGTTAATAAGATTTTTTTCATTGTAATTTTTATTTTAAAATTTCTGATGCAAAGTTATAACAACAATTTCCAAAATTTGTTATCCGTTTTTCCTTATTAATTGTCAATTTTTCCTATCGGGAGCGTTCTCTCTGAAGTAAGAAGGTGAAACATTTTCCATCTGCCTAAAAAATCGGCTGAACGATTGCACATCTTCATATCCTAAGGCATAACCTATCTCGGATACGGGCATTTCTGTATAGCACAAATATCTTTTTGCTTCAAGTAAAATTCGTTCTCTAATGAGTTGTAAAGGAGATTTTCCTATTAATTTCTTAAAAATATTAGATAATGTTTTTGGGGATTTGTTAAGCATCTCGGCATAATCTTCAACGCGATGCAAGGCTGTAAAATGTGTTTCTAATAAATAATTAAACTCTTGAATGATATTAATTTGTTCTGGATTTTCTTCATCCCATTTCCGCTCTCTTTTATACAAACGAAGGCAAATGATGAGTATTTGTTTTAATAACATTTGTAGCATTTCCAACTGTAGGCTATCGCTTTCTTTCATCTCTTGTAAAAGAATTTGCCAAAAATTCTCCAACCTTGTTTTTTCCACTTTACAGAGGTTAAAAGCAGGTACTTCGGAGGAACCGTAATACAAAATCCCTCTACAACTCACCTCGCTCTCTTGCCCTAAAATACAATAAAAAGGGCGATTAAACCTGATGTATCTAATCGTTTTAAGATGATACCAATTAATTCTATTGAATTCGGTTAAGCATATTATTTGATCTTTAGCAAACCGATGGAGTTTTGTGTCGATTATCATTTCATTACCTTCAGAACAAAACCAAATTAGGCACAATTCTCCTTCCGAAAGTCTGGGCAAAGCACAAGTTGAAGACACTTGCTCCAATTCTTTTACCTCTAATATTTCTGATATTTTACCTTGAAAAACCATATCGTTTATTTATGAGCATCCACAGTCGCTATCACATCCTCTTTTATTTTTAAATTTGCTTGGAGAAAAATTCTTCTTGAATATTTTATAGATAGAATAACAAGAAAAAAATACAATACAAGCCAAAATAACATACTGAAAAATCATATTTTTTATTTTAAAATCTGATATACTAAAAACGAAACTACATACGCCAGACCAGACATTCCCACCAATTGGAGCATTGTCCATTTCCAGCTTTTGGTCTCGCGATATACCACTGCAATTGTGGAAATACACTGCATCGCAAAGGCATAAAACATTAAGATTGAAATTCCCGTAGCCAAACTAAATACTTTCTCGCCGTTGGGTTTGGTGTCTTCTCGCATTTTGTCCATTAAAGTTTTTTCACCCTCCTCGCTTTCTACATCTACATCAAGACCATAGAGCGTTGAAATCGTCCCCACAAAAACCTCCCTCGCCGCGAAACTCGTAATCACGCTCACGCCCATTTTCCAATCGTATCCCAAAGGCTCAACAACGGGCTCTATCCCCTTCCCTATTATCGCCAAATAAGAATCATTAAGTTCAACATCTTGAGCAATCCATTCTTCATCATTTTGTTTCGGTCCGAAGTAAGCCAACACCCACAAAATCACACTTATCGCAAAAATCACTCGCCCTGCTCCGGCTATAAACTCCCAAACTTTACCCAAAATAAGTTTGAAATTATACCCAAACAAAGGTACTTTATAAGTTGGTAAATCCAATACCAAATAAGAATTTCCTGTATTTTTAATAATTTTCTTTAAAACCCAAGACGCCAAAAGTGCCATTAAAAAACCTAAAACATACATCAGCAAAAGCATCATCGCTCGGTAATCTAAAATTCCAAAAAAATATTTTTCAGGGATAACCAAACTGATGATAATGCTATAAATGGGTAATCTCGCCGAACAGGTCATAAACGGAGTGACCAATATCGTGAGCAATCTTTCTTTAACATTTTCAATATTTCGGGCGGACATAATTGCAGGAATGGCACAAGCCGTCCCCGAAACCAAAGGCAAGATACTTTTCCCATTCAATCCGAAAGGTCTTAAAAATCTGTCCATCAAGAAAACCACCCTTGCCATATATCCTGAATCTTCCAAAAGGTAAAGAAAATATAGCAAAATCCCAATCTGTGGGGCGAAAACAACCACGCCACTTACCCCGGGTATTACCCCATCTATCATCAAACTTCTCAAAGGTCCTTCGGGGAAGTATTCTCCTACTAATTCTCCCAAATATCCGAAGAAATCTTCTATCCAACCCATTGGATACTCTGCTAAGAAATATACCGAGTTGAAAATCAGAAGCAATAAAACTCCAAAAACAACATAGCCGAAAACAGGGTGCACCAAGCATCTGTCTATTTTCTCCGTGAAGAGCTCTTTTCCTCGCTTCTCTTTGGAGATGATTTGAGGCAGTAGTTTATCAATATTTTGGTATCTTCTAATGGTTTCCTGCACTTGCAATCTCTTCGGAACCAAGCATTTTACAGCATCTTGATTCAATTGTTCTGCAATGCTTTCCATTTTGCCTAAATATTTTTCCGCTGCTAAAAGCGTCCAAACTTTATATGGATTATTTTCCTTTAGTTGAGTTTGCATTTTGAAAACCAAACCTTTATGTTCCATAGGAACTTCCAAAAGTATTTGCTCACTTTTCCTAAATTTATTCTGAAAAATAGCCTTTCTCACCTCATCTAATCCCTCGTTTTTTTTAGCATTGGTGGCAATGATTTTCACGCCTAAAAGTTCTTCCATTTTTTCAAAATTAAAGGAAAGCCCCTTTTTTTTCGCCAAATCTATTTGATTTATCAACATAATAATGGGCAACCCCCAGTCTTTAATCTGCTGAAATAATAAAAGACTTCGCCTCATATTCAGAGCATCAGCCACATAAAGCACCCCTGAACATTTTTTTTTCTCTACCAAAAATTTACTCAAAATCGCTTCATCTTCGGAGGAAGGGTAAATACTATACGCCCCAGGCAAATCAATAATACTCACTTCTTCCCCTTCATAGAGATAATTACCCGTATGGCTCGCCACCGTGACCCCCGCGTAGTTTCCTGTCTTTTGTTGTCTATTGCAAAGATAATTGAATAGTGTAGATTTCCCAACATTAGGATTTCCTACCAATAATATATTTTTTGATTCCGTCATTTTATTGTTTCTACTAAAATGAATTTTGCCTCTTCAGCTCTTAATGCTACCTTGGTTTTTTCAATGCCATATTCCACATACATCGGTCCGCCCAAAGGGGCTCTATGTAAAACCACGAATTCCGTATCGGGCAGTAATCCCATTTCTATGATTTTATTGGGCATTTGGAACTCTTCGTTGTCAAATTCCAAAATTTTTCCTTTTATCCCATTAGGAAAATCGCAAAGTCTTTTTATATTTTGAGGCTTTTCTTTCATTGTGCTGTTTTCAGATAGCAAATATACTTGTTTTGATTTAATCTAAATAAAAATTCACTACCTTTGAATAGTTTAATTTGAAAAATGAAGCTCTATTCCAAACTCATTAAGACGCCATTAGGGATAATAAAGGCCTTTGCCAATGATGACTATTTACTGGCATTAGATTTTATAGATAGCAAATATTTTGATAAAAATATCCCTTCTAATTTCTCTCAACAAGGCAACGGCATTTTAAAATTGACGGAAAAAGAACTGACACTTTATTTCAAAGGGGAATTAAAAAAGTTTTCCATTCCTTTACAATTTTCTGGAACTGAGTTTCAAAAGATGATTTGGAGCGATTTGATGAAAATACCCTACGGACACACGATTTCCTACCAGCAACAAGCCGAAAACATTGGCAACCTCAAAGCCATAAGAGCCGTAGCCAACGCCAATAGCAAAAATAAAATTGTCATAATAGTCCCTTGCCATCGTGTTATTGGGAAAAGCCAACAACTTACGGGCTATGCCGGTGGTTTAGACAGAAAAGCGTTTTTACTTAATTTAGAGAAAAATCATTTTCAATAAAAAAACTCTCACCAAAATAGCGAGAGTTTATTTTTTAAGTTGCCGAAGTGGTAGAAACCTCTGGGCTTATTTTCTTTATTAAACCTTGCAAAGTCTTTCCTGGTCCTACTTCAATAAAATGTTCAGCTCCATCGGCTACCATATTTCTTATGCTTTGTGTCCATCTCACAGAGCCTGTAAGCTGGGCAATCAGATTTTTCTTAATTTCTTCCGAATCTAATACCGCAGTAGTCGTAATATTCTGATAAATAGGGATAATAGGCGTGTTGAATTTCACTTCTTCAATGGCTTTAGCCAATTTCTCTTGTGCAGATTTCATCAAAGGGGAGTGAAACGCTCCATTAACGGGAAGTATTAGAGCTCTTTTTGCTCCCTCCGCCTTTAAGACTTCACAAGCCTTTTCCACAGCAGAAGTTTCCCCAGAAATCACCAATTGACCAGGGCAATTATAATTTGCAGGAACTACAATTCCCTCTATTTCGGCACAGATTTGCTCTACTTTTTCGTCTTCCAAACCTAAAACCGCCGCCATAGAAGAAGGATTGGCATCACAAGCCTCTTGCATTGCCAAAGCTCTTTGATAAACCAAAGACAAACCATCTTGAAAAGACAAGGTTCCATTAGCTACCAAAGCAGAAAACTCACCTAGAGAATGTCCTGCTACCATTTGAGCTCCAATAGCATCTACAGCCTTCACTGCAGCAACGGAATGAATGAAAATCGCAGGTTGCGTGACTTTTGTTTTCTTTAAATCTTCCTCGCTTCCGTTAAACATAATTGATAGGATATCAAAGCCTAAAATATCATTTGCGGAGTCCATTAGGTCTTTAATTTCCTTTCTACTTTCGTAAAGTTCTTTACCCATTCCCACAAATTGAGCCCCCTGCCCTGGGAATACTAACGCTTTCTTCATATCTTTTTTTAAACCTTTATTTATTTTTTATGGCATCAATCTCACCACTCGATAGCCTGTATTAGCAAAAGCTCCGTTTCTCTTTGTACGAACATACTCAAACTTTGTTGCCAGGTGAGTGTGGGATTTATCCATTTGTTTAATCATATCATTTTTATACGCTCTTGCGATTACATCATTTACCACATCAAAACCTATAATCATATATTTTGAAGGGGCTTTGCAATATTTCGCGTTGAAGTCTGCTAAAACTTCCTTTTCAAAATTCCCATTAACATTAATTTTTCTATCCATAAGATAAACCAAATTAGTTTTACTTAAGGCATCTACATTTCTCTCAAAATCAGAATGGTAATACATACTAAACGCCTTAATCCCTTCTGCTTGCTTTCCTAATTCCATCAATTTTTGAGCGAACTCCTTCCCTGCTCTATCTTCATTATTTGCCAAAATCACAATCGCTGGGGCTTTTCTCCCCGTCATCATATTTTGTTCTAGCTCTACTTCTGCAGAAGAATTTAGCATAACGACATTGGCTTTGGACAGATCTTTTTTCAACTGATTTTTAATAAACTCCGCCTCTTCATCATTCCCAACAATATAAATTTTTTGATTGGCATAAGCCTGTTTCACTTCCTTCACTATTCGCTCGGTATAAACTCTGTTGCCTGTTTCTACCAAAATCAAATTAGCATAATCATACAAATCTGAAGTGTTTGCAAAAGGAGCTACCACGGGGATTTTTTCTTCTTTCACATAATTCAACACCTCTAAGACATTAGATTTGAAGAATGGACCGACAATTACATTGGTATTTTGTTTATTGATTTGCGAAATATTATTTTTAAAAGAATTTTCATTTTCTGCATCAATCACATTAAGGTTGATTTTTTTACCTTGTGCCACATTTCTTTCGGCTGCCAATTTTGCCCCAATCAAAAAGTCTGTCGCCAAACTTCTATACTTACTATCGTTAGAATCAAAGCCAAAAGGCAACATCAAGGCTATATTTAAAACATCGCTATTTGATTTTTTATATTGTTTTTCGTATTTCTTAATCTTCAATTTATCTCCCACACGGATACCATTGGGCAGACCATCATTCAGGTTTTCCAATTGTTCATAAGAAATATTATACTTGTTTATAATCCCAAAAGCTGTATCTCCCGCTTCCACAAAGTGGGTAAGATACTCTTCATCGGCGATTTTATCAGCAGGTGGTGGCGTTTCTCTCTGAATAGGCTTTTCTGCTCTTTTTTCCGTTATTTTCTCCTGTACTTTTAGCACGGCATTTTCATTCACACGAATAATATCATCCGGATGCAAACCTCTCTCCTTCAACCCAGGATTGAGATTAAACAGCTCTTTTTGAGAAATATTAAACTTTTTAGAAATTCCGTAAAAAGTATCTTTTGGCTGAACTTTATAAGTTCCATTATTTTTCATTACAGAGGTTTTTCCCTCCTCTTTCTTTTGTTTATTTTTAGTAGGGATAATCAAAACATCTCCAATGTTTAATTTTCCATCTTTAGTTTTAGGATTGTATTTTATCAATTCATCTAATGATACGGCGTATTTTTTAGCAATACCATATAGCGTCTCTTTTGCTACAACTTCGTGTTTATGCTGTGCAAAAAGCGAAATAAAAAACAATCCCAATAGGGCAATAAATATTTTTTTCATTTTATTTTTCCAATTTTAGGGAGTTTATTAATTTTAACTCAATTCTTAAAATAAGGCTACAAATTTACACTTTTCTACTCAAATGAAAGAAACTACAAGTTCCGATTTTTCTACATCTATATTTTCGTAGCATTTTTGTATCCACGCCTGACCATTTTGAGCGTAAAACACACTGAAATTCAGCACTCTTTCTTGCCAGACGCCATTATGATGAACCTCAAAATAAAGTTGGCTCATACGCGTATATTTCTCATTCTGTTTAATCTTTTCGGCACGAAGTAGCCTTTTTTTCATTCGGGTGTAAGATTTCAGCTGACGGGTTTGCTCTGCTTCCACCAAATTTCGGAAAGTTTTATCCGTGAGAGAAGATTTTTCTTTCAACAGCTCAAATATCTTTTTTATTTCATCTTCTTTTTGGTTAATTACCTCCAAAAGTTCAGAGTTATTCAGCAACTTATCCCTCATCACCTCCGTATAATTTTCAAAAAAATGATGAATATTTAGCCCTAAACGCTCTATTTTATCCCCAATTTTTTCCGTTAAAAACAACAAAGAATTTCGCGGAACCAACAAAGGGAAAGACACTTGCATTTTACGGAAATAGTCTTTCAACTCCAGCCAATACATTATTTCTGCATTTCCACCGATATAGGCAATATTGGGCAATATTTTCTCTTGATAAATCGGTCGCATCACAGCATTGGGCGAAATATTTTCCATTTTTTCCAAAATCTTTTCTTCGCTCAGCACCCAGTTTTTATCTACAATTTTGTATTGATTTCCCTCTTTCTCTATTCTATCTCGGGTTTCTGAAAGATAAAACAAGTTAATCTCTCTAGGATTGACCTGCACTTTACCATATTTTTCGGTAAGATTTTGAATGGTGTTTTCCGTAGATTTTTTTAGCGTTTGATTTTTTATTTCATCGGTGAAAATCTCTCTCATTTGCTCTTTCAGTGCTTTATCATCACCATCAATCATCAAAATTCCTCTCTCACCGAAAAGCCTATTTACCAATATTTTAGTTGCCTGAGTTAAAGAATTTCCGAGTTTATAAGCCTCTTTCAACCAAAGAATAAGCTCCGTAGCATACACATCATCCTTAAATTCTCGCTCAAAATCTTGAATAAAATGATTTTCCTCAATCTTGATTCTTCCAACCGCTCCACCAGCTTTTCCCGTGATTTGATATTGATGATTTTTAGTTTTAAAACTCTGAATTTCATCAAAATCGTGGTCTTCCGTAGCCAACCAAAACACTGGCACAAACTTCTTATCCTCGGAATGTTGGTTAAGAAATTCAGCAGTTTTTATCGTTTGTAAAATTTTATACACGAAAAAACTCGCCCCAGAAAAGAGATTTAATTGATGCCCCGTAGTGATGGTAAAGACATTATTTTGAGCAATCAAATCTAAATTTTCTCTCTGTTTATCAGAAAGGTGCAAACTCCCCATCTGTTCTACCAAAACTTTATGTAGCGTTTCTCTTTGTTCAGGAGAAAAAGTTTTATGCTTAATTTCTGCCTGTTTTAGAGCATTATGCAGGGAAAATCTTTGAGATGAAAATTCCTCTTCGCTCAAAAAATCCTTAATCAATTGAGGAACACTCGCTATATCGTTGAAATTTAATCTTTTACAATTCATTTTTTTAGTGGAATAAATACCAAATCAACCCCAAATTTAGCCTAAAATCAGCGACAGGATAATAGGGTGCTGCAAAGGATTGATTTTTCATAAAAGTTGTGTTAATATGCTGAGCTTCTATATAAACCATCATTCTTTTCACCTTAAAATTAAAATAAATATCGGCTATGGGCTGACCTCCGATAAAATGGGTATCAGATGGCAAAATAAACTCGTTGAGAATAGGAAAATACTCTCGTGAAGCAAATTTAGAAAAATAATACGCCTTAACTCCCGTCTGGATTTCCGCCACATTTTTGAACATTTTATTTTGGTAATAAAAATTAGCCCGAGCTAAAATTTGAGGCAATGGCAGTAGATTCTTATTATTCAACACATTTTGTAGCAAAACCTTGGTATTCAAATGGAATTTTCTATAATTAAAGGTTGCTTCTCCACCGATTTGAGCAATATTCACAGCGGAAATAGATTGTTTCGGTTTTGCCAAAGCATCGAAATAAGACATTTGGTCAAGGATAAAATAATTAGCAAATAGTTTAGCATCAAAGCGTTTGAATTGAACATCTGCTCCAATTTCTAAAGTATTTTGGTTTTTAAAATCATTAAAATAATAATTATATTCTTTATAAAAAGAGGCGTTTAACAAATAATTTAGGGACGGAGCGTGTGATTTAAAATTCAAATGTGCGTTCAGTAAATAGCCTTTTATTGGTTCTAAAATCAGCTTATTTTCCGAGTTAAGATAATATCCCAAAACCTTTCCTTTGGAAATTTCTAAATCAGAAATCCAAGCGATTTTATCCCACAGCTTCATTTTTAAATTCCCTATAATACCGAAGCGATTTTCTCTCAATCCTTGTTGAATAACCGCATTTGGTTCTAAGGTATAGCGAATATTTTGATGTTGCAAACCAGCTTCCAACTTAAATTTTTCCTTATCAAAAGCCAAACTAAAAGTATTACTTAATTTTTGGGCAATTTTATTTGAGTGAGTTGGATAACCTGCAAAAACCTCCGATGGATAGTGTCTTTCTGTGCTTTCTTGCGTATAGTGAAACTCATTCTTTTGGTGAAAAGCTGTGTGTTTTATCTTAAAAGGATATTTTTCTGCATCAAAAGGTGTAAAATAATGGCTTAAATAAAATCTCCTTAGAAAAAACCGGGAATGTGTGCGGTGAAGATTTACCAATAAATTCTGCCTGTTATTAAACCGCGAATCTCCTCCTATAAAATTCTCAAAACTTTCAATTCCGCCATTTTCTTCATTCAAAACATTTTGGTGTAAATAATGAGCAAAAGCCTCGTATTTTTTATTTTTTGAAAGATAATGAACCGAGAAAACTGCGTGATTGGAAGCCGTTAAATTTCTTTGATAATACCCTCTTGACCTTAAGCCCATATACTCTAAAGCGAAATTAAAATTTTTACCTACATTTTGAGTATAGGTAGTTTGTAGCATTCCCCCATCGTTCATTCCATTAAGATAGCGAAACACCGTGGTAGGCGTTTTAATATCGTAATACTTCACATCTTTTATCCCTAAAATAAAAAACGATTTTTTGGTTGGTAGAAGGGTTAAATCTTGTTCAGGATTTGCTTTATAAACCAGTTGCTGAAAGCCGTTTCCTATATTAGAAAAGGGAATTCTGCCAAAATTATCCTGAAGGTTGTATTGCGTAAATTGATAGGATTTATCTATAGTAAAAACCGTATCAAAGACTTTTTTCTCTGAAAATTGGGTATAATATTGATAATCTTTAATACTAGGGCGAAATATACGAACGGAGTCCCTTTGCCCATCATCAATAATGATTTCATCTCTTGATTGAGCTTTCCCCAAAACACTAATTAATAAAATAAAAAAAATGTACCTCATAAACTTTTATGAGGTACAAATATAAGAATTTATCTATTGATATATGGGTTATCTAAAACTTCTTGGACAGGAATTTCAAATGTAAGTTCTGGAGCATCATAACTAAAAGATGCACCTCCATAATACAAATGATTTTTTCCTCTTGTTATTGTTGCCCTGTTTCTCTTCATTGCTAAATAAGATTTTCCTTCTCCCCAGAATTCAATTCTTGTATTTTTATAAATCTCATCTTGCAACTCTTTTCCACTAAGATTATCTATATAATCAACATTTGTAATTCTTGTTTTTAGATATTCTTTCAAGATAGATTTAGCTTCTGCGTCATTACCATCTTTTGCTAAACTTTCTGCTGCTAAAAGGTGGAATTCATCAACTCTCATAAACACATAGTCCGTGGATATTTTTCTTTGCTTAGCAATTTCTCTTTCTGGAGCAAAAAACTTATTCGCTGGAACATACCTATAAGTTGACTTATCGTCGTCATTAGATACAACTTCATAATCTCTACCGCCTTGCCCTGTTTTTTTTATACTTATAAATTGATGCTTTCTAATATCATCTTCTTTGATGGATTTATACAATGTTTCATCAATCTGTTTAGAATTTCCTGCCCACTGATAGCTATAAGTAAATACATCAATCTGTCCCCACCAACTAGCAAGATCTAATCCATTTTCCGTAATAAGGTCAAAGCCCCAAAGCCAACTTCTATTAGTGTCTAAATTATTAAACCCTCCTCCTGTTTCATTAACTCCATCGTGCTTATATCTTACGATTTCTTCTCTTGTTGAAATAGGCACTCCAGAATTCATAACGGCTTTAGACATTTCAGCGGCTAATCTATGTTTACCTTGTGCTGCATAAGTATACGCTAATAAGCCTTGTGCTACAGATTTATTAATCATTGATTTACTTGTTCTTTCAAAGCCTTCAAGTAAAGTTATCGCATCTGTTAAATCTTTCTCGATCGATTGATAAACTACTGATTGCTTTGACTTTGGAGCAGATGAAAATCCCGCCTCTAAATATAATGGTATCGCTTCTTCTTCAGGATTATAACCAGTAGTGTATAATTGCATTAAATAAAAGTAAGCGTACGCTCTCATTGCTTTGGCTTGTCCTAAAGCGTGTTTTACATCCAAAGATGTAGGAATCGCATCATTACCACCTACACTTTTAACAACTCCATTAGCTGCTTTGATTAATCTATAATAATATCTCCAAGGAATATAATTGTATGTATCATCATAATTTAGCGTAGCTGTTAGATTCACCACATTTCTATATCTTCTATATGCATCATTTGACATTGCCATATCAGCTGATAGAAGATCTGTAAATACATCTACACCCTTTTGCCCAAAATCTTCGTGTGAAGTAGTTCCTCCTGTTTCTGGATTGATCATCATAACATACAAACCATTAAGCTGAGTTGCTGCAGGTGGAGCAAATACCGTCTGGGTAGGATGTGTATTTAGAAATCTATCTTCACCACAAGATACTACCGACAATAATGTTACTGCTGATAATAATTTTACTATTTTTTTCATTTGTTTAATCCGTTTTAATTAAAATTTAACTCTTAATCCAAAAGTAAAGTTTGATACAGGGGCATAACGATAACTACTAGACTCTCCTGTTTCACTAGAAATAGGATTCAATCCTTTTCTTGCAGAACGCAACCACAGATTATCTGCAGACAAAGTCAATTTCACCTCTTGCAAACCAGTTCCGTTTAATACATCTTTAGACAAAGTATATCCTATATTTACATTATTTAAAAGGAAATAATCTGCTCTTGTTAAAAACCTTGTAGATCTTCCAGCATATAAAGCATCTCCTGGATCATTTTCGGAAACTCTGTTGGAGGTATATCTCGGCACATTTGTAATATCCCCTGGTTTCTGCCATCTATTGCGGATGTTTGTATGCCAGTTATTCTCTCCGACTTTAAGATTACCCATTAAATCAGCATAAGAAGCATCATAAACATATCCTCCTATACTATATAGCATCTGTGCTCCAATGGAAAACCCTTTATATCCTAAATTTAAATTAATTGCTCCTCTCACATCTGGAATAATTGATTTTCCAACAAATTTTTGAGTTGCTTTACTATAATCTTCTGTAATAGTTTCACTAATTACTGCATTAGGGTTTTCTGCTAAAAACTGTGTTAAAGATAAGATTTCTTCTCCCTCGTCATATTTTCCATTTCTTTGTCCTGTTATTGGATCTACTTTGTCCTCATAATTCATCCACCATCTTGCTGCTCCTGTATTAGGATCTACTCCTGCCCATTCTCTCATATAGAAATCATAGATTGAGCTCCCCTGTGTTCTACCATAACCTACTTCAGACGCATCTAATACTTTTCTTTTTTGAGTAGTGTTATCAAATGGCATCTCTATAATTCTATTTCTCATCATTTCACCATTCACACTTAAATCTAAGAAAAAGTTTTCTGTTCTAACAAGATGTCCAACTAAATTAAACTCTATTCCTTGGTTTAATAATTTACCATCATTTACTTTCATTATAGCATCTCCTATAGAAGGTGATATTCTCGAGTCAAAAATCAATTGCTCTGTTAATTTACTATAAAAATCAACGGAACCTTCTAATCTTCTGTTGAATAAAGTAAATTCTACTCCTGTTTGGAACATTTTAGATTTTTCCCAAGTCAAATTCGGATATCCAGATCTGTGAAACGAAGTAGCAATAGCTCCTCCCAAGTTATCAATATTATATACATCATAACCAGGATAGAAACCAACACCGGCTTGGTCTCCTACAAATCCATAACTTGCCTTTAACTTCAAGTTATTAATCATTCTTGAA
>JAUMXI010000016.1:0-19782 GCA_030529185.1 Flavobacteriaceae bacterium
TTAGCCCAAATACAACGATAGAAATTAACGCAATTATCTTTTTTCTTTCTTGTAAAAAATGCTCTATTTGAGGGTGTTTTCTTAATAAATTAAACATCAATACTACACCCAATATTGAAATCAATAGAGACAACCCAAAATATAAATCATAACTTTTTGGATAAAAACCTCTATGAAATAGGAAAAACGGAAATATAAAACTAAAAATCAACAGGTTTATTCTTTTAGGCAACAAAACCAACCTAAATAGAATTTCCTCTAATATAGGACCAATGATAATAATCATTAAAACACTAAAACTATTGCTAATTCTATGGTGGCTTTCACGAAACGACTGAGCTATTGATGGGTAATTAAAATAATTAACTATCAATTCATCAATAATTAACATCAACATAATAACAAAAAATACCAAAAAAACATGTAGAAAAACCGCTCCAATAAAATACCCCACTTTCTCTTTCAGAGCGTATTTTTTAACTTGCTGAATATCTGATAACGAATAAAACATAACTTTAAGAAATGCCTAAAAAATAATATAATGTCGCTTGCACTCTCGCCAATACCTCACGGGTATGATTTCTATAGAAACTTTCGTTTTTGGTGATATCTTGGGCATCAAACCCCAATGCGTTCATTTGATGATTTCTCGCAAAAAACAATGCACGGAGGTTATGATAGCCCTGCGACACGATAACCACATTATTTTCCTTAAAAACTTCTTTACACCTTAAAATGCTTTCTCGGGTGCTAAATCCTTTTGTATCCTCTATAATGATAGATTCTGGAATTCCTTCGTGGCTAATTAAATACTGCTTCATCGCTTTAGGTTCATCGTAATAAGGACTTTTCTCACCACTCACAATGATTTTCTTAATCTTCCCGTGATGATAAAGCGTTGCCACAGCTTCCATTCTCCCCGTAAAATAAGGGTTTGCTCTACCCGATTTCATCTTCGGAGAAGTCCCCAAAACCAAAGCACAAGACCTCGGAGGTATCTTACTGATTTGATGAAAAGTCCGCCCATTCGTGAGATGAATTACCCAAACATTTGCCCACAAAACAAACAATCCTACAATCTCTGTAAGAATAAAGGAAATTTTAAATATTTTACCAATAAATTTCATCAATTTTTGTAGGTATTCGTTTTTTATTTATTTTTGACGCTCAAACTACACGAGCCGATGCAAATGTAGTAAATTAAAAATTCAATTAATTTTAAACCTAATTTAAGTAAAATGAAAAAAATCATCGCGGTAGGTCTTATCTTAGCCTTAGCAAGTTGTAATAAAAAGCAAGAGAGTACTGAAAACACTGAAATTCAAAACAATAAAACTCCACAATTGGTAGAGATGAACGCGGAAGAGGTAGCTAATTTTTTAGCACCAAAAGAAAATGACACCATCTATGTAACCAATTTTTTTGCCACTTGGTGCGGACCTTGTATGCACGAAATTCCTTATTTTAAACAAAAAATGGACGAGCTGAAAAATGAAAAAGTGAAATTTACTTTTATCAATTTGGACAATCCTAAAAACTGGAACTCCGAGGTAAGCCGTTTTGCGATGGAATCTGGATTGGAAAAAAATATTATCTTGTTCAACTTTCAAAATATGACGGAGGATTTTTTCAGTCAAAATTTTCAAACTTGGACAGGAGAAGCCATTCCCTTCACCTTAATAACGAAAGGCAAACACAGAGATGAAACCATCGGCATGATGAGCAAAGAAGATTTAACCAACAAAATCAATGCTTTAAAATCTGCTAATTAAAATGAGGCTTATCAGTTATAATGTCAATGGCATTCGTGCTGCTATAGGGAAGGACTTTCTCACTTGGCTGAAAGACGCCAACCCCGATATCTTGTGCATTCAAGAAAGTAAAGCTCAACCCGAGCAAATTTCGGAAGAAGGTTTTTCGGAATTGGGATATCAATGCTTTTGGCATTCTGCACAAAAAAAGGGATACAGCGGAGTGGGAATTTTAACCAAACAGCAACCCAAACATATAGAATACGGCTGTGGAATAGAATATATTGATTTTGAGGGACGAATTATTCGCGCTGATTTTGAAGGATTTTCAGCCATTTCGGTTTATGTTCCTTCGGCAACGAATATTGATAGATTAGACCTAAAAATGCAATTTTGCTACGATTTTTTAGACTACATTAAAGAACTTAAAAAATCTATTCCCAATTTGATTATTTCAGGGGATTTTAATATTTGTCATCAAGCGATTGATATTCACGACCCTATTCGTTTAGCCAATGTATCGGGATTCTTACCAATGGAACGCGAATGGATGAGTAAATTTATAGAAGAATGCCAACTAATTGATAGTTTTAGACACTTCAACAATGAACCTCAAAACTACTCTTGGTGGAGCTATCGCGCCAATGCAAGAGCCAATAATAAGGGCTGGCGTTTGGATTATAATTTTGTAAGCAAAGAAATGGAAAAAAGCCTACAAAGAGCCGTAATTCTGAAAGAAGCGATACATTCTGACCACTGCCCCGTAATGGTGGAGTTTAGTGAAATTTAATATTTTTTTATCTTTGCAAAAATAAAAAAATTTATGCTGATTATAGGTATTGCTGGGGGGACTGGCTCTGGGAAAACTACGGTAGTTTCTAAAATACTGAAAAACATAGATATAGAGGGCGTAAATGTACTTTCTCAAGACAATTATTATCACGACAACGCACATCTTTCCCTTCAAGAGAGAGAGAGTTTGAATTACGACCACCCCAATTCTATTGATTTTGAATTACTTATACAACATCTTCGCGATTTAAAAGCAGGGAAAAGCATTGAGCAACCCGTTTATTCTTTCGTTTCTCATACCAGAACAGGGAATTTCATTAACATTACTCCCAAAAATGTTCTCATCGTGGAGGGAATTTTGGTGCTTACCAATAAAGAACTTTTAAAAGAATTTGACCTTAAAGTATTCGTTCATGCTGATAGCGATGAGCGACTTATCCGCCGTATTCGCAGGGATACCCAAGAGCGTGGCAGAGATTTAGAGGAGGTTCTGCATCGCTACCAAACAACGCTAAAACCAATGCACGAAGAGTTTATTGAGCCTTCTAAAAATCACGCCGACATCATTATTCCAAATATGAAACCTAACAGCGTAGCCATAGACTTTTTGGCAAGTATAGTAGGCAATTTTTTGAAAAAAAACTAAATCTTTAGTAATGAAAAAACTAAACCCGAAAAAAGCATTTTTTCTGAACATATACACCGCTACCATCGTTATTTTTATGGTATGGATGATTTTTTTCGACAGCACTTCCTGGTTGGTAATCAACAACTTAAATAAAGAAATAAGCAAACACGAACAACAATTAATTTTCTACCAAGCAGAATTAAAGAAAAATAATGCTCACTATAAAAAATTAACACAAAACAAAGACGAAAAAGAAAAATTCGCTCGTGAAAATTATTTTATGAAAAAAAGTAATGAAGAAATTTTTATTTTGGTGACAGACAGCACGGAAACCACTAAACAAAAACATTTAAAATGAAGTACTTTGAGGGAATTTTATCCAAGGAAATTCAGCAATTTATCATTGAAAATAGCAATGTAAATTTACCTGAATTTCTCTTAAAAAAATCGCCATTTCCTCAGGTTTCTATTCAAGAAATTGCCCAGCAAATCAAGGGGAGGCAAATTGCCGAAAAAAAATTTCCTTTTCTCCTCAAAGAAGGAATTGTTTTCCCTCTACATCTTAATATTGAACAATCTTCCTCTCAAGATACCGCCGAAGAAAAAGCAAAAAATCTAGCAGGAAAATCTTTTCTTGATCTTACTTGTGGTTTTGGAGTTGACGCTTATTTTCTCTCGCAAAATTTTAAGGAAATAACTCTCGTTGAGCAAAATTCGGCACTTTTAGAAATTGTAAAACACAACTGGAATACACTTGGAAGAAAGGGCAATTTCATTAATGACAATTTATATAACTTTCTGAAAAACAATTCTCAACGCTTTAATTTAATTTATTTAGACCCAGCGAGAAGAGATGCTCATAACAACAAGAAGTTCCTTTTGGAAGACCTTTCTCCTAATATTCTAGAAATCCAAAATCAACTTCTAAATATTACCGACAAAATTATCATCAAACTCTCTCCACTTATTGATTTAACTCTGCTTCAAAAGCAAATTTCGTTTATTCAAAAAATTGAAATTATTGCTGTGAAAAATGAAGTGAAGGAAATTTTACTCCATATTGTTCCAAACTTTAACGAAAAAATAGAAATTACTGCAAAAAACCTTCATAGTTCGGAACCTGATTTTTCATTTTATTCAGATGAAGAAACAAACGCAAACACCGATTATTCCGATGTTTTGGAGTATATTTATATTCCTAATAATGCCGTGTTGAAATCAGGAGCCTTCAATCTTATTTCCAATAAATTTGAGTTAAAAAAACTACATCCTAATACGCATATTTATACCTCTAACGATAAATTAGAAAGTTTTTGCGGAAGAATTTTCAAAATAGAAAAAATTACCCCAAAATCTCTAAAAAAAGGAGAGCAATTTAATATCATCTCTAAAAACCACCCTTTATCTCCCGAGCAAATCAAAGCGAAGTACCAACTGAAAAGTGGAGGTAAACAATTTTTAATTTTTACTCAAAGCGTCAAAGGAAAAATTATACTAAAAAGTTCATAAAGATTTGGTTATTAAAATTATTTTTTATATATTTGATATACAAATTTTTAATAATTTTATAACATGAAAAAAGTAATTTTAAGTTTTGCAGTTTTAGCAATGGTGACAAGCTGTAAAAAAGAAGAGAAAAAAGTAGAAAAAACAGAAGAAATCATTGAACAACCAATCACTCAAGAAACGCCGAACGATGCTGTTTCATTGGTAGAAATGGATCTAAAAGGAACAAAACTGCAAGTTTCCCACGGTAGCCTTGAGCAAAATGTTGTAGAATTTTTAAACTCTGGTTCTTACGAAAAAGCTACTGAAGACGAGTTAAAAGAAAAATGGTATGACCTTAGAGATGTTAATTTTGAAATGGGGTCTGCTACAGCTTTAACACAAGGTTCTCAAAAGCAATTAGACAATTTAGTTGCTATTTTAAAAGCTTATCCAACAGCTAAAATCAAAATAGGAGGATACACGGATAAAACAGGTAATGAAGATAGCAACAAAAAAATCTCTCAAGCAAGAGCAGAGTTCATCAAAGCTGAATTAGAAAAAGCAGGTGTAGGTGCACAAGTAGTATCTGCAGAAGGATACGGGAGTGAATTTGCAAAAGTAGCTGCCGATGCTTCTGATGAAGAAAGAGCAACAGACAGAAAAATGTCTATCAGATTTACAAAATAATCTGTAATCAATTAAAAAATAAATGTCTTGTTTTTTAGCAAGGCATTTATTTTTTTACTACTTTTGAGAAATTATTTATAATAAAAATGGATACAACTTTAAATTACATTCAAGAAAATAAACAAAGATTTTTAGATGAATTGATAGATTTGCTTAAAATTGCTTCTATCAGTGCGGACCCAGCTTATAATCAAGATGTGCTACAATGTGCAGATGCTGTGGCAAAACACCTCAAAAACGCTGGTGCAGACAATGTAGAAATCTGCGAAACTAAAGGTTATCCCGTAGTTTTTGGAGAGAAAATTTTGGATAAAAATTTACCTACGGTTTTAGTGTATGGACATTATGATGTTCAACCACCAGATCCATTGGAGCTATGGGAAAGCGGTCCCTTTGAGCCTATTGTTAAAAAAACAGACATTCACCCGGAAGGAGCAATTTTTGCCAGAGGAGCTGCCGACGATAAGGGTCAATTTTTTATGCACTTAAAAGCCTTTGAAGCAATGATGAAAACCAATACTTTGCCTTGTAATGTGAAATTCATTATTGAAGGTGAAGAGGAAGTGGGTTCGGCAAGTCTTGCGGAGTTCTTGGAAACGAATAAAGAAAAATTAGCTTGTGATGTGATTTTAGTTTCGGATACGAGTCTTTATTCTTCCGAACAACCTACGGTGACAACAGGTTTAAGAGGGCTTAGCTATGTGGAAGTAGAAGTAGAAGGTCCGAATAGAGATTTACATTCTGGGCTTTATGGCGGGGCCGTGCCTAATCCTATCAATGTATTATCTAAAATGATTGGTAGCCTGATAGACGAAGATGGAAGAATTACCGTGGAAGGTTTTTATGATAATGTGGTAGTAGTTTCGTCGGAAGAAAGAGCGGAAATGAACAAACTAAAAGACAACCCTGAAGCCTTTAAACAAGAAATTGGACTAAGAGGCTTGGAAGGTGAAAAAGGTTTTACTACATTAGAGAGAACTTCCATTCGACCAACATTAGATGTAAATGGAATTTGGGGCGGATACACTGGCGAAGGAGCAAAAACTGTAATTCCATCAAAAGCATTTGCGAAAATCTCTATGAGATTGGTACCAAACCAAACGCCTGATGAAATCACTGAGAAATTTACTCAGCATTTCAAAAAAATTGCTCCCGAAAGCGTAAAGCTAACCGTAACACCTCACCACGGTGGAATGCCTTATGTTTTGGAAAGCAACACCAAAGAATTTTTAGCAGCTAAAAAAGCAATGGAACAAGCATTTGGAAAAGAAGTTTTGCCGTTCAGAAGTGGAGGAAGTATTCCAATTACAGCCTTATTTGAAAGTATTTTAGGGGTAAAATCCGTCTTAATGGGATTTGGATTAAGCACCGATGCTATTCACTCGCCGAACGAACATTACGGGCTTTACAATTTCTACAAAGGAATTGAAAGTATCCCACTATTCTTTGAATATTATACCAAAGGTTAAGATAATGTAAAAAGTCCTATTTGATAGGACTTTTTATTTTGTTTCAGTAAAAGGAATTTCTGGATTGAGAATTTCCAAGATAATATTTTCAATCGATTGCATACATACTTTTACATTTTCTCTGTTGAGCTCCAAATCTTCATAAATTTTTAAAGTTTGAACTCCTGAATTTACTTCAGCAAAACTCCAAATTCCACATTGTAAAGAATGGTTAGGAAAAGCCTCCGAAGATAAGACTGAATAAGCATAAATCGCTAACTGCAAGGCTTGTTTATGATTGCTGTCCTTTAAAAAATCTGCCAATTTTTCTTCTTTGGGTTTGATATTCAATTTTGTAGGTTTTGCAGTCTTGTAATCAATAATTCTCAAAACTCCATTAAGGCGGTCAATTCTATCCACAAAACCATTAAAATTAATCTCTTCTCCATTATTAAGAATAAACTTAGATTTTATATTTCTCTCTAAATCAATTATTTCCAAAGAATCTCCAGCGTCTATCAATTCTAAATCGTAATCCAAAACCTGATGAACTACCTTTGTAGCAATGGATTTATGAATATAGTTCATTCCCCTATCATAAAGCTCTGGCTGATGTTTAAGCTCTTGAATAGCAAAATTAATGGCATCATCTACTTCAGATTTTAAACTTATTAAATCACTATATAA
This sequence comes from Flavobacteriaceae bacterium, assembly GCA_030529185.1. Classification (GTDB taxonomy): domain Bacteria; phylum Bacteroidota; class Bacteroidia; order Flavobacteriales; family Weeksellaceae; genus JABCPE02. The sequence continues at coordinate 7,482 of JAUMXI010000016.1, forward strand.
CAGCATTTTACCTCTTACTTTTTCATAAAGATACTGCAATGCGTGATGCACCAAATTCCCATAATTTCTCTGAGAAAGTTCCTCTTCTATTCCTTCCGAATCTCTTACCTTCAACACATTATTGAGATAAAAATCAATTGGATTATAGAGATAGGTCGTTAGATGCGATGCCGAAATCTTCTTTTTCCATTCCTCTAATTTTTCTAAAACTTTCGCCGTTTTTTCTATTTTTATTGGCTCTTGAAGGATGGGTTCAGAAGTATTTTCCACCACAATATGCTCTATTTTATGAGGGCTTTCCATTTCTATTTGAGTAATGAACCTGCTCTTTTCCCCCGTATTTACCCCTGAACTCAATGCATTATAAAGTAAATGCACATTTTTCGCCCCTTGTATCAAACGATAAAAATGATAAGCGTAAATGCTATCGTTTTCCAAGAAAGTGTTTAGCCCAAAATTCATCCTCACATCAAAAGGCAAATAGGTATTTTGAGAATTTCCCAATGGCAATTTTCCTTCATTTACCGAAAGCATAATGATGTTTTTAAAATCTAGCAGACGCGTTTCTAACAGCCCCATTAATTGCAAACCTTCCAAAGGCTCTCCTTGAAAATCAACACTTTCCAAATTAACCAATTGATTAATCAAAACCTCTAGAACTTCTATTGAAATTTCAAAATCATAATCCTTAAAATGGTTTTTTAGTATTTTAAAAGTTTTTTCAAAATGGGTAATATTTTCACACTGAATATCATCTAAATTACTGAATTTCAACTGATAACAAAAATCTGCTAACTCATCTAATAAAATATGAACAGATTTTTTTTCAAGTAAATGAAAATACGAAAGTTCGCCCAATTTTTCCTTCAAATAATTTTTAGAAATATAGACAATATTTCGTTGCTCAATTTCTGTAATGAATTGATTAATAATATATTCATCTTTATTGCGTTTCGGCAATTCTTCTAAAACAGGAAAAATATCTGAATAATAATAAGTTGAATCCTTTTTTTGAAGTTGTTTATACAGATGAAACAATTTTTTGATGGCATTACTGAACGATAAATTCTTAATCGGAAATCCCATCGTGATATTGAGCTTTTGCACAAAACTCATCGCGTCAAGAGTAGCGGGAAGAAGCTCCTCGTCTAACAAAACTACTGCCGTTTTAGAAAAATCTTTCTCTTCTAATGATTGCAAAATTTGAGGCAAAATTTTGGTTTGAGTAATATTCCCTGAAACTTCATAAACATTAATATTTTTCGGTTTTACGAACTGATTTTCAACCCAATGAAATGGTCTATTTTCATTAAATTCTTTCCATTGTTTATGCTCACGCAAGAATTTCCCTGCCTCCTGCTTTTGGTCATTAAGATAATATTTATCTGCTTGAAAAAAACATTCTGCTTTACCTTCTTGAAGAAGACCTTTCATCAACTTCTTTTCCAAAGGCGTAAGGGCATTAAAGCCACAAAATACAAAATGAGTAGCCGTGTTTTTTATAAATTTTGGCAGATTTTCCCGAGCCATTTCGTGAGCCATCCCGTCCGTTGCCCAAGATTTTGCCTTCAACTCTTTTTTGAGAATGGGCAGAAAAACATTCATTTTCCTCCAAAAATTCAAATTTCTTTTTCGTGGAGTTTCGCCTTCTCCTAGAGTTTCTCCCCAGTTTTTAATTCGCTCATCATCAAACATATACTCCAAAACACCTTTATCACTTTCGGAAAATTTGAGCATATCGTCCCAGTCTTTCAGTAAAGTAGGAAACCATTTAAGAAAATTATCCAAAGTTTCTTCTGGAAATAATTTCCTATATATGTCATAAGCAAAAAGCCAAAGCGAAATCCCCTTAACTATTTGGCATTCTGATATTTTCATTACCATTTCTTCTGCCGTGTAAAACTCAGGCAATATTCCTTGGTATTTTTTGTCTTTTAAAATATTTTTGATGAATACTACAGGTCTTTTCCCTGGCAAAATAATGGCAGTATTGGTTAAATCCGAATGTCTTGCTAATAAATCCGTAATAATTTTAGACAGAAAACTCATTTTTAATTTAAAATAAAAATCCCTCCATCAAGAGGGAAATTAAACATTATTCTTTTACCTTATGCTGAAATTTTTCTACATACTGCTCCCACAGCTCTTTTGAGGTGATGTTTTTGTAAGCATCTGTAGCAATTACAGCCAAATACGGCTCCACAGCTTTGGGGTTAAAATAACCTATAAAATTGGTAATATATTCACTTGATTCATCTAGAATAACCATTGTAGGATAGCTTCTAATGTTCATCAAACTAGCGAACTGATTATAAGAGCCGTTTCCACCATATTTTATTTTTCGATTAGGGTCATAGGTAGGATTTTCAAAAATTTTTCCTTGATATTCTACTTTTTCTCCGCCTTCTGCATCAAATTTTACTGCATAATAATTATCATTGATGTATTTTGCAATTTCGGGATTGGTATAAGTATGATTTTCCATTTTCTTACACATCGAACACCATTGAGCATAAAAATGAATTAGAATTTTCTTTGGAGATTTTTTTTGTGCTTCCAAAGCTTGGTTCATCGTCATCCATTTCACCTGCGAAAATGCCATCACAGAACTGAAAAAAGAAAACATCAAAATTAATTTCTTCATAAAATCAGGTTTATTTTAAATATTTATTTTTTTACTTTTCCTTTAAACTTACTTTTATAGAAATTCCATTCCTCTTGGGTTTTCACTTTTTTATATTCATCGGTGGCAATAAGTGCTAAATAAGGCTCAACATCTTTTGCTTCAAAATAGCCCACCAACCCTGTAATTAAACTTCCATCCAAATCCAAAAACACCATAGAAGGATAGCCTGAAACACTCATATAACGAGCAAATTGATGCTGGCTACCTCTTGCACTGGATTTTTTCTTTGGATTAAACTGAGGGTTTTCAAAATTTTTCCCCTGAAAATTAACTTTTTCATTTCCCTCTGCATCAAACTTTACTGCGTAATAGTTTTCATTAATATACTTTGCAATTTCGGGATGCCCAAAGGTATTTTTTTCCATCAACTTGCAAGGCCCACACCATTCGGCGTAGAAATCTATCAAAATCTTCTTTGGAGATTTTTTCTGTGCTAAGACCGCTTCGTTCATTGTCATCCAATTGACTTGCGAGAAAGCGTTTGCATACATTAGCAAACCAAAAACAAATAATATTTTTCTCATATTTTATTTTTTTCAACTTGACAAATATAAAAACTTTCTTGATAAAAAAATAAAGGCAACCAAAAATAGTTGCCTTTTTATAATTTATTTAACATTTTTTATTTCACTCCGTGCATCATTTTACTGATTTGTTTGCTCAGTAATAATAAGAGCAATCCACAAACAATTACAAATATTGCGATGTAAGTAAATACCTGCCCTGCTCCCATTGTTTCAACCTCAGCTGCAACCAATCCTCCTAAAAAGTTTGCCGCCGATGAAGAAAGCATCCACACTGCCATTAATAAAGATGCTAATTTGGGTGGAGATAATTTCGTCACAACTGATAGCCCAACTGGTGAAAGGCACAATTCTGCAACAGTATGTAGAAAATAAGTCATAATCAACCACATTAAAGCAGCTTTATTAGCTACATCTTCTGGATCTCCATTTGCGTTTCTTTCCGCCACAGCTCCTAGCATAAATAAAAACCCTACTCCAAGTATAATCAGAGCAAATCCCATTTTCACAGGCGTGGAAAGTTTCTTCCCTAATGACGAACTCCAAAACATTGCAAACAGAGGTGCCAATGTTACAATAAATATAGGATTAACTGCTTGGAACATTGATGTAGAAATTTCATATCCGAAGACATTTCTATCTATAAATTTATCTGTATATAGAGATAATGAAGAACCCGCCTGCTCAAAACCTGCCCAAAAGAACACCGCAAAAGCAAAAAGTATAAATATTACCGTTATACGCTGTCTTTCTTGTCTTTCATTCAAGACCTCTCCTGTTTGAGGATTGATAGACTGTTTTAGGCTTTCTTTGGAATCTGATGATGATTTACCAACTGGTGCTTTTCCTAAATCTCCAAGATATTTTTGAGCAAATAAACTGAATATCAATTGCCCCAATAACATTCCTATACCCGATACCAAAAATCCATATCTATAACCATAAGTCATCGTTCCATCTGCATTAGTAGTCGCAAATAAATTATCTGATACCAACCCTATCACCAACGGTGCTAAAAAAGCTCCAAGATTAATCCCCATATAGAAAATGGAAAATGCATAGTCTCTTCTCTCGTCTCCATATTTATATAGTCCTCCTAACAAAGTAGAAATATTCGGTTTAAATAAACCATTACCTATAATAAGTAAGAGCAAACCTAAATACAAACCTGTCATATTATTCATTGCGAACAATGTAAATTGCCCCAACATCATTGTAATCCCTCCTATGGTAATGGACAACCTCTGTCCCAAAAATTTATCAGCCAACCAACCTCCTATTAATGGAGTAAAATAAACCAAGCCCGCAAAATTACCATACAATAACATTGCCTCTTGTTGATCCATTCCCAATCCTCCTTCCATTAATTTTTTAGTAAGATATAGGATAAGAATTGCACGCATTCCGTAATAGGAAAAACGCTCCCACATCTCTGTGAAGAATAATAAATAAAGTCCTTTCGGGTGTCCTTTTTTCTGCTGAACAGCTTCCATCTTTTTTATTTGTTTTATTATTTAATTAGGCAAATATAATTATTTTATCATTTTAAACAAGAATTTATCCTTATTCTTTATCAATTAATGAATTTTTTAGCTTATTTAATTCACTTTTCACAAATTCTAATCGGTCTATAATACTCACTTGCTCTTCTATTTTCTCGTTGGTAATCAATGCAATACGAGCTCCATCCAAAGTATAACCTTTTTCCTTCGTTAAATGATAAATTATTTTTAAATTTTTAATATCCTCTGGGGTAAAATACCGATTGCCTTTGCTATTCCTTTTAGGGTTTAAAATGGGAAATTCTTTCTCCCAATGCCTTATCAATGAAGTATTTACATTAAAGGCATTCGCTACTTCTCCAATGGAATAATAAAGTTTATCTGGTAAATTGAGTTTCATTTCTTAACTATTAAAAATATTTTAATTGCATTTGTGGCGTAATCTTTAAAATACTTCTGTAAATCAGCTCTATAATGGCTGCTACATCTTTCTTCTCCACCATTTCTACTGTGGTGTGCATATACCTTAATGGTAATGAGATTAATGCTGATGGCACTCCTCCATTGGCATAAGCGAAAGCATCGGTATCTGTTCCTGTGGCTCTGCTACACGCCGCTCTCTGAAACGGAATATTATTTTCTTCGGCAGTTTCGGTAATTAAATCTCTCACTTTATGATGAACCGCTGGTGCATAAGCAATTACAGGCCCTAAACCACATTTTTGGTCGCCCTCTTTTTTCTTTTCAATCATCGGAGTAGAAGTATCGTGGGTGACATCTGTGACAATAGCAATATTCGGTTTTATCCTATCCACAATCATCTCCGCACCACGCAACCCCACCTCCTCTTGAACAGAATTGGTAATGTAAAGTCCGAATGGCAATTGGTCGCCGTTTTCCTTTAATAAACGAGCCACTTCAGCTATCATAAAACCTCCCATTCTATTGTCCAAGGCACGACAAATGAAATATCGGTCATTGAGTTCAAAAAATTCATCGGGGTAAGTAATCATACAGCCTACGCTAATGCCCATTTCTTCCACCTCTTCTTTGGAGGTAGCCCCACAATCAATAAAAATATTTTCAATTTTTGGAGTTGGCTCGTTTTGATTGGCTCTGGTATGAATTGCAGGCCACCCAAAAACACCTTTTACCACTCCTTTTCTTCCGTGGATATTCACTACTTTGGAAGGTGCAATCAATTGGTCCGAACCTCCATTCCTAATTACATAGATAAACCCATCATCAGTAATATAATTCACATACCAAGAGATTTCATCAGCGTGTGCTTCTATCACCACCTTAAAATCAGCCTCAGGATTGATGATTCCATAAGCCGTTCCGTAATAATCCACCTCTATTTTATCTACAAAAGGGCGAATATAATCGCACCACAATTTTTGTCCGTTCTGCTCAAATCCTGTTGGCGAAGCCGTATTAAGATATTCCTCTAAAAAGCTTACCGATTCTTTTTTTAACTCTATCATAAAAGGGAATAGTTTTTGCTATGTCTTATTTTGAATTAACGAGGTAAAAGTAATGATTTTTTATAAACTACAAATATTAATATTAGTTTGCTTAGGAAATTTTCTTCAAGCACAAGATACTATATCGGTACAAAAAGACAAGTGTGGCAAAGAGTATTATTACGACAATGAGCTGAAAGCAAAGGTCTATTACATCAATGGAGAAAGGTTGGTCATTATGGATGAAATGGAAATAGAGTTAAAGCCAAAATTCAACAACCAACTTGACCGAAATTATTATTTCTTCTTAAATAAAAAATTAGAACGAGTCTATCCGCTTTTCTTAACGGCTTTGGAACAATACAGACAGCTTCAAACAGATATTGAAACCTTAAAAGGTAGAGAAAGAAGAAGATTCATCAAAGCTAAACAAAAAGAATTGGCACAACAATACGAAAAACAACTCAAAAGCCTAACCACCTCTGAAGGACAAATTTTCACTAAACTAATGTCTCGTGCCACAGGAAAAACCGTCTATGAAATCATAAAAGAACTTCGAGGCGGGCTAAGCGCCTTTGTCTGGAACATCAAAGGGGGATTTGCTGATATAGAACTCAAAAAAGAATACAATCCCAAAAAAAATAGAGACGATGAATATATAGAATCTCTCCTGAAATCCAACTGGCGTTTGGGGTATTTTAAACCATACAAAGGCTATGAAACTTTCTCGCCTAAATGATTTTTCAAATATTCTTTAAAGACCAATCCGAAACATCGGACAGGTCTTTAATTTTATAATATACCCGTAATGATTTCAGCGATTTTCTCTAAATAAAAAACATCTGTTTCATCTAAAACATCGTAGCACTCACTATCTACATCTAAAACTCCCACTACATTTTGATTAACATCAAAAATAGGCACTACAATTTCCGATTTTGTAGCACTACTACAAGCGATATGCCCTGGGAATTGCTCCACATCTGGGACTAATTGCGTTTTCTTTTCTTTCCACGCTGTACCACAAACACCCCTTCCGTACTTTATTCTAGTGCAAGCTATTGGACCTTGAAATGGAGCCAAAACCAACTCTTCACCTTTTACCCAATAAAAGCCAACCCACCACCAGCCAAAAACTTGGTGCAGAGCCGATGAAATATTAGCCATATTAGCCACCAAATCAGACTCATTCTCCACAAGTACCGATATTTGAGGAATTAAAGCTTCGTATTTCTGTAATTTTGTCACACCCTCTGGTATATATAAACTCTCTGCCATTATGTCATTTTTATTCTAATATTTGTTGAATTGAATTAGACGGAAGTCGATCATAATCTACCAATTGTTCCGAACCATTTAAAACTTTTGGAGACTCTATTTTATCTTCTGAAATGAACCGATAATTTCTTTCTATATTTTTCGTTTTCACATTATTTAATTCAGAAAAAAGATGAAGAAAATCTCTACCAGTTCTTAAGGCGTTAATTTTCAACTCATTACCCCCCCCCATTATTATTAAAGGAGCATCATAACTTTCTTTAAAACTATCTCCATGTCTTACCAATCCATTTTTTATAACCTGCCCATGGTCACTAAAATACACTAAATTAAAACCACCTCCTTCTTTACTTAATGTTTTATAAATATGTCCCAAAAATAAATCTAAATTCCTAATACTTTTGTTATAACAAGAGATATCCTTAGATTTTAGAAACTCATCATATTTCCCTTTGGTTCTATCACATACAAAAGCATGAGAACCAGCCATATGTAATACAATCAATTTAGGCTTCTGTTTTTTTTTCTTGATAATATCATCTACCAAAGGAAGCATTTCTTCATCATAATGATTAAGCCCCACATCTCCATCTCCTTTTCTTAAAAAATATAAATTATCACTTTGCTGTGCAATAATAGAAATAGGTGAATTATGTTCACCTACTATTCCTTGATTAGAAATCCAAAAAGTCTCATATCCAATTTTTTTTGCTAAATTAACTATACTGTTATTTAGTTCATACCTTTGTAAATTTTCATCTGATAAAGCCAAAGTTCTTGTTAAAGAAACCACCGTAAGAGGTCCTACGCTTATATAATTATCAAACTGAATTTTTGGCGTTCTATCTATAAAAGGAGTATTCTCAATACCAAACCCATAATTATGTAAAAAATCTCTTCTCACACTCTCGCCTACTACAATTACAAAATTTTTCTTTAATTCAACTTCATCTATATTCTCTACCACCCAAGTAGAAGGCTTTTTCGCTATTTTTATAATTTCTTTCTGCTGATTATTAATATAATACATTGAACCAACGAAAGCTATAGTTCTTTTAATAGGCTGAATATTAAAATATTTATCTAATTCATTCCATCTAAAACCATAATCTATAACTTTTTTTACAGGTAAAACCAGCAAAACAGCAGATAAAATCGGCACTAAATATTTTATTGATAATTTACTATAATTTAACTTCAAAAAATAGAAAGTATAAATAATAAGCCCCAACAAACCTATATAAGCCTCCAATGGAACTACCTTAGCATAAGAAATCGTTTCATTATAATCCGTATAAAATACTGATGTCCAAAAACTATAATTAGGCTCTCCATAAATTACCAAAGTAGGAAACATCAATACTGCAACTACAAGAGAATACAACACACCTGCCCATAATAATTTTTTGTGAATTTGGGAAACTATTAAAAAGAACAAAAATAAAGTAATGCTATATAAAAATCTTGATGATAATTCTGCTTGTGGAACCACAAAAAAAGCAGACAATACAAAAGAATATATCAATAATTGCAAATAAAAGTTCTTCAAAATTTTCATAAGTTATTATTTTAAAATTGCATTAATCATTTCTCGTTTTCCTTTGGGACCTTCTACTTTTTCAACCTCAAAACCCAATTCTAAAAGATTTCTTCTCACACTTCCTTTCGAGGAATAAGTTGTCAGAAGTCCGCCTTTTTTCATTTTTTTAGATACCAACTCAAAAAGTGGTTTTTCCCATAAATCTGGCTGAACTCTCGCTCCGAAACAATCAAAATACACCAAATCTATCGGTGGTAATTCAATTTCATTCAAGGCAAAAAAATCCGTTTTAATTTTCTTTAAATAAAAATTAGGCTGAATTTCCACTTCCTTCTCCCACTCTGCCTTATGAATTTTCTTGAAAGTTGCCTTTACCACAGGATTTTCAAACAATTCATCATAAGCCAATTGAAATGCTTCTTGCTCATCGATAGGGTATTTCTCCAACGAATAATAACGGATTTTCAGATTTTCAGATTTTAAAAACTCCTCCATTGTCACCAAGACATTCAGTCCCGTTCCAAAACCCATTTCCAAAATATTAATTTCCTGAAAATCAAGCATATTCAGTCCATTTTTAATAAACACATGCCTTGCCTCTTGCAATGCTCCGTGATGTGAATGATAGCATTCATCTAACGCCTCAATATATAGAGTTTTACTGTTGTCTGCGGTAGTTTTTAGCATTCTTTTCATTGAGCAAAAATAAGAAAAAGACTTTATATTCATAATAAAGTCTTTTTTTCAATCTACTTACCACTTTTTATCTATTATAGTCTCTTCTGTTGCCGTTTCATCTTCCGGCAACAAGGCTACTATTTCGCCCAATACATTCTCTGAAAGTCCATACTTACGGAAATGTCTCTTTGCAATGTTTAATCTATTCATATTCAATACATCTTGACTATCACCACAAAGGTAATAAAAAAATGTTCCCATTAGCTACAAATTAAAATAAAAAAAAACACCAGTTAAAAAACTGATGCGAATTAAAATCACGATATTATTTGCTTTTATATGATATAATTTCATTTATTTCATCTTGTATCATTCTCTCTATTTCTTCTGCTTCTATAAAAACCCCACTTTCGCTTTGCTTTCTTGAATAATACTTTACACGCATTGATACAATCTCATATAAATTTTTATCGGATAATTGAGCCTCTAACATTTTAATTTTAGGCTCTATATGTTTTTTTGACCATTTTATATATTCGCTTATTCTATTGTTATGCGTTACATAGTTTTCCTCTACTATTAATCTCTCTAACTCTTTTTCCGAAAACTTTTCTGGAACTCGTTCATATAATTCCGCTTTAAGTCTTTTATATTCTTCTAATGTTATCATAATTCTTGCAATACAATTAGATAGTTATCTTCTGACTTTACAAAATTAGTGATTTTAAATTTAGTATTAGACTTGAATAATACTTCTTTTTCTGTAAAATTAAATTTAGATATTTTTTCAATTATTCTGCCATTTTTAGATGTTATGTAAAATTTAGTATTTCCTAAATAATGAGAATTTTTTAATACAGAAGAAAGAAGATCTGCGGAAACAAATGCTTTTTCTACTATTATTCCTTTATTCTTAAACGCTTCCTTATATAGGTCTATCACTTCCATTGGTAAGTTCGCCCCTCTATATACTATTCCTTTAAACTTCGGCAACTTTTCTAACCCATTGTCTATTGTTTCTGCTATTTTCTTGTAAAAGACCTTTGTAAAACCTTGTCGCTTATCTATGGTAACATTCCGCCCTCTCAAATAGCGGTTAATATCATAATAATAATTCCCTGTATATAAGTTAATAGCATTCAGTTCTTCAATGTCAATATTCGGAAAAGCCTTTGCAATACTGCCAATTTCTTCAAGATTCTTTCTAAATACTTTATTCTTATAGAGAATATTATAATTAGGTTTAGAAACAATATTTTTGTAGATATTCCCATTCTCCACCAACCACCACGGCTTGTTTTTTGTTTTGTCTATCCTACCCCTATTCTCCTCTATCCAGTTTTTAAGGTTGTTCGGGATATCTTCCACCACCTCCCCCTCCTTTACATCATCTACATCTTTCGCCATTATAGGTATCGTAGAACATCGGCAGTTCGGATGCCAACCCGTGAATTTAAAGTCCTTGGGATACCTACCCGCCATAGCACTACAAAACGGACAATGTTTCGGATTATTGCTCAATCGCACCTCGTAGCCCACCACAAAATCAAACTCGTTATACTTACGCCATATCTTAAAATTACTCTTGTATATTGAGTTTTTTTCTTATCTTTGCACTATAAAGATGAAATACTTCATTAAGTATAAAGATGCAAACGCGGTGAAATACCCAAGTTAGCCCAAAAAGCAAACCCACCATAAGGTGGGTTTCGCCATTATAAAAGTTCATCTTAAACCAATGCTTTCAAATGTTTATAAACATTGTGATATTTCATAAGTCTAATAAAGTCCTTATCTGTAAGTTCTTCAAGCCTTGTAATATCCATATTATCTTCCAAATCATTTATTTTAACTTGGATTGCTATTGGATTTTTAACAATACGATTGATGTATTCAGGATAGGACTCAAATGGAAGTTTAGTTAAACATTTTAGAATATCTATTATTTCATCAGAAAACCCCTCGTTTTTTAATTTTTCAAAAGTCCAATCTGTATCCTCTACCAAATCGTGGAGTAATCCACAAATTTTTTCGGTTTCTGTTTTTCCTTTTTCCGAAACTCTTAACAAATGAAAAACATAAGGTTGCCCTGCTTTATCTGTCTGATGAGCGTGAGCGGAAACTGCTATATTGATTGCTTTATTTAGTATTTTAGTATTCTTCATATTCTGATTTTGATATTTCCTTTCCATTCATTTCTACATCAAGCACTAATTTTGCCTTTCTATCTATTAAATACTCTGCTTTCCCCTTAAATTTAGCATATACGATAACCTCTTCATTATTAGGTATCAGTCTAATAACAACTTCCTCAAAATCATCCTTGATATACACACTCTCTTGATTGTTTAGTTTTTTTACAATATCACTTAAAACCATTATCTAAATTTTGAATAATATTCAATAGATTTTTTCTCTAATTCAATTCTGCGAATATCATTTTTAGGAAGCACTCTCATTTCTTCATAAAAACGATGTCCTAAACCACCCTCCAATCCTGTTTCTTTATTGATTTCTTTCCATCGCTTTTCTCCAATAATACGAATAGCATCATTGGGTTTTTCTTTGGCATAAATCATTTTTTCAGTATTGAACTGGATTTCAGCCCATATACCTCTTTTTGTTTT
>JAUMXI010000016.1:19792-36889 GCA_030529185.1 Flavobacteriaceae bacterium
GAATACCACTATACCCTGCAAATTGTTCAGGTGATTGAATTTTCACTCTTTCAAAGATACTAAAAAACTGCTATTTTCCAATATTTTTTTAAACACATCTTCTCTTAAAACTATTGTAGTTCTTATTGCATCCTTAATTTGAGAAACATCCCCATTTAGTTCTGTTTTTACCTTTCTTAATATGGATTTTTCAGTTTTCAAATTTATTGGAGCTAATTTCCCACCAAGCTGTTTAGCTATACTATTGGCTAATTCAAATACATTTTTTTTAGATTTTTTAGCTACATCCATTAATGTTAATACTTCGCTACGAATCTTACTCTCTTTAAGATAGAAATTATTATCTTCCACAAACCACGGCACACTCTTCGCACTCCCTATCTTCTCCCTGTTCTCCTCCAGCCATTCTTTAAGGTTATTCGGGATATCTTCCACCCTCTCCCCCTCCTTTACAGCATCTACATCCCTCGCCATTATAGGTATCGTAGAACAACGGCAGTTCGGGTGCCAGCCCGTGAATTTAAAGTCTTTTGGATATTTACCCTTCAACTCATCGCAAATATCATACACCTTATGGCTCAGCGATAAGTGGATTTCTACAAAACCTTTTCCCTTGCGTATCTATTTTTTTGTATCTTTGTTCCCAACGCTTAAAGTTCGCGAGGTAAAAGTCAAGAATATATCAGTGTTTTAAGAGCAACTCATTTAGGTTGCTTTTTAATATTTATTACTTCATCACCTTTAACTATATAAATGTTTTTAATTTCTGGAAAAGTTTTGAATTTTTTAACAGCCTCTTCTTTCACTGCTTCTACTTGTCAAAGAAGTTTCATTTAACTCAAAAACTATATACTTACAACCCTGTTCTTTTGCAGACTTGCAATATATTTCTCAAATTTTTAACTTTACCCGTTTTTGGAGCTTTTCTATCTGCTATTTTGCCTAAAATTTCATATTCGGAATTTTTAATTCCTTTAATTATATTATGATTTAAGCCTAAACTTTTTACTGAATTATACAAACTTTTTATCCTATTTTTATTAGAATTTCCTAAAATTTAAAATCCCTTTGTCAAAGTGCTAATCTCAAATTAAAAGTGGCTCTCAATATCCATATTTTTCCCATTTTTTCTTTAATTCTTCTAAAATTTTTTGTTCCATAGCATTTTGATTTGGGCTGTAAAACTTCATTCCCGAAACATTTTCTGGCATAAACTCCTGCTGAACAAAATTTCCTTCGTAATGATGGGCATATTGATAACCTTTTCCATAATCCATCTCTTTCATTAGTTTCGTTGGAGCATTTCTCAAATGAAGTGGCACGGGCAAATTTCCCGTTTTTCTTACAAAATCCATCGCCTCGTTAATCGCAGTATAAGTAGAATTACTTTTCGGCGAAACTGCCAAATAAACCGCACACTCACTCAAAATAATTCTCGCTTCGGGATTTCCAATCACATTCACCGCTTGGAAACATTGGTTTGCTACCGTTAAAGCATTTGGATTTGCCAAGCCTATATCCTCCGATGCCAAAATCAACAACCTACGAGCGATAAACTTAATATCTTCGCCACCGACCAGCATTCTTGCCAACCAATACACCGCCGCATTAGGGTCTGAACCACGAATAGACTTAATGAACGCCGAAATAATATCGTAATGCTGTTCGCCGTTTTTATCATACAATGCTAAATTTTCGTGCAGAACGGACAGCACTTTTTCATTGGTAATTTCCGTATTTTTCTCCGTTAAGAATTGATTGAGAACCAATTCCACTGCATTGATGAGCTTCCGTGCATCGCCCCCAGAAAACTGAATCAACGCCTCTTTTTCCTTAACTTTAAAATCAGTTTGAAAATCATTATTATAACGAGATAAAGCCGTTTCTAAAACCGCCTCCAAATCCGATGATTTTAATGATTTTAAAGTATAAACTTGACATCGCGAAAGCAAAGCAGGAACTACCTCAAAACTTGGGTTTTCCGTCGTTGCTCCAATCAAAACCACCCAACCTTTCTCTACCGCGTTGAGCAAACTATCTTGCTGACTTTTATTAAAGCGATGAATTTCATCAATAAACAAAATCGGACTTTTCCCCGAAAACAAATTTTGCTGTTTGGCTTGTTCTATCACCTCTCGAATATCCTTCACCCCAGAATTAATAGCATTAAGTTTAAAAAACTTCCGCCCCGATTGCTGGGCAATAATTTCCGCCAAAGTAGTTTTTCCTGTCCCTGGTGGTCCCCAGAAAATCAAGGAGTTTAAAACATTATTTTCTATCATTCTTCGGATAGTGCCATTTTGTCCTGTAAGATGCTCCTGCCCAACAAGTTGAGCCAAATGAGTGGGACGCAATTTTTCTGCAAGTGGTGTCATAACGGATAAAAAAGGCCATCAGCAAAACGCTCACAGCCTTGATTTATTAAAATTAAATTTCTTCTTTATCTTTTTTCTTAAACAATCTCTTAATATCACTTCCGAAAAAAAGCAATATTACAATAACTGCCACCCACCAATAAGAAATTTTTTCGGTTTCACCTGTATTGGTTAGCTTAAACATTCTATCCCATCGGATTCGTTTTCCATTCGCTTGATAAGAGGAATTGGCATCACTGAAAAGCCCCTCAATACTCATCCAAGAGAATAAAGGTTTCCCTACGATATGCGTTTCTGGAACAAAACCAAAATATCGGGAATCCAAAGAAGCATCGCGATTGTCCCCCATCATAAAATAATAATCCAATTTCACCTCATATTGATTCGTTTCCGCTCCATTGATTGAAATTTTATCTCCATTTACTTCCAATGCATTTCTCTCATAATCAGAAATCAACTTTCTATACATTGGTAAAGTTTCGGCATTTACCTCAATAATATCTCCTTTTTTAGGTATTCTCAAAGGACCATACCAATCTTTATTCCAAGTTTTATTTAATGGGAAAATGCTATGCTCTTCATTAATTTTATTAGAATAGATGTATTGCTGAGCTTCAATAGATTTCTCTAAATCTAAATGATATGTAATGCTCCCCAAACCTGCACTATCTACTTTAGGCACCACAGAAACAACATCTGGAAAAGTATTCATTTCCTCCGCCACTTTATCGGTAAGTCCGCCAAATTCATACAAATATCCACTTTCCGTTTGATATTCCCTTACTGGTAAAAAACCATAAGTTTGATACAAATTAGGAATATCTATTTGAGTTTTAGATTTTATCTCATAAGCCTGTTGCACTTCGGCATCTCCCATTCTTTGTTCAGGATTTCCGTTGATGAATAATTTCCCTGCCTTTACCTCCAAGACATCTCCTGCCACTGCCACCGCTCTTTTTACATAAGGGTCTTTTCTATCAATGGCAATATGCACGCTATCATCAGGGTAATTGAAAACTACAATATCATTTCGCTCTACTTTTTCCCAGCCAGGAAGCCTAAAATAAGGCAATTTTACGGCTTCAACATAAGATTTTGGGTCATTTTTAGGGTTTCCATCTTTACCTTTATCAAAAATCGTGCTTTGAAGAAACGGAATAGAAATGGGTCTCATCGGCAATCTAAAACCATAATTCATTCTACTTACGAAGAAAAAATCTCCCACCAAGAGCGTTCGCTCCATAGACCCCGTAGGAATGGCAAAAGGTTGAGCTATAAAGGTATGAATAAGCGTCGCAAAAACCCCTGCATAAGCCAAAGAACCCAATAAAGTGTCTTTCTTCTTTACCTCTTCATCTTCCCAATTTTTCACCAATTCGGTATCCGAAGCATAATTCACTTTTGCCATATAAAGAAAAGGCAGAAAAATAGTAAGCACCTTATCCATAAAGCTATCTTTCCCGAATTTTTTCATCAAAAATAAATGAAAAACCGTCATCATAATCGTTCCCACTATAGGGAAATACGCAAAAATCACCCACCATTTAGGTTCTTTACTTTCCTTTAAAACGATATAATAATTGTAAAACGGGATGAAAGCCGAGATTGACTTATACCCCATTTTTTGAAATAATTTCCAAGTAGAAGCTCCCATTAAAACGCTCAAAATAAGCACAAAAACGGAGTAAGTAAGTATGTATTCCATTCTAAATTAAATTTTTAACGCTACAAATATAGATAAAAAAAACATTGTGTTTTATAAGCTCAAAACCTCCTTCATTGTGAAATTTCCCTCCCTCCCTAAAAGCCATTCCGCAGCGATTACAGCCCCAAGAGCAAAACCTTTTCTATTAAAAGCCGTGTGTTTTATCTCAATTTCATCTACTTCGGAGCGATAGAAAACGCTATGCGTACCGGGCACTTCATTTTCTCTAATGGCTCTAATCCCCAAGGTCTTCCCCTGTGTTTCGTCTAATTTCCAATCTTGAAAATCCGAATGTGCCATCACCCCTTGTGCCAAGGAAATCGCCGTGCCACTTGGGGCATCTAATTTATGAATGTGGTGAATTTCCTCTAACTGACAGGTGTAATTTTCATTAAATCGGTTCATTAGTTTTGCCAATTTTTCATTCAGTGCGAAGAATAAATTCACCCCAAAGCTAAAATTTGAGGCATAAATAAACGCCGATTTGTTTTCAAGGCAAATGCTTTCTATTTCTGATTTTTTGCCGAGCCACCCCGTTGTTCCACACACTACGGGAATTTTATTTTCTAAACAAATTTTTATATTTTCAAACGCAGATTCTGGGCTGGAAAACTCTATTACCATATCGGGGTTATTCAGATTCTCCAAAGTTGGGCATTCATTAAGTTTTGCTACAATGCTATGCCCTCTTCCTATTGCTATTTCTTCAATAGTTTTCCCCATTTTTCCGTATCCTACCAGTGCTATTTTCATTTTTTTATTTTTTTCAATTAAATATTGTCAATTATTCAAAAAACCATCTTACTTTTTAAATACTCCATCTATCTTTTTTAAAAAGACACATTACTTTCTCAATAATCCATCTTACTTATTCTTTTAGGAAGATGGAAAATGTTTTATTCCACATTCCCCAAAGCTTTAGGAAGATCACTTTTTTAAAAAGCAAGATGCCTAAAAGAAAAAGACATATACCCAAGAGCCTGAGATACATCTTTTTAGCTTATATACATTTGGTTTAAAAACTATAATTGAAAGATAAACCTATTTTGGGCATTTCTTGGAGGCTTGAAAAGTCATCTAAAACAATGGGAGAAATTGCCAAATCAGAATCCTTTCGCCCTTCGTATAAATGGGCATCTACCACTGCATCAATGATATTGAGGAGATAAATCCCAGCAGTAATGACAATGGCGTAATCTCTCTGCCTTTTTCGTGCATCTTGTGCAAGTCCCAAGGCTGTTTTTAAATCTATTCCTTTAATATCCGAAAACTCGTGGCTTTCACCCTTTAATTCGGCTTCAAATGCAATTTTATATCTTCTATATTGTTTTTGATTCCACGCAATAAAGCCCACTCCTGTACCAATTGCCCCCCAAACGATGGGGATTTTCCAATACTTTCGGTTATAATACTGTCCCCAACCTGGTAGAATTGCCGACCTCCAACCTGCTTTTTTAGGACTAAGCTCAAAGGGTTTTATATTCCTATGCAAACTCTCTATTTCCGCTACAACTTTATTCTCCGTCTTCAAAGAATCTGCCGAGTTTTCTTGAGCTAAAAAGCATTGGAAGGATACCGCAAAAATGAAAATAAACTTTTTCATCTCCTTGATTATTAATTGAAATGGGCAAGAATTTTCTCTAATTCTTCTTCGTTGGTAAAATTAAGCACAATTTTCCCTTTATTTCCTTTACCAGAAGCCTTAATTTCTACTTTTATATTCAGATTATCAGTCAAGGATTTTTCCGCTCTTCTCAATCTATGAGGCAATTCTTTCGGAATGGGAGAAATCGCCACTTCCTTAGGGTTTTTGAGTTTTTTTGCCCATTCTTCTGCCTGTCTTACATTAAGTTTTTCCTTTAAAATCTTTTCAAAAAGCAACTTTTGGTCTTCCTGTTTTTCCAAGCTCACAATAGCTCTTCCGTGCCCCGCCGAAATCTCTCCGTTTCTAATGGCTTGTTGCACATCAGGGGTTAATTTCAGCAAACGAATAGCGTTGGTAATGGTGCTTCTCTCCTTTCCTACTCGGGAGCTCAACGCCTCTTGCGTCAGCCCGATTTCCTCCAATAACCTTTGATAAGTAAGAGCCACTTCAATGGCATCAAGGTCTTCTCTTTGGATATTTTCCACCAAAGCCATTTCCAAAAGTTCTTGGTCATTCACCAAACGAATATAGGCAGGAATGGTTCTTAAACCAGCCAGTTTTGAGGCTCTGTACCTACGCTCCCCAGAGATTATTTCAAATTTATCGCCGTCTTTTCTTACCGTAATAGGCTGAATAATCCCCAAAGCTTTAATAGATTCGGAGAGTTCTTGCAATGCCTTTTCATCAAAATAAGTTCTGGGCTGATTGGGATTAGGGTAAATATCTTCAATGGGAACTTCTACTATATTTCCTACCAAGGCTCTTGCTCCGACATCCGTTGCCGATTGCACCGCTTTTGTTTCTGCACTCAAAATAGCTCCAAGACCACGCCCCATAGCTCTTTTCTTATCTCTCATATCTATAATTTATTGGGTTAAAGGAATTATTTTTTCAAAGTTTTTTTAAATTTATTTTTAGGGACTTTCTGTTCATTTTTCAATAAAATCTCTTCTGCTAATTGTATATATTGAATAGCCCCTTTACATTCTGCATCGTATTTTAAAATACTTTCCCCGAAACTCGGTGCCTCGCTCAATCTTGTATTTCTGCTGATAATGGTCTCAAAAACAATCTCTGGAAAATGAGAATTAATCTCCTCAACCACTTGATTAGAAAGCCTCAAACGAGAATCAAACATCGTAAGTAAAAGCCCTTCAATATCTAAATTCGGATTATGAAATTGCTGAATATTCTTAATGGTATTGAGTAATTTACCCAAGCCTTCTAACGCAAAATACTCACACTGAATAGGAATAATCACAGAATCGGCTGCCGTAAGGGCATTAATGGTAATCAGCCCCAAACTCGGAGCACAATCTATAATGATATAATCGTATTCGTCTTTCACTGGAGCTAAAGCTTCTCTGAGCATATACTCTCGCTCGTCTTTATCCACCAGCTCTATCTCTGCTGCCACCAAATCAATATGAGAAGAGATAATATCTACATTGGGCGAAGTCGTAGGCAAAATACATTCCCTCGCCGAAGCACTATGCTCCAACAAATGATAAGTAGAATATGCCACCTCTTCCACACCAAGACCAGAAGTCGCATTCGCCTGTGGGTCGGCATCTATCAACAAAACTTTTTTTTCTAAAACTCCCAATGCCGAGGCTAAATTCACGGAAGTAGTCGTTTTCCCTACACCTCCTTTTTGATTGGCAACACCTATGATTTTACCCATATTTTAAATTTAAGAAATCAAAAATACAATTATATTTTAAATTGATAAAACAAATTTTCTTTTTTCAAGAATTAAATCACTAACAATCAATAATTTATATCTGTCAAAAATTTATCCACATATTTTTTATCTTTGTGAATTAATTTTTCAAAATGATTTTAAAAGAGATTAAAAACCTTTTCAATAAAGAACTTTCCGATATTTATACGCCTTCTGAAATTCAAGAACTTTTTTTTATTTTATCAGAAAAATTTTTAGGCGGGGATAAAATTACAATCCGAAGAAATGAAAATATTGATATTGAAGAGTTTAAAGAAAAAAAAATATTTTCTGCACTCTCCGAACTAAAATCAGGAAAGCCTTATCAACAGATTTTAGGCGAAGCTCTTTTTTATGGAAATACTTTTTTCGTTGATGAAAATGTATTGATTCCTCGCCCAGAAACGGAAGAGTTAATAGAAATCATCGTTAAGCAATTGCATTTGCAAAAACACGAAAATCTAAAAATTTTAGACATCGGTACGGGTAGCGGTTGCATTCCCATTACCCTTGCCAAATACTTTCCTAATGCACAAATCACAAGCATTGATATTTCTGAAAAAGCCCTAAAAATCGCAAGAAAAAACGCTGATTTTCATCAAGTAAAAATTAATTTTGTGCAAAAAGATTATCTGATTGAAAAATTAAATGATGAATATGATATTATCGTAAGCAATCCGCCTTATATCAGCACTTCCGAAAGCGAAGAAATTCCTTTTTCCGTGAAAAACTTTGAGCCTAATATTGCTCTTTTCGCTCCCCAAAATAGAGATTTGGCTTTTTATGAAAAAATAGCCTCGGACTGCGAAAATCATCTCAAAAAAAATGGTTATATCTTTTTGGAAATCAATCAGAAATTAGGACAAGAAACCTTACAACTTTTTAAAACAAAATTCCGCAACACTCAATTACTAAAAGACATTTCAGGTAATGATAGGTTTGTTATTAAAAGCAAATAGAATTTCATCATTCCATTTTCCCCACTTAATAAGATTAAATAAAAAAAACGCACTGAATATCAGTGCGTTTTGTAGCGAAGACGGGACTTGAACCCGTGACCTTTGGGTTATGAATCCAACGCTCTAACCACCTGAGCTACCTCGCCTCTTAATTTTGTGCAAATATAGTGTTTTTTTCTTTACTAGCAAATTTATTTTGCATTAATTGTTTTTAAAAATACTGAAAAATTGGCTGGTTTATCAATAATTCTCCCCTTACTGTCTAATACATAATAAGTTGGCGTAGCTGAAATATTATATTTTTCAACATAGCTACTTCTCCATCCTTTCAATTCAGCATCATTAATCCAAGGCAAAGCAGTAGTTTTTTCCTCATAGGAGAGTGCATCACTATCCAATGAAAAGGCGATAATTTCAATATTTTTCTGTTTTAATTCTCCATAATTTTCTAAAATAATCGGCAATTCTGACACACAATGCGGACAAGCAGAAGACCAGAAAAGAACCAGTTTTTTATCCGCTATAACATCACTGATTTTTTTTGCTTTCGTATTTTTCACATTTGAAGTAAATGAATGGTCTTGAAATTTCGCCCCAATAGAGGTGTTCTTAATGGCGGAAATACTCGTTTCTAAATTCTTATTCACAGAACAAGCCAAAGCCGATGCTTGTTTATAATATCGTTCTTTTTCCTCGGTCAATCCATAAGTATCAAAAACGGATAATAATTCCGATAATACCACTTGCCCTCTATTTGTTTCTAAATTTAATTCTTCTAATAATCTATCTACATTTTGTGTTAGACTCTCACGAGGAATGCTTCTTAAAAAGTTTATCAAAATCGGTTTTATCAATGAAGAGGCTTCCAACATCTCGTTAGAATTCATCAAAAAACTTTTATAATCCTTGGTGGAAAAAACACCATCTCCTCCATTTGCATATTTCATTGCTTCCAAATAAAACTCCAAAAACGAATCTTTTTCTACTTTGATTTCGGTTTTTTCCAGTCTTAAAATCTCATCTTTTAGAGCAGGATAAAATTGGTCATTATCTTTATAAAAATTTTTAATTTGTAAGAGAATAGGTAAAATATTCCCTTTTTGCTGTTCTAAAGCAATCATCTCTTCCCATTTCTTATTTGCCTTGTCTATATATTGGATTTTTTTTATCTTATTCAAATCCGAACCTAGTTTTATTTTTATATCTTCATTTTCAGAAATAAAAGAAACCGACTGAGCATTTTCTGGAAAATAAGCTCTCATCATCCCTTTATATTCTTTTGGAATATTTACTTCCCATTTTTCTTTTGTCTTATCTGCATGAGAAATTATAAAATCTTTTGAACCGCTTTGGGTATAAATAAATACTTTTTGTTTAGCAAATGTATCTTCTGCGTAAATTTCTATTTTGAACTGAGCCGAAACGCAAATAAAACTCAAACCTAATACGGATAAAATTAATTTTTTCATAATGTCAAATATAAAAAAACTCACAGAATATCTGTGAGTTTTTAATTAAGAATTTACAACTTTTCTATTTCTTGAATATAAATAATATCCTATAATCATCAATACTGCTACTCCTAAAAATAAAACATCATACATATTCGCAGAAACATGACTTGGTGGTCGTCCTCCTGGTCCAACACCTCCAAGACCATCACCTCCAGGCACTACAGGTGGACTTTGAGGAGTCGTAAGTGTTTGTGCATTTACTATAGCGAAAGCAAAAGTCAATAATAGAAGTAATGCTTTATTTATAAAAATCTTTTGTATTTTTTCCATCTCTATTATTTTAACTATTTAACAATTTTTTGAGAAAACTTCTTTCCTGTATCTGATATAGCAGTTACCACATATGTTCCCCTTACAGGTAAATCTACTATATAGTTTTTGGTGGTATCAACATTCTTTTGTGTAGTGATTGCTCTACCTGTCATATCAAAAATTTGGATAAAAGCTGTTTTCCAAGTTAAGTCAAACACAACCTCATAAGACTCAGTAGCATTATTATATGCAATAAAAGTAGCTGATGGTTTTTCTTCTAACTCAACTTCTTTCAACTCAGGTTCTACAAACTCAGGTCTTCCATAAAACAGACCAAAAGGCAATTTAGAAGAAGATAACGCCAATGTTTCTTTATTACCTATAGCAAGTAATTCCTTTCCTGTATTGATATAGAAACTCTCACCAGAAGAAAGTGTTTCTTGCTTATTAGCTATTGATCTTGCATCTTCTAAAATTTCAAATTTCAATGATTTTACATCTTCACTATAGATTCTTAAAGGAACTTCTTTTCCTTTGAAGTCGTCTTCATTTGCTTCATTGATATACAACCAATAAGAGTTTTTCAAGCTTTCATCAACTCCTCCTTCTTTAGCTTCTTCAAAAGTTCCTATTATATTTCTTCCAGCAATTACTTGTGTAGAAGGTTTTTCAGGCTTTCCTGATACTGCAGAATTATGCACAACATAATATGTTCTTCCTAATTCTTCGCCATTCTTATCTAAAGCTATTACTCCTAGCTGTTTTACCGTAGAAGGTCTTGAGATGCTTTCCATTGTTTGTAAGCCCCCAGCATCTAGAGACTGTGCCGTTACACTATATGGCACATCTGCCGGACGAGATGTATAAGCAAATCTTCTCAAATCATCAAAAACCAATGCTTGAGAAGGCTCTCCACTAGTCAGCTTCACTACAAAGGTCTGCATAGGTTTGATGATTGATAATGCATCTCCTACAGGAACACCTGTTGTTGAATAGGTAATATATTTAGCTCCAGTTGAGTAGGTTGATCCTTCTCTTGTTGTCACTCCTGTAGGCTCTACCCTTACTCCTTGTAATTTTTCTCCATACAAAATTTTCAAATGTCCTAAATCTAAGTTAGTAAGGAAAGGATTACCAAACTGATAAATGTTTTTCCCGTAGTTTCCTTGCCACTGCCCTGTAGGATAATCAAAAGAATCCTGTAAGTATGAGTTATATCTTTCTCTATAATAGTTGGTTCTCTCTCCTTTACTACCAAACTGTATATTATCCCCAGCACCGTTCAAAGTTTCACTAACATTATCCGCATACGGAATACCTTTTAAGGTTTTTTTTCCAGTTGAAGCGTTAAAGCCTTTAGAACCGATAGCAAAATATGCTGTTTTAGCTTTTCTTCCTGCATCATCCCGGTTTGCATTAGCTGTAGTCTGTTCCTTTTTAAGCAAATCAAATCTTACAACCTTATTATTCCAAACCAAGATTTCATCCTGTGTCCATCTATTATTACTAAAAGTTTTACCAAGCTCCGTATCTAAGGTTGATAATCCCTTATCACAGAAAGGCAAAGCTATTTGCTGATAAGTTCCATGAGCCACATCTTTATACTCCTTATCTACAATACCCGTAATATTAGCTTGGTTTAAGCCTTTGATATATAACTGACCATACCTTAATTGAGCAACTGTTTCATTTGTCATACGAAGGATAAAATTACCTCCAGTTGTTTTATTAGCCGATGCAGAGGTTACAGTTGCAAATTTAGAGTTAGCATCTCCTACTATCATTACATTACCCTTATTATCTACAACTCCACTTCCTACAATTTTCATTCCTCCTCCATTATAAACAAGAGCACCTTCCATGATATTCACTTCAGCGTCCTCTTTTACCGTAGTAAGGAATTCTTGAGCACTAGCAAAAAAAGATATCGCTAATGTTCCTAAAGTTAATAATCTTTTTTTCATTATTATAATTGTATTTAAATTCTTAATTTCATTCCCTTTTAAATTGGGTACAAAACAAATAGATACTGTTTAACTTTGCAAAAATAATATTTTTTTTTGATATTATCTAATAAAATTTAAATTTATTTTTTATATCTCTATGATATACTGTATTTATAAAATATACTTAAACTCTATCAATAAAGATTTTTCATCGTTTTTTTGGTTGAAAAAAATTTATTTTTTATTAAATTAGCCGATTGAAAAAATATTCTAACTTTTTTAAATTAACTTAAAATGAAAAAATTATTTTTACTACTCTCTTTTACATTGAGTTTCTTTCAGGTAAAAGCAGATGAAGGAATGTGGCTGATGATGCTTATCAAAAGGCTGAATGGCGTTGATATGCAAAAACAAGGGTTAAAACTTACTCCAGAGGAAATTTACGCCGTGAATAACTCCAGTTTAAAAGATGCTATCGTAAGTTTCGGTGGCTACTGCACGGGAGAAATCGTATCCAAAGAAGGCTTGATTTTCACCAACCACCACTGTGGTTATGGCTCTATTGCGGCACTTTCTACTCCAGAAAAAGACCATTTAACGAATGGATTTTGGGCAAAAAACAAAAAAGAAGAACTCCACGCAAAAGACCTTTATGTAAGGTTTTTGGTGAGAATGGGCGATACTACGGAGAGAATTAACGCTAAACTGAATCACCAAATGTCCGCACAAGAAAGACATTCTATCATTGAAAAAGAAATGAAAGCCATTGAAAAAGAAAACAGCGAAAACGGAAAATACACCGTAGTGGTAAGGTCTTTCTTCAATGGGAATGAATTCTATTATTTTGTATATCAAGACTATAAAGATATTAGATTGGTAGGAACGCCTACCAACTCTATTGGTAAATTCGGGGGCGATACAGATAACTGGGAATGGCCAAGACACACAGGAGATTTTGCTGTTTTTAGAGTGTATGGAGATGCCAACGGAAACCCTGCCGAGTATTCTATTAATAATGTTCCATTGAAACCTAAACATCATTTGCCAATTTCATTAAAAGGAATCAAAGCTAATGATTTTACGATGATTATGGGGTACCCAGGAAGAACTAATAGATATTTAACTTCTTTCGGAATTCAGCAGTTGATTACGAAAGATTATCCTGCTTGGGTTGATGCTTCCAAAGTGGCTATGGACGCTATGAAAAAGCATATGGACAAAGACCAAGCCATTAAATTAGACTACGCAAGTTCTTATTCCAGCACAGCAAATTATTGGAAAAACAGAGCAGGAACCATTGAGGCTATCAAAAAAAATGGAACCATTGAAGCGAAAAAAGAACTAGAAAAAGTTTTCCAAGCGTGGGCTGAAAAACCAGAAAACAAAGCACTTTACGGAAATGTTCTTAAAGAAATTGAAGAATATTACGCAAAAACCAATGAGAGAAATATTGAAGCAAATTATTTAAGATTAGCCACAAGAAGAGCGTCTTTAACGACCATTCCTTATACATTAGGAAATAAATTATTGGTTTATGCTTCACAAGATGCCAATGGACAAGCTTCTATGAAAGAAAAATTAACTAATGAAGTAGAAAGCATTTACGAAGATTTCCATTATCAAGTGGAGGCTGATTTATTAAACGACTTACTTTCAGCTTACAAAAATAAAGTAGAAGCTAAATACCAATTGCCAATTATTAGATATACTAAAATTCAAGACTTGGTGAAATCTTCAGCACAATCTATTTTTGCTAAAAAAGAAAATGTATTGGCATTCATCAACAACCCAAATAAAACCCAATTAGAGGAAGATGCTTTGTATCAATTCTCAGGAGTTCTAGTAGCAGAAAACCAAATGAGCGGGGCAAAATACGCACAAGATGAAGAGATTTTTGAAAAGAATTCAAGATTATTTTTAGACGGATTGAGAAAATCTCACCCTAATAAAAAATTCTATCCAGATGCTAATTCTACAATGAGATTGACTTACGGAAAAGTAAATAAACTCCCTGTAAGAAAAGACAGAAAATACCACGGAGTGAAAGACAACTACTACACAGACCTAAAAGGGATGGTAGCCAAATATGTGAAAGGTGATGAAGAATTTGACTTACCAAAAAGACTTCTTGACCTTTACAAGAAAAAAGATTACGGACAATATAAAGACAAAAAAGGTTATCTACCAGTGAATTTCTTATCTGATAACGACATCACGGGAGGAAACTCTGGTTCGCCAATCCTTAACGCAGAAGGACACCTCATCGGTATCGCTTTTGACGGAAACAGCGAAGCATTGAGCGGTGATATTGTTTTTGAACTAGGATTGCAAAGAACCATCAATGTAGATGTGCGTTTTGTACTTTGGGTAATTGACAAATTCGCAGGGGCAAAACATCTTATTGATGAAATGACGATTGTAAAATAATTCAAACCTCATCATTAAAAAATCCAGTGGAATAATCTACTGGATTTTTTATTTTTTACCCTTACATTCAAACCTTTTTTCTCTTCTCTATTGACAGGCTTTCCAATGCGACCTATCCCGTCTCCTCACGCGACCGCTCCCGTCAATCATCCGGAGCGTTCCCATTAAGCAACGCGACCGCTCCCGTCTCTCGTCCGATGCGTATCGGATAACCCACAAGATAAAATTGCCTTTAAATAATTCAAAAACTCCCAATCAAAATCATTATACCTTATATATAATATAGAAATAAAATCTCCCGAAAAATTTCCGAGAGATTTTGTATTTTATTTTCCGAAAGGCATTCCGCCCATTCCTGGGAAACCACCTTTGCTCATCATCGACATTAATTGTTTTCCTTGCGGACTTTGAAGGAGTTTCATCGTCTTTCCTAATTGCTCAAACTGCTTCATCAGAGCCGTCACCTCCTCTACTTTTCTACCGCTTCCTTTGGCGATTCTTTGTCTTCGGGACATTGTGATGATGCTTGGTTTTCTTCTCTCCTCTGGCGTCATTGACTGGATCATCGCCTCAATATGCTTAAATGTATCATCATTAATATCTACATCTTTCACCACTTTTCCTACCCCAGGTATCATTCCCATTAGGTCTTTCATACTTCCCATTCGCTTCATCATTTGGAGTTGCTTTAAGAAATCATCAAAACCTAATTCATTTTTTTGAATTTTCTTATTGAGTTTTCTCGCCTCCTCTTCATCAAATTGTTCTTGGGCTTTTTCCACCAAAGAAACCACATCTCCCATTCCGAGAATTCTGTCCGCCATTCTCTCTGGATAGAATAAATCAAGGGCGTCCATTTTCTCCCCAGTAGAGATGAACTTTATCGGCTTATTTACCACCGAACGAATGGTAAGCGCCGCTCCCCCACGCGTATCTCCATCTAATTTGGTAAGTACCACCCCGTTATAATCCAATACTTCGTTAAAGGCATTGGCGGTATTTACAGCGTCTTGCCCCGTCATAGAATCCACTACGAAAAGCGTTTCCGAAGGCTTAATCGCTTGATGCACTTTTCGGATTTCCGCCATCATTTCCTCATCAATAGCCAAACGCCCTGCCGTATCTATAATTACCACATCGTGGCGATTGTTCTTTGCGAACTCAATAGCGTTTTGAGAAATTTCAACAGGATTTTTATTCTCCAATTCCTTATAAACAGGCACTCCCGTTTGATCTCCGAGAACGCTCAACTGGTCAATAGCCGCAGGACGATACACATCACACGCCACCAAAAGCGGATTTTTAGCTTTCTTTTTCTTTAAATAATTCGCTAATTTACCCGAAAAAGTAGTCTTCCCCGAACCTTGAAGCCCTGCAATGAGAATAATGCTCGGTTTATCCGACAAGTTAATTCCCTCCTGCGTTCTCCCCATCAGCTCCACCAATTCATCATGAACGATTTTGGTCATCAATTGCCCTGGCGTGATGGAAGTCAATACATTTTGCCCAATGGCTTTTTCTTGAACTCTTTTCGTTAAATCTTTGGCTACTTTATAATTTACATCGGCATCTACCAATGCTCTACGGATTTCCTTTACGGTTTCCGCTACATTAATTTCGGTGATTTTCCCACGCCCTTGCAAGTGGTGGAGGGCTTTATCTAATTTGTCCTGTAAGCTCTGAAACATAATTTTTTACAATTAAGAATATGCAAAAGTAAGGAATTTGAAGAATATAAAAAAAATAATAGAGGCACTATCTGTATGCCTCTATTACTATTGTTGTTTTTATCTTACTTTTTAAACGCTACACGGAAACCAGTTCTAGCTTCTGTACGGTCTTCTGGGTGAGAGAAACGAACATATACCGTTAAACCTGTTTCTCCAGAATCATATCCACCGCCACGAATTACACGGATTTTCCCTGCTTCAGGACCTGTAGGGTTTGTTTTATCTCTTGATGTATATCTTGAGAATCGGTCTGCTACCCATTCTACTGCATTACCACTCATATCGTAGATTCCTAATTCGTTAGGATTTTTAGTTCCTACTTGGTGGGTTTTTCCTCCAGAGTTTCCATTATGCCAAGCGATTTCATCTATATTTTCGCCTCCTGCAAATTTGGTGTTTTTAGATTTTTGACCTCCTCTTGCAGCGTACTCCCACTGAGCTTCTGTTGGTAAAGCACCTCCTGCCCATTTTGCAAATTCATCTGCACCAAACCAAGTCACATTAGTCACAGGGTGGTTTTTCTTATCTGCTTCTAGTACAATCCATTTTCCGTCTTTGTGTTGTATATCATCACCTACATACCATCTAATTTCATCAGTTTTCCCCATTTGTCCGTCAGTTGCTTTTGCATTAAGGAATTTAGCATACTCTTCATTGGTGATTTCATATTTACTGATGCTAAAGTCATCTAAAGTAACATTATGAATAGGGACATCAGTACCACCGCCCATTTGAAATTTTCCTCCTTTTACTTCTATTGTCTGGATGTTAGCGATTCCTCTTGGCTGGCTTGGTGTTTCTCCTCCTTGCCCTGGTTGCTC
>JAUMXI010000045.1:0-4953 GCA_030529185.1 Flavobacteriaceae bacterium
TTCAAAATAAGCAAAAAGAAGCTCATCATTCAATAAAAAAATGGAATAATTTCGGATATTACATTCGTGAATTTTATCCAAAACGGATTTCCACGGATTAGCGTGCAATTCCCGATAATAAGCCAATTTTTCAGGTTTTATTTTAATAACTTGTCCAAATCGTTTCATAAATTTATTGTCTTCTTATTCTAATTTTTAATGCCTTTTCAATAGGAATATCCGACAAAACCACCAAATAACCTCCTCCTCCTGCACCACTAAGTTTATAACCAACTACTGTTTCTGGTAAAGAGGCAATTTCCTTGCGAATTTCATCATTTAACATATTAGGATATAAAGCAACTTGTGCATCAAAAGAAGAGGTCATCGCTTTTCCTGTGGCTTTTAAATCTTTTTGAAGTAAGGATGTCCAGAATTGTTGTGTTGCCTCGGATAATTTTTTTACTTTTTCAGAGGTAACATCTGCCCCTTCTGTTACGTGAAGATCACTATGTCGAGGCTGTAAAGGCAACAGATACAAATGTTCTTCAATCCAAGAAAGTAAATCACTTGATAAATTTTTCTCAATTTTTTCTGGCCAAAAACCTCCTTCGTACCAATAGTAGTTAAGCCCAGGGAATACTATTCCGAGTGCATCTTGCGAGCCACTGATATAATCTTCTCCGGGAAAATTTTCATATGAAAACAAAACCTTGGCTAAATGCTCTCTATCTCCTTCAGGGATATCAGTATGCCAAAGCTCAATGGCTTTTTTACGCGTACTTGTAGACATTCCGCTGCGGTCATTAAAATCATAATCCGGTTCAATACAAATAGTTATGACAGGACCTGCACAGAATTTAGACACTGTCGGCTGATCAAGCCAGCCACCAGCCAAATCAATCCGATAAGGAATAAGACATTCCTTACGTAAAGCCGTTGTGCTACGAGCAGGCAAATTTCCGTGCGGAATTCGCTTGCTTACGCAGTATTCTACTCCTAACTCTTTGCACAAAGCTTCCTTAGCTGGCGAATGTCCATCTTCATTAACAAAAAGGATATCTGGTTTTAGTTGTATCATATCCTCTTTAAAATCCAAAATCCCTGAACCTGAATTGATCCAAGCATCTTTTACAAACCGTAATGCTTTTACCATATACAAACGTTCTTGTTCTGGATTGATGGTTTTTCTGGCTTTGAGTTCTTGAATGGTTTTATCTGAACCAATGCCTACATACAAATCTCCCAACTGTGATGCTTCTTCAAAAAAAGCAACGTGCCCTGAATGTAACATATCGTAACATCCCGAAACAAATATTTTTTTTCTATTCAAAATAATTTATTTTTATGAAACTACTTTTTTTAAGTAATTGTCTCTTTTAAGCAATTTTATATCTCTACATATAAATATAACATGTTATGCTACACCCTCTTAACTACACTCAGATTTCGTGGTTAAGATTTATTTTTTATACTTTCAGAAATGAATTTCTTAATTTCTTGTAGACACAGATGTATTACATCAGTTATTGTAAAATATCCCTCCTCTCTCATTTGAGCTTCCTTCATTCTCTAACATAAAAAATTTTTCCGATTATTGAATACTGGCAATCCAATAAAATTTCGTTAGAAACTTGCACGCTATCATCATAGAAGACTTACCATTAGTCAACATACTTGTACTCCCTTCATAGAGTACGAAGCGAATATTAATAAAAACCATTTTTTAGATCATATGAGACACCCTTACTTACCTAACTTAGTATAATTGTGAGTTTTTCATTTAATCAATTTTTTTCTTAAAACAAATCAAAATTGACCTCTACTCATTTTTAACGCTTTTTCTACTACTTGGTGCATATCGTAGTATTTGTACTCTGCCAGACGACCTCCAAATATCACATTTTTGCACTCATCGGCTAGGTTTCTGTATTTTTGATATATTTCTTGGTTTTTATCATCATTTATGGGATAGTACGCTTCATTATCCTCGGATATATTCTGCGGATATTCTCTTGTTATGATTGTTTTTGGTTGTGTACCAAACTCAAAATGCTTGTGTTCTATAATTCTCGTAAAAGGAACCTCTCTTTCGGTATAATTCACAACAGCATTCCCTTGATAGTTAGACATATCCAAAACTTCAGTCTCAAAACGTAAACTTCTATAATCCAATGTTCCAAACCGATAGTCAAAAAATGCATCTATCTTGCCCGTATAGACTATTTTTCTTGCAATCGAGTCCCAATGTTCTCTATTATGAAAATAGTCAGTATTGAGTTTCACTTCTATTCCTTCGAGCATTTTTTCTATCAGAAGTGTGTATCCTCCGTTGGGAACGCCTTGATAGGTGTCATTAAAATAGTTATTATCAAATGTAAAACGAAACGGTAATCTTCTGATAATAAAGGCAGGAATTTCAGTAGCAGGTCGTCCCCATTGTTTTTCGGTGTAGCCTTTAATAAGTTTTTCATAAATATCTTTACCACACAAAACTAATGCTTGTTCCTCAAGATTTTTAGGTTCAGTAATATGATTATATTCAAATTTTTGTTCTTCTATCTTTGCTTGTGCTTCTTGTGGTGTTTTTACTCCCCAAAGCTGATAGAATGTATTCATATTAAAAGGTAAATTATACAATGTCCCTTTGTAATTGGCTATTGGTGAGTTGGTATAACGATTAAATTCAACAAAAGAATTTACATAATCCCAAACTTTTTTGTTGCTAGAATGAAAAATATGAGCACCATATTTATGGATATTAATTTCCTCTATATTTTCGGTATAGATATTACCCGCAATATGATTTCGACGTTCTATAATAAGGCATTTTTTGCCTTTTTGGGTCATTTCGTGAGCGAATATGGAACCAAAAAGCCCACTTCCTACAATTAAATAGTCGTGTTGTTTCATTATTTCCTATATTTTAAAAATCCATTTATAGCCCAATGAGCTAAATAATATAAACTTTTTACCAATCCTAATTTTTCTCTTTGAAAATAAATTTTGAATTGAGCTTTTGCTACTTTTTTCTTATTTCTCGTAGCACTACCTTGTAATATTCTATAAGAAGCTAATATTTTTTTATTACCATAAGCAACCTTTGTCTGTTTAATCAACTCCAACCATAAGGCATAATCATCCCTAACATTTCTTAGGTTCTCATCAAATTTAACTTCTTCTACCTCCTCTTTATCAATCATAACGGTTAGTGTTGATACAGAGCAAGTCTTCAATAAATCAACATAAGAAACTTTTTCAGGTACAATAAAGGGCACTAAAATTTCTATATTACCTTCATCAATCCTTTTGTGTGAAGAATAAACAAAAGAGGCGTTTTTTTCTTTCATAAATCTTATTTGTTCAAATAAGAAATCTTTTTCCCACAAATCATCTGAATCTAAGAAGCATACATAACGACCCCGAGCTTTACTCAACGCATTATTACGAGCAGAAGCACAACCTCCATTCTTTTGCCGAATAAGCTTTACGCGGCTGTCTTTATCTACGTATTGTTGAACAATCTCTGCTGAATTATCTTTGGAACCATCATCAACAATAAGCATTTCCCAATTTGAATATGTCTGTGCTAATACTGATTCGATGGTTTTGCCTACATATTTTGCACTATTATACATTGGGGTTATTATTGATACTAAATTATCTTTCATTTTTGTAAAATTTAATATTTTGTTTTTATCCAACGGTATGTTTTGTAAATCACTTTTGTAATAAAAGGCATTCGAATAAGCATAAAACTTATTGTTATTTTCTGTAAAAGGCCATAATTATTACTACTAAATACATACTTAAATTTATTAGCTTCAGGGTGAATTTCATAGAAGTAATGCGTATATTTTTTGTCTAAAGTAAACATTTTTTTCCAAAAAACAAGCATAATTCGAAATTCTTCTGTATATTCGTTCTGTGTTGGTTTCAATATCTCCTCAAATATTTCAATTGAACGAATTGTATCATCAACGTATGATTGATTCATTGTTTTGGTGATAGAATTTGTATTGTATTGAGTATAATGAAGAAAAGCTTGTGGAACATATGAGACCTTGTTTGTAGTCAGAAAAACTTTGAGCATTGTTTCAAAATCTTCTCCCAAATTAACCTTACCTGTGGGCATTAAATCATTTTCCAAATAAAATTCCCGACGTATCAAAGTGTTACATAAACTTGGATGAACTCGCCCTAGCATAATACCTTTTATGTTATGGCTAATATCTGTTTTATACTCTTCTTTTCGGTATTTTTTTTTACCATTTAAAAAACTAATGTAATAATCACAAGTAACTACATCGCTTTTTTCTTCTTCAGCTTTTTTGTACAAAGTACTTAACATATTAGGTTCTATCCAATCATCTGAGTCTATTTGTATGACATATTTTCCAGAAGCGGCGAGCATTCCCTTTCTTCGAGTTTTGCCAACGCCTAAGTTAGTTTCGTTTTCAATGAATTTTATGTCGTCTTTTCTTTCAGACTTAGTAGCTTTTTGCTTGGCAATTTCAAAGCTTTTATCAGGAGTACAATCATTTATCAGAATGTATTCAACATCGTCTAAATCCTGATTAAATACTGAATTTAAACATCTTTCAATGAAAACTTCAGCTTTGTATATGGGGATAATAACTGTTGTTTTGTATTTTTTACCTGTTTTCATAAGCTAAAAATTAAGTTCATAATTGTATTTGTTTTCTTCAACGAGAAGAAACGTATAGAAAGAATATGTTGAAGGAATTAAGAAAATAAATAATAGAGTTAATTTGGTTTCGACGTTTTTTGTTTTTTCAAGTAACATTGGTACTAAAATAATTTCTAACAGCCTAAAAAACATATTAAATCGTGTTGCTAACAAATTATATTGAAAAAGAGAGATATAAATAAAAAAACCTACCAAGTACATAATAAATAATTTGTCGAAGACAGGATTTTTAATCATTTTTCCAAAATAATACAAGACAAACA
>JAUMXI010000045.1:4963-5283 GCA_030529185.1 Flavobacteriaceae bacterium
AAAGCCTCCACCCGTTCGCGCACGTTCGCCCTCCAGGTTTTTTTATCTTTTTTACAAATTAATACAAGACAATCAATAGCAATACCCTTGTTGTTATTTGAAACATTGAGGTCGATTCAGAAAAAAGTGTCATATAGACATTACTAACACCCAAAACATCAAATAAAAGCCTTCCTAATAAGTCCAATTTGAGACATACCATAGAAAGCAAAAAACCTACTAAAAAGAACTGCTTTATATTTATTTTATATAGAGTTACCAGATAGGCTATAATTATAAGAAAACCTGTCAAATGAACTAGACCAGCAACGGTGCTCAAT
>JAUMXI010000046.1 GCA_030529185.1 Flavobacteriaceae bacterium
GCCTGGGTTTCCTGTTCCTGGGGTTCCGTTATCTGGTGCTCCACCGCCTGGATTTCCAGTTCCTGGGGTTTCACCACCTTTGCCTGGCTCTTCACCGCCTTTACCTGGTTGTTCTCCGCCTGGAGTTCCAGTTCCTGGAGTTTCACCACCTTTTTTTGGAGTTTCACCACCTTTACTTGGTTCTTCTACCTTTTCTTTTTTAGCCTTAGGAGCTTCGTCTCTTCCGCAACTTGTAAGTGCAACCGCCAAAGCGAATGCAGACGCATACATTAAGATTTTTTTCATTGCATTTATTATTTTTAAGTTATTTTACTGCACGAAATTATTAATTTTTTATGTTATAGCAATTATTTTAAAATATGAATTTTATCATTAATTTGATTTTTTTATTTCATAACAAAAAAAGCCTCACAAAAGTGAGACTTAAAAAAATATTTGTTAATTCTGAGCTTTGATTTGATCTGCGTAAGCCGTCCAAGCCTTTTGGTAAGCTGACACACTAGCTGCGGGAACAAAAATATCTACTTTTACGGAATGATTTCTTTGTCTGAATATTCCAGAACCAATCTTCGGAGGAGCGACTGTATTGATAGTCACGCTCGTTAAACTATTAGAACCAAATGCCATTCTTCCGATTTCTTTCATTCCTGTACCTATAACCAAAGATGTGAGTCTATTTCCAAAAAAGGCTGACATTCCAATATGCGTAACGGAATCTGGAATTCTCAACTCCGTCAATCTTGAACCATTAAATGCACTATCTCCGATATATACTAAGGTTTCAGGTAATTCAACACTTGTTAATCTAATAGATGCAAAGGCTAAGTTTTCTATTCTTTGTAATCCTTCTGGTAGTTTAACGCTGGTTATCTTTGATGATTTAGAGAAGGCACTCGTTCCAATCACTTTTACATTTCTCAAATCCTCATCAGTCGTAAGATCTGCTTGTGTTGCATCTTCATCATTCCAAGAAATAAGTTTTGTTTTATCCTTGCTGAGCGTATATTTTCCGTCTGCAGACACTATTCCTTCATCATTTCCTGCGTCTGGGTTTCCATTATCTGGTGTTTCATCTCCTGGGTTTTCACCGTCTGGTTTTCCATTGTCTGGTGCTCCACCGCCAGGGTTTCCGTTATCCGGTGTTCCTCCACCTGGAGTTCCAGTTCTTGGGGTTCCGTTATCTGGGGTTTCATCTCCTTTTTTTGGGGTTTCTACGCCTTTACTCGGTTCTTCTACTTTTTCTTTTTTAGCTTTAGGGGCTTCATCTCTTCCACAGCTTGTAAGTGCAACCGCCAAAACCAATGCCGATGCATACATTAAGATTTTTTTCATTTGATTTCTTTTAAAAAATTAATATTATTCTCTTATTCCACAAATATAATCATTTTTATTTAAACTTCAATTATCAGCCTCATATAAATAAAAAAGCCCCACAAGAGTGAGGCCTTTTTCAAAAAAAAACATTTATTAATTCTGAGGTTTGATTTGACCTGCGTAAGCCGTCCAAGCTTTTTGGTAAGCTGATACACTACTTGCAGGAACAAAAATATCTATTTTTAAAGCATGACTTCTTTGGCGGAATGAGTCATTGCTTACTTGTGGCGGTGTAGTTGCATTAATCTTTACGCTTGTTAAATTATTTGTAGCAAATGCAGTTTCACCTATCACCGTGATTCCTGTACCTATCTCTAATGTAGCAAGTTGATTACCAAGAAAGGCATTAGCCCCGATATGAGTCACAGAATTTGGTATTCTCAAATCAGTAATTTTAGCATTATTAAAGGCATTAGCTCCAATATGCGTCAATGTTTCTGGCAATACAACAGTCGTTAAACTAGTATCCATAAAAGCTGTATTCTCTATCCTTTGCAAGCCATTTGGTAATGTTATACTCTTTAAATCTGATGAATCTGAAAAGGCACCTGCTCCAATTACTTTTACATTTTTCAAATCCTCATTAGTAGTAAGATTTACATCTGTTGCATCTTCATCATTCCACTTAATAAGCTTCATTTTATCTTTACTAAGCGTATATTTTCCATCTGCAGACACTATTCCCTCTTCAGGTGCTCCATCTTCTGGGTTTTCGTTATCTGGCGTTCCATCTCCTGGTTTTCCATTATCCGGTGTTCCACCGCCTGGATTTCCTGTCCCCGGAGTTCCGCTTCCTGGGTTTTCACCACCTGGGGTTCCAGTTCCTGGAGTTTCATCTCCTTTTTTTGGAGTTTCTCCACCTTTGCTTGGTTCTTCTACTTTTTCTTTTTTACCTTTAGGGGCTTCATCTCTTCCACAACTTGTAAGTGCAACCGCCAAAACAAGCGCCGATGCATACATTAAGATTTTTTTCATTTGATTTAAATTATATATAAGTTATTTTTACTTTTCAAAATGATGTTATTTTTCTTTACAAAGGTAGCAACTTTTTTTTAACCCGACAAAATATTTTGAGATAAATTTAAAATCAATTCTATAAAATCTGTTAAACTCAGTCTTTTACATCTTAAAAAAATAAGTCCTTGAAATAAAAAACTTTTATATAATAAGGTATATAATAAAAATATTATCTTTGTCTTTCATAAAAAATTAAAAAAGAATGCACAAAGCAGGTTTTGTAAATATTGTGGGGAAGCCCAATGCTGGAAAATCTACCCTACTCAATCAACTAATGGGCGAAAAGTTGGCTATTGTCACGCAAAAGGCACAGACCACTCGCCACAGAATTTTTGGGATTTATAACGAAGAAGATGTTCAGATTGTTTTCTCCGATACCCCTGGCGTTTTAGACCCTAAATACGAACTTCAAGAAAAGATGATGGATTTCGTGAAAGAAAGCCTTCAAGATGCCGATGTTTTCCTCTTTATCGTGGATATTTTGGATAAAACAGAACCTTCCGAATTTCTGATTGAGAAACTCAACAAAATCCCTATTCCCGTGCTGTTGCTCATCAACAAAATAGACAAAAGCAACCAAAAGGAAATGGAAGAGTGCGTAGAATATTGGCACAAACTAATCCCCAAAGCAGAGATTTTACCTATTTCGGCACTCAACGCCTATAATACGGAATATATTTTACCTAAACTAAAATCTTTACTCCCCGAAAATCCGCCTTATTACGACAAAGACCAATTTACGGACAAATCGGAAAGGTTCTTTGTAAATGAAGCCATTAGAGAGAAAATTCTCCTCAATTACGAAAAGGAAATTCCTTACTCTGTGGAGGTGATGACGGAGCTTTTCAAAGAAAAAGAGGGCATCATCTTCATTGATAGTATTATTTATGTGGAAAGAGACTCCCAAAAAGGCATTATCATAGGGCATAAAGGCGATGCCATTAAGAAAATCGGCACCGAAGCACGATTGGATTTAGAGAAGTTTTTCGGTAAGAAAATTCACCTTAATCTTTTCGTAAAAGTGAAAAAAGATTGGCGTAAAAACGAACGAGATTTGAAGAGTTTCGGATATAGATAAAGGCGATGAAAATTAGTTTTTTAGACGAAAATTTCTCTCAACTCAACCAATGCATCAAAAGCATTACGCCGAGCAAGATTTTCATTTTAGTAGATGAAAACACGCACGAGCATTGTTTGCCCATTCTTTTGGGAAATTTGGAGATAAACATTCCCTTTGAAATCATTGAAATAGAGGCTGGGGAAGAGAGCAAAAATATACAAACTACGGTTCAACTTTGGGAAATTCTCTCCGAATTTGAAGCCGATAGAAAGGCTCTTTTACTCAACCTTGGTGGCGGTGTTATCTCCGATTTAGGCGGATTTTTGGCTTCTACTTACAAAAGAGGCATAAAATTCATCAATATTCCGACTACACTTTTGGCAATGGTGGATGCCTCTATTGGAGGAAAAACAGGAATTGACCATCAGTTTCTGAAAAATATGATTGGGACTTTCGCCTTGCCAGAAGGGGTTTTCATTTACCCTCCGTTTCTTAAAACACTCGCCGAGAGAGAATTGCGTTCGGGCTTCGCAGAAATGCTCAAACACGGATTGATTGCCCACCCCAAGCATTGGCAACAACTTATCTCCATTTCCGAGTTTTCAGCGGAAGAAATATCAAATCTCATCATTCAAAGTGCTGAGATAAAATCAACTATCGTTTCCAGCGACTTTAAGGAAGAAAACATTAGAAAAATCTTGAATTTTGGGCATACTATTGGACATGCTCTGGAAAGTCTTTTCCTAAAAAGAGAAACGCCCATTCTCCACGGAGAAGCTGTAGCCATCGGAATGGTTTGCGAAACTTATCTTTCTTATTTAGAAGGTTTCATATCTGAGGAAATCGCTGTGCATATTATCCAAAATATTCAAATATTTTTCCCAATGATGTCCATTTCCGAGTTTTCCAACGAAGAAATCCTTAAAATAATGCTTCAAGACAAAAAAAACACCGATGGAGCAATTAATTTCAGTTTAATTACAGATATTGGCAAGGCTCAATACAATACCCCTATTTCATTGGAAAACATTGTGTTAGCATTGGAGTTTTATAGAAATTATTCTTGAATTGAAACAGTCAAAGTCGTCTATCCCATTCATTTTTATAAAAAAGATTGCACGATATGAAGTTTTTATAATAAAATATACTGATTATCAATGATTTAAAAAGTCGTCTAACCCCCTATGTTTTTAAGGTTTTGGAGACCGACGACTTTTCTCTCAAATTTTTCACAAAATTTTTGCCTATTTATTAGGTTTGAATGATATTTTTTTTCTAAATTTGCCACTATATCAATCGCACCATTTAAGGAATTGAAACCGACAGCAATCTGTCTATATCGTTCCACCACTCTATATCAATCGCACCATTTAAGGAATTGAAACTCAAACCAGCGAATTATGTTCCAGTAGATTTAAAACAATATCAATCGCACCATTTAAGGAATTGAAACAGACCGTATCTCCAGTATCCGCCTACTCCCATGTATAATATCAATCGCACCATTTAAGGAATTGAAACTCATTCCCAAAACCGAAAGTAACCGCACTATTCACAATATCAATCGCACCATTTAAGGAATTGAAACTACAATGACTCATATTACTTAAATTATTTAAATTAAATATCAATCGCACCATTTAAGGAATTGAAACCCGTAATCACAGTAGAACAGCTCGTCGTCTGACAATATCAATCGCACCATTTAAGGAATTGAAACCAAAATTAGAAAACTCGGTATCCCAT
>JAUMXI010000017.1 GCA_030529185.1 Flavobacteriaceae bacterium
TTATAGTAGTTTTTAATATTTACTAATCGTTAATAATCAAGTATTATTTCACTTCCTCAAAATCTGCATCTTGAACATCATCTCCACTACCTTGATTTGGATTGGCTCCTGCGTTTGGCTGTGCTTCGGCTTGTGCTTTGTAAAGCTCTTCGGAAGCCGCCATCCAAGCGTTATCAAGGGCTTCAGACTTGGTTTTAATGTTTTCTAAATCTTTAGCTTCAAAGACAGTTTTTAGTTCTGCTACTGCCGTTTCTATTGCAGTTTTCTTATCAGCAGAAATTTTGTCGCCAAACTCTTTCAGTTGTTTTTCCGTTTGGAAGATTTGGCCATCTGCCTTATTGATAAGGTCTGCCTCTTCCTTTCTCTTTGCATCGGCTGCGGAATGCTCCTGAGCCTCTTTTTTCATTCTTTCGATTTCCTCATCGGAAAGTCCAGAAGATGCTTGAATTTTAATAGATTGCTCTTTTCCAGTTCCTTTATCCTTCGCCGATACGTGGAGGATACCATTGGCATCAATATCAAAAGTCACTTCAATTTGAGGCACTCCTCTTGGTGCTGGTGGAATATCAGTCAAATCAAATCTTCCGATTTCCTTATTATCGTTGAACATTGGTCTTTCCCCTTGTCCTACTCGGATGCTCACCGCTGGTTGATTATCGGATGCTGTAGAGAAAATTTCAGATTTTTTAGCAGGGATAGTGGTATTCGCTTCAATTAATTTCGTGAAAACAGACCCCATTGTTTCAATTCCTAATGACAATGGCGTAACATCGAGAAGCAATACATCTTTCACATCTCCCGTTAAAACGCCCCCTTGAATTGCCGCACCGATAGCCACTACTTCATCAGGATTCACCCCTTTTGATGGTGCTTTACCGAAGAATTTTTCCACTGCTTCTTGAATGGCTGGAATTCTTGTAGAACCACCCACCAAGATGATTTCATCAATATCAGAAACGCTCATTCCTGCATTTGCCAAAGCCGATTTACAAGGTTCAATCGTTCTTTGGATAAGGTCGTGTGCCAACTGCTCGAACTTCGCTCTGGTCAAAGTTTTTACCAAGTGTTTAGGTCCAGTAGCCGTTGCCGTGATGTATGGCAAGTTGATTTCCGTTTGCGTAGAAGAAGATAATTCTATTTTTGCCTTTTCTGCTGCCTCTTTCAATCTTTGAAGAGCAATGGCATCAGTTCTTAAATCCATACCTTCTTCCGCTTGGAACTCGGAAGCCATCCAATCTATAATCACATTATCAAAGTCGTCCCCTCCAAGGTGCGTATCTCCATCGGTTGCTTTTACCTCAAAAGAAGCATTGCCATCAACTTCATACATTTCCAAAACAGAGACATCGTGCGTTCCTCCACCGCAGTCAAACACCACAACATTCATATCTTTTTTGCCCACTTTGTCCAATCCATACGCCAAAGCCGCTGCCGTAGGCTCGTTGATAATTCTCTCTACTTTAAGTCCAGCGATTTCTCCTGCCTCTTTCGTTGCCTGTCTTTGAGCATCGTTGAAGTAAGCTGGAACGGTGATTACCGCCCTTGTCACCTCTTGACCAAGATAATCTTCCGCTGTTTTCTTCATTTTTTGAAGCGTCATTGCAGAAATTTCTTGTGGCGTATATTCTCTATCGTCTATTTTTACTTTTACTGTATCATTTGGACCTTTTACCAATTCGTAAGGCACTTTTCCAGTTTCCTCACCGAATTTAGCTCCGATAAATCTTTTAATAGAATAAATGGTTTTCTTTGGGTTGGTCACCGCCTGTCTTTTTGCAGGGTCTCCCACTTTTCTTTCACCATCTTCTGTAAATGCTACGATAGACGGCGTAGTTCTTTTCCCTTCTGCATTAGGGATTACCACCGGGTCTTTCCCTTCCATTACAGCTACACAAGAGTTCGTTGTTCCTAAATCAATTCCAATTATTTTACTCATATTCTTACTTGTTATTTTGAAAAATTAATAAATGTTAAAATTCTTTACATCCAATTATTCTCTAAAAATATACCAAGCATAAAAATATGACAAATTGGCACACTTGATTTCATTTCTGTCTTAAAAAACAAAAAACTTCACTCTTATTTAATGAGAGTAAAGTTTTTTAATATTTTGATTATCAACAATGTACTAATCTTTATAAAAAGATTCTATTTGCAGTTTTAATTTGTCCATCACCACTCTTCTTTTAATTTTCAGTGTTGGGGTAAGCTCTCCTTTTTCAATGGTAAATTCTTCTGGAAGAAGTGTGAATTTCTTAATTTTCTCAAAAGGAGACTGGTTTTTCTGGACTTCATCAATGATTTTTTGGAATTTTTCCTTAATATTTGGCATTTCCAAAAGTTGCATTTTTTCATTAATGTTCATTTTCACATAATCTTTAAACTCCTCCCAATCCTTAACTAAATTTTCAAAATTCGGTACAATGAAAGAAGTAACATAAGGTTTCCCTTCCGCTACAATCAAGGCTTGGGAAATGCTCGGGT
This sequence comes from Flavobacteriaceae bacterium, assembly GCA_030529185.1. Lineage (GTDB taxonomy): Bacteria > Bacteroidota > Bacteroidia > Flavobacteriales > Weeksellaceae > JABCPE02. Next base: position 2,485 of record JAUMXI010000017.1, read on the forward strand.
GTGTTTGCAAAGGCAATTCAATAGACTGCGGAGCTATATACTTACCATTAGAGGTTTTCATCAAGTCTTTAATTCTATCTATGATATAAAGGTTCCCATTTTCATCTAATCTTCCTGCATCACCCGTTCTAAAATATCCATCTTCAGTAAACACCTTTGCCGTTTCATCAGGATTATTGTAATATCCCTTCATCACTCCTTTATATTTTACCAAAATCTCGTTTTGCTCACCTATTTTAACATCCACCCCTTTCAATGGAACGCCCACGCTTCCGTGAATATAATTTTTTGAGGGATAAGCCGTCACCGTAGCACAAGTTTCTGTAAGCCCATAGCCCACAATTATAGGCAAGCCAATTGCCTCAAAAAACTCTGCGATTTCTTTCTTCAGCATTGCTCCCCCCACTGGCATAAAGCCTAAATTTCCTCCTAATTCATTTTTAATTTTATTAAATACCAATTTAGAGAAAATCTGATATTGTAAATTTAAAAAGAATGGAACAGTCTCTCCTTTTCTCTTTTTCTCTGCATATTTCATTCCCACTTCAAGGGCTTTTCTGAATAGCTTTTGCTTTGTAGCACTTGCCGTATTTATCTTTCCTAAAAGCAATTGATAAATTTTCTCATAAAGACGAGGGACAGAGCACATTGCCCAAGGTTTTACTTCTTTCAAGGCCTGAGAAACTTCTTTGGGATTGTCTAAAATAGCCACTTCTCCCCCTTGTGAAAGGAAAAAAGAAGTCCAAGCTTTTTCAAAAATATGACTCAACGGCAAGAATGCCAATGATTTTTTTCCGTGCAAATTTTCAATATTGAAAAAATCTTTATGAGCCTCCACAACCGCTGCAAAATTTTCGTGAGCCAAAACCACCCCTTTGGGCATTCCCGTCGTCCCCGAAGTATATAAAATTGTAGAAACATCATCATCTAAAACCTCTTCATATTCGGCTACATCTTCATAAACACTTCTCCATTTTGGGAAATAATATTCTGTATCCGTTGGAGTTTCTATATCCACAGAAGAAATTACCTGAACACTTTGAAAATCAGCTTCTTTCTTAATCTCTCTAAGAATATTAAGCTGAGCAAGATCTCCTACCAAAATTGCCTTGATTTGGGTTTGTTTGATGATAAAAGCAGTTTGTTCTTGACTATTTGTTGCGTAAATAGGCACTGCTACACCTCCGAGCATTTGCGTTGCCAAATCTACCAAAATCCAATCTTTTGAGTTAGCAGAATACAAACCTACTTTATCTTGTTTTTTTACCCCAATACTTTTCAACGCATTGATGGTACGAGCTAATTCTTTACCGAACTCACTCCAAGTCAATGATTTCCAAACTCCATTTTCTCTAAAAGAAATTGCTGGTGCCGTTGCCAATGAACGGATATTGTTTTGTATTAATGAAAGTACATTCATATATCCAATTTTTCTAAATGCAAAGATAAGATTTCAAATGAATTAATCACTAAAAATTTTACTTTAATTTTAATACTACAAAATTAAACAAATATTTAAATATATGCAAAACATTTTATTTAATAATACTTTAACAATATTTTAAACTTTAAACAAACTATTTTTTTTACTTTATATAAAAACAAAAAAACTCTCGATAAATTGAGAGTTTTTTTGTTTATTCTACGCTTCGCAACTTGCACAATTCACGAAATTAATCATCAATTCTTTGGAAACCGACTGCGAACGCTGATAGTAAAGCGTTTTAACTCCTGATTTCCAAGCCTCTATCATCAATTTATTGACATCTTTTACTGGAAGTGTAGATGGAATATTCAGGTTAAGACTCTGCGACTGGTCTATAAACTGCTGACGCTGTGCCGCTTGAGTGATAATCTCCATCGGTGAAATTTCCTTAAAGGTCTTAAACACATCTTTTTCTTCTTGAGTCAATTCCTTCAAATGCTGAACAGACCCGTGATTGAGCATAATATCTCGCCAAACATCTTCATTATCTAATCCTTTATCTTCCAATAATTTAGCTAAATATTTATTCTTACGCATAAAGTTCCCTTTCGCTAAACCTGCCTTATAATAATTTGAGGCAAAAGGCTCAATACCTGGGGAAGTTTGCCCCAAAATTGCCGAACTAGAAGTTGTAGGAGCGATTGCCATCGTAGTGGTATTTCTCAATCCGTAGCCTTTCAATAATTCTGGTTCGCCATAAATATGAGCCAATTCCTTAGATGCCGCAATGGATTGCTCTTGAATTTGTTTGAAAACTTTAGCGTTGAACATTTTAGCCTCCATACTTTCAAACGGAATCATATTTCTCTGTAAATAAGAATGATAGCCTAAAACTCCAAGCCCCAACGCTCTGTGTCTTATCGCAAAATTTCTCGCTGATTGCAGATAATAATTCCCCTCTGTTTTTTCAATAAATTCTGACAATACCGCATCAAGGAAATAAATTGCCAACTTCACAGCATCGGTATCTTTCCATTCATCATAAAGCTCCAAATTCATTGAGCTTAAACAACATATGAAACTTTCCTCCGCTGTAGAAGGCAACATAATTTCTGAACAAAGATTACTTGCATTGATAGTCAAACCTTTATCCTTATAAACTTGAGGCTTATTTCTATTCACATTATCGGAGAAGAAAATATACGGCAACCCCTTTTGCTGACGGCTTTCCAAGACTTTTGCCCAAATTTTTCTCTTTTCCATATCGCCATCTATCATATCTTGAATCCAATAATCTGGCACACAGACTCCAATAAATAAGTTTTGAATAGACGAACCAATATCCTTAATGGAAAGAAACTCCTCAATATCATTATGGTCAATATCCAAATAAGCCGCAAAAGCCCCACGGCGAACACCTCCTTGTGATACGACATCCATCGCTGTATCAAATAGTTTCATAAAAGAAACTGCTCCAGAGGATTTCCCATTGTCCGTTACGGCTGTTCCCCTATGCCTCAACTCTCCGAAATAGCCCGAAGTCCCGCCTCCGATTTTCGTCTGCATAATTACCTCACCCATTTTGTGCGTAATCCCCTCAATGCTATCGGGAATATGCACATTAAAGCAAGAAATCGGCAACCCTCTTTGCGTTCCCATATTTGCCCAAACAGGCGAAGAGAAGGAAATCCAACCTTTCATAATCATCTCCTTAAAGGCTGATTGTAATTCTGGTTTGTAGAGCCTTTTCGCTGCTGCTGAAGTAATTCTATCAATAGCACCCTCTACGGTTTCTCCTTTTAATAAATATCCTCTGTTAAGCATCTGCTCAGACTCCTCATTGAGCCACCAAATATCTTTATTTAATGTTTCTTCCATTTTTAAATTATTTTATTTCAAACTTTTGACAAGCCTCTAATTCTCCAACTTTCACTTTGCTAATATGGGTAAATTTCACATTTGGAGCTGCTGTAATAAACTGCACGGATTTTTTCACGCAATAGCCAATTTTATACGCCACTGCAATGCAGACTTTGTGCTCACCAACCAATCCCATTCCCATATAAATGTATTCTCCTAAATTAAATCCTTCTTCTTTATTCAGCTCTCTTTCTTGTTGAATTTCTTCTGTTATAAAATCTTCTGGTTTCATATAATTTAATCTATTTTATAAATATCAATATTCCTTTAAAATCCACAAGATACAGTAGATGGAACAGGCAAAAAACAACCAAACACCCTTGAAAAAATTTGCAAAACACAATCTGTATTTTTATAGTTAGGGTCATAAATTACCTTATCACCATTAATATTTCGTGCATAAATATCCGAAGACACGGTGATAGATTTCGTTATCTCTACATCACCACAAGAACTATTTTGACAAGCCTTTTCCCATTCTTCTACCGACAAAGGTCCTTTTTTAGAAATTGAAGGGTCTAAAATTTTCTTCTGAACCTTACCTCTTTCATCTCTATAAGAAACCAAAACAGAAGTGTGATAGCTCCAATTTACGCAACAGCCTCCTCTCTCTGGTGTTATCCCATCATATCTTATCCTCAAATTACCATAAATAAACTGTTTTTCGCAATCATAACCTTTTTGAGCTAAAAACTGCTTCATCTTATGGGCTCTTGCATAACAGCCATCTTCAGGATAATCAAACGAAATACAAGGATATTTCTTATCAAAAGAACAAGTTTGAGTCTTGATTTCCTCAAATAATTTATTCAATGTTGCCTCATCAGGAACTATGGATTGTAGATTAGAATTTACTTTCGTTATTGGGATAGAAGCTCGTTCCAACATCTTTTTATCTTCCTCCGAAATTTCCTCTACTCTTACAATTTTATTCGTACCTTCCTTAAAATAGAAAGTCAAAAACTCTCCATTTTTTTGTGCCTTTTCAATAAGTGCAACAAACTTTTGATTACTCTGATTTTCCTCTAATTGAAAAAATCGATGCGAAATCAGTAATGATACTTTTAATTCATTACTCTCCTTCTTCACCTCAGTAGGCATATCGATATGGCGAATTTCTGGAATTTCACCCAATCTATGTTTTGGAGTTTCTCCCACTTTGTCTTTTCTAGAACAACTGAAAATCAATAAAATTGCTGTTAAAATCAAAAAAAATCTTTTCATTTCTAAAAACATTTAGTTTAATTAAAACAAATCATTCGCTGTGATGGATTTATCGTGCTTGGTGTAATCTACTGGGCGTTTCGCAAAAAAATCGTCCAGAGAATTGGCAAACACCTCTTCCTCAAACCAAAGAATTGGCTTTACTTCCTCCGATGAGATATTAAAAGGACGCCCAATCCCCAACTGCACAAGAGAATCGTCCAGACGATAACGCATATAGTTTGCCAAATCTTTTTTCGTGAAGAAACTCAATTCGCCTTCCTCAAAAATCCAATCCAACATTTTGTCCTCCAATTCAATATAATTTTTAATAAACGCGCTTACCTCTCCGATGGCTTGTTCCTTTTTTTCTGGATATTCCTCAAAAATTTTCTTGATGATGTAAATCCCTGCATTGGCGTGAAGTTGCTCATCAACCGAAGTCCAAGCGATAATATTTGCAACATTTTTCATATAGCCTTTGAAACGCGTGAAAGACAAAATCGTAGCGAACTGGCTGAACAAGGAGGCGTTTTCAATAATCAAAGTGAAAAATAAAATTCTCTCCAACGCATTCTCTTTATTTTTTGCCAAATATTCTTTCAAAACCTTATTTCTTTCCTTAAAAATTGGCACTTCCAATAAAGTTTCAAACTCGTTATTGTAGCCTAAAACCTCTAAAAGACGGGAATACGCCTCGCTGTGGCGAAACTCACACTCCGCAAAAGTTGCCCCCAATCCATTAAATTCAGGCTTTGGAAAAAGGTCATACAAATCTCCCCAAAAAGTCTTTACGGATACTTCTACTTGGGCAATTCCCAACAAAGCTCTCTTCACCGCTTCTTTTTCTATGGGTGTTAAATTAGACTTAAAATCCTGAACATCTGCTGTAAATTCTACCTCTGAATGCACCCAAAAAGATTTATTCATAGCATCCACAAACTGCATTATTTCTGGATATTCAAAAGGTTTGTAGTTTTCTCTCTTGTCAAAAATAGCCATATTTATTTATTTTTTCTGTTCAACAAATTCTAATTTTTCAATTACAAAAATAGAAAGAAATAAAAGTTTTATTCTCCTAAAAAGAGATTTTATTTTTAAAAGTTTTCCACACTAATAAAAGCCCTATCAATAAAGTGTTTAGAATATTATTGCATTAATAAAATTAAACGCTTTTAAATTTAAGTTTTATTTACAAACATTTTCATTTAAACAAAATTCAATCTAAATACGCAAGTACATAAAAAAAGAAGCATTAGAAATGGCTAATACTTCTTTTTTATTATTTAATCTTGATGATTTTATCCTTTCTTCAATGCTTCTGCACCAGAAACGATTTCCAAAATCTCATTCGTAATCGCTGCTTGACGAGCTTTGTTATAGAATATTACCAATTCGTTTTTCAATGCTTTGGCGTTATCTGTAGCTTTGTGCATTGCCGTCATCCTTGCTCCGTGTTCTGAAGCAATAGAATCTAAGACAGCTTTATAAACTTGAGTTTTGATAGATTTAGGAATTAATGTTTCCAAAATCGTTTCTTTGTTTGGCTCAAAAATATAGTCAGATTCCGTTTCTTCTTCTGCCCTCTCTGGCATTGTTATTGGCAAAAGTTTTTCTGTAATTACTCTTTGAGTAGCAGCATTAACAAATTGATTATAAACCAAATAAACTTCATCAAATTTTTCTTCCTTGAAATCTGACATTACTCCGTTTGTCAATTTAGCAATTGCTTCAAAACTCAAACTATCATAAATAGAACTTTGATTACTATAAACAGTTTTTGTTTTTCTAATAGAATCAAAAACTTTTTTACCAACAGTAAGCACTTCTATCTCTACCTCTTCATTTTCTTTATAATTTGCATTCAATTCTTTGATAACAGATGAATTAAACGCACCTGCCAAACCTCTATTAGAAGAGATAGCAATATAAAGAATCTTTTTCACTTCTCTTTTTTGAGCGTATTCTGATAAGTTTCCTTCTCCTGTACTTACTTTCTCAATAAGCTCTTGAAGTTTTTCAGAATAAGGTCTAAGCATCGTAATGGCATCTTGTGCTTTTTTGAGTTTCGCTGCGGAAACCATTTTCATCGCACTAGTAATCTGCATCGTAGATGATATAGATGTGATTCTGCCTCTAATCTCCTTTAAATTCGCCATTTGATAAACTTATATTTAGCAAGATTAAGAATTCTCATTTCACAAGAACTCTTAATCTTAATTTTTATTAATTATACTTTGCTACTAATTCCAATGCTACTTTTCTCAACACATCAGTCAAATCTTTGTCAATTTTCCCTGCTTTAAGGGCTGACATTACTTCAGGATGCACTGATTTCAATATATCAACATACTCTTTTTGGAATGCTCTAACTTTTGCTACAGGAATATCTTTCAACAAGTTTTCTGTTCCTGCATAAATCATCGCTACTTGGTCTTCCACAGGGAGTGGTGAATTCACTGGTTGCTTCAAGATTTCCACATTCTTCTCTCCTTTAGAGATAACAGCCAAAGTAGCTGCATCAAGGTCTGAACCAAATTTAGCAAACGCCTCCAATTCTTTATACTGAGCTTGGTCAAGTTTCAATGTCCCAGAAACTTTTTTCATTGATTTGATTTGAGCATTACCCCCTACACGAGATACTGAAATCCCCACATTAATCGCTGGACGCACCCCAGAGTTAAACAAATCAGACTCCAAGAAAATCTGTCCATCTGTAATGGAAATCACATTGGTAGGAATATATGCAGATACATCCCCTGCTTGAGTTTCAATAATAGGAAGAGCCGTTAATGAACCTCCACCTTTTACCATTGGTTTTAAAGCCTCTGGCAAGTCATTCATTTGAGAAGCAATAGTATCATCTTTAATAATTTTTGCAGCTCTCTCCAACAATCTTGAATGCAAGTAGAACACATCCCCTGGGTAAGCTTCACGCCCTGGTGGTCTTCTCAATAGAAGAGAAAGCTCACGATAAGCCACCGCTTGTTTAGACAAATCATCATAAACAATCAATGCTGGGCGACCTGTATCTCTAAAATACTCCCCAATTGCCGCACCTGCCATAGGAGCATACACCTGCATCGGCGAAGGGTCAGAAGCATTTGCAGCTACTACAACAGTGTAAGCCATTGCTCCTTTTTCCTCTAATGTTCTTACAATTTGTGCTACTGTAGAACCTTTTTGCCCTACTGCAACATATACACAGAATACAGGTTCTCCTGCATCATAGAATTCTTTTTGATTAAGAATAGTATCAATCGCTACGGTAGTTTTACCCGTTTGTCTATCTCCAATAATCAACTCCCTTTGTCCTCTTCCGATTGGAATCATAGAGTCAATCGCTACGATACCTGTTTGCAAAGGTTCATTTACAGGCTGACGATAGATAACCCCTGGTGCTTTTCTTTCCAAAGGCATTTCATACAAATCACCTGTGATAACTCCTTTGCCATCAATAGGATTACCTAATGTATCCACCACTCTTCCCAAAAGCCCCTCTCCTACTTTAATAGAAGAAATTCTATTGGTTCTATTTACGGTATCTCCTTCTTTTACTTTTTTCGATTCACCAAGAAGGGCTACCCCTACATTATCTTCTTCAAGATTCAATACTATCCCCTCAACTCCACTTTCAAACTTCACCAATTCTCCATATTGCACATTCTCTAAACCATAGATACGAGCAATACCATCTCCTACTTGTAATACCGTTCCTACTTCCTCTACATTGGATTGAGTATCAAAATTCGCTAATTGTTGTTTTAATATTGCAGATACTTCTGCTGGATTTATTCCTGCCATTTTATTGGATGTTTTTACTAATTAAGTTGAAATTCTTTTCTAAGATTACTCAGCTGAGTTTTTACAGAATTATCTATCTGTTTATCTCCTACACGAAGAACATAGCCTCCTATAAGCTCTGGGTTAATAATAGACTTCACTTGATATTCTTTTGAACTATCTACTAAAACCGAAGATTTAACAATTTTCTCGATACTTTGAGGAGATAATTCTTCTGCCGTAGTAATTGTAAGTTTTTGCACCCCTTTCAGAGCCTCTACGCCTTCTATATATTCCTCTGCTATATTTCCTAAAAATTTTTCTCTTCCTTGTCTAATGACTAATGCAATCATATTTTGGGTGGTAGGAGAGAATTTAGAAAAAATCTCTTTTGCTATGCTTAATTTTCGTCTTGTATCAATAATCGGCGTAGCAAAAAAACTTCTCAATTCTTTTGAATCTGAAATAATTTTTGCTACATCTTTCATTTCATTAAAGACTACCTCTATGTTATTAGTTTCTTTTGTAAAATCTAATAATCCCTGAGCATATCTTTTAGCAACTTTTATTGTACCCATAAAATTAATTAAGGTTTTTATTCTCTAAAAAATTCGCTACTAAACTATTTTGAGCGTCTTTGTTATCTAATTTTTGTTTCAAAATCAACTCTGCAATATCTAATGATAAAATACTGATTTGATTTTTCATTTCCTCTACCGCTGCTGCTTTTTCCATTGCAATAGAGTGTCTTGCAGTTTCTAGCATTTTATCACCTTCTGCCTTAGCGATATCCTTAGCTTCATTGATGATTCTATCTTTCACTTCTCTCGCTTCCCTCAAGATATTATCCTTTTCAATTCTTGCTTCTTGGATAATTCTTTCATTCTCAGCTTTTAAGTTTTGAACTTCTTCTCTCGCCAGTTTTGCTTGATTCAAAGCATCTACAATAGATGTTTCCCTTTCATTAAGAGCGTTAAGAATTGGCTTCCACGCAAACTTTGCTAAAAGAAACATCAAAGTTGCAAAAGTCAAAGTCATCCAAAAAAGTAAACCTAATCCTGGTGTTATCATTATTTTATATTTTTATTTTTTTTGATTTTAAAATATTTCTTTCACAGAATTTTAAGATAATCTTGGTAGAGCCAACCGCACTACCAAGATTACATCTTTCAATTACTTCATAAATGGTGCAGAGAAGATAAGACCGATAAGTCCAGCACCTTCAATAAGACCACAAGCGATAAGCATCGCTGCTTGTACTTTATCCGCTGCTTCTGGTTGTCTTGCAATAGCATCCATTGCGTGAGAACCAATTTTAGAAATACCGAACGCTACACTCAATACTGCTACCGCGATAGCAACATAATTTAACTGTTCCATGATAAAAATATTTAATGTTAAAAATTATTATTTTAAAATTCTAAATTAATCTAATGTGCTTCTGCGTGTCCGTGGGCATCGTCGTGATGATGCTCTGCCACCGCCATACCAATATACAAGGCCGACAATATGGTAAATATATAAGCCTGCAATGCTGCTACCAACAACTCCAGAACAGAAACGAACAAAGCTAACGGAACAGAAACCGCTCCTAACCCCACATTTTTAAAGATAAATATCAATGAAATGATACTCAAAATCATAATATGCCCTGCTGTAATGTTTGCCATAAGACGCATTGTTAAAGAAAATGGTTTTGTAAATATACCGATAATCTCCAAAGGAATCATAATAGGCTTCAACAACAATGGCACAGGTGGCCATAGGATATGCTTCCAAAAATCCTTATTCCCATTCAATAAGATTGTAAAAAGTGTAAATAAAGACAAAGATAATGTCACTGCTATATTTCCTGTCAAATTCGCTCCACCAGGGAAGAATGGCACAAGTCCTAATAAGTTATTCAGCCAAATAAAGAAAAATATAGATAATAAAAACGGCATAAATTTCTTGTATTTTTTAGAACCAATATTAGGAATAGCAATTCCATCTCTTACCAAAATCACTACTGGCTCAAATAATTTTGCCACTCCTGTAGGAACTAATGATTTCTTATAAGAATTTGCCATTGAGATAAACAACGCCAAAATGATAATTACCGAAATAAATAAAGAAAACACATTTTTAGTAATAGACAAATCGTAAAATACATTTTCCGTCCCTTTGAATAAATCTAAAACCTGTGCTCTTTCTAATCCATTTTTATTAACCAATACTCCGTGGTCCAAAGTATAGCCCTCTACTACTTCGCCGTGAGAGATCTTACTTGACATAAAGATATGCCAACCCGCATTATCTTTTACAATGATAGGCAATGGAATGGTAATATGCTTCTCGTTCTCCTCTCCCTCATTTAGTGTAGCAAGATGCCACTCGTTCGCATCATAAATGTGGTGATTAATCAACTCTGAAGGGTTAAACTCTTTTTCTTCTCCCGCTTTATGCTCCCCTGCATAAGCCCAACCGCTTACAAAAACGAGCATCAAGGCTACAAATAATGAATAAAATTTTTGGTTCATTTTTATATTTATTGATTTGCAAATATATTTAATTAAATTGAAGTTTAAAAGTATTTATAATTGATTTTTATCAGATTTTTTAAATTATTTTTTTTGCTCACTTAATACTGCTATATAAATAGGGATAGATAGTAATAAAAAAATTCCTGCTAAAAACAATGCCAAAGCTGCATTATCCTTAATCAGAAACATCCAAAAACCCGCCCATAAAAAGTCTTTTAGAAAATTAATCCCCATAAATCTCATCAACGCCATAGGTTTTTGTTTGAAACCTCTATATAAATAGACCACTAAGGAATTAAGTAAAACAAAAGACAAAGCTGAACCTCCTACATAAAGATAATAGTCTTCATATTGGTAAAAATACCAACCCACCAATACTCCTGCTAAAATGTAAAAAACCAAACTAATATTTTTCACGGGATAAATTTTGGCAAAAATATTGAGATTTATTGTAAAAAGCAAATTTTATTCGTCATCAAACTCATTCCAGTCTTCCTCAAAATGTTCCCAGCCGTCCAATTCCATAAAATCGTCCATATCTCTTCGGTCTTTTTTAGTAGGCCTTCCTTCACCTTTTTTACGATAATAATCCTGCGACAGCATTCTCGTTTTCAACAGCTCGTATTGCTCTTTTTCGGTCATATCCACAATATAAAGCGGAACCAATTTAGCCCCAATTCTACTTTTAGGAATTTGAAGCACTTTAATTTTATAGTTGATTTGATTTTTCCTTATCTCAAGCACATCGCCCTCCTTTACTTCTCGGGAGGCTTTCACGATTTGTTCGCCGATAGAAACTCTATTTTTCTTGATTTCTTCCGCCGAAATATTTCGGGTTTTATAAAAGCGAACGCTCCACAAAAATTTATCTATTCTCATCTCAATTAAGCATTAATCTGCAAAAATTTGTTTTAAAATCTCCAAAGATTTGGGCGTTTTAAAATCTGGGAAATGGCAATGATAATACAACAAAACCGAATCTAAAAAATCACCCTTCAAAGAATTTTTAATTTTCACACTATATATATTGTCATTTTCTAAAGTCATTTGCTTCCACAAAACTGAAATTTCCTCATTAAACAAACGATGAACCATACTTCTCTCAAAACAACCAGACTCTGGATTTAAAAAATCGCCTTCGCCTCTGAGAGGAGAAATTCCCTGTACTTTCAAAAGTTCCACTAAAAAAACAAAATGAGCCTGATAATTATAATTATTCAATTGATTTACAAATACTTCTATCGCTTGATAAATATTCTCTTGCTTTACCTCCGCTTTCAAAATATATTGTAAGAACTCTGCAGTGAAAAATGCCACCGAAGAAGCCCTTATATCACTACATTCCACTGCTTTCACCTGCTCTATCTTGCTGATATTCAATAAACCCGATTTTTGATGCTCATTTACCACAAAAGTAATTTCATTTAATGGAGATAAATAAGCTTTTTTCTTATTTTTCGCCGTATAAATTCCTTTCATAAAATAGGTCTGAAAACCCATTTCACGAGTAAAAAAATGCACAATGGCATCGTGGTCATTATACTTCATATAAGACAATAAATAGCCCGTGATGGTCATTACGCAAGCCTTATAGTGTCATCTATCCATTGATTATTCCAAGAAATTCCCTTGATTTTTTTCTTGTCATCAAAGTAAAAATCTATTCTCCCCAAAAGCAAACCAGCCCAACCTACTTGATTGACCAGCACATTTCTGCCTATTTTATTCTGAAACACCTTTGGTTCTGGCAAAAAAGTATGCGTATGCCCACCGAGTATCAAATCAATACCATGAGTGTGAATAGCGACTTTTTTATCAGATATTTTTTTACTCTCTGCTCCAAAATCAAATCCTAAATGCGAAAGACAAACCACCAAATCGCATTTTTTATCTTTCCTTAAAAAATCGGCATAATGCTGAGCTGTTGTTATCGGGTCTAAATATTTCGTTTCTTGATAATGTTTTTTCCCTACCAAGCCCTCTAGTTCAATTCCCAAACCAAAAACACCAATTTTAATATTTCCTTTTTTGAAGACTTTATAAGACTCTGTTTTCCCATCTAAAATAGTATTAGAAAAATCATAATTAGAGCAAATAAAAGGAAACTTAGCGTTCGGAAGGGCTTTTAGAAATCCCTCCAAACCATTGTCAAAATCGTGATTTCCCATTGTAGCCGCGTCATACTTCATCATAGACATCAGCTTAAATTCCAATTCTCCACCGAATAAATTGAAATAAGGCGTCCCCTGAAAAATATCTCCACAATCAAACAAAAGAACATTTTTTTCCTCCTTTCTGATTTGTTCCACTAAAGTTGCTCTTCTCGCAAATCCCCCTTGGTTAGGCGTTTTGCTATTTGCATCAAAAGGTTCTATCCTGCTATGTTGGTCGTTGGTATGTAAAATTGTAATTTTTTGAACAGAACTCCCTTCCCTTCTATTCGCCAAAAGTGAATTGGGCAAAAAAGCCGTTGCCAAAGCTCCTCCACTTAATATTTTTAAAAATTCCTTTCTATTCATCATTTCAATGCTTATAATTATTTTCTAAACTTCAAACGAATGTCAGTATTAGCTTTCACTTCTGGAGTTTTCTTAAAATATTCCATAAACAAATCCCGAAGTTTTACATTCGTGCGTATCAATTCTCCTTTGGCAAAAAAAGTCATATAATCCCCTCCGAGAGCCAAATAATCCGAAGTAGCGATATAATAATCTTTCCCTTTACGAGGTTCTTCTCCATTGACAAGCCCCTTAACCAACTTATTATTTTCCACTTCTATATACAAATGAGAAACAGGATTATTTCTTTGCGTTTTTACATAATACTGAAACAAGCCCTGCATATCTTCGCCCTTCATTTTTACAATGACCATTTCATTTTCAAAAGGCATTACTTCAAAAATATGTTTTACCAAAATATCTCCTGCTGGAATATTACTTCTAATTCCCCCAGCGTTGAGCACCACTGCATCAATTGTAAAGCCTTTACCTTTTGCCCATTCCACCGCTCCATCATAAAGAAAATCCGACAAAACTGCTCCCAAATTGCTATTTTGCCCAGATTTATTCAGTTCCACCGCCGTATAAGAAATTTTTTGGTTCATTTCTTTTTCCAGCTTACTTTTATAAGGCATGATAACTTTCACAAACTCATCGTTTTCAATAATTTCCTGAGCTACAGAAATGTTTTTTTTCGCCTCCACTCCCGTAAGTTGTAAAGCCGAACCACACGCCATCAATATTGACAAGGCTCCAACCGATAAATAATACTTAACCTTCATTTTCAAATAAAATATGGGCAAATATAGGAAAAAACCTAACTTTTTTAAGAAAAATTCATCTTAATTCTCATCGGTTTTTATTATCTTTGCTCATATAATTTTTGACTAAAAATAGATGAAAACTTTAAAAGGTTTAGGAGTTGCTTTGGTCACTCCTTTTAATGAAGATTTAAGCATTGATTTTGATGCTTTAACAAAATTAGTGGAATACAACATTGCTAATGGCACTAATTTTTTGGTAGTTTTAGGAACCACTGCTGAAACTGCAACACTCTCCGATGAAGAAAAAAAACAAATAATTCAGCATATTATCAAGGTTAATCAACAAAGATTGCCTCTGGTTTTGGGTATCGGGGGGAATAACACTTTGGCAGTAAAAGAACAGATAGAAAACACAGATTTGAGTGCTTTCTCGGCAGTATTGTCCGTTTCCCCTTATTACAACAAGCCAAATCAGGAAGGGCTTTATCAACATTATAAAACCTTGGCTTCTACTGGCAAAAATATCATTATTTATAATGTGCCAGGGCGAACGGGGCAAAATATAGAGGCTTCTACTACTTTGAGATTAGCAAGAGAATTTCCAAATCTTTCCATCATCAAAGAGGCAAGCCCAAACATCACTCAATATTTTGATATTTTGAGGAAAAAACCTGCTGGATTTTCTCTACTTTCTGGAGATGACGAATATACGCTTCCTGTGGCATTAGCTGGGGGCGAGGGAGTGATTTCCGTTATCGGTCAGGCTTATCCTAAATTATTCTCTACAATGCTCCAACTCGCAAAAGAAAACCAAGTGCAGGAAGCTTACAGCATTCATAATCAATTAGTAGAGATTACAAGATTAATATTTGCAGAGGGAAATCCTTGTGGCATCAAAACCGTTTTGTCGGAAATGGGAATTATCAAAAACCATTTGCGTTTGCCACTTATCCCAGCATCTGATTTTCTTCAAAGTAAAATAAAAGAAGAGATGAAAAGTTTGAAACACTAAAAATTTTTCTTTTTTCATAATGAAACTCCCCCACTTCACTTGAAATGGAGGAGTTTTTTATTAATATTGATCTAAAAAGTAATTGAGTAAATCCGTAGTGGTTATCATTCCTTTTAATTCGCCATTTTCTACCACTGGCAAAGAGTGAAAACTCTGTTGAGATAAAATTTCCGTCACTTCTCTAATGGTTTTCTCTGGGCTCACACTCACGGGATTTTTTGCCATTACTTGCTCTATACTATACATATTAAACACGGTAGCATCTACTTTTTCTTCATCATCGGATAATTCCGCAAAGCTTATCCTCAACAAATCTGAATGGCTCAAAATTCCGATTAACTCCTTACCACTCACTACAGGCAAATGCCTTACCTTGTACTCTTTAAATAATTTTTCCGCATCGTTTAGGCTGTCTTTTGTAGTCAATGTCACCAATTCTTTAGTCATAATCTGTGATACTGGAACTCTCTGTTTCATAATCTAAAATGTATTTAAAATTAAACTTCTTTTTTCCTTTATAAAGTTAAGATTTTTTCTGAAATTTCCAATACTTTTTTAAATGATTTTTCGCATAATTTTATGGAAAATAGAATAGAAATTGTATTTTTACCAAAAAATTTTCATTTATGAGAAAAATCCAAATGGTTGATTTACAAAATCAATATTTTAAAATAAAACACGAATTGGATAATGCAGTGCTGAATGTTTTTGAATCGGCAGCCTTTATCAATGGTCCAGAAGTGCATTCATTTCAAGCTGAATTACAGGAATATATGGGCGTAAAGAATGTAATTCCTTGTGCTAACGGAACCGATGCTCTTCAAATTGCCCTAATGGCATTAGACTTAAAAGAAGGCGATGAAGTAATTACTACCGATTTTACTTTTGCAGCAACCGTAGAAGTTATTCATTTACTGAAACTTAAAGCTGTTTTGGTAGATGTAGATTATGATACTTTTACCATAGATACCGAAAAAATTAAGAAAGCCATTACCCCGAATACAAAGGCAATTATCCCTGTTCATCTCTTTGGGCAATGTGCTAATATGGAGGAAATTATGAAGATCGCAAAAGAACACCAACTCTTTGTAATTGAGGATAATGCACAAGCGATTGGAGCAGATTTTATTTTCTCTAATGGCACTCAAAAAAAAGCAGGAACGATTGGGACGATTGGGACAACTTCGTTTTTCCCTTCCAAAAATTTGGGTTGCTATGGCGATGGCGGTGCGATTTTTACGAATGATGATGATTTGGCGTATAAAATCCGAGGGATTGTCAATCACGGAATGTACAAGAGATATTACCATGATGAAATTGGCGTAAATTCTCGTTTGGATAGCGTTCAAGCTGTTGTTTTAAGAAAAAAACTCCCACATTTGGACTCTTACAACGAGGCCAGAAGAAAGGCGGCAAATTTCTATGATGAAGCCTTTGCCAACCACCCACATATTCTTACTCCGAAAAAAGCAGAAAATTCCACCCATGTTTTTCATCAATATACATTGAAGATTTTAAACGGAAAACGAAACGAATTACAAGCATTTTTAGCCGAAAAGGAAATCCCTGCGATGATTTATTATCCTGTGGCACTTCGTAATCAGAAGGCTTATTACCAAGAAAGCGACCCAGCGGATTTTGTAAATACGGATAAATTATTAGATCAAGTCATCTCTCTTCCAATGCACACCGAATTAGATGAAGAGCAATTAAAATACATTACCAACGCAGTTTTGGAGTTTTTTAATGATTAGATTATGAAATATCCCACACATTAAGATTTTAAAAATTCATCGTAATTAATAAAAGAAAAAAACTTTTTTTTAAAGTACGAATTAGTGTAATAGCGTAAAAATTAAAATGGCAATATTAGTGACTGGTGGCTTGGGATATATTGGCTCTCACACCGTAGTAGAATTATTAAATAATGATTTTAAGGTAGTTATCATAGACGACCTTTCCAATACCGAAAGAAAAATTCTAAACGGCATAGAGGAAATCACAGGAAAAACACCTGTTTTTTACCCTTTTGATTTGAAACAAAGAGAGTTAATAGCCCAAGTTTTGGAGGCTCATAAAATAGAGGGCTGTATTCATTTTGCAGCTTTTAAGGCTGTTGGAGAAAGCCAAATCAAGCCCATAGATTATTACGAGAATAATCTTATTTCGCTCATCAATTTATTGCAAGAATTTAAGGAGAGGAATATTTCCAACTTTATTTTCAGTTCTTCTTGCACGGTTTATGGACAAGCCGACAAAATGCCAATTGATGAGCACACTCCAATGAAACCCGCCGAATCTTCCTACGGAAGAACCAAACAAATGGGCGAAGATATTTTGAAAGATTTTGCCAATGCACATCAGAAAAAAGTGACTTTATTGAGATATTTTAATCCGATTGGTGCTCATCCTTCGGCTAAAATAGGCGAACTACCATTAGGGATTCCGAATAATTTGGTGCCGTATGTGATGCAAACCGCAGCAGGAATTAGGGAAAAACTCAATATTTGGGGTGATGATTATCCAACCCCCGATGGCACAGCAATTCGAGATTATATTTATGTCGGAGATTTGGCAAAAGCCCATTTAAAAGCACTTCAAAAACTCATCGCTGAAAAATCTGATACTTTAATTGATATTTTCAACTTGGGAACAGGCAAAGGCTCTTCCGTTTTAGAAATAGTAAAAACTTTTGAAAAAGCCAATGGCGTGGAAGTTACTTATCAAATCTGCGACCGAAGAGCAGGGGATATTACCATCGCTTACGCAGATGCTAGCAAAGCTAAAAAAGAACTCAACTGGGTGGCAGATACACCATTAGAAGAAGCTTTACGAACCACTTGGGAGTGGCAAAAATATTTGCAAAGTCAAAAATAAAACTAAAAAATAGGTTAATAAACTTAACCTATTTTTTTTAATCTTCTGAAAAACGGAAATTATTTTCTAAAAATTTGTCCGTAGCATCTTCTACTGAATATTCACCGATTTTGGTTCTCCTCAACTGGGTAAGGTATGCTCCAACGCCCAATTCCTGACCAATATCGTGAGCCAAAGAACGGATATAAGTCCCTTTGGAACAACCCACCAGAAAACTCACCATCGGAAAATTAATCTGAATATCTTTTATGTAATGAATGGTCGTTTTGCGAGATTTCATTTCTACCTCCTGCCCTGCTCTTGCCAAATTATACGCCCTTTCTCCATCTACCTTTATCGCTGAAAAAACAGGTGGTTTTTGCTCTATTTCTCCTAAAAATTTCGTTAAAGTTTGTTCTACAATTTCTTCTGTAATATGGCTATAATCTTTGGGTAGAATTTCAGGTTTTTCAGTGTCGTAAGATTCCGTTTGTACGCCTATTTTTATCTCTGCCCAATATTCTTTGGGAGCATCTTGAATTTCAGAAATTTTTTTAGTAGCTTTCCCCGAGCAGACTATCAATAATCCTGTGGCTCTTGGGTCTAATGTTCCTGCGTGTCCTATTTTTATTTTTTTTAGTTTGAATTCCTTTTTAATTTTGAACTTCATTTTATTTACCGCTTGAAAGGAAGTCCAATCCAAAGGTTTATCCAGCAGAAAAATTTGCCCATTTTGTATTTCTTCTAAATTCATAAAAAATTTATTTTATCATATAAAAATACACTAAAAGCACTATCCCCACGATAATTCTATACCAGCCCCAAAATTTAAACCCGTATTTTGACAAAATCCCGATAAAGAATTTCACAGCGATAAGAGATACTAAAAACGCCACAACATTCCCTATCAAAAAGGCTTGAATGCTCTCTGATGATGCCATTATCATTTGATAGCCTTTTTCTCCATTTTCCCAAGTTTTAATAAGAATGGAATAAAGCGTGACTGCCATCATCGTAGGTAGAGCCAAGAAAAATGAAAACTCTGCTGCTGCTTTTCTGGTTAGCCCCAAAGACATTCCTCCAATAATGGAAGCTGCTGAACGAGAAGTTCCTGGCATCATTGCCAAACATTGGTAAAAGCCTATCATCACGGCTTTTTTTATGGAAATATCTTTTTCGTTGTCTATGGTCGGATTTTTAAACCATTGGTCAGCGAAAAGTAGCACGATTCCCCCTAAAATCAAAACGCAAGAAATCACAATCTGATTTCCTAAAACAGCCTCTATCTTTTCATCAAATAACTTTCCTAAAACTAAGGCTGGAATTACAGCGAAAGCTAATTTTACATAAATTTGAAGGTTATTGACATCAAAAAACTTTTTCCAATAAAGCACTACGATAGACAAAATTGCTCCAAATTGAATGGAAACCTGAAACATTTTTAAATATTCGGTTTCTTCCATTCCCATCAATGCGGCCGTAAAGCCCATATGTGCGGTAGAAGAGACGGGCAAATATTCCGTTAATCCCTCAATAATTGCAATGATAATCGCTTCTAAAATGTCCATTATTTTCTTTTTAAAATTGCCAACACTTGCACTACAAAACCTGAAATCACCAACAATGGAGCAATTCTAATTCTCACCACAGAGAAAATATCTTCATTCCAATAATTGGCATCAAATGAGCCATCAGGTCTGGTATTAGCACCGTATCCCATCATTAAAACAAAACCTAAAACAATGAGACCCAACCCGATTAGCATTAATTTAAAATTTTTCTTACCAAAATAAAAAGGATTTTTTTCTCTCTCAGTATTTTTTTGTTTCATCTCTAAACTTATTTTAGCATAAAGTCCGCAAAGAAATCTCTGCGAACCTTACTATTTATTAACTTTAAACTATGAATAATACAAATCATCCATATTGGATTTTAAAAATCGCCAAGTAGCAAAAATCGTGCTTAATACCGTAATCGCAATCCCTACACCGACTACCAAAAGTATCAGCCACATAAATTTTCCTGTATCTTGCACAAAAGCATCTCCAATTTCTTTCGTGAAATAATACCAAACGATGGACAGCAATACCAAACCAATAAAAGCCCCAATCACCCCGATGATAACCGCCTCTTTGATGAATGGTTTCAGGATAAATCTTCTTCTCGCCCCTACGAGTTGCATCGTCTTGATAATAAATCTTTTAGAGAAAATCTTTAAACGAATTGAACTGTTAATCAAGATGATAGCAATCACTAAAAACAATGATGCAAAACCTACAATCCAAAGCAAAATTCTATTTAGATTGTAATAAACTTCCTGCGTAAATTTACTATCGTTTTTTACCTCTAAAACGCCTTTTATTTCGCCCAATTGTTTAATTACACCTTCTATTTTATCAGGGGCTATGTAATCAGGGAAGAGCGTAACCTCAATAGATGGCGGAAAAATATGCTCCTCAAATAAGGCTTCCGTATTAATTCCCAACTGCTTTCTTCCAATTTTAGAGGCTTCTTCTTTTGTTATGAATCTCGCCTTCTTTACATAAGGTTGCTTCAATACTTCTTGATAAGTTTCTTGATGATAAGCATCCACTTTTTTGGCATCTCTCGGGTCTAAATACTCCTGAAAATAAACCTCTACCACCAATTGCTCTTTGATGTAATCGGAGTATTTTTGTGCATTAATTAAAATCAAGCCAAAAAGCCCTACCAAAAAAAGAACCAGAGAGATACTGATCGTCACCGTAATATTGCTAGAACGCAGTCTTTTCTTATTAAAATCATCTATTGTATTTGCCATTCGGTAAATTTTTGGCTAAAATAGAAAAAATCTCGCAAAGACAAAAAGCAATCTCCAAAAATCAATGTTAATAAAATCATAAACTTTTGATACAAAAAACATATCTTTGCCCCAAATACAAAATTTGCAAATGAGTGTAAAAGCAAAGAAACATCTCGGTCAGCACTTTTTAACCGATGAAAATATTGCCAAAAAAATCGCCAATGGACTTTCTTCGGAAGGTTATTCTCGTGTTTTGGAAGTTGGACCAGGAATGGGCGTGCTTACCAAGTATCTTTTGGAAACGGAAAAGGAAATTTTCGTGGCAGAGATAGACACAGAATCCATTGATTATCTCAAAAAACATTACCCAAAATTAGAAGAAAAACACTTTGTGGGAGATTTTTTAAAATTAAGTTTTTCAGGCGTTTTTCCTAATGAAGAAGTGGCTGTAATTGGGAATTTCCCCTACAATATTTCATCGCAAATTTTGTTTCAAATCATTGATAATTACCAACAAATCCCTGAGATGACGGGAATGTTTCAAAAGGAAGTCGCCGAAAGAACTGCCGCCGTCCCGAGAACCAAAGATTATGGAATTTTGTCCGTAATGGTTCAGGCATATTATGATGTAAAATATCTTTTCACGGTAAATGAAAATGTTTTCAACCCTCCGCCTAAAGTAAAATCTGGGGTGATTTCATTAATGAGAAATCCAAAAGAAGGCTTGGAAGGAAACGAAATTTTATTCAAACAAATTGTAAAAGCGGGATTCAACCAGAGAAGAAAAAAACTCAGCAATGCCCTCAAAGTTTTGAACATTCCAGAACAACTTAAAACTCATCAATTCTTAAATTTAAGGGCTGAAGAGCTTTCAGTGGAAGATTTTATTCAATTCACAAAAGAGTGGAAAAACGCTAATATTTAAACAACAAAAGGAAAATTATGATCAAAGAAACAGCAATTTACAATACTTTAATCTCTTATGTTAATGAACGAAATGCCAAAGCCGTTTTGGAAATCATCACCGAAATGGACGCGGTTGATATTGCTCACTTCTTTGAAAATTTAAATAGTGCTGACAAGGAATTCGTTTATGAATTAATGGACAACGAATTGTCCGCCGAGATGCTCCTTTATGTAGATGAAAACGAACGAAAAGAATTCCTTAAAACCTTCTCTACAAAAGAAATCGCCGAGGAAATCATCGGAGAAATAGACTCTGATGACGCTGCCGACATTATCTCTGAACTTCCTGAAGAGCAACAAAATGAAGTCCTCCAACACATTGATGACGAAGAACTTGCCAATAGCATTGTAGAACTTTTGCGATACGATGAAGGCACGGCGGGAAGTCTTATGGCAACCGAATTGGTAAAAATAGATCACAACCTATCCATCATCTCTGCAGTAAAAGAAATGCGAAAACTCGCCGAAAAAATGGAGGAAGTTTATTCTATTTATGTAGTAGATGACCACGATAAACTGCTCGGAATACTGAGTTTAAAGAAACTTTTGACCACCAGTACTTCCACCAAAATATCAGAGGTTTATAACTCTAAAATTCACGCTGTGCAGGACAATCAAACCGCAGAAGATGTGGCGAGATATATGCAAAAATACGACCTTTTTGAAGTTCCAGTAGTAGATGCTTTAAATAAATTGGTAGGAAGAATTACGATTGATGATGTGATAGATTTCATCAAAGAAGAGGCTGAAAAAGATTACCAAATGGCATCGGGGATTGCCCAAGATATTGACTCTACAGATACCATTTTTAATATGACCAAAGCCCGCCTACCTTGGCTATTTATCGGAATGGTGGGGGGATTGGTAGGTTCTCGTGTCTTACAAGGAAATCAAGACGCAATGGAAAGCTATCCAGCACTTATTTTCTTTGTTCCACTGATTGCCGCTACTGCTGGAAATATTGGAGTTCAAGCATCGGCAATTATCGTTCAAGGTCTTGCTAATAACACCTTGGGAAGCAACACCTTTAAAACTTTACTAAAAGAAGTGAGTGTTTCAGCGGCATCGGGGGCTATACTTTCATTGCTAATCCTCTCATTCAATCTGTTGGTTAATCGCCACGATATGATGCTGTCCATCACAATTTCTATAGCACTTTTGACGGTAATCATCACTGCCGCAATGATTGGAACAATCATTCCTATTGTTTTAAATAAAAATAAAATAGATCCTGCTATTGCAACAGGACCTTTTATTACTACTTCCAATGATATTCTTGGTGTAATGATTTATTTTACTATTGCGAAAATGGTGCTGGGATTATAAACTTTATAACTTTCACATTTTCATTATTTTAAGAGAAAAAAACAATCTTGAAAACTCAAAATTGTTTCTTTTATTTTTAAATCTTAAACCTCTCAAAAGCAGCTTTTTCCAACATTTCTCTATCATCTGGGTGAGCAATGGAAATTAGGGCTTTAGCTCTTTGTTGGAAATTTTTTCCGTGCAAATCCACAATTCCGTATTCTGTTGCTACATAATGGATATGCCCTCTCGTGGTCACCACGCCTGCTCCTTCCTTTAAGAATGGTGTAATTCTTGGCACTCCTTTTTTCGTCCTTGAAGTGACGGCAATAATGGCTTTTCCTCCCTCGCTCAAAGCTGCTCCTCTCATAAAATCTACCTGCCCACCAATTCCGCTATAATGATAAGAACCAATACTATCCGAACAAATTTGCCCCGTTAAATCAATCTCCACTGCACTATTTATCGCCACCATTTTAGGATTTCTTCTAATTACCCTTGGGTCGTTGGTATAATCCACATCAAGGAAAATAAAAGCAGGGTTGTCATCTACAAAATCATAGAGTTTTCTTGTTCCGAAGCAGAAACTCGTCACATTTTTGTTTTGATGAATTTTCTTGTATTTGTTATTAACCACTCCATTTTTTATCAAATCAATTACGCCATCGCTGAGCATTTCGGTGTGAATTCCCAAATCTTTATGATTGTTAAGACATTTCAAAACAGCATCGGGAATCGTTCCCACACCCATTTGAAGCGTTGAACGATCATCTATAATTTCAGCGATATTTCGCCCAATTTGCCATTCTTCTTCTTCCACTTTTGAGGCATAATCCACCGTCATCAATTCTGTATCGTGCCACACCATTTTATCAATTTGGCTGATGTGAATTACCCCATCTCCGTGAGTTCTCGGCATTTGAGGATTGACCTGTGCAATAATGTATTTCGCACTATCCACCGCTGCACGAGTAATATCCACAGAAAGCCCCAACGAACAATTTCCGTGTTGGTCTGGCTCCGAAACATGGATAATCGCCACATCAAGAGGCATTCTTTTATTTCTAAATAAATCTGGAATATCACTTAAAAAAATCGGAACAAAACTCCCTCTCCCACTATTGATATTTTCCCTAACTGGTGCAGAAACAAACAAGGCATTGATATAAAAACTCTTTTCATAGCCAGGTTTTGCGATTTCTATATCACCCTGAACATTCATACAAATCACCTCCACATTTTCCAACTCGCCATTACGTTTCGCCAATTCATTAGCCAAATAATTAGGCGTGCAAGCACTCCCTTGCAAATATATTCTATCATTACTTTTTATCAATGATAATGCTTCTTCCGCTGAACAATACATATTATTTCGTGTTAAAATTTTTGACAAAGATAATGATTTAGAAAAAATAATAAAAAAGGAATAAGGTTTTAAAAATAATTTCTGTAATTTTGTAGAAAATCCAATAATTAACACATTATGAAAGTACTCATTGTAGGAAACGGCGGAAGAGAGTCTGCTATCGCCTGGAAACTAAAACAAGATGATAGAATCACTCAATTTTATTTTGCAAAAGGAAATGCCTCAACAGAAAAATTGGGCACTACAGTTTATGAAAACAGTATTGAAGACCTTGTGAAATTCGCTAAAAAAGAAGATATTGATTTGACTATCTTAGGACCAGAAGCTCCTTTGGTAGAAGGAATTGTAGATGAATTTCAAAAAGAAGGTTTAAGAATTTTCGGGGCGAAAAAAGTAGCCGCTCTATTGGAAGGGAGCAAAGCCTATTCCAAAAAATTTATGCAAGAATACGGCGTAAAAACTGCCAAAGCAGAAATTTTTGAGTCTTATAACGAAGCAATTGAATATGTTAAAAATCATACTTTTCCATTGGTTATCAAAGCAAGTGGATTGGCAAGTGGTAAAGGAGTAGTTATTTGTAATGATTTGGAGGAAGCTGAAACTACCATTCACGATTTTATGATTAGAAAAATCTACGGCGATGCGGGAATTAGAATTGTAGTAGAAGAATTTTTGCAAGGTTTTGAAGCCTCTGTAATTGCCTTTTCCAATGGTGAAAAGTTCTTCCCTTGCATCTCTGTAAAAGATTATAAAAAATTAGGAAACAACGATCAAGGCCCCAATACAGGAGGTATGGGAACTGTAGCTCCTAACCCTCATTTCACTGCTGAGCATATGGAAAAATTCATCAAAGATATTATGAATCCTACAATGAAAGGTATTCAAGATAATATGCTCAAATTCAAAGGCTTTATTTTCTTTGGGCTAATGGTTTCTAATGATGAGTGCTACCTATTAGAATACAACATGCGTCTTGGAGACCCTGAAACACAGGTGATTATTCCACTTTTAGAAAATAATCTTTTGGATACCATTAATGATTGTATTGATGGGAAGGAAATTGAATTAAAATTCGCTGACCAAAAGGCAGTCTGCCTCGTTATCGCCTCTGGTGGATATCCTCGTGATTTTGAAAAAGGCTTGGTCATTGAAAATTTAGATAAAGTAAAAAACAGTGAAGTTTTCTTTGCGGGAGCTACTTACGAGGGCGATAAAATCATCACAACTGGCGGTAGAGTGCTGAATTTGGTAGCCACTGGAAAAACCTACGAGGAAGCAAGACAAAAAGTATATGAAGATGCTCCTGTAATTAATTTTGATTACGCTTATTATAGACAGGACATTGGTTTAACTAAATAATAATCAATATTTTATGAACAACGGTATTATCGTTTTAGATTTCGGCTCACAATACAACCAACTCATTAGCAGAAGAATACGCGAGATGCAGGTTTATTCCGAAATCGTGCCATTTAATACACCATTAGAAGAAATTAAAGCTAAAAAACCTATCGGAATTATCCTTTCTGGAGGACCGTCTTCCGTAAATGCAGAAGACGCACATTTAGTAGATAAAGCCATTTTTGATTTAGGCATTCCAATTTTGGGGATTTGCTACGGAATGCAACTAACCGCCCATCTACTCGGCGGAAAAGTAGTGAAAGGAAGCAAAGGAGAATACGGGAAATCTAATTTAGAAATCACAAAATCTTGTCCTTTATTTGATGGGGTTGATCAAAATTCCATCGTTTGGATGAGCCATTTTGATGAAGTTCAGGAGCTTCCAGAAGGCTTTGAAATCAATGCCAAATCAGGAGTAATTGCAGGAATTTCCCACGAGAAGAAAAAACTTTACTCTATTCAGTTTCACCCAGAAGTAACACACACCGAGGAAGGTAGCAAAATGCTCAGAAACTTCGTTTTCAACATTTGTAAAGCAGAAAAAAATTGGCATTTGACCAATTATATTGATACTACCGTTGCCCAAATCAAAGAAAAAGTAGGAAATGAGAAAGTAATTTTAGGGCTTTCTGGTGGCGTAGATTCCTCAGTGGCTGCCGTGCTTATCCACAAAGCTATTGGCGACCAGCTGACTTGCATCTTTGTAGATACCGGACTTTTGAGAAAAGATGAAGCCAAAAAAGTAATGCAAAACTACGGAGAGCATTTCCAAATGAACATCAAATGTATTGATGCTTCGGAAAGATTTTTATCTAAATTAAAGGGAATTTCCGACCCAGAACAAAAGAGAAAAATCATTGGAAATGAGTTTATTGAAGTTTTCAACGAAGAGGCAGTGAAAATAGAAGGTGCAACATTTTTGGCACAAGGAACAATTTACCCAGATGTTATTGAATCCCAATCCATTAAAGGACCTTCTGCGGTGATAAAATCTCACCATAATGTGGGCGGACTTCCAGAAGATATGAAATTCAAACTTTTGGAGCCACTTCGCGAATTATTTAAAGATGAAGTAAGAAAAGTAGGCGAAGAATTGGGAATTCCAAGCCATTTGGTGCATAGACATCCTTTCCCTGGTCCTGGTTTAGGAATTAGAGTTTTAGGAGAAGTAGATGCTGAAAAAGTGAGAATTTTGCAAGAAGCTGATGATATTTTCATTGAAGAACTTTATAAAAACGAGCTTTATGATAAAGTAAGTCAGGCATTCGTGGTGCTTCTCCCTGTGAAATCGGTAGGTGTGATGGGAGATGAGAGAACTTACGAATATACTGCCGTAGTTCGCTCTGCCAATACCATTGATTTTATGACTGCTACTTGGAGCAAACTTCCTTATGAATTTTTAGAAAAAGTTTCTAACAGAATCATCAACGAAGTAAAAGGAATTAACCGTATAGCATACGACATTTCCAGCAAACCACCAGCAACCATTGAGTGGGAATAAGAAAACGAAAGGTGAGAAATTAATTTCTCACCTTTTTTATTTATTTACCTCCATAAAAACTTTTATAAAAAGGCAATATTATCTTTTTATCTAAAAGGAAAAATAAAATATTGGTAATGATAATACTCAATATCAAACCAGAATATAAGATAGACTGAATTTCTTCTCCTTCTACATAGCCTTGAGCCAAGGGCAATCCTCCCATTACGGCTGTTGCCATACCATTGGGTCTCATTATGGAAATCATTGATTTATCCAGCAATGGCGTATCTTTACTGATAACATATTTCACGATAATAGCTCTCAATACAAACATTGATAAGATAATGAGCGACACCCAAGCCAATGTATTGAAACTATCTACCTGAATGCTTATTCCTACATAGATGAAGAAATATACTTTTAAGATAAAGTTAATCTCTGAAAGGAAATCTACCTCTTTTTTAGTCACAATATTTTGAGTCTGTGGTACTAATTTTTCTACGATGGAATTTCTTTTAAAAACACCGATATTCCCCAAAGTAATTCCAAAAGCAATAGACATCAAGGCTCCATTATAGCCAAGATATTGAGTTAAGCCATACACCACGAGCATTGCACAAATGGTAGAAAACTTAGTTTCTTTTACCACAGGAATTTTATTGATGATATAAGCCCAAACAATGCCAGATACCACACCTATCCCTAAAGAGATAAAGAAAAGGAGCACAATATCCAAACCTATTTTACCAATACTCAAATCACCTGTAAGCATGACACCTAAAATAGCAGAAGGGAAAACTAGATTAAAGATATCCGTTTTTACAGACTCAATTGTAAGGATATTTTTCGTTTTATCCGTTAAATTCAAATTTTTGATAAACACCAAAACTACTGCCGATGATGTCCCCGACAGCACCCCTCCTACATATAATGCCGATAAAGCATTTATATCAAAAATAAAATAAGCCAACGCACTTACCAATGCCCAAGTAGCAAAGTTCCCTATATAAACCAAGCCCATAGAAGCATTTACATAGCCTTTTAACTTTTCCACATCCATTCCCAAACCACTGCTATACAAGATAAGAGCTAAAACCAAAGTACTTAATAATGAGCCATATATCCCAAAGTCATCTGGGCTTACCCATTGCATAATAGGACCAATAAATACCCCTAAAAATACCAAACCTAAAATATCGGGAACGCTTATTTTTTCAGATATTTTTTCTAAATAATGTCCATAAAAAATCACCCCTCCTAAAATCATTAAAATAATTGATACATCCATAAATATTTGTTTAATTTTTTTATAATATTTACGAATATACAAAATTTATTTTAACTTCCAAATATTTCGTAACATTCTAGCTTTCATTTCAGTTTCTTGCCACTCGGTTTTGAGATTGCTTTTTGCTGTAATTCCTCCTCCCACATAACGTATCGCCGAATTTCTAAAAATTTGCATACAGCGAAGATTAACAAAGAAATGAACTTCATCGTTGGGCATTGCAATCTTAATATATCCTGTGTAATATTCTCTCGGATAAGCCTCTATTTCTTTGATTTTAGTTTTGCAAAACGAAGTAGGAAAACCACAAACGGCAGGAGTTGGATGCAATTTTTGAATTAAACTTTCTAAATCCGATTTCTGAATTTTCGCTCTAAAATCCGTTCGCAAATGCTTGATTTCTCCTAAAATTTGGTCTTTCACTTCGGAAATTTCTATCTCATCTGTGTGAGTTTTCAAAATATTGCTAATGTATTCTGTGACAGCCTTTTGCTCCTCCTTTTCTTTATCGCTCCACTCTTGCGATTTAGATAATGTTCCCGCCAAACTCATCGTTTCAAAAATAGAGTTTTGAGCATTGTATTTCCCTAGAATTTCAGGAGTTGCACCCAGCCAAATTTTATCTTGATCTTTCCAGAGATAACATAAGGTTTGAGGATATTTTTGAGTTAATTTTAAGAAAATTTGAGTCAAATCCCACTTTTCAACCCGCTGATAAATAGGACGACTAATGACCAATTTTTGCAATTGATTGGTTTTAATTTCTTGAATGGTTCGTTCTATTTTCGCGAAATATTCTCGTTCTGTGGGAAATTTTATTTTCTCTTTTTCTATCGGTAAAGATATGTTATCCAATATTTTATAGATTTCTTCCTTTGAAATTTGCTCTACCTTATCGGAATGCAAATGCAAAATTTCTCCATCACAAAAAGGGAAAAAAGAAGCGAGATTTTGCCCTAATTCTTGACCTTTTATACAATAAAATTTATTCTCGTTAGGAAGGCGAAAAAGTAGGAAACGCATAGATTAATTTTTATTGATAACCATATTCGTCATTGTCGTGTGGCAGATGAGCTGATCTTCTTCATCTCGAATTTCAATTTCCACCAAATGAAGCGTTTTGCCCTTTTTTAAAATCTTGGCTATACCTTTCAGTTCACCTTTTTTTTTACTTTTTAAATGATGAGCATTGATTTGAGTTCCCACCGCAATTTGCCCAGAATTTTGCAGAGAAATATTGGACAAACACGAACCCAAAGTTTCCGCCAAAGCCACACTCGCACCGCCGTGCAACATCTCAAAAGGTTGATGAACACAAGGCGTAATGGGCATTGTAGCAGATAGAGAATTTTCACACAAATCGGTGAAAACTATCCCCAAAGTTTCCATTAAAGTGTTAGCACATTGGGCATTTAGCATTTCTAAAATCTTCGCTTTGTCCATTGATTTTAATAAATTTTAGGATTCCAATTTTCGGGATATTTCGGAGTAAAATCTTTGTAATATTCCTGAATTTCATCTAAAATACTCTCCAAAGAACGAGTTTCCAAGTCCTCAACGCTGATTTTTTTTCCTAAATGAATTTTTTTCGTTTTAAAATCCGCTGTTCCCAATACGATAGGTACTTTAGCAGTCATTGCTATATGATAAAACCCCAGCTTCCACTTTGCCACCCACTTACGCGTTCCCTCTGGAGCAATTACCAAACTAAAATCCTCTTTTTTAAATTGGTCTGCCACAAACTGCACCAAATTATTACGCTGAGACCTATCAATGCCTATTCCCCCCAAAGCCTTTACTATAAAGCCATACCAAGCTTTAGTATGAGCATCTTTGATGATGACTTTCAATGGTTTTCCGAGTTTCCAATAGGCTAAATTTCCTAAAACATATTCCAAATTATCCGTGTGGGGAGCAACGACCAACACACAACGATTTAGGTTTTCCTTATCTCCATCCAGCACAATTTCCCAGCCCATCAACTTTAATGCAATACTTGCAATGATTTTTTTTAAGCCCATTTTTTCATTATTTAAAAGACAAATATAAAGATTTATTTTTGGCAATAAAAAAACCTCAACTAAAATTAGTTAAGGTTTCGTTTTAGACTATTGTCTTTTTATAGTGATGGTATCATTTGGTGTTTCTATTCTGATATTACTGCCTTTCTGAAACGGAAAATCATCATCGTCAATTTCTATCATATCGTCCCAGTCATCATCGCCATCAATATCTAATCCGCCTTGGCTCAAATCTACCACTTGCATATTTTGAGGAACAGCCAACTCGTAGCTTACATCGTAATCCCTCAATCTCTGTTCGTAGGAATAACCGATGTAATTTGGGAATAAAATTCTCCCTTCTTTTACCTCTACGGGAACGCTCAATCTTATTGGCAGATTGTAGCCTTCTGCTTTTTTCTTCACGATAAGATAAGGTGCTTCTATTCCGTATTTTCTCGTGATATAAACATCTGGGCGGTCTCTTTCAAAAACGCGTTTCTTGTCTGAAAATTTATCATCATATGCCTTAAAATTTTGCGGAATAATTACTCGCTTCACATCTAATTCCAATTTATTTTGAGGAGCAACCAAAGCAATATTTTCTTCTTCTCGGTTAGTTCCCGTATAGATATTATCTAACCAAGTCATCTGTATTGAAAAGTAGATAACCAACCCAATAAAAAGAGCAATAAACAATCCTGATACTATTCCGAACCCTCTGATTCTAATATTAGGAGATAAAAACTTCACTCCAATTCCTGCAAATAAGATAGCAATAGCTAATAAAATAGTGGCTACCATTCCTGAAAGGACATACTTCATTTCTCTATTTTCAAAGAAGAAATCAATATCCTGAAATTCAGCCAAGCCTATACTTCCTGATATTCCTAATACAGCATATATCATTCCTATGACAATTTTAAGAGAGAAAATAATAAATATCACCCCTAAAATAGTTCTAACCATTTTCCAAATTTTACCTCCTGCTTCTACGATTGCAGGTTTATTTTCCTCGTAAAATTCGCCAATTTTTCTACCAGATTCACTCGCAAAACGAACGGATTCTTCCTTTAAATTATCAAAATCAATAGGTTTTCCTTTCATTTTTAAGAAATCTGATGCTGTTTCTGCCTTTGGTATCACTACCCACAGCAAAGCATAAAACACCAATACTGGAACAACAGCGAAAATAAATAAGGAAACCACCCAAATCACCCTCATAATTGCTACATCAATCCCAATATAATGGGCTAAACCAGAGCAAACCCCTGCGATTTTTCTATTCTGTGGGTCGCGAAATAATTGCTTCTGCTGGGCATTTGTTTTGTGCTTCTTTTGAGATTTTGTTTTCTCCGAATAATAAGTTTCTTCCTGCTCCTCTATGGTTTCAGGAGTACCAATTTGCTCTATCACTCGTTCTACATCATCACTACTCACCACCTCTCTTTTGCCTAAAAGTCCGTTAAAAATCTCTGCTATTCTGATTTCTATATCATACATTACTTCTTCTACCTCGTCCTCTGCTAAAGACTTACGAAGTGCGTTGAGATAATCATTTAGTTTAATATAAGCATGTTCCTCTATCATAAAGGAAAAAACCGCTAGTGCTATGGATACTGTTTTGTTCATTTTAATAGTCTTTTGTTGATAATTTGATTCACTGCTTCAGTTAATTCACCCCAAGTTTTTTCTAATTCTGCTAAAAACTCTCGCCCCTTGTCCGTGATTTGATAATACTTTCTCGGTGGCCCCCCAGAAGATTCTTCCCAACGATAAGAAAGAATTTCTGCGTTTTTCAATCTCGTTAAAAGTGGATAAAGCGTTCCTTCTACAACATCTAATTTTCCGTCCTTCAACGCACTGATTAAATCAGATACATACATTTCTTTTCGGCTAATTAAACTCAGAATACAGAACTCCAAAATCCCTTTTCTCATCTGTGCTTTGGTATTTTCTATGTTCATTTTGTTAAAAATTTTAATCTAATTCTACTACTCGTTTTCTATTTTCACACTGCAAATATACAAAATAAAAATTACTATGCAATACAAAGTAGTATTTTGTTAAAATTTTTAATAAAAAAGATGAGCCTAGAAACCCATCAAATTTAATTAATCTTTATGTTAATTTTAATTTTAATTTTAATTTAATATTTATAAACTTTTCTAATTACTTTAAATACCATTTCAT
>JAUMXI010000018.1 GCA_030529185.1 Flavobacteriaceae bacterium
TATGCCCCGTATCAATATGCACCAGCGGGAAGGGGAATTTACACGGGCGAAACGCCTTTAATGCCAAATGCACCAGCACGATAGAGTCTTTCCCTCCGCTGAAAAGCAATGCGGGTTTTTCAAACTGCCCCGCCACTTCTCTGAATATATGTATGGCTTCCGCCTCCAATTGCTCTAAATAATCCATTTTTATAATTTTAAAAGTTGTATTTTACACATAAAATAAATTACTTGATAATTTATTAATTACCTCTTCCATTCTTCTCTCCGATATGTGGTAATATTCTTCTTCTAATTCGTACCCTATATAATTTCTTTGATTTAATAAACAAGCAACACCCGTGCTTCCACTTCCAGAAAAAGGGTCTAATATGGTTTGTCCTTCAAAAGAAATGAGTTTTACCAAATGCTCCATCAACTCGACAGGTTTTTTTGTTGGGTGCGTATTGTATTTTTCGGCGTTTTGCCTCACTTTTGGTACAAGGAAAAATTTATCGTATTCATCGCCAAATTCCTCCACCCTCAAAATATTTGAAGCCACTCTCCCAATGGGGTGTGGATTATGTCCCACTTTGGTTTCTCCTTCTTGGTACGGAATACGAGTTTCTTCCAAATTCAATGCTCCCACTCCGTTTTTAATGATATTTTTTGCGATATTTTTTTCAGTAATGATAGGTTTTTGTATTAAAATAATTGGCTCATAAGCTGGTTTTATACCCAATCCTGCTCCTTTATATTTCCTTGCCAGTTCTGATGTAGGTTCTTTTTTGTATTTGGGTTCTTTGGTATAATAGTCGTCAGCTCCATTTTTTTTGTAGCCCTGTACATAATTGTATTCTCCTATGATTTTACTCTCAATTCCCAATTCTTTATCAATTTCTAATGAAATATCACGGCTTTTAGGCATTCCGTTAAGGTACGACCAAAATAAAACATCTTTAATTAGAAAACCACTATCTTCTAAATTAACCATTAGGCGATGCATTAAACGAACAGATGAAAAAACAAGACCAAAACTTCCTTCTTTCAAAATATTAAAACAATTTTCCCAAATTTGAGGGTTAGGTAAGTCTTTATCCCAATAATTATTTTGATAAGAAATTCCGTAAGGAGGGTCTGTAATAAGGGCATCAATGCTTTGATGCTGTATTTCAGATAATCCGTAGCAGGATTTGTTATATATCGTATATTTCTTTGATGTCATCTTCTTTAATTATTTTACCTAAATCTTTTTTATAATTAATTAGTAGATTATGTACAAACTTTTTGGTTTTACTTGGCGGACAAATTACTGAAAATCCATAATCTTTTATCATTTTTTCAATTCCTACATTTTGGGTAGAACGAGTAGAAGTATTTGCAACTGCTCTCACTCTTTCCAATAAATATTTTCCTAAATTTGGATGTTGCCCATAAACAATGAACTGCAAATCGGAAGCTCCTTTCCAAACACCAACGGCTGTAAATAACCTGCTATCACTGAATGCTTTCGCTTTCTCTTCATTGGTATCATTCCAAGTTCCGCCTAATCGTTTAGAAAATATGCTACATTGTTTAACTTCCAAAAATTTTCCTGTTTTTGAACTTTTGCAATCAAATCCGTGTTTGTTAAAATTGAGCAAATCATAATCCAAATAATTTCCAACAATAGCATCTCTGATTTCATTGATGGTTGTATCGGTGTCAAACGAATTAAATTCTTCTTGAAATTTTGTTAATTCATCTAATGCAATTACGCCTCTCATTCTAAACGAACTCGGTACTGGTTTATAATCGCCTTTTTCAAATATATTCATAATTCCTATTTCTCTTGATTGAAATGCAAACCACATTCTTTTTTACTTTTATCTTCCCACCACCAGCGACCTGCTCGGAAATCTTCTCCCTCTTTAATCGCTCTGGTACAAGGCTGACAGCCAATACTTACAAAACCTTTATCGTGCAACGGATTATACGGAATATGATTTTTGTGAATAAACTCCTTTACTTCCTCTGTTTTCCAATGCAATAAAGGGTGAAATTTAATGATTTTATTCGTTTCGTCCCACTCTACTTGTGGCATTTGCTCTCGGTTGGGCGACTGCTCGGCACGAAGCCCCGTTATCCAAACTTCATTTCCTGCCAAAGCCCTTTTCAATGGCTCTACCTTACGGATATGGCAACATTCTTTGCGAAGTTCTGGGCTATTATAAAAGGCATTTATTCCGTTATCCTTTACATAATTTTCAATAAAATGAGCATCAGGATAATAAGGCGTTATCACATTTGAATAAGTCATCGTCGTTTTGTCCCAAGTGGAATAAGTTTCAGGAAAAAGGCGCCCCGTATCCAAGGTGAAAATCTTTATTGGAATGTTATTCTTTAAAATATAATGTGTAATGGCTTGGTCTTCCATTCCAAAACTGGTAGAAAACACAACTTTACCTTTAAATTTTTGAGCTAAAAAAAACAGAGCTTCCTCTATGGACGAACTTTCTATTTCTGCTAAAATTTCCGTAGCATTGGTTGCACTCATAATCTTATTCATAATCTTACAAAAATAAGAAAGTTTTGCCTTTTTACAAAGTTTATAGCATATTTTGCTCGTGGGCTTCTTCCATTAGTTTTAGATAATTAGTGTAGCGACTTTCGGAAATTTCATTTTCTTTAACTTGCTGTATTACATTGCATTTTGGCTCGTTGATGTGCAAACAATTATGAAATTTACAATCTCTTCCCATTTCAAAAATTTCTGGGAAATAATGCTGAATTTCCTCTTTTTCTACATTAATCATCGCAAATTCCCTCACTCCTGGAGTATCAATCACACTTCCGCCGAAATCCCAAAAGTGCATTTGAGCGAAAGTGGTAGTATGTTTTCCCTTTAAATGCGTTTCCGAAATTTCCGCTGTTTTGAGGTCTAAACCTTCCTGTAAAGCATTAACCAATGTAGATTTTCCTGCCCCAGAATGCCCAAAGAAAACAGAAATTTTATTTTTTATAATATCCTTTAAATTATCTAAATTTTCCTTTGAAACCGAAGAAATCCTTAAAGTTTGATAACCAATTTTTTGATATTTTTTTTCTATTTGGGTTAAAATCTTGGTCTCCTCTTCATCTAAAAGGTCTATTTTGTTGAATAAAATCAGCGGAGAAATATTGTATGCTTCGCAACACGCCAAAAATCTATCCAAAAATCCTAACGAAGTTTCAGGCATTTTCAAAGTGAAAATAAAACACGCCAAATCTATATTTGCAGCGATAATATGGGCTTCTTTGGAGAGATTAACCGATTTCCTAATGAGATAATTTTTGCGTTCCTCAATGCCTGTAATCCACGCTATACCATCACTTTCCAACGAAAATTCTACCCCATCTCCTACTGCCAAAGGATTGGTTAATCGGTTTTTATTCAGTTTGAATTTTCCGCGAATTCTCGCTTCAAAAATAGCTTTCGTATCATTTTCCAAAACTTGATACCAGCTCCCAGTGGATTTTATGACAATACCTTTTTTCAATAGATTTTAGTTTTAAATTTTTATGAAAAATCAAATCTCATTACCTCTGCTAAATCTTTTAATACAGGGTTAATTTCCACAAAATTTTCAAATATTTTGCGATTGCTCAATGCGATTTCTGTTTTTTTGACAGGGCAATATTTATAAATGATTTCTATCCCAAAATGATTGACTTTCTGTTTAAAATTCGCAAAAAATTCAATGGAAACGCTCTCAAACTCTGTTTTAGCACTTTCCGAAGCATAGGAAACTTCTATTTGATGGTCATTGATTTTATTGATTTTAAATGATTTTATAGCATTGAAAATCAAGTTGTTATTAATGGATAATTCTTTTAAAAATTGATTCCACTCCCTTTGCAATTCTTCCTCGGAAAAATGATTTTCTGGTAATCTTTCCGTTTTTTGTTCTGTTGGTTTTACTTCTTTTTCCTCCTTTTTATTTAAAAATTTTTGAATGGAAAATGAAGATGTTCCAAGGCTTTCCTTTGGTTTTTCTAATGGTGAAACAGATTTTTTTACGGCAATATTTTCCGCAATTTGAGATTTAACTACTTTATTATCAATATCTTTAGGATTGTCATTGCGTAGTAATGGAGCTAAGATTATGAACTTTTTTTTTTCTCCAAATCCGTTGTCATAAGACTTGCCAACTGCATTAGGGCAATTTCAACAGTTAAGCGAGGGTTTTTAGAAGTTTTGTAATGAATATCAGCGTGATTGCAGATTTCTATTCCGCTAACCAATTCTTGTGCTGTCCATTTTTTGCTCTGTTCGGCATATTTTTGTTTGGTATTCTCCCCTACTTCTATGAGGGACAGTGTGTTAGGATTTTGAGCCATCATCAAATCTCGGAAATGATTTCCTAAACCAGCGATAAAAATATGAGGGTCAAAGCCTTTTTTCACGATTTCATTAAACGCCAATAAAACCTCTGAAATATTGTTTTCTTTAGCTAAATCTACAATGTTAATATATTGGTCGTAATCCAATATATTGAGAACTTCCGCAGCTTTGGCAAGGGTAATATTTTTTTGTGAAAAAGTTGCCAATCGGTCAAAAATAGACAAGGCATCTCGCAAAGCTCCATCGGCTTTTTGTGCTATTAAAAACAAAGCATCATCTTCGTAAGAAACCCCTTCTTTTTCGGCGATTTTTTTCAAATGATTTTGAATATCAGAAATTGTAATTCTTTTAAAATCATAGATTTGACAACGCGAAAGAATGGTCGGAATAATCTTATGCTTTTCGGTAGTTGCCAAGATAAAAATGGCGTGTGCTGGGGGTTCTTCCAAAGTTTTCAAAAACGCATTAAATGCTGCTTGGCTGAGCATATGCACCTCGTCAATGATATAAACCTTATACTTCCCCACTTGTGGAGCAAAACGCACCTGGTCTATCAGATTACGAATATCATCTACCGAGTTGTTAGACGCTGCATCGAGTTCATAAATATTGAAAGAAAAGCCCTCATCATCAGTTGCACCAGATTTTTCATTGATTTTTCTTGCCAAAATCCTTGCACAAGTGGTTTTCCCTACTCCACGAGGTCCGCAGAATAATAATGCCTGAGCTAACTGGTCGTTATCAATGGCGTGTTCTAATGTATCTGTAATATGAGATTGCCCTACAACAGTATCAAACTCTTGCGGACGATATTTTCTTGCTGATACAATAAACTTTTCCATTAGTGCAAAGATAAACTTTTTTGGGGATAAAAAAAGAATTTAATGAATAAAAAAGTCTCTTTCAAAACTTTGAAAGAGACTTGATAATTTAATAATTTATGGAGTAGTATTTTGAGCATCTTTATCCCATACCTTTAAAGGTGAATCAGGATAATATCCATTACGATTGCTTACTGTTATTCTTTGTGTATGCACATAAGTGTTTTTAATGATGAGCATTTTTATTTTCCAAGAATATTTTTTTGTCAAGTCTACTTTCTCCACAATTTTATTTGAATAATCTCGCCAAACAAAAGAAGCTGGTTTTGTATTAGGATAATCGGCGTATAACTTCCAAGTGCCATCTTCTGGATAAACCATTACCAAAGGAGAAGGAGTGGCAATAAATCCACTTGTAGCAGCAGTGAAAGTTCCATTATTGTTATGCCTTTCCACCTTTCCTCTATTTCCATCTCTTTGAGAAACAATA
Organism: Flavobacteriaceae bacterium; assembly: GCA_030529185.1. GTDB lineage: Bacteria > Bacteroidota > Bacteroidia > Flavobacteriales > Weeksellaceae > JABCPE02. Next base: position 5,654 of record JAUMXI010000018.1, read on the forward strand.
GGAACCGCTTCGGTAGGAGAAGTAGCATTTACGGCTTGAATAAAAATAGGACGATTATTTTCATCTACCAATCTATACTGCATAATCAATACGGTGTAATTATCAGAGTCAATATCAAGGTCTGCCCCATTGATGAACTCATCTGTAGGTTTAGATATATGGAAGGTGTAATTTACAATTTGGAAAGGTCTATCTTGCCCACTTCCTGAATAACCCACAATTTGCCTATCGGTAGCGGAATTATCATTGGGTAGAATGGCTAAATATTCATTAGGGATTTCATTTCCTGGAGTGGTATTGCTTATTCTTAATGTACCTTCAACATCTAATGTCTGCTTTGGGTTTGGGGTATTAACCCCAACTTTTCTTTGTCCATATACTATAATTGTAAATAATAAAAGTATAATATGTATAATATTTTTCATTGTAAATAATTTATTTTAATTGTTCTACTAATTCGTTATCCATTACAAGTAGAGACACTATCCATTTGTTTGCCAAACCAGTTTGTGTAGGATGCTTATTGGAGGTATTTGAGCCTATATAAGTAACTCTTGCCAAATCGTAATCTCCCTCAAATCTATAGTATTTACCGTTTAATGGTTCAGGGGGGCTTTTATGAGTGCCATCTAAAAAAACATTTGCCTTAAGGTATGACATTCCTAAAAATCTATTATTAGCGTTGGCATTGTCGGGTTCGTTTAGATTTTGCAATTTAATTACCCCATTTCTTATATGTGCGTGTTGAGAGTGTTTACTTGCTGTGGAGTTTTCCTCTTTCGTCATAGCACTAATCATCAACTTTCCCGCATCAGGGTTTTGATAAGAAAAATTTTTTGATACCAAATTAGCTTGAGTAACTATCACGGTATATTTATTATAATCAATTCCTAAATTAGCTCTATGAGACCAATCTTCAGAAGGGTCATTATCTATAGTAATTGTAAAGATTAAATGATAAAAAGGTTTTCTAATGCTTTGGTCTGGTGCGAATACCACCTGCCCAGTATCTGGGTCCCAAGCCAGTAGTTTTGCTCCTTCTTTGGACACGCCCAGTTCTCCTATACGCATACTTCCTTCTATATCCAAAGTATATTTAGGGTTAGGATTATTAATCCCCATTTTTCTGTCTGATTGTGCATTTGCGTCTGAAAGTATTGCCAATGCCAATAGTATTGTAAATATTTTTTTCATTATATTTCTTGTTTATAATCTTGTTAATGTTTTTGAGTCATTTCCTACCTCATATTCTCTGCTTGTATTAGAAAATAAAGACCAAGATTTGTCTATTACCAATACTTCTATTGTCCATATTAAATTTCCTGTGTCTATATCTCCTCCTCCTGCTACCCCTACATTAATATGCCAATTTCCATTACTACCTTGATAAGAGTAGGCATAAGGTGGAGCAAATAATATAGGATTACGAGCTTCTGTGGCGTTTCTCCTGTTAAGCAATAGACCTTGTATATGACCTTTTTTGCTTTCAGGAATCATTCTTCCTTCATTATTAATATAAATAGAAACGAGCTTATTAGAGGTATTTCCGCCTTGTCCATCTTGTACTGAAAGCATTCTAAATATTGGATAGGTACCGTTTTGTCTTTTTATTACCACAGAAGAAATAATAATATTTTTATCGTTTGTCGGTATTTTTGTATCATATCCATTTTTAATGCCATCACTACCCGTTGTTATTCTAATCGTTTTTCTTCCAAAAGATGTTCCGTATTGGTTAAAGGGTTTTGCGATTACCTTTCCAGATGCTGTAACTCCTAAAGGTATGGCATTGTTTTTTTTAGGACCTGGGGTTTTTAGCCTTACAGTTCCTTCTACATCTAAGGTTTCTTGTGGAGCTTCGGTTGTGTTAATACCAATATTTTGTGCTGATACTAAAGAAATTCCTAATAGCCCCAAAATACATAATTTATTTTTCATACACTAAAATTTTATTGCTTAAGTTTATATAAAAAAGTTATACACAACAAAGGAAGTTGCATATAACTTATAAGAAATTTATGATTATAAAAGCCCTTTAATAAAGGGATTTTTCCAAATATGGGGGGGGTAATTTTTATATTCATGTTTGATTGCAATTATTTGCAAATATATAAAAAAATAAAAAAATGTATAAATTTTATTTAATTGATATATAGAAACTTTCTATATATTAAAACCATATTTCCTTGCTCCGTAAAGCACGGGATTTTCTCGCTCTATTTCTACCAATTTAAAACCTTTTCTTTGGGGATTTATCGGTTGAGAAACTTGCTTTTTGTGGAGTTTTTCGTAAGTTTCAAAATCTATTTTTGTCCTGTTTTCCAAAGATTTAAACAAATTCCATTGGGCAACAATATCTCTCCATTCTGAATTGATTTTCCCTACAAAAACCTTTGATTTTGAACCACTTCCATAAGCGAAAAAGCCTAATTCTTTGCCAGAAAGTTCTTCATTTCTATCGTAAGAAACTTGCAACGCTGAAAGTAAAGCCATAAAAATAGAAGCCGTATAAAGATTGCCAATTTCAGAACTTGCCCTTTGAGAAGGCTCTATTTTTTCATTAATGAAAGCCAAATATTCCTCTGATTTTGCTAATGCTTTTTGCTCTTCTAATGAAGCAAAAGGCTGTTGATTTTCAACGCTGTATAATTCCGTGAAAACTCTTTTTCCGTGAAAGGCATAAGGCAAATGAAAAATTAAATAACGCCAATTTTCATAAGGTTTTTCTACCGAATTTTGAGTTTTATAATGTTCGTAGGCTTCTCTGATTCTGTTTTGATAACACAAATTGGAATATTGCCCATCAAAAACGGGTTCATCACAGAAAATTTCCATTTTGTCAGGAGCATTTTCAGGAGCGTTTTTTATCGCTGATTTTTCAATTTCTCTTCTTGGTTTGAAGAAATCAAAAACACTTTCTGTTGCTACGCCCCATTTGGGATTAATCTCCAACAAACGAGGATTTGAAGAGAGCAAAACAGCCACTGCCCCACCGCCTTGGGTATATTCCCCAGTAGAACCCAACTCGTATTTAGCATAATCAGAGGCAATTACAATGGCTTTTTTCTCTGGATTGAGCCGAACATAATCCAAACAATTTTGCAAAGCATCTACCCCACCGATACAAGCAAAAGTAATATCTACCACATCGCAGTTTTGAAAACATCTTTCGCCTAAAACTTGCTCCACCATTTGCACAGCATAAGTAACCGTAGGTTTTGCAGCATCTAAAGCACTTTCTGTTCCCAAATAAATTCGCCCAATATCCTTTGGGTTGATATGATAATCTTGAATCAACTTTAATAATGCTTCGGCAGCAAAAGTGGCTACATCTTCTTGAATATCAGGTATTGCCATTTTATGCAACCCCAAACCTTTTTCTAATTTTTCGGGTTCTATATTTCTAAATTTTGCCAAATCTTTAATGTCCAAATACAAAGACGGCACATAAAAACTGGCTGCTTCTATTCCATATTTCATAAGTGATTGATTTTTATTTTATTATCCTTTCCAACACCCACTCTATCATATTTTTTTCCGAAGCGTGATGGTCGGCAGAAAATTCTCCTCTTCGGCGATTGGCAATCACGCAATTTACCGTTAAAGCCTTATGCCCCAATAATTTGGAAAGTCCATAAATGGCAGAAGTTTCCATTTCAAAATTGGTGACGCCCAAATCATTTAAAGTTTCCAAAAAATGTTCATCGGTAGCTCTCAATCTCAATTGTCGCCCTTGTGGAGCATAAAAACCTGGGAAAGTCGCCGTATTTCCGTGATATTTAGCATCTTTGTAATAGTCTGAAATTTCCTCCGACCAATCCGAAAAATAAAGCATAGGTTTGATTTTTTCGTAAGGGAATTTTTCCAGAAAGTTTCTACTAAATTCATTTTCAAATTGATAATCCTGATAAAAATGCAATAAGCCATCAAGTCCTACTACATTTTGAGTGACGAGCATATTATCTACCTCCACATCAGGATTTACCGAGCCACAAGTCCCCAATCTGAATAATTGCAGGGCTTTATGTTCGGATTTGAATTCCTTATGCTTCAAATCAATATTTGCCAAGGCGTCCAGTTCATTCATCACAATATCAATGTTTTCCGTACCGATACCACTGGACATCACCGTAATTCTCTCTCCACGGAGCATTCCCGTATGCGTGTAAAATTCGCGTTTATTTTTCTTAATTTCTATCTTATCAAAATATTTTGAAACCTTTGGAACGCGGTCAGGGTCGCCCACCAAAATGATTTTTTCGGCAATATCTTCTGGCAATAAATTTAAGTGATATACACTTCCGTCTGGGTTTAGCACCAATTCCGATGCGGCTAATTTATTTATCATAATGCTATTTTTTTTATTTTAAATTGTTTTTAAAGAATAATTTTAAGCCGTTTGTATTAAGGAAATAATTATTGGGGTTTTCCTTTAAAGCGGTTTCCACTGAATTTCTTTGTTCTTGTATTTTAGGGGACTTATCTTGAAACAAAACATTAGAGTATAAGGAATCTAAAAAAGTAATATAATGTACATTCTCATCTTCTTCGCTAAACCTTATAAAATAAGCAAATTCTACCACTTGTTTATTCTGTCCGCCGCCTCCTTCTTTCATTGTTTTTAATTCAAATATATAATAATTTTCATTCGATTTTATCACTAAATCAGGAAGTTTGTTATGCTCTATCTTTCTTGATTCCATTTTCAGATTAAAATGTTCTAAAAACTTTTTAAAAATTTCCTTTGCACCTTTATCAGGCAAAAAATATACTTTATCTTCTTTTAATAATTCTTCAAAATAACTGATTTTACGGATATTATATAATGAAAACAAATTTTCTACTTTTTCTATTCCACTTTTTGAGTTTCTTTTATGGGAATAATTATCACTCATTACCTGCAAAATAGAGTTTGAGTAGCCGTGAGATAGATAAATATGATGTCTTTCTCGGATATAATTGCATAACATTTCATAAATAAAATCAAATTTTTCTTCCTTTTTCATTGATTTAAAAACAGAAAAACTGGAATTATACACCATAAAGAATTGACAAAACGCTGAGTAATTGATATTTTGGGTCTGAATCAGAATGTTTATAACTTCTTGAATGATTTTTAAAATATCTTCGTTTTCTTTAGTTTTCCCAAAAGATTTTAGAGTTTCAAAAGTAGTAATTAAATTGATTAATCTTGCATTTTGTTCCGTTAAATTATTTTGCCTATCAGAATTTTCAGGGATTACCAAGACGCCTTTTTTATAATAAGGGTCAAGGATTTTCTCAGGATTTTCTTTACAATAATTAAAATAATCTAAGTTGGTCATTTTGTATGATTTCATAATAAGATTTTTCTACAATAGCTCTGCAAGTTAGGAAGTCTAATCTTCTGCGTCTTCGTCCATTTTTCATATTTCCTTTAAATGGACTAAAAATAATATCATCTGTTTTTTCTCTTGTATCTTGTAAAATTTCATTGCAACAATTGATGAATTTTTTTTGCCTTTCTTTTGGGATATCTATATTTATCAGAGTTAATAATCTTGATGATACTTTTATGCCTTTTTCCCAATCATAGTCTATATTTTCTTTAAAATCAAACTTTAGCATATCATTAGGATTGGTAGTATCTACGCACCTTACAGCCAGCCAACCTTGCTTGTCATTGAACTTCATTTTAACAGAATTATTCGGAATGAGCCTCATTTTTTCCAAATTTTCCAAAGTATTTACATAAGTGTCGTTTTTATATACTTTAATCTCTGAATAATCTTTCTTTTTTCCATCGAAACAAGCCACTATTACAGGATTTTCAGTATCTTCAAATGGGTTTTCCTCTAAAATAGTAATAGATACCAATTTGTTTTTTTGCTGATAATTAGAGTTGATGAATGTTTCTGGAATAATAGCCACTACATTGTTTTGAGCTTGTAAAAGTTTATCCAATGCTATTAAATAAACATCATCATAAACTGAGTTTTCAAAATATTTTTTCAGATTTTGTCCTACCCCTTTTCTTGAAGCTGAATATTTTGAAATATAAGGAGGGTTAGTAATTGCAATAGCATTGTCTATTTTGGGAATATTGATAAGAGAATCATTATGCTCCCACTTCAATTTATCATCTATATCCAAACCAACAAAAGCTTCAAAATTTTCAAAACTTTGAACAGCATTGAGTAAATGTCCCTCTCCTGCAAAAGGGTCATAAGCTACATTGCATTTCGTTTGTTCTATAAAATCTTTAATGTGACTCCTCAACCAAATAGAATCTTTGGTAAAAAATTGTCCTAAAACTATTTTTTTTGCACTCACTTCTGGTGTTTTTTATTACCCTCCCACTCTTTTGGTTTTATAGCCCATTTCTTGGAGGATTTTCATTACTTTATCTCTATTATCCCCTTGAATGATAATCACGCCATCTTTCTCGGAGCCACCAATTCCTAATGAAGTTTTTATTTTCTTTGAAATTTCTTTTAAATCGCTTTCACTACCTTCAAAACCTTCTATCAAAGTGACTGGTTTTCCGTTTCGCCCTTTCTTTTCATATTTACAAACCAAAGGATTTTTCTGCTCAAATTTCTCCTCTGGCATCTCAAAATCCTGCTCTATATGGTCAGGAAAAAGATTTTTTAATTGGTCTCTCAAATCCATAAGACAAAGATATTATTTTTCGGTTAAAATCCCCATCTTACTTTGATTAATTCTTTGGATTCAACATCTAAATACTCAGCAAAATAATCTGTAATGATTTCTTTTAGTTCAACGATATTCATTTTAGATTTATCATAAAGCATTCGTTCTCGGAGAATATATTTTACCAAACTTCCAACATTTTTTACCCTAAATGTATTTCCTCTTGATGCTTCTCCAAACAATATAAAGAAAGCCAATGAAAGCATTCCCCAACTATAATTTTCAGCAATAAAAATAGAGATAATAGAGCCTATTATTCCTAATGCCATTATCCAAAATTCCAATGGGGACATTCCTAAAATATCCAATCTTTTTAGTCCCATTTTATTTTTTAGCATTGCCAATCTGCTTTTGCGATTTCCCTTGGGGAAAAGTTCTTCCAAATTGGTTTTTGGTGTGATGTACTGAGTATTTGGAGCAACTTCCATTAAAATTTTTCTAACTTCATAAAATGTTTTCTGCGTTTTGCATTCTTCGTGTGGCGTAGTTTCTATATTAAATTTACTCACCAATAGATTTAATAATTCTTCAAAACTACTGATTTTCAGCAACTCCTCATCATCAATAGCAATATTATAAAGCTCTTGAAAATTTTGCAAAGCATATTCTAATTCCTCTAAATCTATTTCGGATTGTTTCATCAGAACGAAAAAATTTAATTCAAGCAAAGTTATGGTATAAAATTCTAATTTCGTAGATTTGTGGGCGATAATTAGTGTTTTTATGTCTTTGGAAATTTACAATCTCAGTAAAAAATTTGGGGAGCAAATCGCTCTTAATGATATTAATATTCAAATTCAAAAAAATGAAATCGTGGGGCTTCTCGGTCCTAATGGGGCAGGGAAATCTACTTTAATGAAATCCATCACGGGAGTTTTAAAAATAGAAGAAGGAGAGATTTTGTTTAACGGGAAAAATGTAAGTCAGCACCCTATTGAATCGAAAAAAAATATGGGTTTTTTGCCAGAAAACAATCCTTTGTATCAAGAAATGTTTGTAAAGGAATATTTAAAATTCGTGGCTGATATTCACAAAATCCCCAAAGAACGAATAGAGGAAGTAATTGATTTAGTGGGATTAATGCCTGAAAAATCAAAGAAAATTGTTCAACTTTCCAAAGGCTATAAACAGCGTGTGGGACTGGCACAATCGATTCTTCATCAACCTGAATTACTAATTCTTGATGAACCCACGAACGGACTTGACCCCAACCAAATCGTAGAAATCAGAAACCTGATTAAAAATATTAGCCAAGACAAAACCATTATTCTTTCCACTCATATTATGCAAGAAGTGGAGGCACTTTGCACGAGGGTTATTCTTATTCATCAAGGGAATATTCTTCAAGATTGTTCCATAGAAGAATTTAAAGGAAAATATCAAAGTTTGGAAGAGGCTTTCCAAAATTATACAAAAATTTAAACAAAAAAATAACCTCTCAAATTTTGAGAGGCTTTTTTTATACTATTTTCATCATCACGATTTCTCCTACCTTCTCTACTTTTATCACATTATTTTTCGTGAGATTTTTCGTGGCTTTGTCCCATTTCTTACCCGAAAGTGCCGATTTTTCTTTCACAATCGCAAGTTCCATCGGTTCTTCTTGGGAACATAGAATATCCAAAATTAATTTTTCATCTTCATTTAACTCAAAATTTGGAGCCTTTTTCTCTGGCTTCATCTGTGGGAAGAAAAGTACCTCTTGGATAGATACATTATTGGTCAAGAACATTACCAATCTATCCATACCAATACCCAAACCAGCCGTTGGCGGCATTCCGTATTCCAATGCACGGAGGAAATCTTGGTCGATGAACATCGCTTCATCATCTCCTTTTTCTGAAAGTTTCAGTTGTTCCTCAAATCGCTCCCTTTGGTCTATCGGGTCGTTTAATTCAGAATAGGCATTAGCAATTTCCTTACCGCAAACCATCAATTCAAAACGCTCAGTAAGCCCCTCTTTACTACGGTGTTTCTTGGTCAGTGGCGACATCTCTATTGGGTAATCTGTAATGAAAGTCGGTTGGATAAAGTTGCCCTCGCATTTTTCACCAAAAATTTCATCTATCAATTTTCCTTTGCCCATCGTTTCATTTACCTCAATTCCAATAGATTTGGCAAAAGCTCTTAACTCGTCTTCGGATTTTCCCGTAATGTCAAAACCTGTAAATTTCTGAATGGCTTCCGTCATCGAAATTCTTGGATAGGGAGCTTTAAAATCAATCTCGTGTTCTCCGAAAGTTGCTTTGGTAGAGCCATTTACAGCGATAGCACAATGTTCCAAAAGTTTTTCGGTAAAGTCCATCATCCAGTTATAATCCTTGTAGGCAACATAAATTTCCATTGCTGTAAATTCAGGGTTATGAGTTCTGTCCATTCCCTCGTTTCGGAAATTTTTAGAAAATTCATAAACGCCATCAAATCCACCTACAATCAGCCTTTTAAGATACAATTCATTGGCAATTCTCAAATAGAGCGGAATATCCAAAGCATTGTGATGAGTGATGAACGGACGAGCCGCTGCTCCCCCTGGAATAGATTGTAAAATAGGTGTTTCCACCTCGAAATATCCTGCATCATTGAAAAACTGACGCATCGCATTGAAAAGTTTAGTTCTTTTGATGAAAACTTCCTTAACTTGCGGATTTACAGTTAAATCTACATAACGCTGACGATAACGCAATTCAGGGTCATTAAAGGCATCGTGTATCACGCCATTTTCATCAATTTTTGCAAATGGCAACGGACGAAGAGCTTTGCTTAAAAGAGTGAAATTCTTCACCATCACCGTCATCTCCCCCACTTGGGTTTTAAACAGTTCCCCTTCAATTCCGATAATATCTCCGATGTCTAAAAGATGTTTATAAACCTCGTTGTAAAGCTTTTTGTCATCGTTCGGACAAATCTCATCTCTATTGAAATAAACCTGAACACGCCCTACGGAATCTTGCAATTCGGCGAAAGATGCCTTCCCTTGTATCCTTCTGGAAATCAGCCTTCCAGCCAATTTTACTTTTTTACCTTCCTGAAAATTTTCTTTTATAGATTGTGTAGTATCTGTAATGCTATATTCGTCTGCTGGAAAGGCATTGATGCCCATTTGGTTCAATTTCTCCAACTTCTCTCTACGGATAATTTCTTGTTCTGATAATTGCATTTTACAATATTTTAAGCCCACAAAATTAGTATTTTTCTCTTAATTTTTTGTATAATTTAATGTAAATTTGCGAAATGAATAAAAAAATTAAGTTTGAGGATTTAGGAATGAAGAATTATCAAGAGGTTTGGAATTATCAAGAAAACTTGATGAAAAACATTATTGATATTAAGATGAAAAACAGAAAGTTAGAGGGTGCTGGAATTTTGGAAACGCCCAACCATTTTCTTTTTGTGGAACATCCTCATATTTATACTTTGGGAAAAAGTGGAGCAGAAACGAATATGCTCATCAATGATGAAAAACTAAAAGAAATCAATGCTGATTTTGTCAAAACCAATCGCGGCGGTGATATTACTTACCACGGATTTGGGCAAGTTGTGGGTTATCCTATTTTGGATTTAGAAAATTTCTTTACAGATATTCATTTGTATATTAGGAATTTAGAAGAAGTTATTATTCAAACAATGGCTGAATATGGCTTAAAGGGCGAACGCTCCAAAGGAGAAACGGGTGTTTGGCTTGATGTGGGAAAACCCTATGCAAGGAAAATTTGTGCGATTGGCGTAAGAGCTTCCCGTTGGGTGACGATGCACGGTTTTGCCTTTAATGTAAATACCGATATGCGTTATTTTGACTATATTATCCCCTGTGGAATTAGAGGAAAACAAGTTGCCTCACTGCAAAGGGAATTGGAAAACGAAATCCCAATGGAAGAAGTAAAACAAAAAATAAAAACTCACTTTCAAGAAGTTTTTCAATGTGAGTGGGTGTAAAAAAGTAATGGAGAATTATAGGAGATAAAAAAGCAAAATAATTATAGGATTTTTTATTTTTAATGTTTAGAAGTAGTATATTCGTCAGAAATAGATATATGTAAATAATAAAAACAATTTTTTTTTTGTAACAAATATTAAAAATGATATACTAATAAAACAAAAAGCAATTTTATGAAAAGAAAAATTTTTAGCACAGCGTCGTTATTCCTTTTAGGTTGGATGATGAACGCTCAGGAAATCAAATTTGAAGAGTATGATTTACCGAATGGACTTCATGTAATTTTGCACCAAGACACCACTGCACCTGTAGTCACTACGGGGATTATGTATCATGTAGGGGCAAAAGACGAAGCCGAAGGAAGAACAGGATTTGCCCATTTCTTTGAACATCTTTTGTTTGAAGGAACAAAAAACATTGGTAGAGGAGATTGGTTTAAAATCGTTTCTGCTAACGGAGGGCAAAATAATGCCAATACCGACCCAGACAGAACTTATTACTATGAAACTTTCCCTTCCAACAACGAGCAATTAGCACTTTGGATGGAGGCTGAAAGACTTCGCCACCCTGTAATTAACCAAATTGGGGTAGATACACAAAGAGAAGTAGTAAAGGAAGAAAAAAGAATGAGAATGGACAACCAACCTTATGGTAATTTCTTTAATGTTCTTCTAACAAGTGTATTTAAAAAACACCCTTACAAAGGAACGGTTATCGGTTCTATTGAAGATTTGAATGCTGCTCAACTTTCCGAATTTAATGATTTCTTTAAGAAATATTATATCCCTAATAATGCAGCATTGGTTGTGGCAGGAAACATCAACCCAGAGCAAACCAAAAAATGGATTTCTGAATACTACGGAAGCATTCCGAAAGGAGCACCGATTGTAAGAAATTTCCCAGCAGAAACGCCTATTACAAAGGAAGCAGAAGAAATATTTTATGATGCGAACATTCAAATCCCTGCGTATATCTACACTTACAGAACACCAAAAGCAACGGACAGAGATTCTTACGCATTGCAAATGTTAGGAAATTATTTAAGTAATGGTAAATCTTCTGTTTTGTATAAAAAATTGGTAGATAAAGAGAAAAAAGCCTTGGAAGCAGGGGCGTTCAATATGTCTTTTGTAGATTATGGGATTTTTGCATTCTTCGCTATTCCGATGAATAATACATCAAAAGAAGTATTAACAAAAGATATTGACGCGGAAATTAAAAAACTGCAAACGGAATTGATTTCAGAAGAAGATTATCAAAAACTGCAAAATCAGTTTGAAAACAATTTTGTTAATTCTAATTCTTCCGTAGAAAATATTGCTCATACTTTGGTTTCTAATTATTTATTGAAAGGAAATACCAACCTTATCAATGAAGAAATCAAGATTTATCGTTCTATCACTCGTGAAGAATTGAGAGAAGCAGCAAAAAAATATTTGAATAGCAACCAAAGAATTATCATCAACTATTTACCAAAATCTAAATAACTTTTAGCATAATGAAAAATATGAAATATATCGTAACGGCTTTTTTAGTTTCAGGAATGCTCTCTGCACAAAGTATAGATATTAATAAAATGCCTCAACCAGGGGCTACTCCTACCATTAACATTACTCAACCGAAAACTTTTCAACTGAAAAATGGTCTGCAAGTTTTGGTGGTAGAAAACAACAAATTGCCAAGAGTAAATGTAATGCTTACCATAGATAGACCTCCAATTTATGAAGGCGAAATTGCAGGGATTGGAGAGATTACCTCAAGTCAGTTAGGAACTGGTACAGCTACCCTTAGCAAAGATGAATTTAATAAGAAAATAGATTTTTTAGGGGCTCATCTTAATTTCAACAGCTATGGTGCGAGGGCCAATACACTTTCTAAATATTTCCCGCAAGTATTGGAGCTTTTAGCAGACGGAATTACAAAACCGAAATTTTCGGCAGAGGAGGTTCAAAAATCTAAGGATAGAAAAATAGAATCTCTAAAAACGGAAGAAAAAAGTGCCGATGCTATTGCTAAAAATGTTTCTGATGCTTTATTATTCGGAAAAAATACGGCTTATGGCGAAATTACTACCGAAAAAAGCGTTAGTAAAATTCAGCTGAAAGATGTTCAAGATTTTTACCAAAAATATTACGCTCCGAATAATGCTTACCTCGTTATTGTAGGAGATGTAAAATTCAACGATGTAAAGAAATTGGTTGAAAAGAATTTCAAAAACTGGAAGAAATCTAATGCTAAAATTCAGCCATCTGTATTAGCGAAAAATGTTCCTACAGAGATCAATATTGTAGATGTTCCAAGTGCAGTGCAATCGGTGATTATGATTAAAAATATCTCTCCGCTACAAATGAAAGACCCTCAATATTTTGCAGGAAGAATTGCCAATTATATCCTTGGAGGTGGTGGAGAAGCAAGATTGTTTATGAACCTTCGTGAGAAAAACGGATTTACTTACGGGGCTTATTCTTCGCTTTCTACGAGTAGATTTATGCCACATTTTTTCGCAACGGCAAGTGTGAGAAATGAAGTGACAGACAAGGCTGTTCAAGAATTTATGAACGAGCTAAAAGGCATTTCTACCATCAAACCAGAAGAGTTGAAAAATGCAAAAGAAAAATTGAAGGGAAGTTTCATTATGTCATTAGAACAACCGGGAACTATCGCGGAATTTGCTTTAAATCAGAAGCTTTACAACCTTCCTGCTGATTTTTACACCAATTATTTGAAGTCTATTGATAAAGTGACGGTAAAAGATGTTGAAAACACTGCAAAAGCAAATATTTTGGCAAATCAATCAAGAATTTTCATCGCTGGGAAAGTTGCCGATATTGCCGAAAATGTTGAAAAATTGGGTTATCCCGTGAAATATTTTGACAGAGAGGCTAATCCTATCACAAAACCAGAAGCAAAGAAAATTAATGCAAACATTACTGTGACAAGTGTTGGTCAAAAATACATTGATGCCATCGGTGGAAAAACCAAAGTACAGGGAGTTAATTCCTTAAAAATGACTTCTACGGGCAAAGTTCAAGGAATGGAATTGGAGATGATTATCGTGCAAGGAAAAGGCGGAAAGATGATTCAGGAAACCAGAATGATGGGCAACACGCTACAAAAAACCGTTTTTGATGGTAAGGATGGCTACATCCAAGCACAAGGACAAAAAATCCCTTTCCCAGAAGAAGCAAAGACATCAATTAGCCAAGACATCTTCCCTGAATTGTCTTTTGGAGTAGGAAAATTTGAGCTAAAAGGCATTGAAAACATCAATGGAGAAGAGGCTTATGCTGTAAAATCAGAAAACAAAACTTATTTTTATAGCGTAGCAACGGGATTAAAATTAGGGGAAATTGCAATTCAAAAAATGCAAGGAAAAGAAATGTCAGTTCCTACCTATTATTCTGATTACAGAGAAGTTGAAGGGGTGAGGTTACCATTCAAAATTAGCTCTAATATGGGCGGAATGGAAATTAATTTTGAGGTAAAATCCTATGAAATCAATAAAGCAAAAGACTCTGATTTTAAATAAGTAAAATTATTCATACATTAAAAAAAGCAACTCAATAACAGAGTTGCTTTTTTTAGTTTTTTTAAGTGATAAATATTTATTTCTGACAAAAAAAGATTATCTTTGTAAAAATTGAGTTTTTTATGAAGAAATTATTGAGTTGGACGAATATTTCTCCTATTTTGGCTTGGATATTTTATGCTAATGGTCTGGTTGATAAAGGAGTTGTATTTGAAATTATAGGAGGTGTTCTTCTATTTTCTAGTGTGTTAGCAGCAGTGCATCATTCAGAGGTAGTAGCTCATAAAGTGGGTGAGCCTTTCGGAACCATTATTCTAGCAATTGCGGTTACTATTATAGAAGTAGCATTAATTATTTCATTAATGCTGGTGGGTGGAGAAAAGGCAATATATTTAGCCAGAGATACTGTTTTTGCAGCGGTGATGCTGATTTTTAATGGAATTTTAGGCTTGTGTTTGCTTTTAGGAGGAGCAAAACATAGGGAGCAATATTTTGATAAATCTTCTGTAAATACGGCATTAGTGAGCTTATTGGCGATTACTTTATTAACTTTTGTTTTACCGAATTATACCACTAGTGTATCAGGACCTATATATTCAATTCCACAAATGGGCTTTGTAGCGTTTGCTTGTTTGGTAATTTATGGAACTTTTCTATTCATTCAAACCATAAGGCATAGGGATTATTTTCTTCCAGCGGATTGTTGTGAAAATACAACTTCGCATTCTGCTCCACCAAGTAATAAGACAACAGCAATTAGTTTAGTTTCTTTAATTGCTTGTTTGGGAATTGTGGTACTTTTAGCAAAGGCAATTTCTCCAGCTATGGAAACTTTGGTGGCGAGTGCTGGGCTTCCGCAATCTTTGGTTGGGGTTATTATTGCGAGTATTGTATTACTTCCAGAAGGAATTGCAGCAATTGATGCCGCAAGAAGAAATCGTCTTCAAACAAGTATTAATTTGGCATTAGGATCTGCTTTGGCAAGTATTGGGCTTACCATTCCTTCGGTGGTATTGATTTGTATTTTGTTTGATATAGATGTTGTTTTAGGAGTAAATACCAAATCAATGGTACTGATGCTATTATCCTTCTTTACGGTAATGCTATCATTGAGTAAAGGCAAAACCAACATTCTTTACGGAACGGTTTTACTTATCAATTTATTAGCTTATATTTTTACGATTATTTATCCTTAAAAAAATAAAAATCCCATTTTAATAAATGGGATTTTTTTATTCACTTAAATGTTTTTTCCATTGCTTATAGCCTATAAGTGCCATTATGGTGAAAATTAAATATTGTAAAGAAGTAATTCCTAATCCTTTGTAAAGCATCATTGGAATACTTATGGCATCTCCTACAATCCAAAAAATCCAGTTCTCTATTCTTTGCTTTGCCATAAACCACATTCCTACAAGGAAAATAGAAGTTGTGATAACATCCAGCCAATTTGCCCAATCTAAATGATGCAACCCCAAATGAACCCCTTGCATAGAGAAATGATTATCTACATAAGGTTTGAAAAAATACACTATACATACAGCTATGAAGCTAAATAGAAATAATCCATTCCCAATAACCCATTCTCTTCGAGTGGCATAACTGACCTTAATGGTATAATTTTCGCTATTTTTACTCCACAAAATCCAGCCATAAATACTCATTATCGTATAATAAATATTGATGAGCATATCGCCCCAAAGCCCAAAATTAAAAAGGATATAAACATACAAAATCGTGCTGATAATCCCCGTAGGATAGACCAAAATATTTCTTTTTGACGAAAAAAATACACTCAATATCCCGAAAAAAGTCGCCGCCGCTTCTAATAAAATTTGAAAACTACTATATCCCTCATAGGGTTTAAAAAAAAGTTCGTATAAATTCATTGACTAAATGTTTATATTTGCAAAAATAGAATTAATTATGGAATTAAACACTATATCAGAAGCTATAGAAGATTTAAAACAAGGAAAAATTATAATAGTAGTAGATGACGAGGATAGAGAAAACGAAGGCGATTTCCTTTCTGCTGCAGAGCTCACCACCCCAGAAGTGATTAATTTTATGAGCATTCACGGGCGTGGGCTAATTTGCACTCCTCTTTCCGAAAAAAGATGTGATGAATTAGGATTAGAAACGATGGTTCATCGTAGCACAGACCCAAAGGAAACGGCTTTTACAGTGTCGGTAGATTTATTGGGTGATGGAATTTCTACAGGAATTTCGGCGAGTGATAGAGCCAAAACGATTTTAGCACTTGTAAATGAAAACAGCAAACCTACTGATTTTATGCGCCCTGGGCATATTTTCCCACTGAGAGCCAAGGAAGGAGGAGTTTTGAAAAGAGCGGGACATACAGAAGCTGCCATTGATTTAACTAAATTAGCGGGGTTAAAAGAAGGAGGTGTAATCTGCGAAATTATGAATGATGATGGCACAATGGCTCGTTTGCCTCAATTGATGGAATTGGCAAAAAAACACGATTTAAAAATCGTTTCTATAGAAGATTTAATCCAATATCGTTTGAAAAACGGAGATTTGGTAGAAAAAATTGAGGAACGAGAAATAGAAACGCATTACGGTCAGTTCAGATTTTACGCCTTTAAAGAAAAATATACAGAGCAAATTCATTTTGCTTTATCCAAAGGAAATTGGTCTATTAATGATGAGGTCTTGGTTCGTGTTCAATCTTCTGATTCTTATTTTGATGTTTTGAGTAGGCTGATGAAAGGCGAAAAACCTTTACTGGAAAAAATTACCAATAAAATTAATGAAGAAGGCAAAGGCGTGGTAGTTTTCATCAATAATGTGTCTAATACGGAAAATACTTTAAGAAAACTACAGAAGTTTATCAATCTTCAAGAGGGAGTGCAGAGAGAAAGCACGACTAATCCGTTCAAAGATTACGGAATTGGTTTGCAGATTATCAAGGATTTAGGTATTCATAAAGTGAAAATCATCACCCAAAATGTTGAGCAAAAGCCTATCATTAGTGGTTATGGTGTGGAAATTACAGAAATGATTCAGATTTAAAATGATTATTAAAACAATTTACAAGAATAAAAATTTTGAATGGGTTGATATTCAAGGGTTAAAATATGAATATTTAGAAGAAATTTCTAAAAAATATAATATCAATATCCTCCATCTCAAAGATTGTATTGATGCCAACCACCTCCCAAAAGCTGAGGATTTGGGCGATACGCAGTTTATCTTAGCGAGATTGAGTTTTGACCCCAAACGAGGGACGCTAAATTCTATTAATGACATCAGTACCAAAATTGGGATTTTTGTTCGTGATAATTTTATTCTAACCATTCATCGGGTGGATTATGATAGAATTGAGAAAATCGCAAACGAATTAGAAAACAACGCAATATCACCTTCTACTCCTTACAAAGTGGCATTGGAACTGGGTTTAGGCATTCTAAAAACATTTAGAAAAGAGAATGTAATTCTTTTAGAAAAAATGGAAAAATTAGAGAGCGATATGTTTGGTAAGGATAATATCAACTCTATGGAAATCAAGCGTTTGTATCGTTTTAAAAGAAGGGTTGGCTTGAATTTAAAACTGCTAACTTTATCCAACGAATGGGTAAATTTCTACGATAAACTTCCTATTGAAAAAATAGAATTTAACGATTTGAAAGACACTCAAATGGAGGTTTTAAGTGGTTTTGAGTACCTTAACTCTCAATCTACCAGTTTGATAAGTTTATTTTTAGCATTGTCCGACCAAAAAAATAATGAATCAATGAAGATGTTGGCGGTGTATTCGGCTTATTTCATGCCTATTACCTTTTTGGCAAGTGTCTATGGAATGAATTTTGAAAATATGATAGGACTACACCACCCCGATGGTTTCTACATTTTAATGGGAATAATGGGGCTGATAGTCATAGGAACTTTTATTTTTATTAAAAGGAAAAATATTTAACTAAAATAAAAACCTCCCGAATATTTGAGAGGTTTTTATTTTATAGAAGATTTATTTCTTCTCTTCGTTTTCTTGTTTTGGTTTAGGCTCTTGTTTTGGTGGTCTTGGGAGCAAAACTTTTCTTGAAAGTTTCATTTTCTTTCTATCATCGTAGCCCATAAATTTCACTTCTACTTCATCGCCCTCTTGGTAAGGCACTTTTTCGGTTCTCTTCCAGTCAATTTCCGAGATGTGAAGAAGCCCCTCCGTTCCTTTCGCCAACTGAATGAACGCCCCAAATTCTACAACCTTCACCACTTTACCTTTATAGACATTTCCTACCACAGGAACGAAAGTAATTTCATTGATTTGAGCCACCGCCGCATTGATTTTCTCTCTATCTGTCCCCGAGATTTCAATATGACCAATTTCTCCGCGTTCTTCAATCGTAATTACCGTATCGGTGTCCTTTTGTAATTGCTGAATAATCTTTCCACCAGGACCAATCACTGCACCGATGAAATCTTTCGGAATTTCCATCATTACCAATTTCGGAGCGTGAGGTTTTACATCTTCATTTGGCTTGTTGATGGTCTTCATCATTTCGCCCAAAATGTGCATTCTCCCTTCTTTCGCTTGCATCAAGGCTTGTTCCATAATGTCCATCGTCAAACCTTGAATTTTAATATCCATCTGACACGCCGTAATTCCTTTGTCCGTTCCCGTCACCTTAAAGTCCATATCGCCAAGATGGTCTTCATCGCCTAAAATATCGGAAAGAACCGTCCATTTCCCTGAATTTTTATCGGTAATAAGCCCCATTGCAATCCCAGAAACAGGCTTTCTCATCTGAATACCAGCGTCCATCAACGCCAATGTTCCAGCACAAACGGTCGCCATAGAAGATGAACCATTAGATTCCAAAATATCTGATACTACCCTGATTGTATATGGGTTTTCCTCTGGAATCATCACTTTTAATGCTCTTTGAGCTAAGTTTCCATGACCAATTTCTCTTCTTGAAGTTCCTCTTAACGGACGAGCCTCCCCAGTAGAGAACGGCGGGAAATTGTAATGCAAGAAAAACCTCTCATCGTGTTGCGTAATCACAGAATCAATGCGATTGGCATCTAACAATGAACCCAAAGTCACTGTTGTAAGAGATTGAGTTTCCCCTCTGGTAAAGATTGATGAACCGTGAGCAGCTGGTAAATAATCTACTTCACACCAAATTGGTCTAATCTGCTGATTATTACGCCCATCAAGACGGATGTTTTCATTTAAAATCAACTGGCGAACCGCCTCTTTCTGCACATCGTGGAAATAAACTTTTGCCAAAGTTTCCTTTTCCTCCAATTCTTCTTCTGTATATTTTGTTAAAAATTCATCAACTACCGCTGCGAATTTTTCCGCTCTTTCTTCTTTTGCACTTGGGGTTTTTGCTACATCATAATATTTTTGATAAGCATAATCCCAAATTTCTTTTCTCAATTCTTCATCGTGGGTTTCGTGGCAATATTCTCTCTTCGTTTGAGCCTTTGCAATTTTTGAAGCCAATTTTTCTTGTGCCTGAATCTGAACTTTAATTTCCTCGTGAGCGAAAGAAATTGCTTCAATCATTTCCTGCTCGGTAATTTCGTCCATTTCCCCCTCCACCATTACGATAGAATCTTTGGAAGCACCTACCATAATGTCTAATTCAACACCTTCTTGCAATGTCTCCCAACTTGGGTTAATGGATAAAACCCCATCTTTTTTAATTACTCTCACTTCGGAGAAAGGTCCATTGAATGGAATATCCGTAATAGAAACCGCCGCCGAAGCTGCCAAACCAGCCAAAGAATCTGGCATTACTTTCCCATCGTAAGAAATTAGGGAAATCATCACTTGCACTTCTGCGTGGAAATCTTCTGGGAAAAGCGGACGCATCACTCTATCTACCAATCTCATAGTAAGCACTTCATCATCAGATGGTTTTGCTTCTCTACGGAAGAAATTTCCTGGCACTCTACCAGCCGCAGAAAACTTTTCTCTATAATCTACCGTAAGTGGTAAAAAATCTACACCTGGGTTGGCTTCTTTTGCTGCCACCACTGTTGCCAAGAGCATGGTTCCGCCACATTTTACGACTACTGCTCCATCGGCTTGTTTTGCTAATTTACCCGTTTCAAGGGTAATTTCTCTACCATCTTTCAAAATGATAGTTTCTGTAATTGCTTGAGGTTTGCTCATTTTTGTTAAAAAATTTTATCTGAAGGTATTTTCAGATATCATCTGCGTATCTTATTTAGGCAGATATTGTTAATACTCCTTTAATTTTTCGGGGCAAATATAGTGATTTAAAATTATTTTTTCATTAGAATTTCAATAAAAAAGGCATTCAAAACTCATTGAATGACTTTATATTTTTTTGATTAATATTCTTCTTTCAAAATTCGTTTGGCGGCATCAGAAGCACAAACCAAACCTCCTGCCATCATTATAATATCTTTGATGACTAACCTTCCAGCACCTGATAAGTAAGGAAATCCGTAATTAGGTCCGCCCAAATCTGGAACCCAAGTTTCGGGAGTGGTAATGAGGAAGGACAAAGTGATGATGGCCATTCCAAAGGTTAAAACTCCGCCCCAAATTCCGATTTTAGGATACCAAATTCCTAATAATGTAAGTATTCCAATTGTACAAATCACAGCACCTAAACCATAGGAAAAAGGATAAGTACCGTTTTCTTCGTGCCATTTTATATTTTTAGGAATAACCTCTCCTTCTTTGTTTTTGTACAAAGTATATTCGGCTACTATTTTCCCTTTTCCGTTATCTACTTTATCGTGATTGTTGTAAAAATAACTAAAAAACGGTGAGTTGGCAACAAAGGGAACAATGCCATCTGCTTCATACTGAAAGGCTTTGAGACCTCCAATCCAAGCCATTACAATAAAAATAGCAATGCGAATAAAATGAATAAAATTCTTCTGCGAATTGGCTAAAAAATTCAATATCAGATACCCCATAGAAATTTGTTTTTCAGAATAAAAAAGCAACCCAAAAACCTTTTGAGTTGCTTCAAATTATTGTTATTATTTTCTAATTCCGAGTTCAGCAATGATAGCTCTGTATCTATTGATGTCCTTGTTTTTAAGATAATCCAACAATCTTTTTCTCTTACCTACCAATTTCACTAGTGATTTTTCAGTAGCGAAATCTTTATGGTTTGATTTTAAATGACCAGATAAATGGTTAATTCTAAATGTGAAAAGAGCGATTTGCCCTTCTGCACTCCCTGTGTCCTGTGCAGACTTTCCGTGCTTTGCGAAAATTTCTGCTTTCTTTTCTTTTGTTAAATACATTCCAATATTATTTAAATGATTATTATGTATGCGGGGCAAATGTAGAAAAAATATTTTAAATAAAAAAACTTTTCTTTTATTAAATTATTTAGATTATATTTGTATTAGTAAATAAGAAGATGAAATTCATAATATTAACAAGCATCGTGGGTATTATTTTCTCAAATTGTAATAGTTTTGGGAGCAGACTTTGTTATCAAAATCCTACATTGAAGTTGGAAAAAGTAAATAAAATAATTTATTTTCAGCCCTCTATCTTCCCTCAAATTGAAGAAATAAAACAACCTACTTATCAAGTGTTTTCTGTTGCAGTAAGTGATCAAATGGAAAGTTTCAATAATATAAAAACCATTTTGATGGACCATTCTTTGGAGTACGAAAGGGTTGATATAGAATACATTAAAGAGGTGGGACGAAATAACCAAGCCGAAGCTATAGTGGTTCCTAATATCAAATATTTTAAGGTTGGTTTTGGAAAATATGTTTTTTCTAATCAGGTTTTAATAAGTTTAAAACTTTATGACGCTCAAGGGAATTTTTTAATAGAAACTCAGTATGATACTTATAAAGGAAATGCAAGACTGCTCGGGAAGGCTGAAAACTCCATTAAAATAGGGACAAAAACAGCAGTAAAAGAATTACTCAAACTTATTAGAAAAAAGACAGTGTTTTAATTCAAAAGCGTATCAAAAAGCATAAATAAAATTCCAATAAAAACCCATATTTTAAGGAAAATAGATAATATTAGGTAATTCTTATGGTCTCTTTTTAAAAGAATAATGAGCATTCCAAAAAATAATATTGACAAAATAAAATAGAATGAATAAAATTGTATATTATTTATAATCAATAATATAAACCCCATTAATATATCCAAAATTAATAAAATCCTAATCCAATAAATCGTTATAGTCTTCCCAAAAATTACAGGAAGGGTTTTGTATTCTAAAAGTCTATCCCCGTCTTCAGTCATTAAATTCTTTATTATATTGATAATCAGCAATAAAATGAATAAAAATAATGTTAATAAGAATAAATTAATCGAAAAATGCTGATAATATATCAATATGCCAAAAAACGGATATAAGGATAATAATACATAGGATAAATTATTGATAATCAGTTTTTTACATAGTTTATGACTATAAAACCAAATCAAGAATTGATAATTTAAGAAAAAAAGAAAAATTTTATACGACAGAATCCAAGCAATACCAAGTGATAAAATATTGAATATCAGGTAAAAATAAAGAAAATATTTTTGTTTTAAAAATCTTTGAAATTGGCTTCTGAATGGTTTTACAATTTTATCTTTTTCTTTATCGTAGAACTGATTAATAAGCCCACCCGCAGCGATGCTTAATACTGAGCAGAAAACGATTCCGTGAATTTTAATATCAAAAAAAGTTTTCAAAAAATCTTCTTGGCTTATCAAGAAAAAAATAAAAACATATAGCGAAAAAGTGAAAAACATCAGCACAAAAAATCTTACTCCTAAAAGCAGACTTACTAGTTGCAATAGCCTATAAAGGAATAATTTTTTCATTCATTAAAATCTATAAATCACTTCTTTACGAAATCCTGTTAGCATTTTTTCAGCTTTTTCATAATCTTTAGCAAAGCCTAAAATATACCCTCCTCCCCCACTACCACAGAGTTTTAGATAATATACATTGGTGTCTAAACCTTTTTTCCAAGCCTTGAAAACACTATCTGGAATCATCGGGCGAAGATGCTCGTAAGCCCACTGGGAAAGCGATTTTACATTCTTAAAAAAGGGTATCATTTCTTTATTTAGAAAGGCTTGAATACAAGCATTATTGTATTTGATGAATTCATCTTTTAGAGTTTTTCTAAAGCCTTCATTTTTAAGTTTTTCGAAGAAAATTTCAACCATTGGTCCTGTTTCTCCTACCACACCTGAATCTATCAGAAAAATGGCTCCTTTATTCTTTTCACTTTTAGGGATTTCTACACGCCCAACGCTCTCTTTATTTTCTATCAAAATAGGTAAATTCATATAGCAAATCAGGGGGTCTATCCCAGAGCTTTTTCCGTGAAAAAAACTTTCCATTTTTCCGAACATATTTTTCAAATCTCTCAACTCTTCTCGTGAGATTTCTTCTGGGTTTCTATTTTTTAAGGAATATCGGTCAAAAACAGCTGCCACCAAAGCCCCCGAACTTCCTACACCATAGCCCTGCGGAATGTTAGAATCAAAAAAAAGACCTTCTTCTATTTCTTTTTTGAAAGAATCCAAATCCAATTGAAAAGATTTTTCAAACTCTAAGGTTTTTAAATAGCTCCAATATTTTTTTAAAGATTCATTGGATTTTTTTTCAAATTCGGTAGTGAGATTAGAGGGTTTAAAACAGCCCTTGTAGAAGCTATAAGGCAATGTCAAACCCTGTGAGTTTTCAATGATTCCGTATTCTCCGAAAAGTAAAATTTTAGCGTAAAAAAGAGGATTTGTCATAAATCATTTTTGGTTTGGTGCAAATATAATAAAATTATCTACCTGTTTAATATTCATTAATTTCAAATATATCTTTTGCAGGAATTTCTAATAGTTGAAAAGTTGCTTTCAATATTTTTTCCTTTTCATCGGCATTAAGTTGATGGGTTAAAAATTTCTGACAAAAAGTGTGGAATTTCGGTATTTTATCCTCAATTAGGTTTTTATTTTTTATTTTAAGCAATACCCCGCGTTGATTTGTTTTTGTTTCAATAGCGATAAAAAATTCTTCTTCATCTTCTAAAGTCAGCGATTGGTTTGAGAGGCTACACCCCGTTATGAATTGAATTCCGTCTAAATAACAGGTTTGGGAATTTGTTCTTACTTTAATGTTTTTCCAAGAATTATTTTTTTTAAAAGTGCTCATAGCCAAAACAGATGCCATTACTCCCAAAGCAAGATTGGGGCAAAAATGATTATGCAACTGTGCCGATTTAATCAGCAATGCTTTTGTTTCTTCTTTATCTAATAAATTTTCTATGTCTATTCTTGGGTTTTCTTTATAGCGAGGGATATAAGTAGGGTGCGTTTCTACTAAAAAAGAATTTGCGTTTTTAATATCTATCACGGGGGTATTGTCAATGGCATCAAGCCCCGTTACATATAGTTTGTTTTTTTCTCTTTTTATAAGTTTTACGGTTGTAGTGCCTAATGAATTGGGTCTTTTGGGGCTTCTGCAAACAAACACTCCTTTTTCTTCTCCAAGTGGAGTATTGCAAATTAATTTATAGCCTTCCGACCTATCAAAATAAAAAATAATATTGAGGAATTCTTCTTTCTCTATTTGAAATAATCCTTCAGCATATTCATCTAAAATTTCTATGATGCTAACTTCTCGCATTACATTTTTGATTTCGTGAAAACCAACGGTATTTTTAAAAGAATTCTTCACAAAACCAATAGGAGTGATTGTGTAATTTTTCATATCATATTAATTTAAAAAAGTTTTTATTAAAATATTTAAGGACCATAAAATTACCAAAATTCCTACACTGATGAGCATTGCTCTTGTCGGTAGTTTTCCTGCCAATTTTGCGGCTAATGGAGAGGCTAATGTCCCTCCAATTACCAAACCTAAAATGACTTGCCAATGACTCAAGCCTAAAAATGCAAAAAATGTCAAGGCACTTGCAAGGGTAATGAAAAATTCGGATAAACTAACCGTTCCGATAACAAATCTTGGTGTTTTTCCTTTTGAAATTAAAGTACTCGTCACCAAAGGTCCCCAACCTCCTCCTCCGAAGGAATCTAAGAATCCGCCTGTAAGTGCTAACCAGCCTACATTTTTGATTTTCTGTATTTTATGCTGTTTTTTGAATACTTTATACAATATTCTAATTCCTAATAAAAAAGTATATACTGCCAAAAATGGCTTAATGATATGCGAGTATTCTACACTAAATTTAGACAATGCAGCAGCCCCCATTATAGCCCCCATTACCCCCGGTATAATCAAGAATTTGAGCAATTTTTTATTAACATTACCAAATTTATAATGGCTTAAACCCGATGCTCCACTAGAGAACATTTCTGCCGTGTGAATACTTCCGCTAATTGCCGAAAGGGGGACTCCCATACCCAACAATGCTACGGTAGAGCAAAGCCCATAGCCCATTCCCAAAAGTCCGTCAATTAATTGGGCGATAAATCCGACCAAAATTAGCCAGTAAAATCTTTCGTCTATTTGCTCAAACAAATGCGTTGCACCAATAGAAATTTCTTCAAATGTGATGAATAAAGATAAAACATAAATGATAATCAGTAACGAAAAAGAAGCAATGCTTAAAAAAGCAATTCGCTTCCAATGTCCTTCCGTATATTTTTGAATTTCGGAAGGTTCTTTATCTTCAAATTGAATATGAAAATCATTGATAGAGGTATATTGTGGGGCATTTACCAAAATCCCTTTTTGTTTGGCTTCTTTGGCAATATTTAGAGTTAAATTTTTATTTTTTAAGGTAATGAAAACAATCTCTCTTCCGAGTAAGTCCGTATTTTCAAAGCTTTTTCGTGAAGTAGTGAAATTAGAACAAACCATTTGAAGTTCCTCGATTCTTTCATCTATTTCTTCGCTAATTAATTGTAAATCTGCATTGGGGTCATTATCTAAAATATATAAAATCAATTCAAAAGCCAATTCTCCACCACCTATGATGAGAATTTTCTTGTCCTCCATATTGAGGAATATTGGCAAATGATGATTGATTTTGTAATCTCCCACTTTTATAACTGCTCTATTTTCTCCGTCAAATTGCCAATAAAATTTTGCAATGGTTTTTCTACCATCATTTTGACGAACGGATTAAAATTTCCATTAAAAACTAGCTGAACTTCCGATTGATTTTCTGAAATGGATTTCATCAGCCCCGTTAAAGAAAAATCTAATGAGGGGTTTGCCGAAGCCAAAACCACTTTTTCATTCTCTACTATCTCTTGGATTTTCAGTGCAATTTCTGGCATCCCTTTCAATCCGAATTTAAAACCATCATCATTATGCTCAAAAGAAACCAAACTCTCTGGCATCAAATGTTGATAGTCTTGTGGCTTTTTTAGCATTTCAAACAATTCTTTTGTTGATTTATTTACCACTACTTTTCTTCCTTCTAAATTCATTTTGTTATTTTTGCAAAATTAACTTAAACTTTTGACAAATGTATAAAGTTTTTATCAATGAAAAAAAATTATCCATCAATAATGTCAGCACTCGGGCAGAAAAAAATATTATTTATGATGGCTTTAACAGCATAGAAATCGCTTTAGATTTATTAGAAAATACTTCGTGTAAAGAAGTCAATATTTTGGGAGAAAAGCCCGATGAGATTTGGGAAGATTTTCAAGATTCCTTTACCAATGTTGAAGCAGCTGGTGGAATTGTGGAAAACAAAAACGGGGATTTTCTTTTTATATTTAGATTAGGGAAATGGGATTTACCCAAAGGGAAATTGGAATCTAACGAAAGTATAGAAAATACGGCTGTTCGTGAGGTTGAAGAAGAGACGGGCATTCAAAATTTAGAGTTGAAAAACTTTGTGGATACCACTTATCATATTTATAAAGACAAGAAGAATAACGCTCCTATGTTGAAAATAACATACTGGTATTTAATGAAATATAATGGAAATGAAACGCCTAAACCACAAACAGAGGAAGGAATTACAAAAGCGGAATGGAAAAACAAAGAGAATATTTCTTCTGAAGTTTTACCCAATACTTTTAGAAACATTCAATTGATATTGGAAAAAGCAAAAATTATATAATAAAAAAAAGCACTTTTTTAAGTGCTTTTTTTGTTTAGAATAGTCCATTCAATTCGGCATCTATTCGTTCTAAAATATATCCGAAATCTTCTTTTCTCTCTACAAAATCCAAATTATCTACATCAATAATCAAGAGTTTGCCTTCGTTATAACCATTAATCCAACTTTCATATTTTTTATTCAAACGAGAAAGATAATCAATGCTAATACCTACTTCGTAATCTCTTCCTCTTTTAGCAATTTGACGCGTTAAAGTAGAAATATCCGCCTTTAAATAGATTAACAAATCTGGTGCAGAAACAAAACTTTTCATCAGATTGAAAAGCGAACGATAATTCTGATAATCACGCTCTGAAAGGAGATTCATTTCGTTTAGATTTTCTGCAAAAATATGAGCATCTTCATAAATCGTTCTATCTTGAATAATGTTTTTTCCACTCTCGCGGATTTCTTTTACTTGGCGAAATCTGCTTCCCAAGAAGTAAATTTGCAAGGCAAAAGACCATTTGGACATATCTTGATAGAAATCATCTAAATAAGGATTGTGATCTACATCTTCAAACTGAGCTTCCCAGCCATAATGTTTTGCCAACATATTGGTCAATGTTGTTTTTCCAGCTCCGATATTTCCTGTGACTGCAATGTGCATTTTTCTGAATTTTACTTTATTTTAACTTCATAAATTTTATCCCAGTTTTTGCCTGTTATCAGCATGTTTTCCCCTTTAAAGGCAATTCCATTTAAGACATCGTCCTGTGCTTTAGTGTGTTTTTTATACAGCTCTGAAAAATCTATTTTCGCTAAGACTTCTCCGTTTTCAGGGTTGATTTTTAGGATATAAGGTCTTTGCCAAGCATTTGCATAAATGAAGCCTTTGTGGTATTCCAGCTCGTTTATTCTTCCATAGCTTGTGGTATTTCCTGCCACAGCGATATTTTTTACAATTTCTTGTGGATTTTTAGGCGAAAGGAAATAAAGCTGATTGGAGCCATCGGACAAAATCAAATGTTCCCCGTCGTAAGTCAGCCCCCAGCCCTCTTCTATTCTATTAGGGTAAGGGAATTCTCCTATTTTCTCCAAAGTATTTTTATCATAGATAAAACCTTTCTTGTGTTGCCAAGTTAATTGATAAATTTTATCTTCTACAATGGTGCTTCCTTCCGCAAAATATTCATCTTCTAAATTTTGTTTTATAAGAGCAGATGTTGAACCCAAAGTGTATTTTTGAATATTAGATTTTCCGATTTGTCCATTGCTTTCGTAAATGGTGTTTCCCTCTAACTGAAATCCTTGCACAAAATTTTCAGTATTGTGAGGGTACTCCGCTATTAATTCATATTCTAATTCTTGCTCGGGATTTTTTGCAAAAACATTAATGATGGCATCTACGGATAATTCCTTTCCAGATTTGGTTTTAATGTTCATTACGATTTCATTAGCACCCAAAACAAAAAAATCTGGATTAATTTTCAAATCGGAAGTTTCCTTGTCTCCAAAACTAATGCTAATGCTTTCGGCATTGTCCATGATTTCTTTTGGAAAATGAATTTTATCTCCGAAATGATAGCCTTCCATTTCTTTAGATAAGTTATATTCATTTATCTTATCTACGATAGCCGTATCTTTATTGCACGAAATCAATAAAGTAGCCAATATTAAACCCGTAAAAATTCCTTTTTTCATTTTTAATCTATCAAAAAACTCCCCAAAGTTAAGGATTTTTTCGCAAATATGATATTTTATTTTGTAATAAAATTCATAACTTTGTGCGATATTTAAAATTTAAAAAAATCTAATTCATTATGAAAATTTTTTATGTATCCGCTCTATTATTAGCGATGACTTTGACTAGTTGTGGAAGAGAAGATAATAAGGCT
>JAUMXI010000019.1:0-25931 GCA_030529185.1 Flavobacteriaceae bacterium
CAATAGACAAACACCAAATCATCAAGCGTTTGTTTCTTTTGACCTTCATTAAAATGCTTTTCCACACCCCAACCTTTCTCTCGTTTCCCAGCCATTGAAAAGGTGGTGCAAGGTGGCGAACCATTTAAAATATCCAATTCGTAGAGTTCTTTTGGCAAATCTTCCCTTTCGTTAAAATCCCTAATATCTTCTAAATAAAAATATTTGGGAGCGTGATTTTTCTTATAGATTTCCGCCATTCGTGGGTCAATTTCCACACCACCCAAATGATTAAACCCAGCCAATTTATAGCCCATTGTAGAGCCTCCAGCACAAACGAAAGTTCCAAATGCTTTTAACCTATTTTCGGGTAAATGCCTCAGGTCGCTGACCTGCCAATCTTTTTCTAATTTTAAATTTCTCATAATCCTTTTTTAAATCTTCAAGGTTAATTTCTCTGTTTTTGTAGGCTTTTTCCTTTGTTTTCATTGGTTATTAGTTTTATATTTGCAACTCTCACATCTAACATTAGAAAAGCACAAGGTAACAGAAGGCATTTTTGTCCTCCGTAGCCTTGTGCTTAATGTTTAAAAGATGTGAGAGTTTTTTAACGCGGAGGACATTTTTTTAAATCCTTGTCCTCCTAAGGATTATTCTAAATTACTTTCTTTTAGCCTTTCACGAAGTCTTGCATTTTCTTCTTTAAGTTGCTTAATGCTTCTTTTGAGGATAGTAATTTCATCTTGCATTAGCTTGATTTTTTCTTCGTAAAGAGCCGTTATTTCTTTGAATTTCGCCTCGTATCGAGTTTGTAAATCATCTAATGTTTTTTGATACATTGCTACGATTTTATCTGCATTGGCAATCTCAATCGTGTCGTTATTGACTTCAATAGTTTCTACTTCGGCATTCTGCTTTTTTCTTCCGAATAAAAAACCTGCCAACCCTGTCGCAATGGTACTTAAAAAAGTCCCAAAGTGAGGCAAAATATACTCTTGTACTAGTTCTTGCATTTTCTGATGTTATTTAATGGTTAATTAATTCGCTTTTGGCATTTCGCTAATAGCTCTCCTGCAGTGGTCTTTGTCTATCTTGTCCAATACCCACGCTAAACATTTGCCAATAAAACTCAATGTATTATCCCTTTGGTTTTTGCCTAAAACTGAACTGATAGTTTCCTCAAAATTGCCAAACTCGTAGCCGTGTTTTTTCCTTAATGTTAGATTGAAAAGCGTTCTAAACTCATAATTGGCAAATCGGTCTAAATTGACCGCACTGCTCAAAAAGTATCCCCCTGCTTTGCCTTTGTAGAGCAAAATCGCAAAGTTCAAAATTGTCAGTGGCAGAAATATCCTGTAAGCAAAATAAAATAGTGCCACACCTCCTAAAAATCTTAGTATATTCTTCATTTTTAATTATTAATTAGCTAAAAGCTCATCAAAAAACTGAATTTCATCGTTTTGATGGATATGCAATGCTAAAAGGTTAATCAAACTCGGTGCTTTTGGGTTTTTGATAATTCCGAAGAAATAATCAAAACTCGGCTGTTTCAAATATGGCTCTTTTTCCTCTGGTATTCTATCATCTTCGCCATCGCTTGGGGCTTCCCTAAATTGTGGATTAGGCACGGGTTTTCCTTTGCTGTCCCTTACCGTAGTTTGGTCATTGTTATTCACTATCCAGCCTTTGATTTTCTTGTTGAAAGAATGCAACTCTACATCATCTTTATTACTATCAAAATAATGAACTTCGGCATCTAATAAAATTTGAGAATGTCGCCCCTGTATCGCTACATCATACACCACTACCTTTCTTTTTACATTCGGAAAATCAGGGTGATTGCTAATAAATTGTTCTAATAAAACTGACATATTTTCTATATTTTTTAAGGTTAATCAAAAATTAAATACTCCACTCCGCTGACCAATCCTACCGTATCATTGGTTCTGATAGGTTTAAAGACAGTTACACAAAATCCAAAATCCCCTATGCCCACAGAACTTGCAGAATACATTACAGAATGCCCTGCATCTGCATATTGAGTTTGTAGCCAAATGGCATCACCACTTTTAATTATTACAACACTGATAACAGCATCTGGATTAGCGGTATGAATTACACTGTTATTATTGTTGTTGCCTCTTGAACTAAATTTTCGTAAAGCTCCTGATGACTGTAATGTCAACCCATTTGAAGAGTAGTCTCCACCACTATCATATACCCCTAAATCTGGGATAGCAACATTTCCTGCTCTCGTAAATAAACCTATTTTTCTATTGGTAACAGAACCTATATGGTTATTATGTGGAGTTCCATCGTGTCCCATTCTTACCCCAAACCTTACCGCCCAATCTTTATTCATTGGCAATATTCGGTCAGTATGTATGGAGATTACCCCCGTTCCAGTGGCTATATTTACATCATCAAAAGGTTTTAGTATCGTATAAATATCACTATTGTTTTCTACTTTGATATTGGTATTTGTAATATTGTTATGAGAATGAATGTCCCACTGCGTAAATTTTTGCATTGGAGAAGTATTCATCTGCTGAACCCTATTTCTGAACCTTTGCACTAATTCCGAAACTTCGGGAACATTGGAAATTCCGATATTGCTCACCGTAATACGCTCGGGAACATTGAAGACAAAAGCATCACCCGTTATAAATCTCCCTTGTGTATCAACTTTGAGAACTTTTGCATTAGCATCGGAAACATTAGGCAAACCACTAACGATAAAAGGATTGCCCCCAGTATCAAACTCCAATGATGAACCCACTGCCATACTATGAACACGAGGCTGGGTAATATTCAAATCCGTATTCCCCATATTCTTACCGCTGTTTTCTAACAATTCTGTAATTTGCTCTTTCGTATGCACATTACCGATTTTATTAGGGTTTCCTGTTTCATCAATGGTTGCGATATTGCTGGGGAGTTCGCCCACACCAAGTGTTTCTTTCCACGCTTGTTTTTGCTCCTCCGATAAGCCCGAAGCATCGGCATTTGCTTTGTGGTTCAATTGCACGGCATCGGCTTTGGATTCTAAACTATCGGAAAGTCCCTTGATTTTATCTTGTGGAATTTCCTCGTCTTTGTGCCAAAAGCTGTCCAACCACGCCCAAAATTGAGCCTGAGTAGGCTTTAAACCTGTTTTAAACCAATTTTTAAGCTGATTTAAACTTGTTTTCGTTGTATTTCTTGTATTCTCTGACATAATTTTTTAATTTGAGATTTGAAGTTTGAGATTAATTCACCCCTAAATAAATGATGAAATAAACAGCATAGTTCTTAGGTCTGTTTTCATCCGCTGTGCGGACTTGTTGAGAACTATCAAAGGTGATGTTTTTCCCCCAAGCATCAGATTTTCCTCCGCCTCTTATTTCTGTGCTATAATGTGAACCTACTTCAAAGGAACCATAAGGATTGCGACCAGAAGCATTAATGGTAGAAGCAAAGCCTCCTGTTATCCTTTGTTGAGCGTCTTCTTGGAAACTTCCCAAAGCCCTTGAATCGTTTTTGCCTCTAAGAAAATAATCCCTTAAATCAGGTGTGCCGTTTTGCCCATCGCACAAAAACCAACCTGGCGGTAAATTGTTAATATCAAAAATCCCCTGCTTAATCTCCCCAATCATCGGTTTTTGTTCCTCCAACTTTTCTATCCGCTTAATGGACTTATCTAATTCCTTTTTTTCGGCTTTCTCTTCGGATAATTTTACGAGGTTGTCAAAACTTTTAAACTCCGCCCAAGCAAAGGTTTTTTCAGGGGTGGAGGTTCCAAAAGTAAGGTAACGAGTTATCTCTATGGCTTTAAACGAACCATTTTCAAAAGTTCCAGAAACTGCCTCTTCCTTGATGATTACATTTGCTCCGATGGTTCCACCTCTAAACTCTAAAATTTCTCCATTAAGATACACCACCCCGTTGCTGATGGTATTTCCTGCAATTTTACACCCCGAAATAATCGTTTTTTCTCCTGCTAAATCTCCCAACGAATTGAGCAAACGAAAGCAGTTTTGCAAGAAATTTAAATTATTCGTATCCAATGGGAAACCTCCCTCTTGTATGTATTTTATAATATTCATAATATTAATTGTAAATTTGAGAATTGGTTAATTTGGGAATGAGGTAATTATCTCATTATATAATTCCTTAATTATCTGATTAATAACACTCTATTTTATACCTTTTACTTGCCAGTTTATAGAAGTCTATTAAGGCTTTCATTTCAAACTCATTGTATTTTAATCCTTTGGGAATGAGCACAATAAAATCTACGCCCGTATCGCCATAATCCGCCCTGTTATAAAGGTAAATAGTCCCCAAATAAAGAGGTTTTTGCTCTGCCCTTGTGTAGATATATTGCCTTTGAAATCTATTGCCATCGGCTATCCTAATTCGCCTATCCGAAACATCAAATTTATCGTTAAGGGCTTTTCGCAGGTAGCAGACTTGACCATTATGAGCGAGGTTGTAAAGGTTCTGATTTCGGTTGAAATTGAAATCATCCACCACCTTTATCAAAGGAAAATGCAAGACTCTCAACCACGCCAACATCTTTTCTTTTCGTAAAAAAGTTGGTAATAACAACTCTACTAACTTATTGATATTTAGATTATACCACATATTTTTTTAATTTGAGAATTTGTTAATTTCGCAATTAGATAATTATCTCATTACCACATTATCTCATTCTAAACCACATAGCTGATATTGTCAAAGTTTTCTATTTTGAAATAACCGCTTACAGGAATGGTTTTTACCTCTACAGTTTGAAATTGTCCATATCCGTTGGTTCCTGCATCTATCCATTTGCTTTCGGCTAAAATGATGTGTGGAATTTTCACGCCCTCCACTTTTTGGAGTTCATCCACCAAGTGAGCCAATACCAATTCTCCGTTAAAAGGGAGATTTTTCAGATAGTTTTTAATGGCTTTTTCTACGGGTTTTTCGCCTGTGATAATGCTTTGCCCGTTCTCATCTAAAACCAAAGGGTCTCGGTAGATTTTCATTTGAAGTTTGAGAATATCAGGCAAATAATTGATGACTGAAATTCTTACTCCTGCATCTTTTATCTCGTTCATATAGGCTTCAAATGCCGCTTTTTGCCCTTGTGAAATGGGTTGTAGTTCCTCGTTTTGTTCCGTTGCTATTTTCACAATCAATCGGCTCTCTGCTTCGCTCTCCGTTACGGCGGAATATTTTACGATTTTGCTGTTATTGATTTCATCTTCTGTTCTTCCTTCGTTATTGAATTGGTCGCTATCTATAATGAGATTAAAGCCATACTGAAAGGCTAATGCCTTGTTGCGATACCAACGAGCCGTATGGGGTTTGAGTTCTGACAATGCCAAACGAACCTCTCGCTTATGCTGGTCAAAAATCTTTTCCAATGTCCAAATCGCAAATGCCGTGATGTAAGTCCAAAGTCGCCAAATAGAAACTTTACTTGGAGAATTTAATTCTGACAAACTTACTTCTTGCTCCTTTTGTCTTATTATCTCATCTTGTATCTCTTGTATGCTTCGTGCCATTTTTCTTGCTTTTAACTGATGATAAATTCACTTTGAATTGCCCAATAGTCTATCCCGTTTAATTTCTCAACTCTCATTTCTTGGTGCTGAATAGCTGTTGCGGGATTACTTTTATATGATGCCATACTCAAAAGCACAAGTTGATTACTCTGAATATCTTTTGAATAGACGATTATCGTTCCTGCCTTTATTTCATCTGTGATAGAAGAATTATTTTGTTGAGATAATTCATAGGCGTATTGAGAACTTCCATATAAAACATTGGAAATATCCAACCAACTTTGATTTTCATATACTTTATACTCTGCTGTATTGCCCATTGAGTTGTAATCCTTTTTCGGTTATTTTTAAATTTTCTATTTCAAATCCATCTGCTTCTAATTGCACCCTTATTCTTCGGTCTAAAAATCGGTCTATGGTGCCGTGTCCAGCCGAAACAATATCACAACCTGCTTCTGGATATTCTTTCCATTGTCCCTGCTCACTGATAAGGAGCATTTCCACACTTTGATTTTGGCTTTCTCCCATATCAAAATCTCCGTTTTTTGTTATCTCCAAATCAAAATCTTTAAGTAAAATATCTTTCATTAGCTAATATTTAATACGCTTACTGACCCGTGAGAACAAGTAGCGGTAATGCTCATTTTCCTTACTTCCTCTACAATGGCTTTTGCTAATTTGTTGCAAAATGTTTCCATTGATTCATCT
Organism: Flavobacteriaceae bacterium; assembly: GCA_030529185.1. Classification (GTDB taxonomy): domain Bacteria; phylum Bacteroidota; class Bacteroidia; order Flavobacteriales; family Weeksellaceae; genus JABCPE02. The sequence continues at coordinate 6,222 of JAUMXI010000019.1, forward strand.
GGGTTCTCCGTTTCCTCTCGGATTTCTAACATTACTCTTTTTATCTTTTCGGCTAATGCCGTTTCACTCATTGCCATTTTAAAAAGGTTTTAAGTATTCTTTAATAAATTTTCAAATCGTTTTTCAATCGCTTTGAATTGAGGAGCATTGATAAGTTTTATCGTTGAACCTGTATTGGTGGTAAATTTCATTTTTTGAATTTCCTTTAATAAATCGCTCATCAACTTTGCCAAAGTTTCGTTTTCCTTTTTGAGTAAAAATCCTTCTTTATCTATTTTAAATTCTGTGTCTTCAACCTTGATTTGAAACTGCTTAATTTCGGAGTGATTGACCACAACGGCTAACTCTTTGGTAATGAAAACCACACAAACGAGCGACCCCACTTTTGGCTCTATAAATACGCCGTTTTCCGCCACTTGAAGATAAACATCTACAATCTCCGAAGAACCATCTAAGGGTTGTAAATCTGCCGTTTGATTTTCTGCATCCACTGAGATTACTTCGCAGATTTTGGCATATATTTCATCTCCTGTATGAGCTAATTTTTGTATTAATTCTTTCATTTATTGTTCTTTGATGTTGAGAGGCTGACCAAGTTCTATCTTTTGGCGATAACCACCCATTCCAAAACTGATTTCATTTTTCTTGATGAGATATGTTCCGCTATTGCCATCGCTGGCGTGGATTTCCACCATATCGCATTTGCTGACTTCGGGAATGCCAAAAGTTTCAAAAGAACCTTTAAATCCACTTTGTTTGTAGCGTTCCACAGCTTGAATAGCGTATTTTTTAAGTTCGCTTTCCGTTAGCCCATCCATTCGGATTTTAATTAAATCTCCGTCCTTATCTCCATATTCATAAGTGATTTTCTTATGCTTAGCGTTGAAACTTTGTGCCTCGCATCTTACTCTAATATCTTCTTTGTCCCGATACTCAAAATCTTCATCAATGATATTTTTTCCGTGTATAAATTTGACTTTCTTGCGATTGTCCAGCGGATAAGCCAAACCAACATACAAAATACTTTCATCGCGTATTCTTCGGAAATAAGAAGTAAGCATTTGTTTTTCTTTGAGTTCTTGCAATTCCTCTGAAATATGCGTTTTGGTGACTCTCCAACTGCCTACTTTTATATCTTTATCCATCAGCTGAAACTTAATCCCACTTCCCTCCAAAAGATGCGTAATAATCTCGTGTAGTGAAGCATTTTTAAAGGCTTTGGGCTTTACCTTATGGGATTTGAGAAGAAACATTCCATCTTCGCATTTTATCGTTATAGGAACCTTGGCATCTACCGAGCGAATAAACCCTGTAAATCTGGTTTGTAGATGACCATCATAACCGAGTTTAATCGTGATTTTATCGCCTCTTTTTACAGGTGGTTTTCCATTCTTGCCGATTGCCTCTTGCCACTTAATTTTCTTAGGCAATTGGATTTCACAAGTGTCGGTAAGGGTTATAACATCCTCCACAATCTTGCAATCAGCAACAGAAGTAAATTGCCAAATTTTTTCTCCCTCAATGGTGATTTCACTACATAACTTTAACATCGTTTTCCTCTTTTAATTTAATCTCATAAGGCTCATCGGAAAGCATTTGGATATTGATACTTTGGCGGTTAGAGTGAGTTTCCTGTTGCAAACTGAACGATTTAACCACTGCCGATTTTATCCCAAAAATCCCTAAAAAATCACTCTGAACTTCCAAAGTTTCGGGAAGACTTAAAATATTTTTCAATTCAGCAATTGCATCTATTGGATAATCAAGCGTATAACCCTCCTCTTTGTCTATTTCATAAGTGCTTATCCCTGCATCTATCGTAATGTTGTAATCTCCATCGCTGATATATTCTTTTATCGTGCCGTTTCGCCCTTGCAAAGCAGTGGTCACGATGTTCTTCTCCATATTAAGAGAGATTAAACACTCATTAAAAACAAACTCCTTCCCTCCGTGTTTGATAGCCAAAGAAGTAAGCCAAGTTCTACCTTCTAATTCCCTTAAGTCTAAGGTTTGGGGATTCCCTTCTTTTCCTATGAATTGAGAAATTTCAAAAGGTTTTGCCGTTTGCATTCCAAAACGAAAGGCAACATTTAAAGCCACTCCTCTTGCTAATTGCTCGGTATTGGGTGTAAAGATGTTTATCATAATTTCATTTTAAATTTGAGATTATATATTTGAAATCATTAGGCTGTCGTAGCATTTCGGTCTGCTCCTGCAAAATCCGCTACTGCTGTTCCAAAAACCTCTTTAATAACCTGTAAAATTTGCTCTTTACTCTCGCTTATTCCTCCTTTTTGGGTATAGATATTAAGATTTTCCACCATTTTCCCAACACTTAAATTGCGGACTTTATTTCCACTATCCCCATCGGAGCTACTACCTGCACCGCCTTTTTTCTTTTTGGTTTTTTCAGCAGCAACACCGCCAATCGTTGGAGTAGAAACACCTTTATTCCCTACACCTACATCAAAAATAGATTTGTGAGAATTGTCTTCAATGACTTTTACCTCTTGGGGCTTATCATTTTTGCCTTTTCCCTTTTGCTCATTGTCAAAACTCTTTCCCCCTGCTTCTTTGCCTTTTTCATACTCTGTTTTCACATTAATAGTTCCTTCCGAAGAAAAAAGGCTATTCCAAAGGTCTTTAATAGGTTGAGCTATCGCTCCGAGTTTATCTACAATACCATTAAATAAGCCTGTAAGCCAACTCCAAACCTTGCTAAACGCTTCATAAATAGGGTCTATAATCGTTGTTTGAAGCCACCCAGAAAATTCTGAAAAGGTTTCTCTTATCCAGTTCCAAACTTTTAAAACAAGTTGAACAATCCAGTTGAAAACTACCTTTACGGTATTCCAAATCGCTAAAAATGCTGATTGATAACCTTTAAAGATAAAAGTAGCGATAGGCTTTAAGACTAAGTTCCATACACGCTCCACATATACTCCGATATTATGAAACACTGCTTTTCCAGCATAACCAATCCCAAAAAGGATTTCTCTAAATCTTCGGCTATGCTCCCAAAGGTATTTTACAGCCAATACCACGGTGGCTATTCCTGCGATAAGCCAGCCAATAACAGGAATACTCATTATAGATGCTGAAAACACTCTGGTTCCCATTGCTGCACCCAATGCTGAATTTCTTATTGCATTTAAAGAACTGGCAAATATTCTATTGGCAACACTTCCTATCCCTGTCCAAACTGCTAAAGATTTGGTGCGTATAGTGTTCCATAAAAGTTTTATCTCCAAAGCATTATAAGCTGTAATAAGAGAGTGAATAGATTGAAAAGATTGCCCTGCTGCAGTAATACCAGCTAAAAAATTTTTAATGTAAGGGCTATAAGCTTCTGTTAAATTGAAAAATGATATTTTCAAATTATCTACCCACGCTTTGGTTCGGCTCAATTTTTCATTATGCCCCTGCATTATAATTCCTGCCTGTTCTACTGCCGAGTTTGTCCCCACAATACTTTTAGTCATTGCTTCGGCTTCATCAGCAGTGTTAATCATTGCGATAGCTGCCGCCATATTTTCCTTACCGAAAACTTTGGTCATCAACGCTGTATCACCTTGTATTTTGCGTAAGGTTTTCAATCGTTCGTGTAATGGAATGGAAGTATCAGCCAAATAATTAACAGAAATTCCTGCTTGTTGTAATCCTTCCGCAGCCAATTTGGAAGTAAAACGCCCTTCGGATAAAGTAGTAAGGACATTTCGCAAGGCGACACCGCCTTCACTTCCTTTTTTCCCTGCTTGGTCTAACAACTGAATATAGGCATTGGTTTCAGCAAAGGAAAGCCCTGTGGTTTTCGCTACCATTCCAACCTGCTCTAAGGCTTGTTTGATTTGTGGCAATTCTGCAGAGCCTTGTTGAGCTGCTGCCGACATTACATTCATCATATCTGCCATTATTTTTGCCGCTGCAATAGGGTCATCCATACTTACACCAAACTGATTGAGTGAAGTATTCAGCACCTCTGTAGCCGCTACCGTATCTCCGCCCATTTGCTTGGAAAGAATATTGGCATTCTCACCCATCATCTTCATTGCCTCCGAATTGTTGGCAATCTCTGGGGAGAGTTGCGAAAGCATCATTTTGTATGCTTTTACATTATCCACAGCCGAAGTTCCAAAAGTTTTTGCCGTATCTCTTGCCGCCTTTTCAATGGCTTTTAATCCATCTCCTGTTACGCCTGTAATAGCAGAGAGTTCCAGCATATTGGCGTTGAGATTTGCCCCAGGTTCAAGGAGATTATTAAACCCTTGTTCCAATACAGAAAGCCCCTCCGCTACTTGACTAATAGAAAATAATGCCTTATAACAATCTCCAAAAGTTTTAGTCGCTTGGCGGGTGCTTTCGGTCATTTTCTCTATATTTTTTGTAATAGAGCCAATGACATCATCGCCTACAACTTTTAAATTGACTTGATATGTTATGCTATTTGACATTTTTTTATTATATTTGCTAAAAGTTTTTTAAATGAAAGCGTTTAACACCATTTTAGGAATTGCTATTGGTTTAGGACTATTTTTGCTTTTTCCTGCCGTTGTATCTGTAATAGCTGGAATATTATTTGTTATTGCTATGTTTCAATTTTGCGTCAAGGTGAATAGAGATTGTAGCTGTAGTGAAGACTAATCTCCACCAAACAATTTTATAAACAATTCAGCTTGGTTTCGTAATCGCCATTCTTCCAGCCACATTGCTTGGGAATAGAATTTTCCCCATTCACTGACTTGTAATTCTTCTGGGTTGAGATGAAAATTTGACCTTATTAAAGCATCACCTTTTAATCTTTCGTGCTCAGACTGCTCACTTTGTAGTGAGCTTATAAGTTTTTTGCTTCTGCACTGGTTTTTTTCACCCTTTCCATTAAAGAGGCTACGGCTTTTATTTTCAGCATATCCCTTTGCTCAATCTCGTCATCAGCTTTTACAACGCAATTATCATACGCTGCTCTGAGACCTTTCAGCTCATTGGATTTTGAAATTTTGTCAATGGCTTCCAAATCCTTAAAAGTGGGTTCTCTGAAAATTGCTTGATGTGTTTTTTCATTAAAATTAACACTTACCAAAACCAAAGCTCCGTGCTCTGTTTTGAGTTCTTCTATTTGTGCGGTATCCAATCCGCAAATTAATTCTTCTTTCATTTTATTTTTTCTTTTAGCGTTTAGCTTATAGCTATTAGCTTTTGGCTAATAGCCATACGCCAAACAAATGATTACTTTGTTTTATCCACGATATGCGAGATGATAAGTTCGAACTCAATAGCCTTACTCATATCACCTTCTTTCCAGTCAAATTCCACTTTCTTAAATTCACAATTCTTTAAGATATGTACTACCATAGGTCCAGCGTCTGGCTGATAACTCACGGTAATTGGAAAAGGTGCTATGCGGTGAAGCTGTCCATTTTTTGCTTTTCTTTTTAGGGCAAATGCTGTCCCTGAAAGTAGCGTAATGGAAGCAGTAGATTTTACTCTACCATATCCACGAGATATAGGATTTCGCCCTGCTCCGTAAATATTCTCTTTCTCCATTTCTTCGCCGTATTTTATGGCTACAATTCCCGTAACGGGGACTCCTCCAATATTACAAGCAATATCTGCCCAGCCGTATTCTCGTCCATTGATTAATGGTTCATGTTCAATTGCCATATTTTTAATCTTTTTTAAGGGTTAAACCAATTCTTACCTCAATCTTACGAAGTGTTCCTGTAGGAATAATTTTTACTATTACTTCTAATTTTGAAGTTCTTAAAACTTGTTGTTGAGGATTGATATATACTTCGTAACCACTGATTTCTCCTTCTCTTTGCATTTGGTCAAGGACATCATCGCAAAGAGCCTCCAACGCTGTAACTCCCGATGCTTCTAAAAAGCCTGTGTCGGGGTCAATATAAGCAGGTCCAGATACTTTTTTAATCAAAACCTTGTTAATGCCTCTAATGGCTTTATCAATAGTTCGGTTGTTTTCAATGTAGGCAAAATCGCTTTCTAAACTCGTAGCCGTGAAACTATCATTAAAGTAAGTTCCTGCAATACCTGTGTGTTTGATACCGAAGATATATCCTTTCTCGTTGATGGCTTCTAATTGTTGTGGTGTATAGTCTCCAATCGCAGAACCATCACAAAAACCAATCGCATCTAATTCTCTTGCTTTTTCCTCACCACCCGTCAAGGTTTTAGGATAAGCTGTAGAAACTAAATTTTGTTTCTCTACCCAAGCAATGCTTTCGCTCACTTTTGCCTTTGCAATAGCCCCTAATACCGCACCGATACAAGAGATAGATGTATTAGTTTTGGCTAAATGTTCTCCACGACCACCCTTGTCTTGACCAATCACTACGCTTACTCGCTCGGCATTGAGTGTATGCAAATCAGTTAATGAAGTCATTTCTTCGGATTCTACTTTTACCGACAACAAAATACTTAAAGGGATATTCAACGTTCCGAGTTCCGTTGCAATTTCATTAAGTTTTGAAACTGAATTTGAAAGTGTATTTAAAGCTCTTTTAAAATCACAAACAGCAATTTGTCTAATGTTCCCTTCAGCAAAGTTTTGCAAAACTTTAACTTCTGTATAGTTTCCATCACTTTCAGCTACTGATTGCACATACAATTTTGCACCCTCATTAATTCTGAAAAACTCTGAAGTGTGATAATGCAATACAGGGTGTGTAGTGGCAGTAATGCCAGCTTTGTCCAGTTCATCAACTGACAAAATCAAACGCTTATCAGTAGCGGTTTCGCCATAGACAATCAGCCCAGAGATGAAATCAGAACCTTCCAATCGTCTACCCAATCCGCCGTTTTCTCGTATAAATTTAACTCCGTTCATTAGGCTTTTCTTTTAGTTTTTTTTATTAGGTTTTATTGCAGGTCCCTCCGTAGTTTCCACTTCATCAGACTCATCAGTTGGCTCGTTAGGTTCTTCCGTTGATTCCACTTCTGAAACTTCTTTTTTCTCTTTATTTGAAACCTCGTTTTGCTGGTCAGTTTCCAAATTTTCCTGCAAATCATTTACAAGAGTAAGGTTTTCATTAACCACTTCTTGAATAGCTTCTTTTACATCGCCTGTGTTTTCTGGCGTTACTTTTTTTACTCTTTTTTCTTCAAGAGTGTTAGCGTGATTGATAGCATCACTCTCCAAGAAAAAATACTTTCCATCAGCCGTTTTGTAGGCTATATCTAATTTTGGATTATCTTTAAATACTTGTTCCATTACTTTAAAAATTTAGGTTTGAAAAATGTAAGCAAAACACCTATGGCTAAAATGGAGAGGCTAATTCCTCCTGCCCATAGCAATATTTTATGATACCAAGCAAAGGGTTTTTCTATATATACTGGCTTGGGAACATATATGGGGACGGGAATTTTCTCTGTAATATGTTGCTCTTTCCATTGTTTAAAGAGTTCTTGGGCTTTGCTTTCTGCCTTTATCGTTAAGTTACCTTCTTTATCAATATCCACCTTTGGCGGGGGTAATTTCTTCCCTGATTGAGTTTTAGGATGGATTAGTTTGGGCTTTCCATCTCTACAATCAATATAGGCTTTGTAAAAGGAGCTGTCGGCTTCCATTCGGTAAATCGTATCTCGCACAATTTCTTTCACTTCCTTTGTCTGCGTTAAGACAATAGGCTCTTGAAAATCTTGTTTTGTAGGTTTCCTGCTACTGCAAGAAACCACAAAAACAAGGGCTAAACAAATAGATATGAATGTTAAAATTTTCTTCATTATTAATTATTTAAGGTCATCATATTTCTTTAAGATTTTAGCAATGGCTTCGCACACTTTATCAAGATTATCGTCAAGGGCTTTCATATCGTTTTTGTTGGAGATAAAGCCCAGTTCGTGAAGCACTGAAATCCCCGATTTGGTATGCAAAATTGCCAATCTCCCCCTGTGCGATTGCCTTTCAGAAATCACACCTCTGTTTCTAATGCCTAAGAGTTTAGAGGTCGTTTCGCATATTTCAGTGGCCATTTTGTAACTATTGTCTTTAGCAGTAAAACTCTCGGTACTTACCACACAAGTGGTCCCTGTGGCTTGGGGATTGGTGGATGCGTCCAGATGAGCCTCATACAAAACCGAAGCACTACCAGGCTTAATGTCGCCGATGACTTGGGATAAGGTTCTATCATCTCTATCCGTGATGACCTTTACACCCATTTTTTTGAGATGAGAAACAATACAATTTCTTATCTTTTGGGTTTCCTTATTCTCTTGTCTTCCGTTATACACCGCTCCGCTATCTCTATTGTGATGCCCTGCTAATGGGAAAGTAACCAATAAACTCATAGGTGTTATTTTTTTTGATACATTTTGATTTATGCTTATAGCGATTGGCTATTCGCTATTAGCCAACTGCTAAATCAACGCTGCGATATATTTCTTTTCCAAAGGCACTGCAATAAAGTAGTGTCTATAATTGATAAAGTTTGCTTGATTCGCTGTGTCGCCTTTGGCTTCGGAGAAATACTGCTTGGTAAGTCCTGTTTTCTTTCTTACATTCTCTACCACAAAGCATACCGACGCTGGTTTATCCCCACCACTTGGCACTTCTCCAAAGGCTTTTTTCTCATTTGAGGTGTTATAGTGTGGCGAAGCGATATATTTCTTAATTTCAAAACCTGCAATTATAGGAGATACATCACCTTTCTTATAATTCACTAACTGGTCACCAAAATTCTTTCTATCTTTCAAAAGCTGGTTCCAGTGTTTATTACAAAGCACTAATCTTCGTCCCTCTTCTGGCCATTCTAACTCATCTAATTTGTCTTTAAGATTAACCAAATCATCATAAGTACATTCTGCTCCTGCAAGGGTTAATACAGGCGTTTTGTCCTCATTTCTATCAGGAGCAAGGGCGTGAAGTGCCTTTTTGTATTTTCTTGCATTGATAGAATTGGTGTGTGCTCTGGTTACAGTATCAATTTTATCATAAGACGCTCCAATAATTTGGTCATCGCTCACCTTTGTTCTTTTAGTTTGATACTTATCCAATTTTACAATCACTTCATCATCGGTATAATCCTCTATGGCGATAGGATAAGTTTTATTATTCACTAAAACCTCTGGATTAAATTCTGATGTTGGAATATGGATAACATTTTCTTCCCCCATTTGGGTAACATCTCCATCTAATTCGGCTACACCGTCTAAAAAATCGGCTACCGCTCCTTTTTCAAGGTTGTGTCTTACACGACCTTCCCATATTTCTGGAAAATTCTTTGGCATAATTTCTTTTTTTTATTAGTTAAATACTTTTTAAATAGAACTTGTAAGCTGTTTATAGGCTTCTGGATTAGAGTTTTTAAATGCTAATTGCTCATCAAGACTCAACTTTTGGAAATCTTCCATTGTAGCTACACCACCCGTTCCTGCTGGAGTAGTTATTCCTGCTGAAAAACTTTGTTTGGCTGGTATTGAATCAAGTGTTGATTTTGCTAAATCAAAGTTTTGAGCCGCTAAATCAGTGAAAGTTTGGCGTTTGTCTGCCGTAATTTTTCCGCAAGCAATCGCTTCATCAATCATTTTAGTAGTAGCCGATAACTTAGCTTCTTTCTCCTTTTGAACAAAGGCATTAACTTTTTCTTCTGAAAGAGTTAGTTTTGCTTGTAAATCTTTATTGTCTTTTTCTAAAGCCAATACTGCAGCATTGACTTGTTCCTCGCTGGCTTCCTTTGTTTGGGAAGGAAAGCCCAATGCGATAAATGCTAACTGTGATAATTTCAACATTTTCTTATTACTTTTTGGTTTAAATTCTTCGTTATTTTGAGCGATGGACAAGCAAATCGTCTTGATGTCTGTTTCGCTAAGTTCTTCGCCGTCCATTGTAAGTCGCAATGCTCCTGAGTTGCTCGGAATAGCAACAATACTTGCCTCGTGGAGGCTACATTTCTGTAATATCAACTCTCCATTTTCATAAGAGAAATCCTTTTTACTAAAAGAAATCCCCATACTTGCCCCCTTGATAATTCCTCTCTCTACTTTACCAGAAATGGTTTTTGCATTATCATCTTCAAGGTCAAAATCTGTATCTGCTGATAGTTTTCCATTCTCTACTTTAATATCTTTCCATTTTCCGATAACAGAGTGATTAGAATGATTGTGTCCATCTAACATTACAGGGTTGCTCTTAAATCTTTTTAGGTCTATTCCCAAGGTTTTAATTCTAAACCCATAGGAATTCATTACGCTTTCGTCGTTAAGTATAAATCTTGGCATTTTTTATCCTTTTTACGAGAGCAAATTTGAGAGCTTTATTTCCTAAAAAAAAGAAGCTGTCAGATGATTAAATAACTATGTATGAGTAGAATACAATTCTGTAAAACCTTTAGACTTTTTCTTTTTTTAATTCATTATCTGAGGGACTTTTGTACATAAAATTATAAAAGTATGTCAAGCAGAAAAGATAGCGTGAGACTCAAAGCAGAGGCTTACTACATAGAAAATATAGAAGCAACTAACAAGGAGATTGCAGAACTTTTTAAAGTGACCGAGAAAACGATTGGTTCTTGGGCTACTAAATATGATTGGGAAAATAAACGCTGGAACTTTAATGCTTCACCTACATTCATAAAGCAAAAGCTACAACAGGAAGCCTTGAGAGTAGTCAATGGAGAACCGCCTTCGTTCTCTGCAGATACAATTGCTAAAATTATGTCTGCAATAGATAAAGTAGATAAATCAGCAGACCCTGTGATTATTCACAAAATCCTTAAAGATTTAGATATGTACATTTCTGAGATAGACCCTGCTTTTGCTACCGAATGCACTAAATATCACAAACAATTTTTACAACATATAATAGCGAATAGTGATTAACCAAAAGTTACTAAACCAATGAGCAATAAATATTTAAAACTCCTTCAAGACTACGATAAACATTGCCTTCGCATTGCAAAGGCAACGAGCATTAACATTCACGAAACAACCAAAGAAAAAACCGAGAGAATTAAGTATTTAGAAGCGGACTATATTCGCTGGTTTGAGTATTATTTTCCAAATTATGCTAAGAAAAAAAGTGCGTGGTTTCATAAAAAATTAGCAAATCTTATCATTAAAAACAAACGACTGAGATTACTCGCTGAGATGTTTCGTTCGGCTGGGAAATCCGTGCATATTGATATGGGCATTCCGCTGTATCTCTATTTGGCAAAATCGGAATTAAAATTTATGCTTTTGGTGGGAGAAACCGAACCCAAAGCCAAAAAATTGCTTTCATCTATTCAGGCTCAATTACAATTCAACAATCGTATCAAAAACGATTATGGAGAAAAATTCAGTGCTGGAAATTGGGCAGATGGTGATTTTGCTACAACAGATGGAGTGCGTTTTATGTCGCTCGGTTTTGGACAAAACCCAAGAGGAGCAAGAGAGGAGGCCGAACGACCCGACTACATTGTAGTAGATGATGTAGATAGCAAAAAATCCATCAATAACGACCGTATTATGCGTGAAGCTGTTGATTTTATCACGGAGGACATTTGGGGCTGTTTTGATTCCGATGAAACTGCGACTGAAAGATTCGTATTCGCCAACAACAACTTTCACAAAAATTCTATTACAAACCGCCTTAAACTTTATTTTAAACCTGTGATAGAAAAAGAAAATTTGGAAAACGAGGACGGCGAAACTATGGAATCTCAAATGTCAAATATTGAATTTCAAATCCTTAGTGTTTGTGCCGTTAAAGATTTAAAAAACTTTGAACCCAACTGGCCAGAAAAAACAAGTGCCGACTACTGGCACAAGAAGTTCAACTCTATGCCTTACCGCTCTTTTATGCGAGAATATATGCACACGCATATTGAAGATGGGGCAGTTTTCAAATACGAAGATATTGACTATAAAAAGGCTTTGCCACTCAAAGAATACGATGATTTATGTTTCTATGGAGATTTATCATATAAAGAAAATGCCGATTACAAAGCGATGATTTTGGTCGGGAAAAAAGACAAAGAATATCATATCCTTTTAGCTTATATGCAACAAAAAAGCCGTGCCCATTGTGCTAAATGGTTATATGACCAATACGAGAAATTCAGTCTTGATAAATTCAACATTCGCTATATGATTGAAGGACTTTTTGCAATGGATGAATTTACCTCTGATTTTGATATGGAGGGCGAAAAAAGAGGGTATTACATTCCAGTAGTGGCAGACAAACGAAGCAAAACCGATAAATACGACCGAATTGAGAGTCTTGCAGGTTATTTTGAGCGAAAAAATGTGTTTTTCAATTCAGAGCAATACGATGCCGATATGCAGACGCTAATTGACCAGTTCCTCGCCTTTGAGAAAGGAAGCCAAGCCCACGATGATGGACCAGATGCCGTTCACGGAGCCTTCAAATGGCTTTCTACCAGAGCAAGAAAAACCTTAGGGACTTATGCTTTTGGGGCGAGAGTAAATAATCACTATTAGTCAATTTTTAAACCCCTTTTAAACTTTAATTAAACTCCTTTAAAAAGAATAGAAAGTTATGTTTGCAACCATTGAAGATTTAAAAACACATATCTATAATTATCAAGTAGAGCAAATTTCTGAAAACGATACAGATATTGTTTTACGAGCCATCGCTGCCGCCGAAGAGGAAGTGAAAGCCTACTTCTACACCAATAGCAAAAAAGAGTTTTTAGATGGAAGGCTTCGGTATGATGTGGAAGCTATTTTTTCCAAACAAGGAGCAGAACGCCATACACTAATTTTAAATACAGTAGTCACTGTTGCTGTGTGGCATCTAATTATTTTATCCAATCCAGATATTATTCACGAAACGATAAAAGACCGCTATGATAGAGCTATTGATTGGCTTAAAAAACTCAATAAAGGCGAAATATCATTGGGCAATCTTCCTTTACTGAAAGAAGACGAAAACCAGTCGCCAAATGCCAATAGCGAAATGCCTTTTGTCTTCGGTTCAAGAAAAAAATTCAATCACGACCAATAAGCGATTAACAAGAAAAGAAAATGAAAAATAAAGCCAAAAATCAAAAGTCCAAAACCAGTAGCAACACGCTTCAACTGACCCGAAATATCGTTCCCAAATCAATGGCAAAAACTCGCTCCGATGTCTTGACTTGGAAAAACGCACTGAATTTTGCCGAAAATACAGAAAATCCTAAAATGTTTCCTTACTATAATTTGGTAAAGGATATGGCTATTGATGCCCACTTGACCTCACAAATCCAAAACCGAAAACTCAAAACGATTTCAACGGATTTTGTGATAAAAACAACCGATGGGAAACCCCACGAAGAACTTACCGATAAACTTCAAAAATCAGTGTGGTTTAATACCATTATTGAACATATTTTAGATAGTATATTCTTCGGTTATACCCTTATTGAATTTAATAGAAATACTCTCCAACAAGTCCCACAAGGAGAACTTATTAAACCGTCTATTTCACTTATTCCTCGCCAAAATGTAATTCCACAGAAAGGAATTGTTTTAAAGGATTATACAGACGATAAAGGGGTTGATTATCTTAATGCTTCCGAATACGGAACTTGGCTTTTAGATTTTGGAACTATAGGCGATTTAGGTTTGATTAATAAGGCCATTCCTCATATTTTGTTCAGCCGATTTGCCCAATCCTGCTGGTCAGAACTCTGCGAAATTTACGGTATTCCACCTCGTGTAATGAAAACTAACACCAGAGATAATGGAGCTCTTCGCCGTGCCGAAAAAATGATGACCGATATGGGAGCGGCAGCGTGGTTTATCATTGATGAAAGCGAAACCTTTGAGTGGGCTCAAACAGGAATGCCCACCACAGGACAAGTGTATGATGGCTTAATTAAACTTTGTCGTGATAACATCTCCTTACTTATCTCTGGTGCAGTGATAGGGCAAGACACTAAATACGGAAGCAAAGGAAGAGAAGAGGCGTCACAAGAAACATTACAGGATTTAGTGAATGCCGACCAAACTTTGATAGAGCAATATATGAATGATAAAGTTTTACCTGCTTTGCATAAAATTGGAGTTCTTCCACAGGGGCTTATTTTTCAATACGACCAAGTAGAAGATTTGGGCGAACTATGGAAACGAACCATTGATTTAATGCCTTATAAAAACATCCCTGATGAATGGATAAAAGATAAATTCGGTGTAGAAGTTGCGGGAGAGCGAAGAGTACCTACGAATAATCTTTCATTGGATTTTTTCGACTAAGCCCCAAACACTATTTTGGGGCATTACACCAAACGCTGGAAAATCAATATGCAGAATGCAATTGTGAAACTTGTAAAAACACCAATTACATCAAGCTATCCTCTGATGAGCAAAAACCATTTACTGAAAAGTTTTTGCCATTGGTGAAAACAGCTTTTAACAAATTGTATTCGCAAAAAAGCTACAAACCAGAAGACTTAATGCAAGTGGCTGAATTTCGTGAAGTAGTGGAAGCAACGGCTGATGTTTTCAACTCTGCCATTCCTCACGAAGTCCCAAAAGAAATGAGAGATTATTTGGAGAAAGATGTTTTTATTTTTTCTGGATTAAAAACCCATAGCCAACTCACCGAAGCACGAAGCTTTTTAAAAGATAGCAAGGGAAATATTACGCCTTACCATTTATTTGAACAAAAAGTTTTAAAACTCAATGAAAAATACAACCGCTATTATTTAGAGGCTGAATATGAATTTGCCGTGCATTCTGCTCAAAGTGCTGCCAACTGGGCAAATCTACAAGAGAATACAGAGCGTTATTGGCTGGAGTACCGCACTGCAGGAGATGAGAGAGTAAGAGCTTCGCACGCTTCTTTAAATGGAATTTGTTTGCCGAAAAATGATGCCTTTTGGACAGAATATTATCCGCCCAATGGTTGGCGTTGCCGTTGTGTTGCCGTAGAAGTTTTAGCAAGAGAAAAAACAATAAGCGACCCACAAAAAGCCAAAGAACTCGGAGATAAAGCCACTACACAAATTTCTGCAAATGGAAAAAACAAACTTGCAATGTTTCGTTTCAACCCTGGTGCCGAAAAAAAGGTATTTCCGCCAAATAATACCTATACTAAAGTCGTGGGAGCAAATGAAGTGAAAAAGGCAATCACAAAAGTTAGTAAGAAAAAAGAGGATACTTCAAAATATGATGATGGTGTATTCAGCCTTTTTTCTGAAACTGAAAATGAAGTAAAAGAAAAATGGTATTACAATAAAGCAATAGAAATCAACAAGAAAATACGCCCTGCGGAGGCGTTGAGTATGAACGAATATACAGGTAGTTTTTATAGAAAAATTAATCCTTATTTACGAGGAGGAAGAATACCGCCCAACACAGATTTTGATAAATGTATTAAGGTAATTAATAGCGGACTGGATAAACTTAAAACTTATAAAGGTATGGTTTTTCGTGGTGCTGATTTGTCACCAGAGGCTATTAATGATTATAAAAAAGCCCTTGAAACAGGAAAAACAATAATAGAAAAATATTATTTCTCAACTTCAAGTGAAGAGGAAAAGTCTTTTACAAAAAATACAAAATATCGTGTGTTATCTAAAAGAGGTAAAATGATAGAAGAAATATCTCAATTTTCCAGTGAAAAAGAGGTGTTATTTAAAGAAGGAAGTAAATTTAAAGTTAAAAATATTAAAGAGGAAAAAGGTATTACATTTATTGATATGGAAGAAGTTTAACTTACACCAGACTGCATTTTATCTTCCCAACGGCGTTGCTCCTCTAAAACGACCTTTAAATCCTTTTCGGAGAGTTGGGAGCGTAATTTTTCTGTTTCCTCCATATAGTAGAAATGTCTCTTTACCCAATCCATATTATCAGGAGCTTTTAAATTCTTTATAGCTTTATAATATTCTTCAAGAGTCATTTGCTTAATTTTCAGCAAAGTTATGAATAAATTTTAAAACTTCTTTAAAAAAGATAAAAAAAAATGACTCCAGAGCAATTTTTAAAACAAACCCTTACGGATATTAAGGTAAAACTCGGCGAAGAGTTTGACAAGAATTTTGAGCGAAAGGCCTTTTTTGATGAGAAGTGGAAAACTCCTAAATTGCTTAACACTCGTGGTTCGCTGATGATGAGAAGCGGAAAACTCCGAAAATCTTTACTTAACCCCAAAATCACGCAAAATAGCATCGTGTGGAGTTCCTCAATGCCTTATGCGGACATTCATAACAATGGTGGAGAAATCAAAGTAACCCCACAGATGCGAAAATATTTTTGGGCGATGTATTACAAAAGTAGCCGTGCAGGAAAACGAGGCAATTTGCCAGTGGAAGCCCAACAGTGGAAAGCCCTTGCTCTTAAACCTATTGGAAGCACAATTAGAATAGAAAAAAGACAATTTATAGGACCTCACCCTCAGGTAGATAAACATATTAAAGACATTGTCAATAATAATTTCCAAGAACTTAATCAAGAATTAAAGAAAATAGGTAAAAAATGAAACAAATTTTACAAAACATTCAAAATCATTTAGCTGAAATCTCCGAACTTCGCTATATAGACGAAGACTGGGGACAAATAGACTATTATTCGCCCAATATGCCTGTGCAGTGGCCTTGTTGTCTTATAGATATTCAGAGCGGACAATTTACCAACATCTCCAAAGATATAAGCAAACACCCCAATGACCGACAAAACGCCTCTTTTTCTGTAAAAATAACTATTGCTAATATGAAACTTAGCAACACCAGCTTTCGTGTTCCACAAGGACAAAAAGACAAGGCTTGGGAAATCTTTGGGTTGGTAGAGAATATTCATCAAAAATTACACGGATTTTCTCCGAAAGAAAATTGTAGTAAAATGCTTCGTGCTTCATTTGGTAGAACTCAAAGAGATGATGGAGTACAAGAATATACTATCATTTATGAGTTTGAAGCTCATAATGTTTAGTCAAATAGAGAGGGTAAATTTACCTTCTCTAATTCCTCTTCAATAGGAGTATTGAGAATCCTATAAAGCGTATCTCTGGAAATATGAAATTTAGGATAAATATATTCTCTATGAATTACAGTAATAGGGATAATACGGCAGTCATATTTATTAAATTCCTCCATTACAGCTTTATATCGCCGTAATAGATTCCTTTTTCTGCCTATATCTTGAATTCTAACTCCCATATGAGCAAAAATATAGATTATTTTTATACAAATCAAGGCGATTTTATCACATAAAAAACCGCCCACAAACTGCGGACGGCAAAAAATAATAATAACAACTATGAATTTAAAAATTCTTTTAAATAGGCTTGCATTTCCCTTTCAAAGACTTTTAAATAAAGGGTGTCCTTGCTTTGGAGTTCTCCGTTTTTGGTCGCCGTGAAAGTGTGCTGAACGATGCACGGCTCACTGATGAGCATTTCCTCCGTTGCAGGGATTTCATAGCGGAAAGATTCCGTTTTGTAGCCTTTTTGATTCAAAAACTCCAAGATTTCGGTTTGTGGCAAATCCATTTCTATTTTCATTGTAATATCAATTAAAGGTTCGGTTATGCTTATCATATATACTTTTTAAATTTTATTGGTTTTTTCTTTTTTCCCTCGTTGGTGAGTTCTCGCATTTGCTTTTCTCGGGTCAGCAGTTCAGTGGTCTTTTCGGGGAGAAACAATTTCGCTACTTTTCCGCCCATTTGGTTAAATTTCTCCTGCAACTCTTGGGGCAATTCGTGGAAAAATTTACCCCCGACATCATCTACTTTTTCTTCTTGTTTTTTAGCCTTTATCATCTTCTCTCTTTCCTCGCTTTTCTTTTCAAAATAAGCGTTAGCCCAATCCATCACAGTAAAGGTGTCAAACTTAAAAACCTTTCCAAAATCTCCCATTCTTGCCATTTTGAACATCAGAACAATATCGTCCAGAGTATCATTGGAAAATCTCTCATAAAGGTCGCCAGCCAAAACGATAATCTGAAATTGTTCTAACTCTTTGCCCGTTACGGTTAAAAAAAACTCTATCACTCGGATAATCTCTTTAACCATCTCACTTTTTTTACCTTGTTGATGGATAAGAGGGGCTTGCGTTATACTTTGCCTAATACATAGCGTCTGTTCTACCTTAGCCAGAGTATTATTGAATGTTTTGCTATCCGTACAGTTCGCTAATTGCATCATCGTTGTCTGCTGCGGAACTTGGGATTTTATTAATGCTTTTGAAATATTCTCCATATAGTTTCGGGTTGGCTTTTACTTGTTGAACTTCATTGTAATACTTCTCAAAATTACTCTCTCTAAAAAGCGTCGTGGGGCAGAGATAACCCGCCATTTTGGGGTTGTTTTTCCATTGAACGGTTTTGAGCTGAATGACCTCCAAAAAATCCTGCTTTTCAAATCCAGCTTTCAGCAAAGCCGTGATTTTCGTTAAATTGCTCTTTATCGTACGAAACTTTGAACCCGTTATCTCATTTAAGGCATTCAAAATTTCTATCTCTTCGGTGTGGAGTTCTGTTTTCATCTTAATTCAAATTTTGGTTTTTAATTCCTTTTCTCATCCACGCTCTGTTGAATGGCTTTTGAGCAGATTTTTCGTTATTGTCTCTGAGTTTGCAAAACTGCTTATATACAAGCCTTAATTCATCTAATGAGCATTGATAAAGCGGTTTCTTTACAGTGCTTTTGGTAAGCATCCAATGGTTAAGGTTGTGCCAACAATCCACTTCATTTTTACCGTATTTTTCTATCATTACAGGGCGATGAATACCCTCATCGGTAGCGATTTTAAGAATGTAGCTGATGTATTTTCGCTTTTCGTCTTTATTCTCGGCTTCTCGGAGGGTGTGAATTTTGTAGAGCCTATCAATTTCCTCCTGCGTAAGTTCCTCAATCTTTGTCGTTCTGAACCCTGTAAATCCGTTAATCTCTATCGCAATCTCACTCGCTGAGCGATGAGAAAAAATTGCTTTTAATTCGCTTAATGTTGCCATAATTTTAAAGATTATTGATAATATTTTTACTAATAAAAAGCCCTAATAATGCTCCTGTTGTTGCTCCTAATGAATAAATTATCTTATCCCAAAAGCCCCCAAAGGCTACTTTTTTTACATTATAACTCCAAATGAAACTTATCATAAAGGAAGCCATAGAAACGCCCATATATTGCTCTCTTGCAAGAAAATAAGTATTCGCACTCACAAAAAACACCTGCAAAAAGCCCGTTGTAAATAGTTTTAGTTGGTTCATTATATTATTTTTCTATGATTTTTTTAAATAATTGTATTCTTGAATTTTTCGGCAATAAAAAAACTGCTACTCATTAGGTAGCAGTTATTGATAATATCAGTTCTCTAAATTGGGGTCAAGAATCTCACAAAGTTCTGTAAGATAATAATGCCCATCACTTATCCAGTCTTTATTTATAAAATCTTCATCTTTGGCATTGATAAGCATTCTTATAGTCTCGTGCATAAAACGGCGAATACTCTGTGCAAGGCTCTTTTCATCAATACTTTTAGTTAGGAAAATCTCTAACTTCTCTTTTACTTCCTTTTCCATCACACACCCAATTTTGAAATTAAACTTAATCTTAAATTTCTGTCTTCTATCTTGGCTACATCTGCCAAAATCTCCACCATACGCGTAGGCGTGAGGCGGTTGTGCTTTCTCTTTTGCATTGGAATGGCAGGGATAGGCTGCAATACCAAATCTTCTCTCACTTCTGAAACTTTGATAATAAGCTCCTCTGCCCAGTCTCGGAATAATTTTGCTCGTTCGGACTTGATAAAGAAACCTAAACGAACAATGCCT
>JAUMXI010000019.1:26031-30561 GCA_030529185.1 Flavobacteriaceae bacterium
CAAACATACATAATTAAACTGATATAACAATAACTTTTTACCGAAAATGTCAAAGAACTTTTATTTTTGCTCCGCTCGGGGGAATTGAACCCCCGACAAGCCACCGCAGGACGGAAAGTTTAAATCTCTTTTAAAGGTCGTTTAATCAATTGAAAAATTAAAATTAACTCGTCTAATGTCGCCGTCTCCGTTATCCACCATTTTAAAACCTCTTACATATCGGCTGGTTCTTACATCTTTCAGAGCCTCGTTAATGATGTTCATTCCCTCGTTGAAAAGTTCGCTATTGGCTTTGTTTCGTAGAGCATCCAATTCTCGGATTTTCTTCGGATTGTAATTGCCTTGAACATCTCTTTTAAGGGCTAAATTCACGATTTCCATTAGCATTTTTTCATTTTCGGAATCCCCAGCTAATGAAGCGATGAATTGCTGAATTTTATAAATCCCTTCGGCTTCCGTGCCGTTGAAAACAGGGCGAACATTCCAACCGATTTTGATGCTCGCAGAGCCATCATCAAGTGTAAAGGTGTGGCTGTCTTGCTCTCTTTTAGCATTGCCGTAAGTCTTGGCTCTGAGTTCTATAAGGCTTTCAATATTGGCAAACATCACAAGGATTTTATCCTCCAAAATACCCCTTTCATCAATGAAAAAATCAATATGGTCAATAACAAAATCCTTTTCTAATTTTTTCAAAAGTTCTTTATCTTGGGCTTTTTGTTCTCTTTGGGCTTTCTCTTCCGCCTTGAATTGCTTTTGTAAAGCCTCTTTTTGCTCTTCCGTGAGCTGGTTGATGTCTATTGCTGTCATATTTCTAATTGTTTTAATACTTCGTCTTTGGTTAGATAAATATCAGATAACTTGAATGTTTCATCTCCATTAAGTTCTATCGTGTTTTCTTTCCAATAGTGGTAATTCATCCCTGTTATATTACCTATATAAAGGCTGTTTTTGTCTTTCGCATACACTACTTGACCAATATGCAAACCTTTTAAACTTTTTAACTTGTTATTTTCTTTTTTAAGGTCTTCTATCTTGCTATCATTACTATTTACAGCGGAACCTACACAGAATAAAGCGAATAAAAAACCTGCTAAAAACGCTCCTAATAAATCCATCACTCTTCATTTTTAATTTGTTCTAATTGTCGCTCTAATTCTTCTCGTTGTTCCGAGAGTTCTTGCCACTGGTCTCGGTAGGCTTCATCTTCTAATTGTTTCGTGAGCGTGTAAATCATCTCCTCTAATTCCTGCTCACTCGGTGGGAAAAATTCTTGTTTAATCATATCTTTTATTTATAAGGTTCCCAATTAATTCTCACTATTCTTGTTAAAGTATCTTGCACTTTTTGTTCTAATGTTTCGGGAATTTTCCAATCTCCATTTTGGAGAAGTTCTGCCCGTTCTTTCTGTATGTATATCCGCTCAAAGGCGGTAAATACACGCTCGTACTGACTGTCAAATCTTAATACCAACTCAAGGTATTTCTCTCGGTTTTTCGCTGCTTGACTGATTAGCATATACTTTAAGTTTTAGTTATTTTCATTCCGTGATAGAGGAGTGCTTTTTCTTCGTCTATCATCAGTTCTCCGCCCGTGCAACGCCCCGAAACAAAGGCTTTCAATCCCTCTACTCTTACAATGATTTTGCTCATCTTTCTCCAATATCTACCCGCTGCCGTGTCGGGAAGTCTTCGCTCTTCGTGGCTGATGAAGATAATCTGCTTGTCGGAGTGTTCTAATAGTAATCTCTTCAAAGTCGCTTTACTGATTTCATCTATATATTTAGAAATGTTATCTATAAAGATGATTTTCTCGCATTGTCGCCTCTTAAATCGCTTTTCCAACTCCTCCCATTCTTCGTATTCCGTGATTTTAAATTTCTTATTCGTGTCGTCTAAACCTATCCTCTTCATTGTCCCGATGATGTTTTGGCTGATGCCCTCTTCTGCCGATATGTAGAGGACTTTCCCGAACTGGGTAAGGTATTTGGCAAACATTAGGGCAAAAGTGGTTTTTCCTTGCTTCTCATCGCCGTGTATTATCCAGCCCCCTGTGGTTTCGGGTTTTCCCATTACATCAAACCAAACGCCGTCAAAATCAAAAGTTTTAAACTTCTTGGAATAGGCTTGTTTTACGCTTAATGTTCTCATTTTAGGCTGCTTTTTCTATTTTGATTAAGGTTTTTAAATATCGTAGGCTCTTGGTTTCCTCGCTTCCTGCTTTTCCCGTTTTGCCCAAGCATTTTTTTACCATTTGATTTATCTTGGTTTTGTCCTCTATATTATGCTCGGCAACATCTCGGAAGAGCTTTTCGTAGAAATCCCTCTTGTCTTCGGGAGCGTCTGGTATGTAGGTTCTAAACTTCGCCGAAAAGCGGTCAAAAATCTCTTTATATCCCACTTTTCTATTGTTAATGCCTCGCTCTACTTTGGCTCTCAATCCATCTGCCCCCATCATAAACCAACCACAACGCCCCGCCGTTCCATTGATTAAGCCTTTCAGTTCTAAAAACGCTGGATAATCCAAATCCCCCGCCTCGTCTATACAAATGAAAACATTGCCCAATGCGTTAATGTAATATTTAAGGTTGGCGAGGATTTCGCTGTAATGCCCCTCTGCACCGCTTCCGATTTCCTTTGCTAAGGTTTTGATGAAAAGCCTTTTGCTCTTGCATTGCGAGGCATCTATATAGAAAGCGTTTTGCATTTTAGATACGAGGATTTTCGCACAATGCGTTTTACCAATTCCGCAATCCTCTACCAACATAAGGGCTTCAGCTTCATCTTGGCAAAATTTAAAATCGCCCTCCATTGCCAAATAAATGTCCGTTTCTACCGAGTTCCAAACACTACCGCCCAGCGTTACGCCTAATTTTCTACCGATGTTGAGCCATTGGTTCGGGGAGAGTAGCCCTTGTCTTTCGCCTTTTTTCAATCGGCTAAATACCGAGCCATTAATACCGTGCGTCTTGGCGTATGCTCCATCCGCTCCGCTGTATCGTTCTCTATCTTTCAGCATTGCCTCTGCAATGGCATTCATTAATTCAAGTGATATTTCCATATTCTAATTTTTATTTTGTTTAAAATTGCCTGTGGAGGCTCTCCACTAAAAATTATCTTGTAGGCTTTTGGTCAGCCTTTCCTTTCTTGGTTTAAATTCTTGGTTCTCGGTTATTTCCTCTTCAATCTCTATCACTCTTGCGGGTTCTTCTCTTGGGACAAAACTTTCCAGCCCTCTAATTTTAAAATGATTATTCAGCACCTTGCTTCGGCGGTCTATCACGGTGAGGCGGTCAATTTCATTCTTTCTAATCTTCATAAAGGTGTTTATCGTATTCTCGTAAGCACTCATTATTTGGCGATTGACTTTCCCCGTGTCGTCCATTTCGTGATAAGCCCTTGAATAAGTAGGTTTCGGGAGGAGTTCGCAAAGCATCATATCATCGTAATAAATCATTGCTTTTAGTGTTTCGCCATCGTTATCGTCCAGCCAAAAAACCTCAAAACTCTTGCCCTCTACATACTTCATCAATCGGATTAAATCGTCCCCCGTGCAAATCTCATTATCCAAACCGAGCAAATATTCTTTATTTCTAAACCTTACAATTCCTGCATTGCACGATGTTTTGGTTTTAAATCCCAAGTGTGGCAAAATCGCTCGCCAATTCGTGGGCTTTGTCTTTTCGCTTTGCATTTCCAGAAAAACCTGCCAACGGCTTTTTCCCTTGTGGGTTCTATGCTCCATATTGTTCCATTTTTCAATGTCATAGAGCGAATTATCAATAATTTCCTTTTTTGGTAAGACTACATCTTCACTCGCTCCCTTTTGGTTGCTCTCTTTCCTTGCGAAAGGTCGCCCAAGCCAACCCTCTTTATCTTTTTCAAATTCATATCTCAATTTCCCGAAATACCGCTCTACCTTTTTCCCTCTTGCATTGTTGGCTTCTATTCGCACTCGGTCAAACATCGCCCCGTTTTTTAGAAAAGTATCTTTAAAGCGGGAGTTTAAGGCACTTTCGCATTCCAATTCCAAAGGAAGATTAACGCCCCATTCGGTGTAATTTCTTACCATTTGGCGGTAAAATTCAAGGATTAAGCCCTCTTTTGTTTCGCCCCAAACCCAAGTCGTCCAAGCCTCCGAGCCTAAATCTATACCCATATAGAACCAAAGTCGCTCCCCTTTTTTGTAGAAAAATGGCGGTTGGCGGTCGTCTATGGATACCATTATTCCCGCTTCTTTCACTTGGTCAAGGCTATGATGAGGGATAAATTGCCCCATTAATGCCTGCCTATTGCCCGAACGCCTTGCATAAGTCCCGATGATGTTTTCCCATTTACCAAGCCAAGCGATAATACTGCTCTCTGAAAGGGGTTTAAATTTCTTTCTATCCGTATGGTCGTAGATTTCGCCCGTTTCATCGTTGATAAGTTCTACCTCTCCATCAAGAAACGCATTGTATTTGTCTGCTACATCTGTTTTCGTAGGTTTGTGGCTTTGCCCTGCAAACATATCATTGAGTAAAGAGAGCATTTC
>JAUMXI010000019.1:30661-33760 GCA_030529185.1 Flavobacteriaceae bacterium
TTGAAACTCAACGCATCTTGCCAAAGGCTTTTGCCTACGCCTTTTTGCGTCTTTCTAAGGCTTAATCGGTAGTCTTTCAGTTTTTTTAAGGCGATAAAAACACTCGCATTCGTGATGTATTCCTCTTGATATTCCGTTTTTAGAGGCGTGCCGTCCTCAAACTGAAAAACATTGGTATAATACCGCACCGCCTCCGAACTGATTTCCCAAAACCTCAATAGCGGGTGCTTCATCTTTCTTGGGTCGCCTATGCTATCCTGCATCTCTTTTGGCAGACTATCAAAGTCTATCAGCATTTGCCTACCATTACCGCCCGTTTGAACCTTTTTTATGCCATAGGGTTTTTGCTCATACCTTTTGAGACACTTTTGCAAAGCGTCGTAAGTATTGTAATACTTCGGGACAAGTTCGTCCTTCGTCACTACCAATATGTTTCCCCAAAAGTGTGGCATTTTTCTTTAATTTGATATTTGAAGTTTAATATTTGATTTTCTTTGTTCCTTGTGTGGAATTGAACCACATTAACAGCCGACCTGTCAAGGAAAATCACTAAATTTGCCTCACCTAACATTTATTTTTTTAGTGGTGTTCGGCGAACCACTTCGTTAGGTTTGTGTGTGTCAAACCCTAAATTTTAGTGATATGTATGTTAAATTTTATTGTGTTTTGTATTTTGATAATCATTCAGATAACTATTCACGAGTCGTTGAAAATTGGCTACCTGTGATAAAAAAGTCATTGACACCAATAATTGAGGATTTTTCAATTGTTGGGAACACTTACATCCCAAATAAAAACCTTTCCCAAGAGCCTCTCCAAGTAACTTACATTCCTCTTTCAAATCTTCCAAAGTGGCGTTTAACCTTGCCTTTTGCCTTTCATTTTGAGGGACTTGACCACACAAAAAATCTTCTGACCTTGTTAGAAACTCTT
Source organism: Flavobacteriaceae bacterium (assembly GCA_030529185.1). GTDB lineage: Bacteria > Bacteroidota > Bacteroidia > Flavobacteriales > Weeksellaceae > JABCPE02. The sequence continues at coordinate 31,595 of JAUMXI010000019.1, forward strand.
TTTCGTGCTTATGCTCATCATATAGATTTATTTGAGATGAAGTTTCATTCTGTTTTTGCAGAGGATGACGACGGACAAATTGTTTAACAAGCCATTGTTCTTTCTCTATTTCGCTTTCATAGCGGAGTTTGCTAAAATATTCGCTTATCTTTTCATCTCTACTTTTACCTTTAACGATTAGGCTTATTTCTTGTAGTTTTTCAGATATAGCCTCTTTCTGTTCGGTAGTTAGGGGCTTGCTTATGATTTCTAATTTTAAATTCATTTTAAATAAATTTTAAAAGTTATTTAAACTCCTTAATGCTTCTTGTCTCGTTGCCAATCGGCTTCCGATAACGAATAATCTAAACCCAAACGGAGCAAACCATTTCTTTACGATGCACTTATTGCCGTATAGGCTGTGGTGATAGGTTTTTGCTGTTATTTTCATATCTTATTTTTTTAGTTCCTCTATCATTCCTCGCACATCAAAGAGGCTTTGTTGTTTGTTTGCCATCGCTTTTTCGTGCATTGCCTTTACGATGCTTTCGTTCCATTGTCTGCCCAGCATTACATCTTGAACCGATGAAGCACAATACCCCAGTTCCTTTGCCGTCTTTGCCATATCGCCTCGCTTCATATATTGGCGAATGAGGCATATCAGCTCAAAGCGTTCTTCTTTCACGCTGTCTATAATGGCTCTTTCTCTCTCCTCTCTCGGCAAGGCATTGATTTTCGCTCCATAGCCTATTGCCTCCTGCTTACGGCTTACTGCCTTTTCCTCCAACTCCGCCCAACGAACGATGAGCCTTGCCCTTGCCTCGTTATTAAATTTCGTAGCGATGTATAGGCACTCCATTTTATTGAGTTGATACTCGGGAAACTCTCTAATTGTTCCATTCCCTGTAATTTGCTGATAATTAACGATAGGGAAATTTTTCCCAGTCGTTCTTTCCCACGCTTTCTCCATTTCTCTAATGGCTTTCATAAGGTCGTTGTGGGGCTTTCCTACGATACGAGCAATTTCTCTACTGCTCATTGTATCTGTTTTTGCTAATGCTACCATATCTTATTGGTTTTGATATTTTTCTATTAATTTATCTCGTTGTTCTATGATGGAGTAAAGAGTTCTTACCGCCTTTTCATCATTTCTGCGGTATCTCATTCTTGCAGCATCTACGGTAGTATTCAACACTTTTGCAAGGGTCTGATAATCCCCTGTTTGTCTTTTTTGTTCGCATTTGCGAAAAATTTCGGAGATTTCCATTATCTTTGTCATTGTTCTAATGTTTTAACATTGCAAAGATATACAAGAAATATCGTTTAAACCAAATTTTTATGCAAGAAAAATCGCTTATAAAACAAAACATCTTACAATTTATTGATTATAAAGGCATTACAAAGTATAAATTTTATCAAAAAACAGGAATAACTCGTGGAATTCTTGACCAAAACAATGGAATGAGCGAAGAAAATACAGCGAAATTTCTCGCTCAATATCCCGAAATCAACCCCGAATGGCTTTTAACGGGAGAGGGTGAAATGCTAAAAAATACAGAAACACGAGCAAAGAAAGAGTCCAAAAATCTTATCCCTTTTTATGATGATGTAGCTACCATTGGCGGAACTTCTATGGTAGCCGATACTTCGGGAGTATCTCAACCAACCGACTATATAGACGCTGGGGACTGGTTTTCAGGGGTCACTGCTGCGATTAGACATTACGGAGATAGTATGACCGAATACCCTAACGGCTGTATATTGGCTTTAAGACAATTACACGATGCTGATAGTATCGTTTGGGGCAGAAATTATGTCGTAGAAACCAACGAAATAAGAGTCACCAAAAGACTGCAAACTTGCCGAGATGATGACCAAAGCATTATGGCATACAGCACAAACCCCGAAACTTATCCCGATGGGCAACTCATACACGAACCTTTTAAAATCAAAAAAGAAAGCATCAGAAGAGTGTTTTTAGTGCTGGGTAGAGTAGTTAAAGAATATAGTTCAGACCCAGTATTTACACTAAATAGGTAAAAAATCCACTACCCAAAAGGCGTGTGCAAGGTTTTTTCTATTGCATTTTTAGTATATTATTAAAAATCAATTAGTTAAACAACTCTTGCAATAAAATCAAATGTTATTAAAGGGTATTGAGTTTTAAAATACCTGTTTAATTCCTTG
>JAUMXI010000047.1 GCA_030529185.1 Flavobacteriaceae bacterium
ACCTCAAACAATTTCCTCAAAAAAAGTATTATTTTTATAATCTTGATGACAAAAAATATTTATAGGTTTATAATTTGAAGAATAAGCTTTGTAAACTCAATTTCATTTAAATTGATTATTTTCAAAAATATCCTGACAAGAACTAGAAATATTTCACAAAACAAGTTTTCATTTAAGTTCAAAATCAACTTCCAATTTATAAGCATCTCAATCATCTGAAACAGAATATTTATAATATTTATTTTCTGCTTTATCTCAAAGTGGATCTGTTGGAGTTTTTCAAAATCTCAATTTTCATCAAACTTCTTCTGTTATAAATCAATCTGTCCATCATTCAAAATCACTTGATTTTTTTGAATTTCAAGGGGAAATATATTCTCAATTTTCTATTTTATATAATTCTAAGGCTTTTTTTATATTTTCTAAATCTGATTTTCTCACTATATCTCTTGCTTCTGCTCAATAATTTCAAAAATTTAAAAAAGCTATTGTTGATAAAATTACCAATATTGTTATTACAATTATTAGTTCTACTAAAGTAAATCCTTTTCTCATAAAAAATTTTTAAATATTAAAAAATACTAAAAATTTTGTACAAAAAAAATTTAAAAGTGAAAAAGTTTGGCAAACAAAAAAGGATAACATAGTTTTCTTTTATGTTCGCCAAAACAATTTTCACTTTATAATTCTAAAACAAAATAGAAAAAGGATAAGAATAACTATGTAATCCTTATTTATTTGTTTTAGAACAATTATTTTTTGTGAAAATTTTTTTGGCAGGAGAATAATATTTGTTTTATTTTTAAAGTCAAAATTTTTTGTTTTTTTATTATTGATTTTCAAAATTTAAAATAATTTTTTTATTGTCTTTTTTCAAAAAAAAGTTATAATAAAAAAGAATTTTAAACTATAAGTGTTTAGGTTAGAAAAATATTTTCCAACTTATGACTTGTGGTTTAAAGTTTCAATTTTTTGTCATTCCTGCGGAGGCAGGAATCAATTAAAAGGTTTTTCCTTTTTAAGATTCTGAAACAAGTTCAGAATGACAAGGTTTTACAATTTTATAGATTCCTGGTCAAGCCAGGAATGACAATATTTAATTTTACATTTTAAAAAATATTTTTATGATAGGAATTTCAGATAAAAATGCTCCACTTTTGGAACCTTTGAAAAAAACTTATGAAATAGAAGGTCAAAAAATAACTTTTGAAAGCTGAAAAATAGGTCTTTTAATAGATTGAGCTGTAACTATTTCAGATGAAAATGATAATATTTTATTTGTAACTGCTTGATTTAAACAAGAATGATTAAATGAAAAAGCAGATTTTTTTCCTTTGGTTGTTGATTTTCAAGAAAAATATTATGCAACGTGAAAAATCGGTGGAAATAAATTTCAAAAAAGAGAAGGAAGACCATCAGATGATGCTACTTTATCAGCAAGACTTATTGATAGACCTATAAGACCAATGTTTCCAAAATGAATTGTAAATGATACACAAATTATTGCTACAGTTTTGTCTGCTTCTGGTGAAAGAGAACTTGGTTTTTGGTGAATAACTTGAGCAAGTTTAGCTTTGACAATGGCTTGAACTCCATTTGAATGACCTGTTGCTGGTTGTAAATTGGCTTTGACTGAGGAAGGAAAATATATTTTTAATCCTACAATTGAAGATGAAGACAAAGCAATTTTAAATTTATTGACAGCTGGAACTGAAGATGCTTTGACTATGGTTGAGGCTTGAGCAAGGGAAGTAAGTGATGAAATTATGCTTGAAGCTTTGGCAAAATCTCATGAAATTATCAAAAAATTGATTGAAGCTCAAAAAGATTATTTAAAAGATTATGAAGAAAAATATGGAATTCCTGAAGTAAAAGTTGTTTATAATTTGCCAGATTTAAGTATTTATTCTGAAATAAAAGAATTTTTAACAGAAGAAAAGTTAGAAAATCTTTATGATAAATGAAAAAAAGAATTTCAAAAAGAATTTAATAATTTAAATGATATCACAAAAGAATTTTTACTTTCTGCTTGATATGATTTTGAAAATGATGAGGAAAATCCAAAAAGTTTGGATGAAAATTCTATATGAGAATTTGTTCAAAAAAGGGTAAAAGAAGTGATGAGAAAAAATATTTTGGAAAAAGACAGAAGACTTGACTGAAGAAAACTTGATGAAGTTAGACAAGTTACTGGGGAAGTTTCACTTTTACCAAGAACTCATGGTTCAGCACTTTTTAGAAGATGATTAACTCAAGCACTTTCCGTGACAACTCTTTGAGGCCCAGATGATACTCAAGTTTTGGATGGAATGATGCCTGAAACAGAAAAAATTTATATGCATCATTATAATTTCCCTCCATACTCAGTTTGAGAAGTGAGAATGCTTAGATGAACTGGTAGAAGGGAAATAGGGCACGGAGCTTTGGCTGAAAGAGCTTTGGTTCCAGTCTTACCAAGTTTGGAAGAATTTCCTTACACAATCAGAGTTGTTTCAGAAATAATGACTTGTAATGGTTCAAGCTCTATGGCTTCAATTTGTGGTTCAACAATGAGTTTGATGAATGCTTGAGTTCCGATAAAAGCTCCAGTTGCTTGAGTTGCAATGGGTATGATTTATGATGAGGAAAATGGAAATTATAAAATTTTGTCAGATATCCAAGCTCAAGAAGATTTTTTGTGAGATATGGATTTCAAAGTTTGAAGAACAAAAAAATGAATCACTGCAATGCAGCTAGATGTAAAAATCAAAGGTTTGAGTTTAGAAGTTTTTAGAAATGCTTTTAAACAATCAGAAACTGCAATTTCTTATATTTTGGAAGAAATGCTAAAAGTTCAACCTTCTGTTGCTCCAAATCTTTCTCCTTATGCTCCTTTAATTTTAAAAGTTCAAATTCCAGTTGAAAAAATTTCTGCTGTTATTTGAAGATGATGAGAAAATGTTCAAAAAATGGAAAAAGACTTTGATGTCAGAATCTCTATTGCTGATGATTGATTAACTACAATAACTGCAAATTCTCAGGAAAATGGAGATATAGTTGTAGCAAAAATCAAAGAAATGATTTGGGAGCCAGAAGTTTGATACAAATGAACTTGAGTTGTTTCAAAAATAATTGATTGAGTTGGTGCAATTATTGATTTTAAAGGGAAAACTTGAATGATTCATATTTCAAAACTTAGTTTCAAAAGAGTTACAAAAGTAGAAGAAATTTTAAATGTTTGAGATTCTGTTGAGTTTGAAATTCTTGAAGTAGATATAGCAAAATGAAAAATTTGATTAAAAAGAATTTTGAGTGAAGCTGAACAAAAAGAACTTGAAGAATTAAAAAAACAAAAAGAAGCAGAACTTTTGAAAAAAATGCAAGAAGAGAAAAAACAAGAAAAAACTGAAAGCTAGACTTTCAGTTTTTTATCTTGACAAAATATTAAAATTATTTATAATATTTTTATGTTTTAATTCTTAAAAAATTAAATTGTTAGAAAAGGAAATAAAAATTCTTGATATAAATCAAGAAAAAACTATAAAAATTCTAGAAAAACTTTGAGCAGAAAAAACTTTTGAATGATTTATTCATGATATTTACTATGATTTTATTGATTGAGAAAATCATAAAATGGAGGAAAATAAAAGAATTTTTAGAATTAGAAAAAAGTGAGATTTACATTTATATACAATAAAAAGAAAAAGAAATAAAAATGATTATTTAGCAGAAAATTGATTAAAAGTTGCTGATGAGTTTGAAACAGAAATTACAAATTTTGAAAGTTTTTCTTGAGTTTTAGAAAAATATTGAATGTCAAAAACCAGAGAAAAGAAAAAATATAGAATTTCATATAAACTTAATGAAGTAGAATTTGATATAGATAAATATGATGAAATTCCACATTTACTTGAAATAGAAGCAAAAACAAAAAAGGAAATAAATCATTTTGTTAAGGTTTTGTGATTTGAAAATCATACAAGAAAAAAATTTGGTTCAAGAAAATTGTATAAACATTATTGAAAAGAATATTTATACATAAAATAAAAAAATCCTAATTTTTTAGGATTTTTTAGTTAGCTAAAACTTCTTCTTTTTCAGATTTTTTAGAAGAAATTTCTTCTTTAAATTCATCTTTTTTAAAGTTTTCTAGTTTTGTTTCTCTTTTATTTGATTTTATAGTTTCCATTCTAATCTCTTTGATTTTTTCCATTGTATCAGCAAAAGTTGAATATTTTTCAGCAAGTCCAGAATAAACAACTCAAAGAGAATATTTACTACAAGACTTTGCTTCTGAAATATTATTTTCTTCCATAAGTTTTGTAACTATACAATCTTTTTTTAGGGATTTACTTTCTATGATTATTAAAT
>JAUMXI010000048.1:0-419 GCA_030529185.1 Flavobacteriaceae bacterium
AATTTATTTTTTAAAAATTTTTATATCTTCCAAAAATCTGATTTTTTCTTCTAAATTTTCAGAAAATTCTATGACAAATCTGAAACTTCAAACAGAAAAAGAGCAAGTTAATATTCAATCTTCTCAAATTTTTTTCATTAAAATTTCTGAAGAAAATATTTTTTCTATTTCAAAATATATGTCTTTTAATAAAGTAAAAGCTATTTTTTCATAAGAATAAATTATAAAATCTTCATCTTCTATTCAAGTGTCTGTATACAAATCAACATAAATATTTTGAAAGTTTTGTGTAAAAAGTCTTATTTTCTGTCTAACATTTGAAGATATTTCTAGGCTATACATAATTCATCTTCTTTAATATCTAATTTTTCTTTATCTTTATTTTCTCTTATTTTTTTCAAAACTTTTTTTGCAAAATC
>JAUMXI010000048.1:429-4321 GCA_030529185.1 Flavobacteriaceae bacterium
TCTTTTGCATCTTTTTTTATATCTTCTTCAGTTAGTTCAATTGCTTCTTCCAAAGTATAATATTTTTTTCAATCTTTTATTATCATTTTTTTAAATTTATTTTTAAATAAAAAAAGGAGAAAGTGCTACCGCACAGGTTTAAAGGCCTTGCTTTTAAGAATCTTTTTCTTCCAAAAATTCTTTTGCAAATTTCTTTGCATTCTCTTCAATTCTTTCATCAGAAATTTTAATTGCTTCCTCCAAAGTATAATATTTTTTCAATCTTTGATTATCATTTTTTTAAATTTATTTTTAAATAAAAAAAGGAGAAAGTGCTACTGCACAAGTTTAAAGGCCTTGCCTCTCCCGAATCCCTTTTTCAAAATAAAACTTACTTCAAAATAATTCTAAAATTTTTCTTTCATTTTTGCAAAATCAAAAATTTATCATTTATAAAATCATTTGAAAAATCATATTTTGCATCTGTGATTTTTTTTGAGTTTATGTGAATTGCTCCTGAAGAAACTGAATTTCTAGCATTTGAATTTGAGCTTTCAAGTCCAGATTTTACAATTATTTCAAAGAAATTTTCTCCAGAATAATCAAATCCTCACATAGAATTTTGAAATATTTTTAATTCTTCTTCTCCCAAATTTTTCAAAATCTCAACTTTGTCATTTTCTCCAAACATAAATTCTGAGATTTTTTGACAAAGTTCAGCTTTTTTTGTTCCATGAACTATTTCCACAACTTTGAAAGCAAGTATTTTTTGCCCTTCTCTATTTTCTGGATTTTTTAAATGATTTTCTACAATTTCATCTATTTGTTCAGTTTCTATCAAAGTCAACATTTTCATATATCTTGAAATATCTTCATCTGTTGTGTTCATAAAATATTGATAAATGAAATATGGAGAAGTTTTATTTTCATCCAAAAACATAGCATTTCATTCAGATTTTCCAAATTTCCTTCAAGTTGAATCTGTAATCAAAGGCCAAGTTAGAGCATAACTTGCAGAATCATATTTTTTTCTGATTATTTCCACTCAAGTCAACAAATTTCCCCATTGATCTTGCCCTCAAATCTGCAAAATCATATCATCTTCTTTATGCATTTTTGCAAAATCATAACCTTGCAAAAGTTGATAAGAAAATTCTGTGTAGGAAATCGATTGGCTCGGGTCTTCGATTCTTTTTTTGACAGTTTCCCTGTTTATCATCACATTTACAGTCATAAATTTTCAAACTTCCCTCAAAAAATCCAAAATCCCCATATTTTCATAAAAATCTTTGTTATTTACAAATTTGTAAGAATATTTTTCTTCTGTAAAATTTGCAAGTTTTTCAATCATATTTGAAATTTGGCTTGAAATAGCTTTTTGATTATTTTCCAAAATTTCTGGACTCAAAAAAGTTCTTTCTGAAGTTCTTCAACCTGGATCTCAAATCATCCCAGTTGCTCAACCAGTCAAAGCTGTATAAGTATTTCATCTTCTCATTATGTGCAAAGCAACCATAAATCCGATGAAATTTCCCAAATGCAAAGAATCAGCAGTTGGGTCAAATCCACAATAAAAATTTTTTCCACCTTCATCTAAAAGTTCAAAAATTTTTTCATCACTAAATTGGTACAAAAGTCATCTATCTTGAAGTTCTTGTTTTATTGGTTTCATAAATATTTTTTAAAAAATAATTTTTTGCTGATTATAATGATTTTTTGATGAAATACAAGAAAAAATTTTATAGCTCTCTTAAGTCTCTCCAGAGAGGAGAGGGGGTAAGTGCTACCGCACGGGTTTAAAGGCCTTGCCTTTAAGAATCCATTTTTTTCAAAATTTTTATTCCTTTCTCCCCTTGGGGGAAAGGCTAGGATAGGGGGAAAACAAAAATTCCCCTCTCCTGAAGGAGAGGGGCTAGGGGTGAGGTTACAAAGGAAGGGCTAGGGGTGAGGTAAAGGAGTTAGAAGTGAGGTCTTTAAATCTCCAAATTCAAAACCTCTTTTCAAGAATCCATATTATTTGCTTTGATTTTTGCTGGAGAAAAAGAATAAAAATTTTCTCAAACCCACAAAGCCCTATTTATAAATGAATCTTCAAATTTATAATAATGAGAATCAAAATATTTTTTAAAATTTTCACAAGAATAATATTTTGCATTTTTACAAGTTTTTTCAAAATCAGCTTTCATTTTCTCTAAATCCAAATTTGTTATTCTAAAATTTTCCTTTATTCAAGCATTTTTATCAATATTTAAAACCAAAAGTCAGAAAAAATTTTCAAAATTTTTATCTTCATAATCTTGTAGTCTTACTGGCAAAAACAATTTATTTTTTGCAGAATTCCACATAAACATTCTTGGATTATGCAAGGCTTCAGAACTGCTTTCCTTTCCTCAAAAAGTTTTTGTAAAAAGTTGTTTTGCAATTATTCATTTATAATCTCCAGAATCACATTTTTCTTTTTCATCTTTTGACAAATTTTTATCTCCACATTTTTTTTCATAATTTATTTGATACAAATCCACTTTCAAACCAGAATTTTGCACTCATCACCACTCATTTTCCTTTGTATCATAACCAATTCAAATTAAGTGATTTTCATCATACATATGCAAATAAGTCGAATAACCTGGGATTTTTAATTCTCACAAAATTTTTGGATTTTTAGAATTTTTCAAATCAATCACAAAAAGTGGGTCAGTTCTCTCAAAAGTCACCAAAAATAATTTATCTCAAAAATATCTACTTGACTTAAATTGTTCTCAAACTCCAAGTTTTTCCAGTTTTGAAAGCATTTTTAGATTTTCATCCAAAATATAAAAATTTACAAAATTTCCATTTTTTTCTTGCCAAGAATTTATTTGTGTCAAAATCCTAAAATTTCAGTTTTTGTCCTCATCCATCGAATATTGAGTCAAAGGACTTCCCTCAAGCAAAGCTGATTTTTTATAATTTATTTCTCCATTTTTTACAGAAAATTTATTTACTAAAGTCAAATCTCTACTTTCATATTTTGGGAATAAACAGCTATTTCAAAGACAATTCAAATGTTTATAAAAATGCAAATTTGAAGTCAAATAAAGATTTTTTTCAGTCATGAAAATTTCAGAATTTCTGTTTGAAACCAAAACTTTTGTTTCTACATTTTTTTGCAAATTTTTTATATCCAAAACTGAAATTATATTATAAGTCAAGTCAAAACTATTTTGCTCAAAATATTTTTTATCTGGTAAAATAAATTGCATATTTTTACAATCTGAAGCTACTTTTTTAGAATAATTAAATTTTTTTCAGCTAAAATTTGCTTCCAATTTTTCTGGAATAGATTTTGAAACAAAAAATTTTTCATCAGAATAAAAATCAAAATAATTTGTAGAAATAACAAAAAGTTTGTCTCAAATTAGCCTAGAATTTGAATAATCTCAATCAATCATAAAAAATTTTTCCAACTTCAAATTTTCTGGATTTTTGACATCATAAACAATCACAGCACTTTGAGAACTGTCAGAAATAAAATTTCTTGAAGAAAAAATATTTTCTAAGTACAAAGTTCCCAAAATCACAAGTTTCCCTTCAGAAAGGTAAAACTCTGGGTTATAAAGTTTTGAAGGAATTTTTATTTTTTTTATAATTTTTTTCTTATCAAGAGACAAAACTTGGATAAATTTCTCATCATTTTTCCCTTGCTTTTGAGAAAAATAATAAATAAATTTTCCATCAGTTTTTATAATTTCAGCTTCATCAACTCAAGAAATTTGAGTATTTGTTTTAGCAAAATCATCAGAAGAAAGTGAATCTGCAATAACATTTTCAGAAGATAATTTTGAAGAAGTTGAAGCAGCGGAATTTGAAGTTTCAAAAGACATTTTTGGAGTTCATAAAGTATTCATAAGTCCCCAACTGCTTTTTCTATAAT
>JAUMXI010000049.1 GCA_030529185.1 Flavobacteriaceae bacterium
TACAAAGTCCATTTTTTTTCCCAAAGTTAATCATAAAAATTTTAGGATAGCCATATTATTTATAACTTTAAATATCAATTATATGAAAAATTTATTTTACTTTATAATGTTTTCTTTTTTTATTCTCACAGGATGTAAAAAAGATGTCGAACAACCTACATTATTTTTTGATGTAAAGGTTCAGGGGAATGAGGATTTTTTACCAAAAGGTATAAATGAAAAGACAAGGCTTCACTTTGAAATTTCTGCGGATTATGATTATGAGAAAGCTCCTTTAAAATATCAAGTAGTATCAAGTGCTAAGGGAGATTTTTATAATGGGAGAGATGCTTTACATCAAAATCAGCCTTATGTGTTAAAAGGATTAGAATTAGATTTAGATTATTTGGGAAAAGAAACAGGGATACACAAAATTAAAGTTAGATTTTTTAATGATAACATAGGGGTCAATATAATCAAAGAAATAGAATTAAAATACGAAAGTTATGATTTTAATATCGAAGTGATAGACTTTGGAGAAGTTTATCAAGGTAAAAAAGCATCTTATACATTAAAAATAAGTTCTATCAATCCCGTAAGCAATGGATATGAAATAAAATTTGATGATTTTGATTCACATCCTAATTCAAAAATCTTTTTGTATGAACAAGAGATTATTTTAGGAAAATACTATCCTATAAACAAAGAAAATTTGGAAAATATTAAAATCACAACAAATTGTTGGAATTCAGGAACTAAAAAGTTAGTTTACACTATAAAAAATTCAACTGTAACGAGAGCTGGAAATGAAATTATTCAAAATGTATTGCAGAGAAGAGTAGATGTTATATCTTTAACCCCGTCAGGATTATCTTTTGAGTTAAATAAAAATTTTTCTATTAACGGAATAGTAGTAAAAAAACCATTCCAAGATAATCAAGACATTTATTACAAAACTTGGATTTCATCTTCAAATCCTAATGGTATAACTACTACAAATAATCAGTGGATAAAGTATCCTTTGGGAAATGATAATGTAGTAAATATAAACAATTTACAAACAAAATCATTTGGAACACATACTTATAATATTCAATTTAAAGATGAATTTGGCAATGAAAGTCGTGTTATGTCTTTTGATATTAAAATAGAAGAGGCTTTAAATTTTAGAGAAGAGCCAAGAGCTTCTGTTTCAATTATAAGAAAGTATTTTGACGGAGCAAGAAGACTAACTGAATTTTATTATAAAGGAACGAAAGTTTTTTTCAAAGCTAAAACAGGATTAAATAACAAAATTATAAGGTATAAAGTAGATGTTAATTTTGTTTTCGATGGCGACACTCACAATAAAAGTTACACAAAAGATTTTGTAGAACCACAAGCGGAGATAATAATTAATGATGATTGGGAAGAAAATGATAGAATATGGTATGCGTGGGGAGCTTACCTGAAAAAAGCAACAAGTGGAAATTTTACAGTATACGTGTATGATTCACAAGGAAATGTGATAAAGAAAAGTGGAGAAGTTAGTTTTAATCAATAATCAAAATAATCTTTTACAAAATTACAAAAAGCCTATCATTTTGATAGGCTTTTTAATTTGAAAAACTTGTCACAAATAGCTGAATGCTAAATGTAAATTGTAATAATAAAGCAAATAACACTCAAAATTTAAGTGAAATTTACCGTGTACAAAGATACAAAATAATGTTGAAATAAAAACTATTTTTAATAGAAAGTAGGAAGACTTAGTAAATTATCTACTAATGTACAATTTGGATTGGCTCTTAGTGAATTACCAGCGTAAACGTGTATAGCACTTCCTATTTTCCACTGCGTCCTTCTGTAATCCCACAAGGCAGTGTACACAGAGTGACCGTTATTTATTACTTTAATTATATTTTCATTAGAAAAAGCCTTAAAGTTTGAGAGATAAACAGAACCATTATTACGATTTATTTCAGCAATATACCCCCCTTTAATGTCTTGAAAGTCATTTAAAAAAATACCTACAATAGCATAATCCATAATCTAATTTCTTTTACTGGTTTAACCCCGCAAAGGTACAAATTATTTTCATTTTTTTAAGTGTTATTTTGGGCGTTCCCCTTACGGGTCGGGCTTTCGCTACTCACTTTTTTTTCGATTACATCAGAAAAAAAGAGTTTAAACATACCGCTCTATCCCTAACGCACGGAAACGCTAAAGTGGACCTTTCAGGATCTCCTTAGCGTTTCCTTTTTTCAGCGGAGACCATTTTTTAGGCCACTCACAAGCTCGTTAGTCTAAAAAATGGTCGGCATTTATTGTCCCACCCACACCACCCTTTTATTAAGCGGAGTAATTCGTTTCTTAACGGCTCATTCTGAAGAATGGCTTTTCTGCGGGGAAGTCCGTGCGAGCACAGGACCTCCCCGCAGAAAAGTCCACTTTTTCGGGACAACGAAAAAGTTTCGCCTAAAACGAATTACAACGTTGTTTATTTATCCCTCCCTCGCAGGTTTATTTTACAAAGTTAGGGCAGTAAAACCACACGAAAAATAAAATGAGGTTTCTACAAAAAAATAAGGCGATTACATCGGCCCTATTTTTTTGCAGACACTCCTAATTTTATTTCAAGCCCGAATGCAGTAGCTTCGGGTTCTTTGTGGTTTTTGTACCGCCCTTTGTATGTAAAAAAAACCTGCGGGGATGAATAAGCTCAAAAAAAAAAAAAAACTCACTTCGTTCGTGGATTTTCCAAAAATTACCTGTTTCATTTTTACGTTTTTATTTTCAACATTATATAATTAAATCAATCTTTTTAACTCCCTGAAAGTGTTATATTTATAACAAAATTCTTTAAAAACAATTTATATAAATATTTGTTATATTAGAAATATTTTTTATCTTTGTGGTGTAATAGTAAAGCAAGTAATAACATTTAAAATTTAAGATTATGTACACGCTAATTGAACAAATCGAACGAAACAAAAATTGTAACGGTGGCGGATTAGCTACCAACATCACAGGAAAATTTGAAAGTAATCGCCACGCCATTGCTCGTATGGAAAAATACACCTTTGGCGAAGTTGCCAAAGAATTAAAGAAAAAGAAAAACGGAGGTTTTAATATCACTGCTTCCGAACTGCTGAATATCTATTGGATATTATTCGGTGAGCCTGAATGGCATCACGCGGGTAAACTTCCAAAACAATACGGCGGAGGAATGAAAAAAACGTACTTCTTAGACGAAGTACCAACAGCTGATAAATTTAGTAAATGGCTTAAAGATTATGAAGAGCAGATAAAAAAAGCTGAAAAAAGACGTGATGAAGAAAAAATAAAGGCTGAAAAGCGTAAAAAATACGCTGAAAAACACGCAACTAAATTTTCTCACGAAAGGGAAATTCCAAAATTTGGAATTGTAGAAAGTGAGGAAATGCAAGGAAAATATGGCTGGTTTTATGCTGATTATAAATATAATTTACCTGTATTTTATTCAGGAATTGTATTTAAAAATAAAAAAACTTACGAAACATATTTAAAAATGTAATATGAGCCTTGAATATGATGAAATTGTAAGAAATAATGAAGATTTTTCTGTTTTTCTTATTTTTATGGGAGGATTTTTTATACTGTTATTCTTTGTTTGGATTTTCTTTAAGATTGAAAAATTAGAAAAAGAAATTGTCCTATTTGGTACTGATGTTGGGGTTTTAGTTCTTTCCGTTTTTCCTTTGTTATGCCTTGTTGTGTACGGTGTTTTAGTGGGGGATTTTTTATATAATTTTATGGATAGTTGTTTTACCGTAGTGGATAATTTTCAGAAGCAGAAAGAACATTTGAGGTTGTTTTATATTTTAAAAATAGCCACAATGCAAGTCAATCTGATTTCATTTACAGTTGTTTTTCTTTTCTATAGCTACATTCAACTCACAAAGGTAACTTTTTGGGAGGACAAATAAAAAAGGGAAG
>JAUMXI010000050.1 GCA_030529185.1 Flavobacteriaceae bacterium
TCTCAAATTTCAAATCTCAAACCGCTTACGGTTGTTTTATAATATGGGTTTGGTGATTTCTATTTTCATACCTAATGCTTGGATGAGTTTTAAAAATGTTCCTATGGAGGGCTGTACGCTTCCGTTTTCAAGGCGTGAAATATAGGATTTATCAATTCCTGATTTTTCGGCTAATTCTTGCTGTGTTAATTGGGCTTCTTTTCTGCTATGTAAAAGCACCTGTGAGGCGTAAAACTCTAAGGCTTCCTGTTCAAATTGTGAGCGTTGTGGTGTGCCGACTTTTCCGTATTGCTGGTCTAAAATATCGTTATAATTTGTTATTTTGTTTGTATTGCTCATATTCTTTTTTTATTTTAATTGCTTTGTCTATTTCTTTTGTTGGGGTCTTTTGGGTTTTCTTTTGAAACCCATTAAATAGCACTACGATATTGCCATCGTCAAAAATGAAAAACACCCTGTAAATATTGCCGTTGTATAATAGGCGTAATTCATATATACCGTCTTTTATACGCTTAACTACATCGGTAGATAAAATCCGTTGAGTTCTTAATAAGGTTAATAAATAATTGAGTTTTATAATGGTTTTGTTATCTAATGTTTGTAAAAACTCTTTAAAATAATCGCCAAATAAAATAATTTGTCTTTCATCCATACGGCAAAGATATAAAAAATTGAGATATATATCAACTTTATTTATGAGCTTATGGCTGTTAGCCATTAGCTAAAAGCTATAAGCCAAAAGCCAAAAGCTATAAGCTGATAAAAAACAAGGTATGGACAAGATAGATTTGCTACACTATAACAGGAGCGAGAAATATGTAAGGGCGATAAAGAAGCAGTATGGGGCTTTGATAGAAGAAATATCAAGGCTTGCGGTTTCTTATGGTGTAGATGTGAGTAAGCCTTTTGACTTTTCGGATTATCCGCAACTGCAAAAAGAGGTGGATAAATTACTGAAAGATTTTGCTGATAATATGGTGCATACCATTGACACAGGGCGACAGAACGAGTGGCATTTAGGCATTAAAAAAGTTTCTGAATATTTACCTTTTAATTTAAAGAGAAGTTCCGAAAATGGGGCTAAAAACACGGCTTTTGTTTCGGATAGGGTTTGGAAATACACCGAGCAGTATAAGAGGGAATTGGAAATGGCTTTGGATTTGGGGATTGGCAGGGGGCAGAGTGCGAATGGTTTAGCGAGGGAAATTAAGCAGTACTTGAACGAACCTGATAGGTTGTTTCGCAGGGTGAGGGACAAGCATGGTAATTTGCATTTATCTAAAAAGGCAAAGGAATACCACCCGGGTCAGGGGGTTTATAGGAGTTCGTTTAAGAACGCCCAAAGGTTGGCACGAACGGAGACGAATAGGGCTTATCACGAGGCGATATGGCGTAAGTATAACGAGTTTGATTTTGTGGTGGGCTACGAGGTGCGATTGAGCAATAATCCGAAACATTGTCCGTTTTGTAGTGCTATGGCGGGTAGGTATCCCAAGGACTTTAAATTCACGGGTTGGCATCCGAACTGCCGATGTTCTACTATTCCTATAATGGCGAAAGACATAGACAACATAAAAGAAGAGGAAAAAATAGAAGATATCCCGAACAACCTTAAAAACTGGATAGAGGAGAACAGGGAGAAGATAAGGAATGCGAAGAGTGTGCCGTGGTTCATGAGGGATAATGAGGGGTATGTACAAGTAGTTGAGAAAAAAACAAGTCTTTTCAAAAACGCTCTTGATGAATTGAAAGAAAAGAAAATTGAATACAATAAAGTACAAACATTAAAACAAAAATTAACTGATGAGGAAATAATTTCAAGAATAGGAGGGGGTGATTTGACCGATGGGTCTTGTGCTTCGTTGTGTTTGGCTTATGTAGGTAATAAAAACGGATTAGATGTTCTTGATTTTCGCGGTGGAAAAAGTAGGAAGTTTTTTGCGTCAAGAATAAATGATATATTAAAAAGAGCGGGTGCGTTTGTTGAAAAGGATTATAATGATTTTAAGGCAGTAAATAGACTTTTAAACAATGGGGAAATAGGTAAAGAATACATATTAACCACAGGGAAACACGCATCAATTATAAAGAAGAGTAAAGAAAAGGGCTGGGAATACTTGGAGTTGCAATCTCCTATAAAAAATGGATATGAACCCTTAACGAATTATAGTTTAAAGAAGAGGTTTAAATGTCAAAAATCGCACACCTCTTATGGTATGAAACTTACATCTTCTTCGTGTTTGATAAAAATAGACGATTTATATAGCGATGATTTGAAAGATTTATTAGGTTATATTAATACAGAAGCTCAAAAGCAAATGAAAGGAATAGAAGGCAAGATTAAATAGTTATTGTCTATCTTCAAAAAATTCTTTCCAGTAAGGGTTTTCTTTGTCGAATATTTCTTTTTCCTCTGTTGATAAAGCCCAAGGATAGTCAGAAAATAAATTATAAACTTTCTTTAAGTCAAAAGAAAAAAGATATTCGCCAACGGCTTTGTCAATAGGTGTAAGCCAATATATTTTATCTGTTGGGTTTTCTTTGTAGGGGTCGTAGTATTCTATTCCGTCAATAATCATATCTTATAAATTTTAATACAAAGATAAGAAAAAAAGGAAATCCCGAATAATCTTAAAGAATGGATAGAGGGGAACAAGGAGAAGATAGGAAATGCGAAGAGTGTGCCGTGGTTCGTGAGGGACAATGTGCAGTATTTGAGGGGAGATAAGAAAGTATTAGATAACACTCAAAAAGAGTATAGGAAAAGACTACAAAAACACGCTGTTGATAAATTTAGTGGAAAAGTAATTGATAATAATGGGCTAAAAATAAAAATAACAACCAAAGGGATTAAAGAGTTTATCAATCAGCCTCATAAAAATTACTTTGCTAAAAATGAATTAGTAAAGGATTTGTCTAACATTATCAAAAATTCTAAATATTTAGGTTATACAGAAGATTATATAAAGAATAAAGATGTGTTAAAGTCTCATATATTAGAAGTGGGCAAATTAAAATCGTGGTTTATCGTCCGTGAGATGAAAAATAATGATATTATTTTTTACAGCATAACAGATAGCGAAGGTATTTTGAAATATATAAAAAAATAATCAACAAACAGAGCAAGGACTACAACCCAGATGTTTATTGATTATTTTTAACAAAGCCCTTATTGGTTCTTTGCGATACAAAGATACGAAAAAAAAATAAAAATGTATAAAAATATGACAGAAAGAGACGCACAGGCGTATTTAGATTTTTTAAAAAAGTTTGAAGCAAAAAAAACCACTGACGACTGCTACACGCCCCCAGCGGTGTATAAGGCGGTGTATGATTTTGCACAAAAGCACGGCAAATTTGAGGGGTTGAAAATTCTGCGTCCCTTTATTCCTAATGGGGATTATAAAGGTGTAGATTATACAGGGTGTGGCGTGATTGACAATCCTCCGTTCTCTATTTTGGCAGAAGTGATAGATTTTTATATCGCTGAAAAAGTGCCGTTTTTTCTTTTTGCACCTGCTTTAACATTGTTTAGTTATTTAAATCGTCCAGAACTGCAACTTATTATTATTTCACCAAATATGACCTACGATAATGGAGCGAAGGTTAGAACTGGATTTATAACCAACGCTTTAAAGAAAGAGGATGTAAGAGTATGGGGGTGCGTTGAACTATCAGAAGCAATAAAAGAAATTAATGAAAGCAACAAGAAAGGACTTGCGAAGTATGATTTCCCAGCGGAGGTATTGACAAGCACGATGGTGGATAAAATAGTAAATGGTGATGTAGATTTTAAGGTTTATAAGAATGAGGGTTTGTTTATTAGAAAGCTGGACAGCCAAAAGGCGTGTAAAAAAGCAATTTACGGGTCGGGTCTTTTGTTGAGCGAGGAAGCGATGAAGCGTAAGGAGGAAGCTATGAAGCG
>JAUMXI010000002.1 GCA_030529185.1 Flavobacteriaceae bacterium
TCTATTTTTTATAATATTCTAAAAAAAACTGTAGTTTTATGGGCTTTTTAAATAAATTTTTATTTTTTTGATTATGAAACGATTATATTTTTTTATTCTTACTTTTATTGGTTTGAACTTCAACGCTCAGCTTAAAAGAACAGCTACAATCGGATTTTATAATGTAGAAAACCTTTGGGATACCATACAATCCGCTGATTATATAGACGGAACTTTACCCCAAAACCATAAGAATTTTCACCGAAGTGTGCCTTTGGATTCATTAAAATATTTAGAAATTACCCACGACTATAAAGGCTCTTGGAGTTATGAAAAAATCAAAGGTAAAAAAGTGGTGAGAAAGCAAATCTTAACGGAGGATTTCACCCCAAAAAGTGCTAAAAACTACACCTTTGAAATTTATCAGCAAAAACTAAAAAACACTGCCCAAGTTATCTCCGAGATTGGAGCAAAATACACCAAAACAGCTCCCGTAGTAGTTGGCTTAGTGGAAATTGAGAACCGAAAAGTATTGGAAGATTTGGTAAATCAAGAGGCTTTGAAAAGATATGATTACGGTATCGTGCATTACAATTCCTTTGATGCGAGGGGAATTGATGTGGCACTCATTTATCAAAAGAAAAGATTTTTCGTGACCCATTCTTACAAAAAAGAACTTATTTTATTTAACCCTAATGGAAAAAGGGAATATACGAGAGATTTGCTTGTAGTTTCTGGAATTTTAGATGGAGAAAAAGTGGCGTTTTTTGTAAATCACTGGCCATCAAGAAGAGGAGGCGAAGCCGTTTCTATGCCAAAAAGAAACGCCGCCGCTACTTTATTAAAACAAGAAATGGATGCTCTGCGAGAGAAAAACCCCAATATAAAACTCATTGCGATGGGGGATTTTAATGACGACCCTATTAGCCCGAGTTTTAAAAATCATCTCAAAGCTGTAGGAAACGAGAAGGAACTCAGCGAAGAATATCCTTACTTCAACCCGATGTACAAAATGTATAAAAAAGGCATCGCAACTTTGGCTTATCAAGACGCTCCCAATCTTTTTGACCAAATTATTTACTCTAAAAATTTAGTATCGTCAAAAGATAGCAAAGGCTACACGGCTTACAAAACCGAAGTTTTTGCCCCTGCCTACCTCATCAACAAGCAAGGGAATTACAAAGGTTATCCTTTCCGCTCGTGGAATGGCGACCAATGGACGAACGGGTATAGCGACCACTTCCCTGTTTTTACCATTTTGCAAAAAGATATTCAGTAGTTGGAAAAAATTCCAACTATTTTTCTTGATTTTGTAACAAAATACAGACAACCGCAACTAATAGTTTTAAAATAAAATAAATGATAAAATACACATTGACGGAATTTTTAAATTTCATAAAAAAACCTACGGATACACAATGGAATATTAATTTTTGGGAAAAATTAAAAGTAGTTTTTATTCTTCTTATCGCGGAAGTCATCTTATTTTGGATTGTTATTTACCCCATTGACATTATTATTGATAGTTATTTTGTTAATCTAAAACCATTAAGATTAGAATATGACTATACTATTGGGTTCCAATTTTTTATGCTGGTTGTTTTCGCACCGCTGATAGAAGAATTGATGTTTCGTTGGGTGTTGAGAAGACAGGGACTCATCCATTCCCTTGTTACACAAAAAGAATGGGATAAAGCCTTTCCTTACTTGGTTTATATCACGGCTATTCTTTTCGGGTTTGTCCATATGAGCAATTACACCAATGATGAAACGATTTTCTACATTCTCTCACCGATTATTTTAGGTTCGCAATTGATGGGTGGTTTTATCATTTCATTTATTCGGGTAAGGTTTAATATTCTCTGGGGAATGCTTTATCACGCTCTTTGGAATTTCAGTGTGGTTTTTCTGATTACACTGACTTGGGGGCAATTTCAACCTCCTTACCAAGATAAAACGGAACATTATGAAATAGAAATCTCCGAAAGTCCGTTTTTTAACGATGAAAAAAAGCAAGTTCTAAAAATAGATAGTACCAATGGGAAAATCCACAAAATGGAAGTAGAGCAATACACTTTCAGGCATTTATTGGATACGCTTTATCAAAAGGATAAATATTATGTAGATGATAGTTTTATCCAGCTGAAATTCAACTCTAAAAAAGGCGTAAGCAAAGAAGAATTTTTAGAAATTTTAAAGAAAGAATACGATATAGAATAAAAAAAATCCGAGCAATTTAAACTCGGATTTTCTCTTTTTCAAATTTATTTTGTGGTATTAATCATAATTCTTATTCTTTTTCCACTCTTTACATCTGTGATATGAGTAGAAGCCGTTCCTCCATCTTGAAGAGCTGTAATTTCTAAATACTGTTTATCTGCTGATAAATTTATGATAGCAAGAGGGATTTGCCTTAAAAATAATGTTTGTTGATAATCATAATCTCCATTTCCAGAGGTAATTTTGATTCTCTCAGTTGTTCCTTTCTTTACAAAAACATCTGTTTTTTCCAGAGTAAAATCGTTCAAAGGAGCGTTTTCTTTTTTAGGTTGCTCTATTGTTTTGGGCATCTCCTCATCTCTTCCGCAACTTACGACTGAAAAGACCGCTACCACTAAATACATTGATATTTTTTTCATTACATTAACATTTTAAATTTATTTTCCTAAAATTGACAAACTCTATGCCAAAAAATTTCACTTTAAAATAAAAATTCCGTATATCTTTTTTTCAGATACACGAAATTTCATTACCTAAAACAATTTAAATTTTTATTCTTCTCCCTTCATTTTTTCGGCATTTTCTGCGATAATTAAGGCTTCCAACATTTCCTCAATATCTCCATTCATAAAAGCATCAAGGTTATAAATGGATTTGTTAATTCTATGGTCGGTTACCCTTCCTTGTGGATAATTATAGGTTCTGATTTTCGCCGACCTATCTCCCGTAGAAACCATTGTTTTTCTCTGAGCTGCAATATCTCCTTGCACTTTTTGAAGTTCTATATCATACAATTTTGTTCGGAGCATTTCCATTGCCAATTCTCTGTTAGCCAACTGCGAACGCGCTTGCTGACAAACCACCACAATACCCGTTGGCTTGTGCGTAAGCTGAACTTTGGTTTCCACCTTATTAACATTCTGCCCACCAGCACCACCAGAACGAGAAGTTTGCATTTCTATATCCGCAGGGTTAATTTCTACATCTACCTCCTCTGCCTCTGGAAGAACCGCCACCGTAATCGCCGAAGTATGCACACGCCCCTGAGATTCCGTTTCAGGAACACGCTGAACCCTATGCACCCCAGATTCAAACTTCATTATTCCATAAACACCATCGCCTTCCACTCTCATAATGAGTTCTTTATAACCCTTTGAAGCCTCGTTATAATCGGTAATTTCATGTCGCCAACCTTTGGTTTTGAAATACATAGAGTACATTCTATACACATCTTCCACGAAAATAGCCGCCTCGTCTCCACCCGTTCCCGCACGGAGTTCCACCATTACATTTTTATCATCAGCGGGGTCTTTCGGAATCAATAATATTTTTAATTCTTCTTCAATGCTTGGGATTTTATCAATCGCCTCCTGTCTTTCTAATTTGGCTAAATCTACCAAATCCTTATCCGAACCATCAGAAATAATTTCATCAGCTTCTTCAATGGCTTTAAGTGTAGCCGAATATTCATCAAAAACCTTCACGACTTTTCCCAAATCGCTGTATTCTTTATTAAGGGAAGAATAACGCTTTTGGTCGGAGATTACATCGGGCTGGATAATCAAATCCGCCACCTCATTATATCGTTGTTTTATCGCTTCTAATTTGGGTATTAAACTTTTTGACATTGTTGAAATTTATCCTGCAAAGATAATAATTAATGTTTAAAAAATAAATTCCCTTTCTCCTTGAAAACAATTTCATTTTCAGAAAAAATCATTTATTTTTAGTTTATTTAAGTGATTTTTATCATATTTGCACCCCAAAACTATACCAAATTGATATGGTTTTTGTCAAAAAGGAATATTATTTAAATTTTTTAATTACAATTATGAAGAAGATTTTATTCGTGTTAGGAACTCTTTCTTTCGGAGTTCTTTCAGCACAAGAAACAACAGAGGAAACTCCAAAGACTGGAAACTGGTCCATTGAAGGACAAAACACGCTAATGCTTAATCAGGCTGCTTTCTCCAACTGGGTAGGAGGGGGAGCAAACAACCTCGGCTGGTTAGTAGGAACTAACTACAACTTTACTTACCAAAAAGATAAAGACCTTTGGGAAAACACCATCGTATTAGGATACGGACAAAACGACACGCAAGGTTTAGGGAAAAGAAAAACTCAGGATATCATCAATTTAAGTTCTAACTACGGAAGAAGCATTTCTAAAAATTGGTATGCATCTGCAGGGGTAAGCTTTGCCACACAATTTACCAATGGTTATGAAGATGGAAACAACCCTTCTGCTGAGAAAATTTCTAACTTTATGGCACCTGGATACCTGAATTTAGGAGCTGGTTTCACTTACAAACCGAGTGAAAACTTCACTGCTACAGTTAGACCTGCAAACGCAAGAATGACTTTCGTAATGGATAAAGATTTGCAGAAAAAAGGGAAATACGGATTGAAAAACGACGGTGATAGTATGTTGTTCCAATTCGGTCTTTATGCAAATGCTACTTACAAAATCCAATTAATGGAAAATGTGCATTTGAGCAATACGGCGTGGGCATTCTCTAATTATTTAGACCACCCAGAAAGAATCGCTTTAGGATACAGCGGAGTACTTAACTTCAAAGTGAATAAATACATTTCTTCTAATGTAACTTTGGATTTAGTGTATGACCACAACCAAATCCAAAGAACTCAGCTAAAACAAACATTAGGAATTGGCTTTGCTTACAACATCAGCAACGGAGTGAAAAGAGCAAATACCTCTAACCTATCCGACTGGAAACAAAAATAAAATCTACACCAAAAAAGTTTATCCTTCGGGGTAAGCTTTTTTACTTTTAATTAATTCAAAAGAATAATTATCTTTGCTTCCTATTAATATATTGATATAATGACATTAGTTCGTGAGAAATTAGAACTTCCTAATGGAGGTAAAAAACTTTTATTGCACTCTTGTTGTGCTCCCTGTTCTGGTGAAGTGATGGAAGCAATTATGGCTTCTGGGATTGAATTTACCATTTTCTTCTACAATCCTAATATCCACCCAAAACAAGAATACGAAATTCGTAAAAACGAGAATATTCGCTATGCCGAAAAACTCAACATTCCGATAATTGATGCTGATTATGATGTAGATAATTGGTATGAAAGAGCCAAAGGAATGGCACACGAACCAGAACGAGGTATTCGTTGCACAATGTGTTTTGATATGCGTTTTGAAAGAACAGCCCTTTACGCTTACGAAAATGGTTTTGACACCATTACCAGTTCTCTGGGGATTTCTCGCTGGAAAGATTTCAACCAAATCAATGGCTGTGGGCATAGAGCCGTAGCACCTTATGAAGGATTGACTTATTGGGACTACAATTGGCGTAAAAAAGGAGGTTCTGCCCGAATGCTGGAAATCAGCAAGAGGGAAGAATTCTATATGCAAGAATATTGCGGTTGTGCCTACTCACTCCGAGATTCCAACAAATGGAGATTAGAAAACGGAAGAGAGAGAATAAAAATCGGGGAAAAATATTACGGAAGAGATAATTAAAATTTTGATTTAATGAAACTTTATCCTATCCAATGCGGGAAATTCAAATTAGATGGTGGGGCAATGTTCGGCGTTGTTCCAAAATCCCTTTGGCAAAAAACAAATCCAGCAGATGAGAAAAACCTTATAGATTTAGGTTCTCGCTCTCTTTTAATAGAAGATGGGAAAAAATTAATCCTCGTTGATTGTGGCTTGGGAAATAAACAAGATGAAAAATTCTTTGGGCATTATTCCCTTTTCGGAGATGATTCTTTGGAGAAAAATTTGGCGAAATATGGTTTTATAAAAGAAGACATTACCGATGTTTTTCTCACTCATTTACATTTTGACCACTGCGGTGGAGCTATAGAATGGAATGATGACAAAACAGGCTACCGACCTGCTTTTAAAAACGCTAAATTCTGGACTAATGAAAATCATTGGGAATGGGCAATCACCCCCAACCCTCGCGAAAAAGCAAGTTTCTTAAAAGAAAATATTTTGCCAATGCAGGAAAGTGGGCAATTGAACTTCCTCCCTATTCCTAAAATTGGAAATTATAGCTTTGCTCCCGACCTCAAAATGGATATTATTTTCGTAGATGGGCATACCGAAAAACAAATGCTTCCCGTGATTAAATATCAGGATAAAACGATTGTTTTTGCAGCAGATTTAATTCCGACCGCAGGTCATATTCCTTTGGTTTATGTGCCAAGTTATGACACTCGCCCACTCCTCACAATGGAAGAAAAAGAAAAATTCTTAAAGCAATGCGTGGAAAATGAATATTTACTCTTCTTGGAACACGATGCCACCCACGAATTAGCCTCTCTAAAAATGACAGAAAAAGGTGTAAGACTAGACCAAACATTTAGTTTTAACGATGTGTTCGGATATTAAAAAACCACCAAAAAAGTTTTTGGTGGTTTTTTGAATTTACTTTAATTTGGTTTTAAATAATTTTCGTCCCAGCTATAAACAGGGCGTTCCAATTTATCCGTTTTCTTCTTTCGCTCTTTTTTAGGCTGTTCCTTCACAGGCTTTTCTGGTTCTTTTGAAGAAAAAATTTCATCTCTCAATTCTTCTTGCGATATAGATTGATGATTATCTAAATTTTGCTTCGTTTTTTCATCATCTTTCTTTTCTGCACCTCCTTTAAAGAAATCTAAAATCTCCTTTGCCTTTGCTCCCTCTTGTGTTTTTTCATAATTAAAAACTATCTGTTGAAGTTGAGAAATCATCGCTTCCTTTCCTTCTGTTTTTCCTGTAATAAAGGCATCGAGCAATTCAAATTTCGGAATTAAAGCATCTTGCGGATATTTCTCTCTAACATTTGCGATGATACCTTTTGCCTCTGAAAATTTTTCTTCCGAATACAATTCATAAGCCTGTTGATAGATTTTTTTCACTCCTTCATCAGATTGAGTAAAATTAGTCTTTCTCGGATTTTTAACAAACTCCGCATAAGGCGTTTGAGGAAACTCCTGCAAAATCATATTTTTTGCCTTTTCCGCTACACTTGCATCTTTCTCAAAATTGATAGAAAAAAGCAGGTATAAAGCCTGTAATTTCAATTCTTCTTCTGGTTTGTGAGCAATCAAATCAAAAAGCGTTTTATTCGCCAATGCTCTGTTTTGGAAATAGGCATGATACATTCTCCCCATTCCAAGACTTGCCGTATCTCTGTCTTTTTTAAGGTTGAGAATAACCTCTTTATCCGTTGGGATTTTTTCTGTGTAATAAGCCACCTCAAATCTCCTTGCATCTGCAACGGATTCTCTCCCCAAGGCTTGATTTTTAACCTCATCTATGGAGCTACTTTGGTTTTGAGAAATACGCCAATTATCGCCTAAACTTCTCTTCCCCCAAACTTTTTTAAACTCCAAACTTCCTTTAGCAATGGTCTCTCGATTAGAAAAATAAAATTTATTAGATTTTGGGGTGTTAAAATCATTTTTCATTACAAAATCGTTATGAGCAAAATCCACCTCTATTTGTTGGTTTTGTCTTGATTTTTCAGCTTCTTCCTTACGCTGTTTTTCTTCTTTTTCTTTAAGTTTTTCAATATGCTTTTGGAAATACTCCACTCGCTGTGGCTCACTCATTTGCGTTAGAGCCAAAATGCTATCATTTTTCTTTACCAAATAATAGTTTTGCGAAAAAGCCTTGATATTTTTTGTAAGTTCGGCAATATTTTCCTTCGTTGCCTCATGTTCCATCACCACCAAAGCACTATCGTAATACGCCCCAGAACTAATGTAATCTTCTTTCTCAAAATGAGATTTACCAATTTCAAAATAAGCAAGTCCTCGTATATTATTATCCGAAACTTTCTCTTTTACAGATTTTTGGAAAAATTCTTGAGCCTCTTCTTTCTTTCCAGCCTTGTTGGCCATTAGCCCCAAAGCATAGTAAAATTCATTTTTTCGAGAAGCATAAATACCTTTCTCACTGATTTTTTCAAGATAGTTTTTCGCCTCTTCATAATTATCTCCATCACTAAAAGTTTTCGCAATTTCCATTTGGGCTTTTACCTCAAATTCAAAATTATTTGCGTATTGATAAGCACTTACAAAACTCTCTCTTGCCTCTTCTTTTCTTCCTAATTCTGCTAAAACTTGCCCTCTCTTGTAAGCAATTCTACTTCTAATTTCCCTTGATTTATAAAGTTCCATTGCGATTTCTAACTGCTCTACAGCTTCTTCTTTTCTATTAGAATAAAGCAAGTTTTCGGCATAATATACGCTCAAAAGTTTTCGGTACTTTTTCTTTAAATTTGGATCTTTATCTAAAGCTAAAAAAATCTCATCGGCACGAACGAAGTTTTTCATTTTAGAATAAATAAAACCCTCATAAATTTTCGCCAAAGGCAATCTTTTGTCCTTTGACATTGTTAAATATATTTGATTGATAGCCTCTAAAGCTTCAAACAATTTTCCTTGATAAATACGAGCCTCTACCAAAAGAATGTATGCATTAAAAACTTCAGAGTTTTTTTCTACACCTCTAAAAATCATAGAGTTTTTTTCTATCACTTTCAAGGCTTTTTCTTCCGCCTTTTGAAAAGCATTTCCCGAAGATTGTACATTATTTTCTCCGCCAAAAAACAATGCTGCACCTACCGACATATCTTCCTTTTCGTCTATCAAATAGTTTTGGGAGAAGATTTCAATATATCCATCGTAAAAATTGTCTTTATGCTCTTTTTTCTTGGCATTTAACTCTGACTTTAAGGCTTCTTTTCCGTGAAATAAAGTATTATAATACGCAATAAAACTCTGGTAAGTTCGGTTGGCAAAAGCATCTTTCTTGGTAGAACAAGCCACCAAAAACATCATCACAGATAGTACAAATATGTATTTTTTCATTTTTTGTTTTTCAAATAAAAGATAATTGAAGTGCTAAATTACTAATTTTTATTTCATTTCTTTTAAAAATTGATAAACCAATGCCGTGGGAAGTCCCATTATCGTGTAAAAACTCCCGTTGATTTTCGTGATTTTTGCCATTCCCAACCATTCTTGAACGCCATAAGCACCAGCCTTATCCAAGGGCTGAAAATTTTTAATGTAAAAATCTATTTCCTCCTCCGAAATCACTGAAACTTCTACTTCTGCCTTATCCGTTTGGGTAAAAATTTGATCAAAAGTTCGCAAACTAATTGCCGTATAGACCTGATGAATTTTTCCAGAAAGAAATCTTAACATCTCTTTTGCCTCGTCATTATTTTTAGGTTTCCCTAAAATTTTTTCGTCAATGGCAACAATGGTATCAGCGGTGATTAAAACCTCATCATTTTCTAATTCCCTGAAATTTTTTGCTTTTTCTTCCGACAAATACCCTGCAACTTTATGAGCTGGTAAGTTTTCGGGGTAATTTTCATCACAGAGAATATCAACTACCTCAAAATCATAACCCAAAGATTGCAACAATTCCTTCCTGCGAGGAGATTTAGAACCTAAATAAATTTTCATAAATTAAACCGATGCTGTTTCGTCTTCTGTCCATTTCCCTTGGGCTTTCATTACTTGCTCAATGATTTCCCTCACACAGCCTTTCCCACCGTGAATTGGCGAAATATAGTCGGCGATTCCCTTAATTTCTGCCACAGCATTACTCGGACAAGCCCCTATCCCAGAGAGTTTTATCATATCAAAATCAGGAATGTCATCTCCCATTGAGAGTATTTCTTCATTTTTCAGCCCGTATTTTGCTTTAAAATCTTCAAAATCATCTAATTTATAACGAGATTGAGGATAGTAATCCGTAATACCGAGATAATTCAATCTATGCTTGACCGTCGGGTCATTTCCTCCTGTAATACAACCGATTATATAGCCGTTTTTTACTGCTTTGGCTACGGCATATCCGTCTAACACATTCATTATTCGGCTCATACTTCCATCAGGCATTAGCACTACACTTCCATCGGTGAAAACGCCATCAATATCAAATACAAATGCCTTAATACCTTTTAATTTCGCTTTATAGCTCATACATTTTTTTTATTGATTGATTAAATACTTTATAAATTTGTTTTTGCTCCTCGTTTTCAATGATTTGCTCGTGAAGTTGCAGGGTTTTTTCATCATTTCTCACTGCTGGTCCCGTTTGTGCTTCTTTGGGCGAAAGGTATTTTATCTTATCCAAAGTTTCATCAATTAAAGGTAAAAAATACTCAAACGGAATGTCTTGCCTATCTGTAATCTCTTGAGTTTTAGCCCAAAGATGATTTACAAAATTACAAGAAAAAACCGCCGCAAGATGAATGTATTTCCGTTTTTCATCATCTATGAACATTATTTTTTTAGAGATTTTTTGTGCCAATTGGAGTAAAATCTGTCTATCTTCTTCCGTTTCAGCATCTATAAAAAACGGAATTTCAGAATAATTTAATGCCTTTTTCTTGGAAAAAGTTTGTAATGGATAGAAACTCGCCTTTCGGTATTCTCCTTCCAAAACATTTTTAGAAGTTGAGCCCGAAGTATGGGCAACCAATGCGTTTTTGTTCTTTATTTTTGAAGAAACCTCTGCTATCGCATCATCTTTTACCGAAATAATATGCAAATCTGCTTCTGCCAATTCGTTTGTAGAATAAGGAATTCCAAATTCGGAGGAAATTTCCTTCAAGGCCTTTTCATTTCTTCCAAAAACTTGCACCAATGAAACTCCTTTCTCCGAAAAAGCCTTTACCAAATGGTACGCCACATTTCCTGAACCTATAATCACTATTTTCATAAAACAAAAGTAATGTTTTAAATTCTTTATTTTTTTGGCAAAAACACCTCAGCGAGCATACATCTGGCACTGCCTCCACCATTGGTTTCTATGGTATGGAGATCTGCATGAAGGATTTCGCAATATTGCTCAATTTTTGAAATTTGATCAGAAGTTAAAGATTGATAGGCTGTTTGGCTCATTACCAAAAATTTTTCGCCTTTATCATTTTGAACTTGTAGCATATTTCCAGCGAAATTCTGAATTTGTGTTTCTGTAATTTCTACAATCTCTTTCCCCGAGTTTTTGATGGTTCTCACTACATTTTGGCGTTCCGTTTCATCATCAATACAATCAAGGCAAATGACTACGAATTTATCTGCCACGCACATCATTACATTGGTGTGATAAATCGGCAAACGCTTTCCATCAGCCGTTTGAAACGAATGAAATACGACTGGCGTAAAACCTTTTTCTTTACAAAAATCTCTAAACAATTCTTCATCTAAACGCAAAGAAACCGAACCATAAGCAATTTTATTCTCGTGGTCAAAAATCATACTGCCCGTACCTTCAAGGAATTTATTTTCGCTTTCGGAATGAGTCAAATCCACAATTTCTTTTACCTCAAAGCCTTTGTTTTTAATTTCCTCAACGATTTCCATTCGGCGTTCATCTCTTCTGTTTGGTGCAAACATTGGGTAAAGCACCACTCTTCCATCTCGCCCAAAACTTACCCAATTATTAGGAAAAATGGAATCTGGCGTGTGCGGATTAAGAGTATCTTTAATGCTAATCACATTAATGCCTTTCGCACGGAGTTTTTCCACAAAAGACATAAATTCTTCCAGAGCCTTCGCTTGGGTATTCTCATTTTCAGAATTGATTTGAAAATAATTATTTTTCGCCGTTTGGGCATTATAACCAAATGCCACAGGCTCTATCATCAGTAGTGTATCGGTAGTTTGCATTGTAATTTTTAAATTTTATTCTCTAACTAATGGCATTGTAGAACACCTCAAAAGTCCGCCCATTTTGGAGATTTCTCGATAAGGGACTTCCTCCACGGTGATTCCCCATTCGTTTCTCAAATGATTATTCATTCTCGTAAAAGCCTTATCAGAAACCACTACATTTGGTGCAATGGAGAAAATATTTGGGAACATCTCAAACATCTCTTGGTCATTGATATGGAAGCAGTTTTCTTCCCCAAAAATCCTTAAAATCAACTCGTAATCTTCTTCATTCACAAAGCCATTTTTGTAGATGATACATTTATCTTTTCCCACAGGATTAAAGGTGCAATCCAGATGTAAAACCCCTTGATAAGGCACTCTGTCGTTTTTCTTTAAATCTAAATCAATAATTCTCTTCTTTGGGAAATATTCCTTCAAAATTTCAATGGCATATTCGTTGGTTCTGGCTGTTTTAAAATTGCGATAATCTTCGCTAAAACAAGTCCCTATAAACAAAAAATCATTCCAAACGATTACATCTCCCCCCTCTATATGAGCCGTTTCTGGCAGGTTGATAATATCTCGCCATTTGACTTTCTCAAAAATCTCTTGGTAAGCATCTTGCTCGTCTGCTCGGTCTGGGATAACATTAGAGATGATCATTTTATCCTCTATTACAAAGGCAACATCTCGGGCAAAAACTTGATTATAATCTTGAATAATTTGAGGACGAAAAACTTCTACATCGTATTTTTTTAACACTTTCTCAAATTCCGTCATTTCAAAAACAATATCCTGCTCCGTAGGGTAAAAATTATTTTCAATGGAATGATAAGATTTCGCATCATAACTTTCCTCCAAAGTAGGCGTTGCCCCCATAGACAAAGGCTGTCCCAAAACCACAGATTTTAGTTTTCCAGTTTCGTTTTTGATGTTTAGTTTCATTTTTTCCTATTTATAAATTGAGCCAAAATAAATTTATTTTGGCTCAACATTCGTTATCTTTTCACTTTAAAAGCCTCTAAACCTGGGAAAATAGCCGTTTCGCCAAGGGCTTCTTCAATCCTTAATAACTGATTGTATTTCGCCATTCTATCGGAGCGAGATGCAGAGCCTGTTTTGATTTGTCCGCAA
This sequence comes from Flavobacteriaceae bacterium, assembly GCA_030529185.1. Classification (GTDB taxonomy): domain Bacteria; phylum Bacteroidota; class Bacteroidia; order Flavobacteriales; family Weeksellaceae; genus JABCPE02. The sequence continues at coordinate 12,982 of JAUMXI010000002.1, forward strand.
TTCATCGCTACGGCAAGGTCAGCAATGGTAGCATCTTCCGTTTCTCCCGAACGATGGGACATCACCGAAGTATATCGGTTTTGTTGAGCCATCTGAACAGCAGCCATAGTCTCGGATAGAGAGCCGATTTGATTTACTTTAACCAAAATAGAATTTCCAACGCCTTCTTTAATTCCTCTTGAAAGCCTTTCTACATTGGTCACGAATAAATCATCGCCCACCAACTGAACTTTATCGCCGATTTTTTCTGTCAATAACTTCCAGCCTTCCCAGTCATTTTCCTGCATTCCGTCTTCAATGGAAATGATAGGATATTTTTGAGTTAATTCAGCCAAATAAGAAACTTGCTCTTCACGACTTCTCTTTGCTCCTTTATCGCCCTCAAATTTAGTATAATCGTAAATTCCGTCCTTGTAAAACTCAGAAGAAGCACAATCCAACGCCAACATAAAGTCATCACCAGGCTTGTATCCTGCCTTTTCAATGGCTTGAAGGAGCGTATCCAAAGCATCTTCCGTTCCGTTGAATGTCGGTGCAAAACCACCTTCATCGCCTACCGCTGTGGAAAGCCCTCTACCTTTTAAGATAGATTTTAAATGATGAAAAACTTCCGTTCCTTTTCTCAAAGCGTGAGAGAAAGAATCCGCCTTTACAGGCATAATCATAAACTCCTGAAAAGCAATCGGTGCATCGGAGTGAGAGCCGCCATTAATCACATTCATCATCGGCACTGGCAAAGTGTTGGCATTTACCCCTCCGATATATTTATACAAAGGTTGTTTTAGCTCTGTTGCCGCTGCTTTTGCCACCGCCAAAGATACTCCAAGAATGGCATTTGCTCCCAGTTTGCCCTTATTGTTAGTTCCGTCCAACTCTACCATTATCTTATCGATAAGGTTTTGCTCAAAGACAGAAATTCCCATCAACTCTGGTGCGATGATTTCTCTTACATTTTCTACGGCTTTTTGCACTCCTTTGCCCATATATTCTGCTCCGCCATCTCTCAACTCTACCGCCTCGTGTTCTCCCGTAGATGCCCCTGATGGCACCGCTGCACGCCCCATTGCACCACTATCTGTAAATACATCAACCTCCACCGTTGGATTTCCTCTCGAATCCAAAATTTGTCTTGCTTCAATGAATGAAATATAGCTCATTTTTAATAAGTTTTTATTGTTTAATTGATTACAAAACTAAACAAATATGCTGGAATTCTAAAATTAAATCTCAAAACTTTTAGGCGATTCCTTCTTTTTTATCTTTTAAAATTTTTTGTTGTAAATTTTCTCGGTATTTTTTCGGCGTGATATTGGTGATTTTTTTAAACAACCTCGTAAAGTAAGATGCCGACTCAAAGTTGAGTTCATAGGCTATTTCTGCAATGTTTTTAGAGAAATTCTGAAGCAAAATTTTCCCCTGTTCTACGCAATACTCATCAATCCAATGTTTAGGGGATTTTCCTGTCGTTTTTTTGATGCATTTATGGAGATAGCTCTGCGAAATGGCAAGGCTATCCGCATAAAACGAAACCGATTTATGCTCCAAAAAACACTCCTCCAAAAGCGATTTAAATTTAGTAGAAATAGCAATATCCTTTACATTAGCAAGGTCTAAGGTCTGATAATCAACCAATCTCGCTAAAATAGAATTAAATAAATTGAGGGAGACCGTAAATCTCCCTCTCTTTTCTTTTAACTCCTTTTCTAAAAGGTATAGGCTTAAATCCATTGATTCCGTGTCGCTGTTATCCAGAGTATAAAGAGAGTGCTTCCCATCAGAAAACTGAAAAGAGCAAGTGAAAGATTCTATCTCATAATTTACCACATAACCTTCCGCGTCGTTAGAAATATCCAAAGTTCGGGTAGAATCCCCTTGTTTCACATTGATACACTGAGACTTTTCAACCTTAAAAACTTTTTTTTCTAATTGTTGAGTAACGGAACCACAAGTGACGAAAATCAGAAACCCGAAAGCTGTCTTGTAGGGCTTTTCCACTGGAAGAATGCCCTTCAGGTAGTTTTGTATCCTATACACTTGTATTTTGTCTTTATTCAATATAATATTATTAGGAAGGAAAGACAAAAATCTTTTTTTATATTCTGTGCAAGTTAAAATTTCACCAATTTTTTTCATTTTAGTGCTACTTTTATTAAAATAGTAATACAAATTTAAGATAATTTTTGGGATTAAAAAAACTTTGTAATGTTTTGTGGTATAAAATTCCTTATTTGTGCTATATTTTTAATTAGTCTCTTTTTGTGCTACAAAAGTATTATTTTGTAATATTTTTTTTGAATTATAGACTATACCTTTGTCTCACTAATTAAAAAAACAAATAGTTATGCATTTAACCAAACAAGAAAGCGAAAGACTATTATTGCTTTACGCTTACGACGTTGCAAAACGCAGAAAAGAGTCTGGATTGAAGTTGAACTACCCTGAAACTTGTGCTTACCTGTCTGGGTACATTTTAGAAAGTGCAAGAGAAGGGAAGAAAACCGTTCGTCAATTAATTGAAGACTGCGGTAAATTACTTAAAGCAGACGAAGTAATGGAAGGTGTAGCAGATTTGATTACAGACTTCCAGCAAGAGGCTGTTTTCCCTGATGGAACTAAAATGGTATGTCTTAACAACCCTATCCCTTCAAGTGGAGCGACTCCAGTAGGAGCTTATGAGTTTGCAAAAGATGATATTGAGCTAAATGAAGGAAGAGAGAAAATAAAAGTAAGCGTGACGAACAGAGGTTCTCGCCCTTGCCAAGTAGGTTCTCACTACCACTTCTATGAAGTAAACCCTGCATTAGAATTTGACAGAAAGAAAACTAGAGGATTCAGATTAGATATCGCAGCTGGACTTTCTGAAAGATTTGAGCCAGGACAAACAAAAGAAGTGACTCTTGTTGCTTATGGAGGAACAAGACAAGTAATTGGCTTCTGGAACAAGGTTAATGGTTCATTAGACTAAAAAACTATTTAGCGAAATTATAACATTATTAAACAATTAGTTATGAAAAATAAAATAAGCAGAAAAGAATACGCTCATTATTTTGGTCCTACAAAAGGAGATAAAATAAGATTAGCAAACACAAACCTTTGGGTAGAAATAGAAAAAGACTATACCGTTTATGGTGAGGAAGTTGTTTTCGGGGGAGGTAAAGTAATTAGAGATGGTATGGGGCAACACCCAACTGCTCTAAAAGACCAAGTAATGGACTTGGTAATCACAAATATTACAGTAATTGACTATACTGGAATTTATAAAGCTGATATCGGTATTAAAGATGGAAAAATCGCTAATATCGGTAAAGCAGGAAACCCTTTCACACAAGAAGGTGTTACGATGACTATCGGGGTTGGAACCGAAATCATCGCTGGGCAAAATAGAATAATGACAGCAGGATGTATTGACCCGCATGTTCACTTTATTTGTCCTCAACAATATGAAATCGGATTGGCATTAGGAACAACTACTTTGATTGGTGGTGGTTCTGGACCACAAGAGGGTGGTTTGGCTACTACTTGTATGTCAGGGGTTTGGCATACACAAAACATGGCTCAGTCTACTGACCATTTGCCAATCAACTTTGTAATGTTAGCAAGAGCAAACAGCTCAAGCAAACTTGCTATCAAAGAAATCGTAGAAGCAGGTTGTGGTGGTCTTAAAATTCACGAAGACTGGGGAAGTACTCGTAATGTATTAGACACTGCAATGAAAGTTGCTGACGATGAAGATATTCAAGTTTGTATCCACACCGATACATTGAATGAAGGTCTTTATGTAGAAGATTCATTAGACGCTTTTGAGGGTAGAACTATCCACACTTACCACTCTGAAGGTGCTGGTGGAGGACACGCTCCTGACCTTTGCGTTGTGACAAGATTTAACAACATTCTTCCATCTTCTACTACACCTACCAACCCATTCACTATCAACACAATGGATGAGCACATGGATATGATTTGTACTTGCCACCACTTGGACAAAGAAATTCCAGAAGATTATGCTTTCGCTGAATCAAGAATTAGAAGAGGAACAATGATGGCAGAAGGTGTTCTTCAAGATATGGGTGCTATCAGTATGATGTCTTCTGACTCTCAGGCGATGGGTAGAATTGGAGAGGTGGTTATCCGTACTTGGCAAATTGCTGACAAGATGAAGAAAGATAGAGGACCTCTTCCACAAGATAAAAATAACGACAACTTCAGAGTGAAGCGTTATGTTTCTAAGTATACCATCAACCCTGCTATTACTCACGGTATTTCTGAGCATGTAGGTTCTATTGAGGTAGGTAAAATGGCAGACCTTATTATCTACACTCCAAATATGTTTGGTGTAAAACCTCATATGGTATTAAAAGGAGGATTCCCAGTTTATTCTGCAATGGGAGACCCAAGTGCATCTATCCCAACTCCTCAACCGATTATCTACAGACCATCTTGGGGTAATTTCGGTGAGACTGTAGGACAGACATCTGCTCTATTCGTTGCTCAATCTGCAATTGACAAAGGAGAGTTGAAAGAACTTGGAATTAAAAAACAATTGCTTCCTGTGAAGAACACTCGTAATTTGAAGAAAACAAATATGATTTTCAACGCAGCGATGCCAGAGGTAAAAGTTGATCCGAAAACTTATATCGTATCAATAGACGGTGAAGAGATAGATATCAAACCATCTGACAAACTACCTCTTACGCAATTGTATCACTTAGGATAGAATATCTAATTTAGCCTATTTCCATAATTTCAAAAGCCTTCCCATAAATTTTTGGGAGGGCTTTATTTCTTGGTTTAAATTCCTATTTTGTGCTATAAATGTATTAATTTGTATTATTTTTATTGATTTGTCGGTTATACCTTTGTATCGTCAGTTAGTGATATGTGAAGCATATCTAAATTTAGCCAATTTTCAAAAAAGACTACCCAAATGCGTAGTCTTTTTTATTTTATAAAAGTGTTAATTTTTTTTAAACAATACTTTTCCTAAAAATCCATAAAAACATCTTTAATCTTGTTTTTCATACTGTTAAAATTGTTAAAAATTGTTAAAAAAACATTCTAACTGACAAATATCATTAGAATTTTTAATTGAGTTTTTTACCTTTGTGGCATCAAAAATAAAACTGGGAAAATTCATCGCAAAACTCCATATTTATAATTGTTATGAAAACAAAAAATAGTTTATTTTACATCTTTGCTATAAGTTTTTTTTCTATATTTCAATCTTGTGTGTCTAACTATATGGTTACCGCACCACAAATAACACCAAATCTCAATAAAGAAGAGGTTAAACTTGTAGAAATAGCTACTACAAAGCCTGCATTAATAAACCAGAATATCATCAAACCAATTCTAATAAAAGAAGAAAACACCGAAACCCTTGCTACAATAGAAAAGGAAATAAGAAAATCAAACACTATTGATGGTATCTTAAATGAAGCAAGTTCTTATTTGGGAACGCCTTATAGATTAGGAGGAATGTCAAGAAGAGGGATAGACTGCTCTGCGTTTGTACTTTCTGTATTTGATTCCGTAGGTATTAATTTACCAAGAGTTTCCGCTGCACAAGCTCAAGAGGGAGAAAGAATAGAAAAATCAAATATTGAAAAAGGCGATTTGTTATTTTTCCAAACCGTAGGAAAAAGAATTTCCCATGTTGGAATTGTTCAGGAAGTGACTCCAGAAGGAGAAATTAAATTCATCCACGCATCTTCTTCAAAGGGGGTGACCATTTCTTCTCTTAATGAGAGGTATTGGGGAGCAAGATACAGATTTGCAAAAAGAATACTTACCGACTCAGAAGGAGAAATTTTATAAACTTACACACTCTCATATATGAAAAAGAAATTTTGTAATTGTTTTACGAAATCTCTTTTTTTTTATATCATATTTTTAGAATATTCCTTTAGATATTCAGCGTTATTAATATCAGAGGTATTAATTTCCAACACTTTAGGTCTTTCACTTGGAGAAAAGAAAGGAGTAAGGATTTTTCTAAAACCATTTTCGCTATCAACTTTATGATAATCTAAGCCAAAACTTTTAGCTAAATCTTCTGCATTTCTATTATGTTGAGTTGCAATTAATTCATTTACAACTTGAGCAGAATTTGGACCAGGGATAATTCGGAAAATATCGCCTCCACCATTATTGATGATGATGATTCTTGTAGTTGCAGGAATGTATTGATTCCAAAGCCCATTAATATCATAGAAAAAACTTAAATCTCCTGTTATTAGGAGGGTGGGACGAGATGAGAGCATCGCATAGCCCATCGCTGTAGAAGTAGAACCATCAATCCCGCTCACACCTCTATTGCAGTGATAATCATGGCTTTCATTAAATTTAAAAAGTTGAGCATACCTTATCACCGAACTATTGGAAAAATGAATGTGATAATTTTCTGGGATTTCGCTTTTCAAAATATCATAAACTTTAAAATCTGAAAAATCTACATTCTGGCAATATTGCTGATGAACACCCTCTAATTTACTCCTTTTTTTATCCCAAAACTGATAATATTTTCGGGGAATTAAATCAATTTTTTTCAATAATTGACAAAAAAATATTTCAGGGTGAGCATTTACTTTTTCTGTTAAACAAAAATAAGTATCTGGTTGCCAATACGGGTCTATATGCCAATGTTCATCAGGTTTAGCTTTTCTTAAAAATTCCTTCACCTTTTTAGAAACCACATTTTGCCCAATGGTGATGAGCAAATCTGGGTTAAATTTTTCTAAATCACATTCTTTTAAATTAAAAAAATATCGGTCTATATGAGGAAAAAAATGAGCATTATGAAGATTAGAATTCATCTCTGTTAGAACTACAACCAACTGATTTTCAGCTAATGATTTTAAATAATTTTCTAATTCTTTATTTTTTGACAAAGTCCCTGTGAGAATTAAAATCTTTTCAGCCTTTTGCCATTTCTCAATTAATTTTTTGGGAATTTCATAAGTTTTTTCTTCTTGTTTTGGCTGAATTTCAGGAAATAAAGGCAATTCTGAAACATATTCGTAGAGCGGTTCACTAAGTGGAATATTGATATGCACGGGGCTTTTCTTTTCAATGCAAAGCTCTATGGCTTGTTTTATCATTTCAAAATTTTGTTCATCGGCGGTTGGCTCATCATCTTCCAATAGGTTAAAATTCCCACAAGAATGTTGCTGAAATACATTATTTTGCCGAATGGTTTGCCCATCAAAAACATCCACAAAATGAGATGGTCTGTCTGCTGTAATCACAAGCAATGGAATATTTGCATAAAAAGCCTCTACGATAGCAGGATAATAATTCACCACAGCCGAACCACTCGTGCAAGATAATACAACAGGATTATTTAAAAATTTCGCCATACCAAGTCCCACAAACCCTGCGGAACGCTCATCTACAATACTATAACAATCCATCTCCTCCAAAGAAGAAAAATGAATTGCCAAAGGTGCATTCCTTGACCCTGGCGAAATAATCGCCTTAGAAATTCCGTATTGTTGTAAAATATGCCCTAAAATCTGAACGCTTCGTTTAGAGGAAAATTGATTCATTACCAAAATTTAGCCCCAAATTTAATTAAATCTCGTCTATATTAAAAATCAGAAAAAAAGAGTATTTTTGTTGCAGAGTATTTGCCAATGATAGAAAAGAAAGAACTTCAAAATTATTTTAAAACATTAAAGATTGAGCATCTTATTACCAATGTACAAATAACGGACAATGTGGTATATGTAGATGTGCAGTCTCCTTCTCCTGCTATGCACGAAAAAAAGAAGTTGGAAAATGTGGTAAGGCAAAATTTTGTGGAAACTTTTGGGGATATTCAACTGAAAGTAAAAATTTCCTCTCCCGAACCTGCTCCAAAACAAAAAAAAGGCAAACCTATTGAGGGCGTGAAAAACATCATCGCTATTGCTTCTGGGAAAGGTGGTGTAGGAAAATCTACCGTGACGACTAACTTGGCAATAACTTTATCAAAAATGAATTTTACGGTAGGAATTTTAGATGCGGATATTTATGGCCCATCTATTCCTACAATGTTTAATACTGAAGGAGCAAAACCTACCAGCTCAAAAGTTGGAGAAAGGCATTTAATGAACCCTATTGAAGCTCATAATATAAAACTCATGTCTATTGGATATTTTTCAGGAGTTTCAAAAGCGGTAGTTTGGCGGGGACCAATGGCAGGGAAAGCTCTCTATCAAATGATTAGAGACACGAATTGGGGAAATTTAGATTTTCTTTTGATAGATTTGCCACCAGGCACTGGAGATATCCACCTATCTCTTGTTCAGGAACTTCCCATTACGGGGGCTGTAATTGTAAGCACACCTCAAAAAATAGCATTGGCAGATGTAAAACGAGGGATAGCGATGTTTCAAATGGAGAGCATTAATGTTCCTGTTTTAGGCTTAATAGAAAATATGGCATACTTTAGCCCAAAAGAATTTCCAGAAAACAAATATTATATTTTTGGGAAAAAAGGAGCTCAAAATTTGGCAAAAGAATTTAGTATTTCTGTTTTAGGAGAAATTCCTATAGTTCAAGGATTAAAAGAAATCGGAGGTAATGAAGAACTTACTGCATTAACTGATGAAAATTCTTTTAAAATTTATAAAGAAATAGCAGAAAATATAATACAAAATTTAGAAAATAGAAATGTTAATTTACCCCCAACAGAAGCAGTGAAAATCACCAATATGTCTGGGTGTTCATCTAAAAAATAATAAAAATGAGTTCAAAAACATCAGGAAAAACACACGAACAGGTTTTACAGGCCTTGGAAAGCATCAGACCTTTTCTGAAAAGAGATGGTGGAGATATTGAATTGATAGAAGTTAAGGATAATATTGTTTATGTTAAACTATTGGGGAATTGTTCTGGTTGTCATATCAGCGATTCCACTATGAAATTGGGGGTAGAAAATGTCGTAAAACAATTTGCTCCAGAAATTAAAAGCGTGATAAATTTGGATAAATAAAAAATCCCACTCAATATGTGGGATTCCTTATTATAAAATACTTGTATATTAAGCATTAGGCTCTACCGAAACAAAAGATCTATTATCTCTTTTCTTCGTGAATACTACCTTTCCATCTACAAGGGCAAATAATGTATGGTCTTTTCCAATTCCTACATTTTCGCCTGGGTGGTGCTGAGTTCCTCTTTGTCTTACGATAATATTACCAGCAATAGCCTCCTGACCACCAAAAATCTTCACGCCTAATCTTTTAGAGTGAGATTCTCTACCGTTTTTGGAGCTACCAACTCCTTTCTTGTGTGCCATTTCTTTACAACTTTAATTTTTAAGATTAATACCAACTCTTTTTAATACACTTTACGATTAAGCTCCCTTAATAGCAGTGATTTTAATTTGAGTTAATTGTTGTCTGTGTCCTTTTTTCACCTTGTAACCTTTTCTTCTTTTCTTTTTGAAAACGATTACTTTATCCGCTTGGATATGCTCTAAAATTTCTGCCTCAACAGAAACACCACTTACAGCTGGGGCGCCCACCGCTACTGTTCCACCAGAAGTAAGAAGAACTTTTTCAAAAGAAAGTTTTTTCCCTGCTTCTCCTTCTAATCGGTTTACAAATAGCTTTTGGTCTTGCTCAACTTTGTATTGAAGCCCTGCTATCTCTACAATTGCAAACATTTTATGTAATTATTTAATTAAAATTAGTCTGCAAATATAGAGTTTTTTATTTAAACTACAAAAAATAATACCATTTATATTTTTGAATTGTTTTTATAACCACAGTATTCTAACTTTATAACAGCATGAAAATCATTTATTTAACTTACAAAAAAGTATTTTCAAGTTTAAGAAATAATAATATTCTCAAAAACACTCTCAAATTCGGGACTATTTTTTAATTTTGTTCGTTTAATTATTGAATAATGCTATCAAAAATAAACCCTACACAAACACGAGCTTGGAAGAAACTCAATCAATATTTTGCTGAAAACGATTTGGATTTGAGGTCTTTATTTTCGGAAAATCCGCAACGTTTTGAAGAATTTTCCATTAAAAGAGAAAATTTCATTTTTGATTATTCTAAAAACCTCATCAACAAAGAGGTGAAAGATTTGCTTCTCCAATTGGCAGAAGAATGCCAGTTAAAAGATGCGATTTCTAAAATGTTCGGTGGAGAAAAAATCAACGAAACGGAGGTAAGAGCGGTTTTGCATACGGCACTTCGGGATTTTTCGGAAAAGGAAATTTTGGTTGATGGCGAGAATATAAAACCTTCCATAAAAAAAGTGCTTAACCAAATGAAAATCTTTTCGGAGTGTGTGATTTCTGGTCAGCACAAAGGTTTTACAGGAAAGGAAATTACCGATGTAGTGAATATCGGTATTGGAGGCTCAGACCTTGGTCCAGTGATGGTTTGTTCGGCTTTGAAGCATTTTAAAACTCGCCTTAATGTGCATTTTGTCTCCAATGTAGATGGCAATCATTTGGCAGAAACGCTTAAAAATCTTAACCCAGAAACTACGCTTTTCATCATTGCTTCTAAAACTTTTACGACCCAAGAAACGATGACCAACGCTGTCTCTGCGAAAGATTGGTTTTTAAAATCGGGGACGGAGCAAGATGTTGCCAAGCATTTTGTGGCACTTTCTACCAACATTTCGGAAGTGAAAAAGTTCGGAATTTCAGAAGACCATATTTTTGAGTTTTGGGATTGGGTTGGTGGTCGCTATTCCTTGTGGAGTGCGATTGGTTTGAGCATCGTTTTAGCAGTAGGATATGAGAATTTTGAGCAATTATTAAAGGGGGCTTACGACACAGATGTTCATTTCCAAACGGCAAATTTCAGCGAGAATATCCCCGTTTTAATGGGGCTTCTGGGCATTTGGTATCGCAATTTTTATGATGCGACCAGCTATGCCATTTTACCTTATTCTCAATATCTTGACCGATTTCCTGCCTATCTTCAACAAGGCGATATGGAAAGCAACGGCAAATGCGTAGATAGAAACGGCGAATTTGTGGATTACCAAACTGGGGCGATTATTTGGGGCGAACCAGGGACGAACGGACAACACGCTTTTTATCAACTCATTCATCAAGGGACGGAACTTATCCCAGCGGATTTTATCGCTTATGTAAAATCTTGCAATCCTGTTTCCGACCATCAAGAAAAGTTAATAGCCAATTATTTTGCCCAAACAGAAGCTTTAGCATTCGGAAAAACAGAGGAAGAAGCAAGGTTAGAATTGATAAAATCTGGAAAAAATGAGGACGAAACTAACTTTTTAGTCAATTATAAAATTTTCCACGGCAATACACCAACCAACTCTATTTTATTTGATGAATTAACGCCATTTTCATTAGGTCAACTTATCGCTCTTTATGAACATAAAATTTTCGTTCAAGGTGTGATTTGGAATGTATTTAGCTTCGACCAATTCGGCGTAGAATTAGGGAAAATTTTAGCAGTAAAAATCCTCACCGAACTGAAAAACAAAGAAAAAATAACCTCTCACGATAGCTCTACCAATGGGTTGATGAATTATTTTAAGGAAAAGAATGCTAATCAATAATTCTTAAAATTTTATTTTGTAATTTTGTCGCTATATTTTTCACTAAAAAATAAAATTATGGCACAAATTTTGGATGGACTTAAAATTTCTAATGAGATAAAGCAAGAAATCAAAGAAGAAGTAGAAAAATTAGTCGCAGAAGGAAAGAAAATTCCTCATCTGGCAGCGATTTTGGTTGGAGAAAACGGAGCGAGTAAAGCTTATGTGAATAGCAAAGTGAAGGATTGCAAGGAAGTTGGATTTGCTTCATCTTTGATTAGATTTAATGAAAACATCTCTGAGGAAGAACTTTTGGAAAAAATCAATGAATTAAATCAAAATCCAGAAGTAGATGGATTTATCGTGCAGTTGCCATTACCAAAGCACATCAACCAAGAGAAAATCATTATGGCAATTGACCCGAGCAAAGATGTAGATGGTTTTCACCCAGAGAATTTTGGGAAAATGGCATTGGAAATGGATGCTTTACTTCCCGCTACTCCTTATGGGATATTAGAATTATTAGAAAGACATAAAGTAGATACACAAGGGAAGCATTGCGTAGTTATCGGAAGAAGCCGAATCGTAGGAAAGCCTATGAGTATCTTGATGAGCAGAAAGGGGTTCCCTGGAAATTCTACCGTGACTTTAACGCACTCTTACACTCCTAATATTGAGGAATTTACCAAAAATGCAGATATTGTAATTACAGCCCTTGGAAATCCTCTTTTCCTAAAAGGAGAAATGATAAAAGAAGGAGCAGTAGTGATTGATGTAGGAATTACCAGAGTAAATGATGATAGCGAAAAAGGTTATAAATTGGTTGGTGATGTAGATTTTGATAGTTGTGTAGAAAAAGCAAGTTACATCACGCCCGTTCCTGGTGGAGTAGGACCGATGACCAGAGCAATGCTAATGAAAAACACACTATTAGCATACCAAAATAAAATAGAATGCAAATAACAGAAGAACAAAAAATATTATTAGAACAAGGTAAAATGCTCCCCGTAATGGAGCATTTTTATACTATACAAGGCGAAGGTGCTCACACAGGGAAAGCCGCTTATTTTATCCGTTTAGCAGGTTGCGATGTAGGTTGCCATTGGTGCGATGTAAAGGACAGTTGGGACCCAAACATTCACCCTTTGATGGATATGGAAGAACTTGCCAAAACAGCAGCAAACCACTGCAAAACTATTATTTTAACAGGAGGAGAACCTTTAATGTGGAATTTAGAAGTTCTAACTCAAAAGTTAAAAGAATTAGGTTGCACCATTCATATTGAAACTTCGGGGGCTCACCCTAAAAAAGGGCATATTGATTGGATTTGCCTTTCTCCTAAAAAAATGAAGCTTCCAACAGAGGAAATTTACCAAGAAGCCGATGAATTGAAAATAATCATTTTCAATAACCACGATTTTAAATTCGCGGAAGAACAAGCGAGTAAAGTTTCCTCAAAATGCAAACTTTACCTCCAAGCAGAGTGGAGTAGAAGAGAGCAAAATTACCCTAAAATTACGGAATATATCCTCCAAAACCCCAAATGGCAAGCCTCAGTGCAAACGCATAAATATTTGAATATTCGTTAAATACACTAACGAATATTTTAATCCAAATAAATAATATGAGAGCCTACCACATTTTTGCCTAATTTTTCAAGGGCAGATTGGTAGGTTTCTATTTGTTTTTTGTGCTTTTTCTCGTTTTCTTTTCCTGTTTTAAAGTCTATAACTACATAGCCTTCCGAAGTTTTCACAATTCTATCTGGGCGATAAAGCTCCACATTACCAGCCTCCGAAGTAATGAAAATCTCCCGCTCGTTGAGAACCTCCAAAACATCTTCCGAAAAATAAGGAGCATAATCTTCATTAACTAAAATCTTCTGAATTTTTTCAGCGATAAAAGCTCTTTCCTTTTGGGTGATATTTCCCGACAAAAGCTGGTGTTCCAAGACTTTTTCCACATCGTTTTTAGAGATGATTTTCGCCAAAATATCGTGAATCAAAATCCCCATTCGTACCTGTTCTTTCCTATTTTGATAACTTTTTGATGGAGTCGCAATTTTAATGTTTTGAAAACTCTGTTCTGGGCTACTCACAGAGAGAATTCCCATCGTATTGTGCTGTTTTTCTTGTTTTGAGATTTGTTTTTTCAGTGGATTTTCATCAATTGGGAACAAATCAAAACTGTCTTGATTTTCAATATTTTTCGTTTCAACAAACTCCAAAATTTCCAGATGATTTGCCGAAGCATTGGCTTTTTCTAAATACAAAAATAATTGCTCCACAGGACGCGTAGTTGCCACATATTGCACACAAATTCTATCAATCAGATTTTTATTCACATTCTCTTGATTGAAATTCGCAATATCTTCATCATAGACCTCAAGCTCTTTCCCAAAACCAGCAATATTCACTGCATTGAGGTATTCATTATCTTGTAAATCATACCATTCCGTAAATTTTCCATCTTGAGTTTTGTTTTCCATCGGCAAAAATACCACTGGAAATTCCAAACCTTTTGCCTTATGTATGGTCATAATCTGTATGGCATCTACACTTTCAGAGGCTTGAATAGAGGTGTTTTGCCCTTCTTCTTCCCAGAATTTTAGAAAATCTTTGATGGTCATTCCTGCGTGTTGAGAGAAATTATAAATCAGCTCCAAAAAGTTCAAAATAAAATCTGTTTCTTTGCCCTTTACCGAAAATTCATTCGTAAAATATTCAATAAAATTATAAAGATTTAATCTCGGTAAATGCTTTGGCGAAAGGTTTAAATTGTATTTTTTTTGAAGAAAATCAAAAATTTCCTCTTGGTTTTTCAGTTCTAAAATCTCCAACATTGCCGTAGAAAAATCATTGATTTTTATTCTTTCCAGCTTGTTCAGGAAATACAGCATCATCACCATATTGCTTTTATTATCGGGGAATGCCTTCCATTGCAAAAAGTGTATTAACGCATTAATGGTTTTGGATAAATTCAAGGTCAAACCTTTATCTGAAATAGTTTTAATGAAAACTTCTTCGCCTTTGTACTCCACTTCTTGATGCCCCAAAAGTTGAGAATAATTGAAAATATCAAAATTCCCACGGCAGAGAATACAAATATCAGAAAATGAAAATCCATTGTCTAAACACTGCTGAATGTCTTCTCGCATTTTTTCCACCACATCGGCATAGAAATCGTCTTTATTAGAATTTTCTATTAAATTAACCTTCACTCGCCCTTCAATTTTGGATTTTGGGTTTTGTTGAGCATCTTCGCCAAAGATATTTTGATGATCTTCTCCTAAATTTTTAGAAAGATATTGATAAAGCTCATTGTTGAATTTCACAATATTTTTAGCACTTCGGTAATTGTCTGCCAATGTTTCTTTTTGTGCAGGAACAGGCGAATATTCCTTAGCATTAATGATATCCAACATCAATTGGCTATCTCCCCCACGAAAGCGATAAATGCTTTGTTTCGGGTCGCCTACAAGGGTAAAACTGGTATCATCAGAGGAAATCGTATGGTCGCGAAGTGGAAGAAAATTCTGCCATTGCAACGCCGAAGTATCCTGAAACTCATCAAAAAAATAATGCAAATATTGGGTTCCTACCTTTTCGTAAATAAAAGCAGAGGGTTCATTTTTAAGGTTTTCATTAATCAAAATATTGAATTTGGAAAGCAAAACTAAATCCTTTTCCTCCTCTATTTTTGCCAATTCATCTTGAATATCTTTATTCACCCTCAAAGGAAGTAAAGCCCTAAGCACACGCTCTTTTTTATGACTTAAAATATGATTTTGAATGATGGTTTGGCGATTTTCCAGCAAGAAATTTAAAATATCAAGAATTTCATTTTCTTTATGTTTTCCCTTGCTTGATGCTCCTTTTTCAAAGGTTTCAAGGGCGGAACTTTCATTGCTCGGCAAAGGAAATCCGCTTCTTTCTTTGTTGAAAAACTTAATAATATCGTAGAAAAATTTGCCAATGCCTCGCTGTTTTCCCCCTGCAAAATCTTCTATTTCCAGATTTCTACTTTTCATCAAATCAATGGCTTTTTGGGCGATTTGAAGCGAATTTTCCCTTAAATCCTTAATGTCTTTTCTGATATTATTTTTGAGTGTTTCGTAAGATTTCCAATCAAAATCTTTGTTGTCCAAAAGCCTTTTATAGTGAATGTCTTTTACAAACTCTTTGGCAGATTGATAAAGTTCCTGACTGAGATTTACCCTCTTTTCATTGTCCAAATTATACTCCACAAAATCCATAAAAGCCTCCGAAACTTTCTTATTTTCACCGATTTGGCTAAGCATTTGGTCAACAGCTTCTATCAAATAAGGTTCGGGCTGAATTTCCAAATTAAAATTTTGAGCCAAGCCCAATTCATAAGAAAATGAACGAATTAGCTTCGTATTAAATTTATCAATCGTGGAAATATTTAGCGTAGAATAATGGTGCAAAATATAATCCAAAACATTTTTAGCACGGCGATGGAGTTCTTCCAAAGGAATATTCTGTCCGTTTTCTTTAAATTTCGCTTGAATATCCAAAAGTTCAGGACATTCCATATAGTTATTTGCAACGAATTTTCCCAACCATTTTAAAATCCTCTCTTTCATTTCGTTGGCAGCCTTGTTGGTGAAAGTCAGTGCCAAAATATGCCGAATAGCATCTGCTTGGTGAGGCTGACTTAAACAAATCATCAACAATCGCTGAACCAAAGTATAGGTTTTCCCAGACCCTGCCGATGCACTAATTACTTTATATGTAGATTTCATTGTAAAAAATTATGAATGGCAAATTACAAAATTTAGTGAAAACATTAATCATTTCGTTTATAGAAAAAGACTTATTTATTATTTTAAAATTTATTAAATTTGCAGTTTAAAATTTAGAAATGAATAAATATATAAAATTAGTCATCGCTGGTTTGATGATTGTTGGAGGGATTTTTCTAATGTTTAATAGAGAGGTTGGCTGGGGCATTGTCTCCATCGTTCTTTCAGGGGTTCCTATTTTTCTTTTTTACAGAAATGAATACATTTGGTTAGCCTTCTGGAAGTTAAGAAACCAAGATTTAGCCAAAGCAGGAGACTGGTTGGCTCACATCAGTGATTATCAAAAACAACTTCATAGAAGTCAGTTTGGGTATTTTCATTATATGAAAGGACTTGCCCTTGCAGAAAACCCTACCAAAGCGGAAACCTATATGAAAAGAGCGTTAGAGTACGGCTTGAATATGAAACACGATAGAGCTTTGGCGACATTCAATTTAGCGGCCGCCGCTTTGTCCAAAGGAAATAAAACAGAGGCTCAAAAACTCCTTAACGAAGCTAGAAAATTAGACTCTGCGGGATTGCTTACAGAGCATATGAACACGATGAAAAACCATCTAAAAATGCCTAATATGCAGAAACATATGCATAACCCACAAATGAGAAATAGAGGAAAATACTTTTAGGAATTTATTCTTAAAAGTATTTTTTTGATGTCAATTTCATTCAGACAAGCCCAATCGCCGCGATAGCATTTTTTATTTCCAAAAATAGAGCAGGGGCGACAAGTAAGGTCTTTGATTTGAACTACATCTTCTTCGCTTTGTCCATAGCCTAAAAATCCAGCGAAAGGGTGAGTTGCTCCCCATACAGAAACGCACCTCGTTCCCACCAAACTCGCCAAGTGCATATTGGCAGAATCCATTGATACCATTACTTTCAAATTAGCGATTTTCTCTAATTCCTGCCGTAATGAGAGTTTCCCTGCCAAAGATTCTGCATTGGGAATTTCCTTTTCCCATTTTGAAAGAATTTCATTTTCTTTTTTTCCTCCACCGAAAAAATAAACTTTGTGATTTTCGGCTAATTTTTGAGCCAATTCATAAGATTTTTCCAAAGGAAGCATTTTCCCAAAATGTTGAGCAAAAGGTGCAAAACCAATGCCTTCTTTATTTTCAGAAATAGGCTTTAATTGATGAGATAGCTCAAAATGAAATCCCATTTTCCTTAAAACATCAGCGTATCTTTCGGTATTCTTTTTTAAAGGAATTTTGTGAAGGTTATCAATTCGAATTAATTGTTTTTTCTCCTTTCTCCCTTTGTCCAAACGATGGATAGGCAATCCCTTTAAACGAAAGAAAAAATTAAGAATTTGCGAACGAAGCACACTATGAAAATCACCTACTATTTGAGGTTTAAATTCCTGATAAACCTCATCGCTCAATCGTTTTAGCCCAAAAACTCCGCTATATTTCTTTAAATCAACTCCTTTAAAATATAAACGAGGAATTCCGTGAAATAAATCCTTAAATCCCGCTCGGGAAAGCATTAGGATTTCTACATTAGGATGTTGCTTTAAGAACTCCCTAAATACAGGCACGAGCATTGCTACATCTCCGAATGCCGAAAAACGATAAGCTAAAATTCTAATCACGATTTTAATTGAAAGGCTACGGCAAAGAATTTGATTTGCTTGGTCATCGCTGAAAGTCCATTGGCACGAGAGGGGGACAAGAATTCTTTCAGTCCCGTTTTAGAAATAAATTCAAAATCAGAAGCGATGATTTCTTCTGGTGTATGCCCGTTGTAAAGGCTTATCAGCAAGGAAATAATTCCTTTAGGTAAAATCCCATCAGAATCAGCATAAAAAATCACTTTTCCATCTTGAAACTCCGCATCCAACCATACCTGAGATTGACAACCTTTGATGAGATTGCTTTCTTTTTTCCTTTCCTCAGGCATATTTTTAAGCTCCTTTCCCAAGTCTATGATATACTCATATTTTTGCTCCCAATCCGAGAGAAACTCAAAGGTATCAATCAATTCTTGTTGTTTTTCTTGTATCGTCTTCATCAATTCTTTTTGTCTAAAACTAAATAATAAACTTGCACCAAACAAATCACGGCATTAGGGATAATAATAGGCCAAAGCATACCCTTCATCACGCCATAAGCAATGAAAAACAAGCAACCTACGAAATTAACCATTCTAATGGCACGAATGTTTTTCAGCACGAAACTCATTACCACAAAGAAAGAAGCCAAATAACCTACAATTTCTACACTATCCATTTATGTTGCATTTATCCGTATTATTTACTTCCGTTTTGCCGTGCTTGGTAGGGTGTCCATTTTCATCTAAGGCTACCATTACGATTTTGTCTATGGTAATGATGGTTTGGCAAGTCATCGTATTTCTCACCTTACATCTCAAAGTTAAAGAAGTATGCCCAAATTTCACGGGTTCAATTCCGATTTCTATAATATCTCCTTTTTTGGCAGAACTTACAAAATCTATTTCCGACATAGATTTGGTGACTATTCTCGGGTTTTCCAACTGCATAATGGCATACAGAGCCGCTGCCTCGTCTATCCACTCCAATAATCTCCCTCCAAAAAGGGAACTATTCGGGTTTAAATCCTCTGGTTTTACCCATTTTCTTATATGGTAGTTCATATTTCGTAATTTTTTCCAAAAGTAAAAAAGATTATTGAATAATTTTAATTTCCTTTAAAACTTGCTTTACTTTTTCTTGTAAATTATCCAGTTCTTGGTTATTTTCAATCACAAAATCAGCACGGGAGATTTTCTCCTTTTCGGGCATTTGCCGGTCTATAATCGCCTTAACTTCTCGGTAAGTTTTCCCATCTCTATTCATCACTCTTTTTATTCGGATATTCTCCTCCGCAGTGATTAGGATGGATTTATAGCATTTTTTCTCTAAACCCAATTCAAATAAAAGAGCCGTTTCCTTAAAAACCAAAGGTGAATTTTGCTTTTTAAGCCAATCTTCAAAATCTTGCTTCACCGCAGGGTGAATAATTGCGTTGAGTTGAGAAAGTAAATTTTCATCTTGAAAAACTTTTTCGGCAATCCATTTTGTGTTGTATTTTCCTAAATTATCATAGGCATTCTCTCCCAAAAGAGCGATAATTTTGGTTTTTATCTCCTTTTTATTAACGATATTTTTAGCCTCAATATCAGAATAATAAACAGGAAATCCCTCTGCTTCCAATATTTTTGCCACAGAACTTTTACCAGAGCCTATTCCTCCTGTAAGACCTATTAATAGAGGGAATTTCATTTTTAGTTTTTTAATCACTCCAAATTTAAAAAAAATCCGCAGAAATCTACGGATTTTCATTTTTAACAAAACTCTTCGTAAGCCGCTTGAAGGTTCGCAGCGATAGCTCCTGCTGGGCTTCCTTCAATGTGATGACGCTCCACCATATGCACTAACTCCCCATCTTTAAATAAAGCAATACAAGGAGAAGACGGCGGAAATGGTGCCATCAGTTTTCTTGCCTCTGCTACGGCTTCTTTATCAAAACCCGCAAAAGCAGTTGCCAAATGATCTGGTTTCTTCTCTCCTGTAAGAGAATAAAGCACCCCTGGTCTTGCTGCACCTGCCGAACAACCACATACAGAGTTGATTACCAACAATGTTGTTCCTGATTGTTTCAATGCTTCATTTACTTGTTCTGGTGTTGTCAAATCTGCGAAACCATTTTCTGTAAGCTCCGCTTTCATCGGTATTACTAATTCTTCTGGATACATATTAAATTTATTTTAAATTGTTGAAAGTCTTAATGTGTTGGTTTTCCCACACTCATAAACGGGCATTGCGTTGAGATTTACCACAAAATCTCCTTGTTTTACAAAGCCATAATTATGAGCCAACATATTCACCTGAATTACCGTTTCATCGGTAGATTTTTGCATATCATAATAAAAAGCACGAACGCCCCAAAGGAGATTTAATTTCGTTAAAACCCTTCTATCCGAACAAAATACGATAATATGAGCATTTGGTCTGTGGGCAGAAATTTGAAATGCCGTATAGCCAGAGTTCGTCAAAGTAATAATTCCTTTTGCATTGGCTTTTTTGGCAATCCTTACCGCTGAATAACAAATCATATTTGTAATATATCGGTCGTCTTCTTCCTCTTCAATTCTCTCAATTGGTTTGTTATTATGAAGATACAATCTGTCTTTTTCAATATTGCTGACGATTTTCGCCATATTTTTGATTACCTCCACAGGATAATTTCCCACAGAAGTTTCCCCAGAAAGCATCACTGCATCGGCTCCATCTAATACGGAGTTCGCCACATCATTTACCTCTGCTCTCGTTGGCGTAAGGCTGTTAATCATCGTTTCCATCATTTGAGTAGCGATAATCACAGGTTTGGCGTGAAGTTTTGCCTCTGCTACCAATTTCTTCTGAATTACAGGTACTTCCTCCATTGGCACTTCAACTCCCAAATCTCCTCTGGCAACCATTATTGCATCGCATTCTTTTAAGATTTCGTGAATGTTTTCCACACCTTCTGGCTTCTCAATTTTAGCGATAATAGGCGTTTTAACCCTACCCTGAGTATGATTTTTAATTAAATCTTTTAAATCTTTAATATCCTGAGCGTGTCTTACGAAAGAGAGTGCAATCCAGTCAAAATCGTTGTCCAACATAAATTTAGCATCTTCTATATCCTTCTCCGTAAGGGCAGGAAGCGAAATTTGGGTATTCGGTAAATTCACTCCTTTTTTAGAACTCAAGGCTCCTCCCTGAATGGCTTTTGCTTTTACAATATCCTTTCCGTTGGTTTCCACCACTTCAAAAACCAATTTTCCATCATCTATCAAGATTCGCTCACCGACTTTTACATCTTGGGCAAATCTTTCATAAGTCATATAAACTTTAGTGGCATCGCCTTCTACTTTTTCATTCGTAAAAGTCAGAATATCTCCAGGTTTGATAAAAGAGCCTTCTTTCACCACTCCTACTCTCAATTTAGGACCTTGCAAATCTCCTAAAATAGCCGTATTAAAGCCATATTCTTCATTAATAGAGCGAACTAAATCAATATTTTTCTTCACCAAATCATAATCGGCATGGGAAAAATTTACTCTAAATACATCTACTCCTTGTTTTATCATCTCCACCATCGTTTCTCTATTGGATGATGCTGGTCCCAAGGTTGCAATAATTTTTGTTTTCTTCATATTTTTATTCATCATAATCAAGTATTATTTGGTATAATTCATCTTCTAAATTTAGCGAACAATTTTGCATTGTATAAAACCAATCTTTAGGTAAATTTAGAGCAGAAAAGTCTGTTTCTCCTTCTTTGGAAAACAAGATAAAATCAATATTGCTGTTGATAAAAAATTTTTCTTCTTCTATCAAATCAAAAAGTCCTACAATTTGCTTTTCTTTTCTCCTAAAATCATAAGATTGATTGGCAATAATGGTATAAGTGATTTGTCTCACTTCATCAAAACCCTCAAAAACAGGAAATTGATAATATCCAGAATCATCTTCTATCACTAAATCTTTTCTTCGGGAAAAATAAAAGGAATTTTGCTGGTTAATTTTAAAAAAAAGCTCGTGATAAGGAATTTTTTGTTTCAATTTTAGTAATTCTACTGAAACAAATTCCTCTTCATCAAAAGTTAAAACTAAATTTTTATTTTTCAAGAATATTTTCTTTTTTATTTAGTGTATAAAACGCCCTTTGAGCTGCCTTTTCTTCAGCCTTTTTCTTAGAAGACTCTGAAGCATTAACTATTTTTTGGTCATTCAGCAATACATAAGACTTGAATCCTATTCCTTTATTGGGCAAATTTTCCTCTATGGTTTCGTATTGTATTTTTACTTTTTTCTTTTGGCTCCATTCCAAAAGCAAACTTTTGTAGCTCACCACTTTATGTTGAAGTCTTTTAATTTCTTCTGGATTGAGCATCCATTTTTCTACTATTTTTTCGCAAGTTTTATAGTTGGCATCTAAATAAACTGCTCCAATCAAAGATTCCAATAAATTTCCTTCTATATCGCCACAAAGCAGAGATAAATTAGGATTTTGGATAAATTTAGTGAGATGAAGCTTTTCTCCTAAGCGGTTAAGATTTTTCCTATTGACGATTTTGGATTTCATTTGAGTCAAATACCCTTCGTTGCGATTAGGATAATTTTTAAAAAGATAATAGGAAATAATGCTCCCTA
Source organism: Flavobacteriaceae bacterium (assembly GCA_030529185.1). GTDB lineage: Bacteria > Bacteroidota > Bacteroidia > Flavobacteriales > Weeksellaceae > JABCPE02. The sequence goes on from JAUMXI010000002.1 coordinate 35,490, forward strand.
AAACGGCATCACCTAAAAACTCCAATCTCTCGTAATTTTTTCGGCAAGAAGCGTTTCTATTGGCATTTTTCAAAGAAAAAGCCTCACGATAAAGCTCTACATTTTGGATTTTAAACCCCAGTAGCTTGCTTATATCCGAAGCAAATTTTAAGTCTTTATCTGAATAAGTTTTACCTTTTTTTTGGGTAAGAAAATTTGAAATAAATCTTCTAATTCTATTCATTTAGATTTTCTTAAAAAGCACACAAGCATTATGTCCCCCAAACCCAAAGGTATTACTCATTGCCACTTTTACTTCTCGTTCTTTTGCTTTGTTGAAAGTAAAATCAAGGCGAGAATCAATCTGCTCATCATCAGTAAAATGGTTGATGGTAGGAGGCACTACTCCATTAATAATCGTTCCCAAAGCTGCAATAGCTTCTATAACTCCAGCCGCACCCAAGAGATGCCCTGTCATAGATTTAGTAGAGTTGATTTGAATGTTATAAGCGTGTTCCCCGAATAACTTTACAATAGCACTTGATTCTGCTACATCTCCAAGAGGGGTAGAAGTTCCGTGCATATTGATATGATCTACTTCTTCCATAGGAATTCCAGCATCTGCCAAGCAATTTTTCATTACGAGATAAGCTCCCAAACCTTCTGGGTGAGGTGCCGTCATATGATAAGCATCAGCACTTAATCCTGCACCTTTCAACTCGGCATAAATAGTAGCCCCACGCTTCACGGCATGTTCGTATTCTTCTAAAATAATACACCCTGCTCCTTCACCTAATACAAAGCCATCTCGGTCTTTATCAAATGGTCTTGAAGCCGTTTTTGGGTCATCATTTCTTGTAGAAAGAGCCATCAAAGCATTGAAACCTCCCATTCCACTTGCTGTGACTGCCGCTTCTGAACCACCACAAACGATTACATCTGCTTTTCCTAACTGAATTAGCATTTTAGAATCAATAATTGCATTAGTAGAAGACGCACAAGCAGATACGGTAGTAAAATTCGGTCCGTGGAAGCCATATTCAATAGAGATATGCCCAGGAGTAATATCTGCAATCATTTTAGGAATAAAGAAAGGGTTAAACCTTGGCACATCGGTATTTGCCCAAGCTACGACTTCCGTCTCGAAAGTTCCAAGCCCTCCAATACCAGAGCCCCAAACAACGCCTATTCTCTCTTTATTTACCTCGTCTTCAATTATTCTACTGTGTGCTACTGCCTCTCGTGCTGCAACAACTCCCAATTGAGTGTTTCTGTCCATTTTTTTCGCCTCTTTTTTGTCAAAATGTTCAAAAGGGTCAAAACCTTTGACTTCACACGCAAATTGAGTTTTGAAGTTAGTAGAATCAAAAAGAGTAATAGGTGCAGCACCACTTACACCTTTTATAAGATTTTCCCAATATTCTTGAGCATTATTCCCAATAGGAGTTATGGCTCCAAAACCTGTAACTACTACTCTCTTCAATTCCATAAATTTCAATTTTTAATCTTCAAAAATAATTATTGTTTAATCACTTCCTCAATGTAAGCGATAGCGTGACCTACTGTTTGGATTTTTTCAGCTTGGTCATCTGGAATTTGAATATTAAATTCTTTTTCAAACTCCATAATCAATTCCACAGTATCCAATGAATCTGCACCTAAATCATTAGTAAAGCTCGCTTCTGGAGTTACTTCTGTTTCTTCAACATCAAGCTTATCAGCGATGATAGCTTTTACTCTAGATGTAATGTCTGACATAGCAATTTTATTTTAAATTATTTGTGCAAATATATAAAATTTTGATACAATCCAACTTAATTTTGGTTTAAAATCATTTTTAATATTCCATTTTTCTCAATTTCGGCGATGAAAAGCCTACCAATAAAGCCACAAGCATCGTCATTCCACCACCAAAAACCACTGCGTTTACCACACCTAAAAGCCTCGCCGCCAAACCGCTTTCAAATTGCCCCAACTCATTGCTGGACATTACAAACATACTATTAACACTCATCACTCTACCTCTCAAATGGTCAGGAGTTTTCAGTTGCACAATAGTTCCTCTTATCACCATACTAATTCCGTCCAAAACGCCACTCAAAAGCAAAGCAAAAAACGACAAAAGAAAATATTTTGACAACCCGAACAACAGAATGCACAAACCGAAACCGAAAACAGAATAAATCAAAATCAAACCCTGATTTTTCCTTAAAGGGAAAAGTGTTAGAGTAAAAATCGTAATGGCAGCCCCAATATCCGTTGCCGCATTCAGAAAACCATATCCCGAAGCCCCCACTTGCAAAATATCTCTGGCAAAAATCGGAATCAATGCTACAGCACCGCCAAACAGCACTGCAAACAAATCCAATGTTAAAGCACCGATAATTTCCTTCGTTTTAAAAATATAGGCTAAGCCTTCCTTAATGCTTTCCAGAGTTTTTACTTTAATTCCTTTAAACTCCGAAGGTTGAGGATTTAATTTAAAATAAAACAGAAAAGCCAAAATAAGCGAAAATACAATGATTATTAAAGTTCCTTTCACCTCAAACCAGGAAACGAAAAAACCACCCAAAGAATGCCCCAAAACCGAAGCCGATAAAAAGGTTGTTTGATTGATGGTAATGGCTCTGGGTAAAAAATCCATGCTTACAATTTTGGGAATCATCGCTGGGACAATCGGTCCTAAAAACGCCCGTGAAATCCCTGTTAGAAAGACGATGAAATAAATGAAATAAGAAACCTCAATATTCCCAAGCCCCAAATCTCGCTGAAACCAAGCAGGAACGAGCAACAGCCCCAAAAGAACGATATAAGAAAAATTACAAATAAGAAGTAATTTTCGTTTTTCATTCATATCGATAAAATGCCCCGCATACAAGGCACACCCCAAAGCAGGAATAACCTCCGAAAGCCCAATTATACCAATTGCAAAAGGATTGTTCGTTAAATCATACACCCACCAACCGAGTAGGGTAGAGGTCATCTTAAACGCCAAGATGATGAAAAATCTACCTGCAATTAAATCTTTGAATTCCTTATTTTTAAGGATTTGCAAGGCTTCTAATGAGATTTTTGGGGACATTTTTTTGACAATTATAATTTTATTATTTTCCCAAGATAAGACAAAACCTTTTTAATGAAATTACGCTTTTTATTTTGTCTTAATTCATTGCAATATTTTACTGCCATTTTACATTGTTCATTATTAAACATTCCGAAATGTGTTAATTCTAATGGTAATTTCATTTTCTTGGATAGCCATTCATACGCTTCTTTTCTACTTTTGAAATAATCTTCATCTTTCCATAAAGGGTCAAAAATATTATGCCCTTGATTTTTCAATTTTCTCAATTCAAAATCGGCTACTCTACCCAAAGACCTTTTATTATCACCATAAGTGCCTACATAATGATTTTTATTTAAAATACACACATAATAAAACTTATCAACATACTTAGGTCTTACACCATTTTTCACAATAGGATAAATATAATCTCCTCTAACTAATTTTGTTTCACAATCACAATATGGGCAAATTTTACCATTAATGACTCTTTCATCCATAACTTATATTTTAAATTTTTCCAAAATCTCCGCTATTTTTCTATCATTTGCCAATCTTGGGATTTTGTTTTGTCCGCCCAATTTGCCTTCTTGTTTGGCATATTCTTGAAAAGCATTTTTCTTCAATTTTGAGATTTTCAAAGGTTGGAGTACATTTCCGCTTATCAAATCATCGTAATAAACATTTCGCTTTCGCATTTCGTTGTCCAAAATTTTTCGGAAATTTTCCAAATCCTCAGGTTCTTTTTCAAATTCTATAAACCATTCGTGGTAAGGCAATTCTTCATTTTTTGGAGCAACTTGTGGAGCGAGATGAAACTCTGTAATTTGTGCTGGGCATTGTTCAATCGTGGCTTTCATTGCCTCTTCTACCTCAAAGGCAATAATATGTTCGCCAAAAGCCGAAGTATAGTGTTTCGTTCTTCCACTCACCAAAATACGATGAGGATTTTTGGAAATAAACCGCACCACATCGCCGATGGAATAAGCCCAAAGCCCAGAATTAGTTGTTAAAATCAAAGCATAATCCTTATTGAGTTCCACATCTTTAAGGGTAAGACGAGAAGCGTTGGGATTTCCAAATTCTTCCAACGGAACAAATTCGTAAAAAATTCCGTGATTGGTTTGGAATAAAAGTCCCTCTTGGGTATAATCATCTTGAAAAGCAAAAAAACCCTCACTTGCGGGAAAAGTTTGCACAATATCCACTTCTCCTCCAAGCAAATCTTGCATTTTCTCGCGATAAGGTTCATAATTTACACCTCCTGTTATAATCAATTGAAGATTAGGGAATATCTGTTTGATTTTCTTCCCATTTCGCTCAATGAGTTTTTCAAAATACATCATCAGCCAAGGTGGAATTCCAGAAATCAAAGTCATATTTTCTCGTTCGGTTTCTTCCACGATTTTATCTACTTTGGCTTCCCAATCTTCTATACAATTCGTTTCATAGGAAGGCAAACGATTTTTTTGCAAATAATTTGGGATATGATGAGCCACAATCCCCGAAAGTCGCCCTGTTTTTATTCCATTGATTTCCTCTAATTGAGGCGAACCTTGCAGGAAAATCATTTTACCATTAACAAAATCAGCATTATTTTTCTTTGTAATGTAATGAAAAATAGCTGATTGTGCCGCTGCAATTTGATAAGGCATTCCCTCCTTGGAAATGGGAATGTATTTCGCCCCAGAGGTCGTCCCCGAAGTTTTAGCGAAGTATTCGGGTATTTCTGTCCAAAGAATATTGGCTTCACCTCGTTTCATTTTCTCAATGAATGGTTTTAAATCTTCATAATCAGCAATGGGCACTTGCTTTTGAAAATCAGAAATACTTTTTATTTTATCAAATTGATGAAGCTTTCCGAACAAGGTTTTTTCTGCTTTCTTTAAAAGAGAAAACAACAATTTTTCTTGGTCGGCAACAGCATTTTTCTTGTATTGCTCTGCGTTTTGTGTATGTCTTTTTGCCCAAAGGAGGGCAATTTTCTTTTTAAGGAATTTTAGCATAGTACAAAAATACAGAAAAACCAACGGATATCCATTGGCTTTTCATTAAAACTATTTATTTTCTTTATACCTTCTATCTGGTGTGCCGTCTTTTTTAAGATGTTTGTTTTGTTTATAGCGTCTATCTGGCGTTCCATCTTTTTTCAATTTCACGCCCACTGCTTTTTGCTCTACTTTTTCAGATTTTTTTTGAGCAATTTTTGCCTTTTTCCTGATTTCTTTCGCTTTCTTTTCAGTTGCTTTTGCTTTTTGTTCTACTTTTTTTGCTTCTTTCTTTACGAACTCTGCTTTTTCTTCCGTGCTTTGTGCTGTGGCAAACGAAACTCCGAAGACCAACAACAGCATTGTAAATAATTGTTTCATTGCTTCTAAAATTTTAAAATTAATGTAAAATTACAATTATTTATCAAATAAGAAACGAATGCTTTAAAATTTAACTATTTATTCAACTAAAACATCTTTAAATTTAAAATTTTGTTAAATATTTAGCTTATTTATTTTAAAATTTATTATTTTTGGTCAAAGTTTTTAAATTTATAACAATATGAACATAAAAACCACTATTGCTTTGGCAACGCTATGTTTCGCTACGAGCAATGCTCAACACAAAACGATGAAGTATCCTGAAACCAAAAAAGTGGCTCAAACCGATACTTACTTCGGAACAGAAGTTTCTGACCCGTATCGTTGGTTAGAAGACGACCGTGCTGATGATACCAAAGATTGGGTAAAGAGAGAAGTCGCTTTTACACAAGATTATTTAGCGAAAATTCCTTTCAGAGAAAATATCAAAAATCAATTAAAGGAAATTTGGAATTACGAGAGAATTGGTTCACCTTTCAAAGAGGGAAATTATACTTATTTCTATAAAAACAACGGATTACAAGCCCAGTCCGTGCTTTACAGAACGGATAAAAATGGCAAAACAGAAGTTTTCCTTGACCCTAATCAATTCTCCAAAGAGGGCACAACTTCTTTAGCGGGAGTTTCCTTTAATAAAAAAGGGACTTTGGTGGCGTATAGAATTTCCGAAGGGGGTAGCGATTGGAATAAAATCATTATTCTTGATGCCATTACCAAAAAACAAATTGATGAAACTTTGGTAGATGTGAAATTCGGAAGTGTGGCTTGGCTCGGCGATAAAGGTTTCTATTATTCCAGTTATGACAAGCCCGATGGAAGCGTTCTTTCGGCTCAAACCGATACTCATAAAGTGTATTTCCACAAATTGGGAACGAAACAATCCGAAGACCAACTCATCAAAGGGGGAAGCGATTTTAAAAGGAGATATATGAGTGCAGGAGTGTCTGACGACCAGCGTTTTCTTATCCTTTCGGCGGCGAATGCTACTAATGGAAATGAACTTTACATCAAAGATTTAAAGAAAAATACGGATTTCATTCCCGTTCAAACAGGTTATGACTCAAATACATCTGTAATAGACACCAAAGGAGATATTATCTACGCACTTACGGACAAAAATGCTCCGAATAAAAGATTGGTGAAATTCAACATTAATAATCCAACGAAATGGACAGATGTTATCCCAGAAACGGAAAATGTGCTTTCGGTTTCTACGGGTGGCGGTTATCTTTTCGCTAAATATATGAAAGATGCCATTACTTTCGTTCAGCAAAGAGATTATAATGGTAAGTTAATCAGAAATATCAAGCTCCCAGGGGTGGGAACAGCAGGAGGTTTTGCAGGGAAAGAAAAAGAGCAAGATTTGTATTATTCTTTCACGAATTACATTACTCCAAGCACGATTTATAAGTTTAATGTAAAGACTGGGAAATCTTCGGTTTATCAAAAGCCAAAAGTAAAATTTAACCCAGAAAATTATGTGTCTGAACAAATTTTCTACACTTCATCAGATGGGACAAAAGTTCCAATGACTATCAGCTACAAAAAAGGCTTGAAACGAGATGGCAAAAACCCAACGATTTTGTATTCTTATGGCGGATTTAACATTAGCCTAAATCCTTCATTCTCTGTGGTAAATGCCGTTTGGATGGACAATGGCGGAATTTATGCCGTGCCGAACATTCGTGGTGGTGGAGAATATGGTAAAAAGTGGCACGATGCAGGAACGAAAATGCAAAAGAAAAATGTGTTTAATGATTTCATCGCAGCAGGAGAATATTTGCAGAAAAATGGCTATACTTCCCCTGAATTTATGGCGATGTCTGGGCGTTCCAACGGCGGACTTTTGGTTGGTGCTACGATGACGATGCGACCAGATTTAGCCAAAGTGGCTTTCCCAGGCGTGGGCGTTTTGGATATGTTGAGATACCACACCTTTACAGCTGGTGCTGGTTGGGCTTATGACTACGGAACAAGCAACGACAGCAAGGAAATGTTTGAATACCTAAAATCTTATTCGCCAGTGCATAATGTGAAGCAAGGCGTTTGCTATCCTTCTACGATGATTATCACCAGCGACCACGACGATAGGGTAGTCCCAGCACATTCATTCAAATTTGGGGCTGAATTGCAGGAAAAACAATCGTGCGAAAATCCAATTTTGGTGAGAATTGAAATGAATGCAGGTCACGGAGCAGGCCGCTCCACCGAGCAAGTCATTAACGAAAATACCGATTTATTGAGTTTCGCACTTTATGAAATGGGAATTAGAAATTTGAAGAAGTAAAAATTTAAAATGACAAAGGTTGTCCAACGCTGGGCAATCTTTGTCTATACTGCGATAACACGCCCAAGAGGATTGAAAGTGCTGTCGCAGTCCGCGAAAGTGCTTTTTAGGCTTTTAACTCTATTTTCGCAACCTGTGAAAGTATATTTAAATGAATTGAGAAATCTTTTTCACCCTGAAAAAGATAATTTTAATAGATAAAATATACAATCGCAGTATGCGAGAGCGGTTTTAATAATCTAAAAAACATTTTTACACATCAAAAATAAAACTTCACTTCAATAGAAGCGGAAGAATGCTTAAAAAACTCATTTTCTTCAAACTCAATATGAGGATAGCCACGCAAAACATCATAGACCATTTCTTGCAAAATGCCATCGCCCAAACCGTGGATAATTAGGAGTTTTTTAATCGAATTCTCTCGGCAATAATCCAAAGTTTCTACCAATTTTTCCTTTTGAATGAAACTTCTTTCCCAAGCCTCATATTTTTCGGGATTTTCTACCAATTGGTCAAAATGAAGGTCTAATTTCAGTTCGTTTTTGGTGTGTTTTTTAGAAATATTTTTGGTGTTTTCTTGCTTTTTCATCACCGAAATTTCTTGATAAATATCCTGTTGAAGCACCAATTTAGATTGAGGAAAAGTATAGGAAAAACCAAAATTATCTTCTATTTCTACCAAATTTCCTTTAATGGAAATAATTTTCCCTTTCAAATCTTCATCTAAAACCGAAACTCTATCGCCTTTTTTCATTTTTTGCCTAATTCTATAATTTCCAAATCTTTGATTTCTGCTTTATCAATGCTAAATCTCATCATCGTGCGAACTTGGTGCCAACCAACTTTTCCACACGCACCAGGGTTGAGATGCAATAATTTTAAATCTTGGTCATACATCGCCTTTAAAATATGCGAATGCCCTGAAATGAAAAGTTGGGGAGGATTTTCCGTTAATTCTGGTTTAATATTAGGAGCATATTTTTTAGGATAACCGCCGATGTGGGTCATCAAAACTTCTACTTCTTCGCAATGAAACCTTAAAATTTCGGGGAATTGCGTTCTAATTTTTGCATCATCAATATTGCCAAAAACACCTCGCAAAGGTTTTATTTCCATTAGTTTATCAATAACTTCTTGACTGCCAAAATCTCCGCCGTGCCAAATTTCATCAACCTGATGGGCATATTTTAAAATTAGCTCATCTATATAAGAATGCGTATCGGAAAGTAAAAGTATTTTTTTCATTTTATCCGTTTGATGCAAGGCAAAAGTAATAGATTTTTAGCATTTTTGCAGAAAAAATTATCTATGCGGTATTTTATAGAGTTTTCTTATAATGGAGCTAATTTTTTCGGTTATCAAATTCAGCCCAACCAAATCAGTGTGCAGGAAGTTTTGGAAAAGGCTCTTTCCACGATTTTGCGAGAAGAAATAAAAACCACTGGAGCGGGGAGGACAGACACGGGCGTTCACGCAAAAAAAATGTTTGCCCATTTTGATACGCTTCAAATTATTGAGGAAAATTTACCTAAAAAACTCAACGCTTTTCTTCCTCCAAGTATCGCTATTCACAGGATTTTCCCCGTTCGCGAAGATTTACACGCTCGTTTTGATGCCTTAAAAAGAACTTACGAATATTATATTTCCACGGAGAAAAACCCTTTTACAGAGAATTCTGCTTGGCAACTTTGGAGAAAACCCATCGATGTTAATTTAATGAACGAATCTTGTAAAATTCTTTTTGAATATGAAGATTTTACGAGTTTTTCCAAACTTCATACCGATAATAAAACCAATCTTTGCAAAATCTATCACGCAGAATGGACGCAAAACGGAAGTGAAATCACTTTTACCATTTCTGCCAATCGTTTTCTCCGAAATATGGTAAGGGCAATTGTGGGGACGATGGTGGATATTGGTTTAGGGAAAATCAAGCCCGAAGATTTGCATCAAATTATCCAACAAAAGCATAGAAATAGTGCAGGAGCTTCTGCCCCCGCACACGGACTTTTTTTAGTGAATGTGGAGTATGATTTTTAATTAATAACTCTCGTTTTCATTCGGAAAATCTGTGGATTTTACATCTTTTACATACTGCTGAACTGCTTCGGTAATCATTGTGTGTAAATCCAAATATTTTCGGAGAAATTTAGGTTGAAAACCTTTGTTCATTCCTACCATATCTTGATAAACTAATACTTGCCCGTCGCAATTTGCTCCTGCACCAATCCCAATTGTAGGAATATTCAAACTTTCGGAAACTTCTTTTGCTAAAGTACTCGGTACTTTCTCCAATACCAAAGAAAAACAACCTAATTCCTCTAATAATTTAGCATCATCTTTTAATTTTTGAGCTTCGGAAACTTCTTTCGCTCTTAATTTATAACTTCCAAACTGATGAATGCTTTGCGGAGTCAAACCTAAATGTCCCATTACGGGAATTCCTGCTTTCACAATTTTTTTAATGGATTCTGCGATTTCTTCCCCACCTTCTAATTTTACGGCATTTGCTCCTGTTTCTTTCATTATTCTAATAGCAGAATCCAATGCCTTTTGGCTATCGCTTTGGTAAGTTCCGAAGGGTAAATCTACCACCACGAAGGCTCTTTTCGCTCCTCTTACCACACATTGGGCGTGGTAAATCATTTGATCAAGTGTAATAGGCAAAGTGGTTTCATAACCAGCCATTACATTAGCTGCAGAATCTCCTACCAAAAGCATTTCTACACCTGCTTCGTCTAACATTTTTGCCGTTGTATAATCATAAGCTGTAAGCATTGCTATTTTTTCGCCTTCTGCTTTCATCTTACGAAAATTTGCTGTCGTGATTTTTTTTATTTCTGTATGTATTGACATTTTATTTTTTTATTTATAAAACAAAAAATAGGCATTTTCAGCCTATATATTTTTAGTTAAATCCGATGACATGACCTAATTTTCTCAATCTATCGTGGTCTAAAATCTTAATATTTCTACCCTCAACTTCTATCAATTTATCTTGTTTAAATTCGGATATAAGCCTAATGGTGCTTTCTGTAGCAGTCCCGATGAGGTTGGCAATTTCCTCTCTTGTAAGGCATAATTTGATGAAACCTTCTGGGTCTATTCCTATTTTTTTCTCTAATAAAAGTAAGACTTCGGCTAATCTTTCTCTTACGGTTTTTTGAGCTAATAGGGCAATAGTGTTAGAATATTCGCCTAATTCACAAGAGATTTTTTGGAGCATAGCATAGGAAAGTTTAGGAACATTCATTAATAATTTGTGAAATATATTGGCAGGAATGAAGCTCAATTGCACTGGAGTCATTGCCTCCGCCGATGCTCCGTATTCTTCCTCAGAAAGCAAAGAACGGTAGCCAATCAAATCCCCATCTTTTGCAAAACGCAAAATTTGTTCCTTTCTATTAAAACCCATTTTGTAGAGTTTTACGGCTCCTTTTTCTATAAAATACACTCCTTTGGGCATATCTCCTTCCTTGAAAACTAATTTTCCTTTCGCTACGGAAATCGCTTTTTTGCTATTCAAATATTTCTGAAATTCTTCCTCAGAAAGTGTCTTCTCAAAAGACTTTTCACAGAAAATATTCTGAAAATTATGCTCTATCTCCAAATGATGTTCTATCAACATAAATATGATATTTATCAGCAAATATAACATTTTTTATTAAATATCAAATTTTTTCATTAGCTTTTGGCGATTTCATTTTTCCAATTTTTCCCATTAAATCCACAAAATGTATAAATTTCTCATAATAAATCCTGCATTCTATGTGGAAAACTTTTAACAAAATCTACTTTTATATCTAAAAAAAATATTTTATTGCAGAAAAAGTATTACTCAACAAAATTTATTTTTAGATAAGATTTAATGATGATATTTTAAGATTATTCACATTTATATTAATCACATTTTTTGATTTTACAATTTTTCCACTACCGTGGATAAATGACTTTTTTCATTAAAAATCAAATTGTTATAATGTGGATATTAGCAGAATAATTATAAAACTATTTCTTTATAAATTTTACTCAATTTTTATCCACCAAATTCAGTTCTACAACAACAGCATACATTATTTATTTTTTTATAAAAAGAAAAAAGATGAATAATATTGTGATTTTGTATTGGGGATTTTTTTTGGCGAAATAAATTTTTTCTCCAGGTAATTAATCTTACCTTTGTAGGACTAAAATTTGAGAAATGAAAACAATAAAAGACTTTAATTTTTCAGGTAAGAAAGCTCTGGTAAGAGTAGATTTCAATGTTCCTCAGAATGAAAATTTTGAAGTGACAGATAATACGAGGATTGTGGCTGCAAAACCTACAATTGATAAAATCCTAAATGATGGTGGTTCGGTGATTATTATGACGCATTTGGGAAGACCAAAAGGAAAAGTAAATGCGGATTTTTCGCTTTCTAAAATAGTAGATGAAGTAGCGAAAGTTTTAGGAAAAGAAGTGAAATTCGTAGAAAATTGCGTAGGAGAGGAGGCAGAAAAAGTGGCTAACGAGTTGAAAGCTGGGGAAATTCTTTTATTGGAAAATTTGAGATTTCACGCAGAGGAAGAGGCTGGTGATGTGGGTTTTGCTGAAAAACTTTCTAAATTGGCAGATGTTTATATAAATGACGCTTTCGGAACGGCACACAGGGCTCACGCTTCTACGGCGGTGATTGCTCAATTCTTCCCACAAACTAAATTTTTCGGTTTATTGATGGCGAAGGAATTAGAGGCAATAGATAAAGTTCTCAATTCAGGGGAAAAACCCGTGACGGCAATTCTTGGAGGTTCCAAAGTTTCTACAAAAATTACCATTATTGAAAATATTCTTCCTGCGGTGGATAATTTGATTATCGGTGGAGGAATGGCATTTACTTTCATTAAGGCACAGGGCGGAGAGGTTGGAAATTCTTTGGTGGAAGAAGATAAATTGGATTTGGCTATTGAAATCCTTAAAAAGGCTGAAAATCAGAATGTAAAAGTTTATATTCCGGTAGATGTTGTAGTTGCCGATGCGTTCAATAATGATGCAGAGCGTAAGGAAGTTTCTGCAAACGAAATCCCTGATGGATGGATGGGATTAGATGTTGGAAAAGAAACTCAATCTATTAATAATGATGTAATTATGAACTCTAAAACCATTCTTTGGAATGGACCTTTGGGCGTTTTTGAAATGTCTAATTTTGCAGAGGGAACTAAAAAATTAGGCGATAGCATTGCCGAAGCTACAAAGCAAGGAGCGTTTTCTCTTGTGGGAGGTGGCGATAGCGTGGCATTTGTGAAGCAGTTCGGTTATGCAGATAAAGTTTCTTATGTTTCCACAGGTGGGGGAGCAATGTTGGAAAGCCTTGAAGGTTTGGAACTACCTGGTGTAGCTGCGATTAATAAATAATAAAAATAAAACTCCCTATTGTGGGGAGTTTTTTTATTCATCAATATCTTCAAGATTAGTTCATTTTTATTTTTCTTAAAGGAAATTCTTCTGAAAGTAGGGGCATAGCCTTTTCCAAAAGTTTCAAAATGTTCTTTTATATAAAAGTAAGGATTTTCATAATTAATAGTGGCAGTTTTCAGAATTTAAACAAATCGTAAAATTATCAGCATTTTTAATTTCGTTGATGATATTTTCCTTATCCTTATCCTTATCCGAAACGAAGATTTCAAAAATATCAAAGTTATCTTTGGAATGAAAGCCTGTTCCAATTTTTACATCTTTAATTTTAAAATCATCTTTAAGAATAATATTTTATTGAGATAGCATTTATCTTACATCATTTTTAGAAAATAATTCTTCTGCAAAGATGGTGGAAATGAAAATATAAATTGCGAATGCCAAATACGAAAAACTTAAAATTTTTCCGATAAAAGGTTTCCCCAATTTTTTTAAATATAAAATATGATAAGAGATGGAATGATTGCAAAAATCCCAAAAATGATACTTAAAAATATTATATAACTAAAATTCATCTTTTTTTAGTTAAAAATTGACTTTTATAAATATATCAAAAATCTATTTTCTAAATTTTTCCTACACAATATATCAAACTTGAAAATTCACCCGTTTTTAATGCTTTAAAATTAGAAATTGCTCCGTGGATAGTTCCAAAAAGCCAAAAAAGTGGATTCTTCTTGTATTTTTCACTCAATATTGAAATGTAAAATGAGTCGAGTAGGAGAGGGACAACTTTCTCAACTTTCCATTTTTCGTTGTTCATTAGTTTGAATATTCCTTCCTTTGAGAAATGAAAAATGTGACGAGGAACATCGTATGCCGCCCAAAATTCTTTGTAATGCCGTGCATCATAAGAGGTGTGATTGGGAACTGCGATGATGAGTTTTCCGTTGGGTTTCAGTTTTTGATAAAAAATTTCCAATATTTCTTGCTGATTTTCTATATGCTCAAAAACATGCCACAGCGTAATGACATCTAAACTTTCGTTTTCTATTTCCGATAGAGTAGGGGAGGAGAGGAAAGTTGTTTTATTGTTTTTTCGTTGAGCAAAATTTCGAGCATTTTCGTTGGGTTCAAATCCGTAAGTTTTAAAATCCTTTGCCATGAATTTTATAAATTCTCCTGCACCACAGCCGTAGTCTAAAATGGTTTGAGATTCAAAATTTTGCTTCGTACAGTTCGGCTGAGCCTCGTGTGAAGTTTGAGATTGATTGCGAATTGCCCTCTGAATTACCTTTTTCTTATATCTCAAATTAATTTTTTGTAAGAATTTATATAATTTTTCTTTTAAACTTCCGCTATCTTGGTGGTGAGAAATATAGTTTTTGCTTTCGTAGTATTTGCCCAAATTTTCTGGAATGGGATAAGTTTTTAGTATTCCGGAGATATTGGTTTCTTGGAGTTCAAATTCTTCTTGTGAAAGGAAATGGTCTTTAATTTTCATTACAAAAACTTGATTTAACAAAGATAATATTTATAATTTTAGTTTGGAAACTTTTTAATTGGTTAATTTATTTCAAAAAATTATCTTTGCTAAAATTTTATTTTTATGCAAAATCAACCCCTTATTTCGGTTATTGTTCCCTGTTATAATGTAGAAAAGTATGTAGCGGAATGTCTTGAAAGTATCATTGCTCAAACTTATCAAAATTTAGAAATTATTGTGATAAATGACGGTTCAACGGATAATACTGTGGAAGCTATAAAACCTTTTTTATCGGATGATCGTATAAAATATATTCATCAAGAGAATAAAGGCGTTTCTGAGGCTCGTAATAGGGGTTTAGATGAAATAAAAATGGGGGGGTAGAAGCGAATATATTTGCTTTATAGATAGTGATGATTTTGTGCATAAGGATTATGTTCAATTTCTTTATGAAGCCCTAATAAAATATGATGCTGATATTGCTATTTGTAAATTTCTTTATTATACTGGAAGGGAAGATATTTCTCTTAAGAGTAAAGATATAGAAACACTAGGAAATAGAGAAGAAAACATGAGATTAATTAATAGAAATTTGAATTATATAGTAGTTTGGAATAAATTATATAAAGCAACATTGTTTAATAATTTAAGGTTTATTCCTAATAAAGTTCATGAAGATGAATTTATTATTCATCATATTTTTTGGAAAGCAGAAAAATCTGTAATATCAGAAAATATTTTATATTATTATAGACAGGCAACAAATAGTATCACAAATTCTCCGTTTAATGATTCGAAACTACAAAATATAATAGAAGCATTTGATGATAGGATAAGTTTTTATAAGAAAAACAAGATTGATGATTTAAAAATAGTTTTTAATAAAAAATGGAATATCATTATCCATAAAGGGGTTAAATCAAGATCAAACTATGCAAGAAAGTATATATTAAATCATATTATAGAATTTTTTACTAAATTTCAGTTCCCTGTGAAAAAGAAAATTAAGTTGTATTTTAAACTTTTATTCAATAGATAAGCCTGTAAATTTTACAGGCTTATTTTATAGTTTCACGTGAAACATTTAGTATCATTTTATAAATTACCTCCCTAAAAATATCAATAGTACATTAATATCTGCAGGAGAAACACCAGAAATTCTACTCGCTTGGGCAATAGTTTTGGGTTGAATAAGATTGAGTTTTTGTTTGGCTTCGGCAGAGAGACTGGCAATTTTGGTAAAATCAAAATCTTCAGGGATTTTTATATTTTCTAACCGCTGGAGCTTGGCTACATTCTCTTTTTCCTTTTCTATATAGCCTTTGTATTTGATGTTAATTTCTGCTTGTTCCCTTACTTCATCAGAATATTGGGTGCTGACTTCCTTAATCTTTTCTAATTTGTCCAAAGTGCTCAGTGTGATATTCGGGCGGGTAAGAAATTGGGAGGCTCTGTATGCCTGATCTACGGGGTTAGATTCCATTTCCTCTAAAATAGGATTAATCTGATGTGGTTTCAGAGAAGTTTCTCTAAGAAAATTTTCCAGTTCTTGGCTTTGTTGGATTTTTTCTTCCACTTTTTTCAGTCGTTCATCTGTTGCTAAACCTATCTTATGAGATTTCTCTGTCAAACGGATATCGGCATTGTCTTGTCTCAAGAGCAATCTGTACTCTGCACGAGAGGTAAACATTCGGTAGGGTTCTTCTGTGCCTTTGGTGATTAAATCGTCTATCAAAACACCTATATATGCCTCATCTCGGCTTAAAACAAACGGTTCTTTACCATGGACTTTTAGGTGGGCGTTGATTCCTGCAATGATGCCTTGTCCTCCAGCTTCTTCATATCCCGTAGTACCATTAATTTGCCCAGCGAAGTAAAGATTTTCTATCAGTTTGGTTTCCAAGGTATGCTTGAGCTGGGTAGGTGGAAAATAGTCATACTCAATAGCATAACCTGGGCGGAATACTCTTGCATTTTCAAAGCCTGGGATTTGCTGAAGGGCTCTAATCTGGATATCTTCAGGTAATGATGAACTAAAACCATTGATATAATATTCTATGGTTTTCCATCCTTCGGGTTCGGCAAAAATTTGGTGTCTGTTTCTTTCTGCAAATCGATTAATTTTGTCCTCAATACTTGGGCAATATCTTGGACCGAGACTTTGGATGGTTCCGTTAAACATGGGGCTTCTGTCAAAGCCTTCGCGGAGGATGTCGTGTACCGTTTCATTGGTATAGGTGATGTAGCATGAACGCTGATGCGTGAGTTTCGGTGTGTCTAAATAGGAAAATTTCTGTGGATTTTCATCTCCTTTTTGTTCTTCCATTTTAGAAAAATCAATGGTTCTGCCATCTACACGCACAGGGGTTCCTGTTTTCATTCGCCCCGCTTCAAAACCTAAAGAAACCAGTTGCTCGGTAATACCAAAGGCTTTTGGTTCGCCCATTCTACCGCCACCGAGCTGCTTTTCTCCGATGTGGATGAGCCCATTAAGAAAAGTGCCATTGGTTAAAATCACAGATTTCGCACGGAATTTTACACCGATAGAGGTGATGACGCCAGTAACTTTATTATTTTCAATAATAAGTTCCTTGACCATATCTTGGAAAAAATCCAAGTTGGGTGTATTTTCTAAAGCCAATCGCCATTCTTCTGCGAAGAGCATACGGTCGTTTTGGGTTCTTGGTGACCACATCGCAGGTCCTTTGGAGAGGTTGAGCATTTTAAATTGTATAGCAGATTTATCGGCAATAATTCCCGAATAGCCTCCGAGTGCGTCAATTTCTCTTACAATTTGTCCTTTGGCAATTCCGCCCATCGCAGGGTTGCAACTCATTTTTCCGATGGTTTCCATATTCATCGTGATGAGGAGTGTCTTTGAACCCAAGTTTGCGGCTGCGGCTGCGGCTTCGTTTCCTGCATGTCCTGCTCCTACTACAATTACATCGTATATTTCATTTGTCATATATTAAAAAATGATTATTGATTAAAAATATGTTTCCCGTGAAACATTTAAAATTAAATTAGAAATTTATATTATATTCAAATAAAAATCCTCCTTGCTACGCATTTCTTTTATTTCGGTTTCGGTTTTGTCTTTGTAGCCACAAAGGTGGAGTATGCCGTGAGTCAAAACTCTTCGGAATTCAGAGTTGTAGTCTTTGGATAGGGTAGAGGCATTATCCGAAACGCGAGTGATGGAAACAAAAATATCCCCTGAAATGATTTTGCCCTTTACATAATCAAAAGTGATGATATCGGTATAATAATCGTGATTAAGAAAATCCTGATTGACCTTTAAAAGATATTCATCATCACAAAAAATATAGTTAATATCTCCGAGTTTTTTCCCTTCGGAAAGAATGATATTCTCCAACCAATTTTTTAAATTTTCGTCCAAAGAAAACTCTTCTATATTCTCAAAAAAGAAGTTTATCATATCTGCTTTATCATTAAAACCAATGTCCTAAAATAATATTAAATATCCCTCTGGAATTTCGCTTCAAGGAAGTGCTGTAATTTACTTTTAACTGCCCAAAAGGAGATTTGTATCCCAAAGTAAGCCCTACATTAGAGTGTAGATTTTTCATCAAATTTAAGTTTTCAAAACTATTGAAAGCATTTGCTATGCTAAAATTAGGGATAATATAATAATGTTTATTCAATTTAATCGAAATACTATTGCTCAAACCAATCACATCATTGCTTTTGTGTTCGCCTAATAAATAGCCTTGAAAATTAAAGAAATTTCCTAAATTCTGCCCAAAAATTCCTCCTAAATGATATTGATAAAATAAAGGTGGTGCTTCTGTGCTTATCCCTCCAAATATCTCTAAGCGATTAGAAACCCAAGAATTGATGGGAAAATTAAACGCAGTATTAGCTTTGATTTGGAAAGAAGTATATGGGTCTTTTTTCAATAAATCTATGTATTTCCCTTCTACATTAATGGTAAATCCCTTCATCGGAAAATCTTTGTCGTCTTGTGTATCAGCTTTGATATAGGCATAAGGGTTGATATAGTTTTGTTTTTGTTGTGTTCTGTGAATATAATTATCAAGCTTAAAATAATCGTGGCTAATTCCTACGCCAATAGCATATTTATCCCGCCAAGTAGATTGTATAAAAGCCTCATTTCTATACCATAACCATCTTTCTAAATTTACATTTTTATGATTGAATAGATTAAAACTCATTCCCGAAGTATATACGCCAAAACTTGGGATAAAACCATTGTCTATAAAATAATTGAAGTAATAACGAGGGCTATCTCCGATAACGAGATCTAATGAAATCGTAGAGTTATTAAAAATCAATCGTTTCAAAGTTAGGTTCAGCAAAAGTCCTGTTCTGAAAATCTTGTCGTAGTGCAAACCGATTTTCGCTACATATTGGTTATCGCTTTCTGTAGTGTAGAGTGTAAGTATATTTTTATGATTTTCGTAAGAAATATCGTAATTGATGATAGAAAAATTATTGGTAGCGTAGAGCTTTTTTATCATTTTATTGATATTCTCATAGGTTTGAATAGAAGGGATTTTCAGACCCATTTTCCCTTGAATATAATCCTCATTGTAGATGAAATTATTTTTTACTACCAAACTATCAATTTTGTAAAGATTGGAAAAGATAGGATTGAGTGGAAATTTAATCAAATCTTCTTCCTTTTTTTTAGGAAGTTGGTCTAATATCTCTACATATTTCAAGGCTTCTTTGTGTCCGATAGTTAAAATTTCTTTTTTCTGGTCAAAACTCGTCACTTTCATCCCCTGCAAATTCGGGTGAATGTTAATATCCGTGTATTTTAACTGATTTTTAGTTTCTTTCTGTATTCCAAAATCCACGATTTGATTGAGGATATCCACAATATTATCAATCTGAGTTTTGTCACTTAAACCTGTACTGAGATTAACTCCGATGACGATATCTATACCCTTGTCTTTTAATGGTTTAGATGGGTAATTAATGGTCATTGCTCCATCAATATAAGTTTCGTTTCCTATTTTTACGGGGTCTATCAAAGAGGGAAAAGCCGAACTTGCTATAATAGATTTTACCAAATCTCCTTGTTCAAATATTTTCAAATCTCCCGTTTCTAAATTGGTGGCTACACACATAAACGGAATGGGAAATTGCGAAAAATCTTCAATATTCGCCACATTTTTGAATAATTCTTTTAGGGTATAAATCGCTTTTTGCCCAGAAGAAATAGAGGAAGGCAGGGTAATTTTCTTTTTCTGAATAGGAAAAGAAAGAATGTATTTATCTACATTTTTATCAAAAAAGGAGATTTCTTTTCGCTGTTTCTGATTGTCCAAAAGAGAGTAGAAATCCGTATCATTCATTATTTTTTCAATGTCCTTACCGCTATACCCAGAGGCGTATAATCCTCCCACGATAGCCCCCATACTCGTCCCCGAAATATAATCTATTCTCACCCCGAGAGAATCTAAAATTTTTAGCACTCCTATATGAGCAAAGCCTTTCGCTCCACCTCCTGACAAGGATAGTCCTATTTTCGGATTTTCAGGAATGTTGAGGTTTTCCTTTACTTGTGCTTTGAAAAGGAAAGATAACAGAACAAAAAATAAAAATGCTTTTTTCATTTTTCAAATATGAATGTTGATACAAAGTAAAGCAAAATTTCTGAATTTTCAATCCTTAATATACACGCGTTTCACCCTACGAGAAATAGAGGTCAGAATTTCGTAAGGGATTGTTTTAGCATAAGTTGCGAAATTTTCTAATTCCGAAATTGAACTAAAAATAAATACTTGGTCGCCTTCTTGTGCAGGAATATCGCCAAGGTCTATCATCAGCATATCCATACAAACATTTCCCACGATAGGACATTTTTTACCATTCACATACACCCAAGCATTTCCATTGCCTACCAAACGCGGAATTCCATCGGCATAACCAACTGGAATTGTGGCTATTTTAGTATCTTTTTCGGCGATATGTTTTCTGCTATATCCTATGCTGTCTCCCTTTTTTACTTCTGAAATTTGAGAAATTAAAGTCTTAAAACTTGCCACATTTTGCAACTGATTTTGAATATTTTTTGAAGAAGAAATTCCCAGCATTCCAATGCCAATTCTTACCATATCATATTGATAATCTGTATAATTGACAATCCCAGAAGAGTTCAAAATATGCCGAATAGGTCGGTAGCCAATTCCTTCTGTAATTTGATTGGAAATTCGTTCAAAAATTGCTAATTGTTGAAGCGTATATTCTTGTTCTTCAGGGACATCTGCCGAAGAAAGATGGCTAAAAATACTCGCTATTTTTATACGATTTTGCTTTAATTTTTCTATCAGTTTCGGAATTTCATTTTCCTTAAAACCAAGTCTGTGCATTCCCGTTTCTAACTTAATATGAATAGGATACACCTCTTGAATACCTTTATTTTGCAACTGCTGAATAAAAAGTTCCAAAACACGGAAATTATATATTTCTGGTTCAAGATGATAGTCTATAATGCTGTCATAACTGCTTTGCTCGGGGTTCATTACCAAGATAGGCGTTATGATACCGTTTTTCCTCAAATCTACGCCCTCATCAGCATAAGCAACTCCCAGATAATCAATATGATGGTGTTGTAAAAATTCAGCGATTTCATAGCCTCCCAAACCATAGGAATAAGCCTTTACCATTGCACAAATTTTCGTCTGAGGTTTTAGTAAAGACTTGTGAATGTTGATGTTATGCAAAATCGCATTGAGGTTGATTTCCAGCGTAGTGTCGTGGCTTTGGAGTTCTAAAAGTTTCTTGATTTTTTCTATCTCAAAAACTCTCGCTCCTTTTAGTAAAATTAATTGATTTTCAATGTGATGAAGATTGTTTCCATTTAATAACTCTTCCGTATTGGCGAAAGTTTTCGTTTGAGCGGAGAATAAATTTTGATATTTCGTGATGCGATTTCCGATAAGGAAAATTTGCTCAAAATTTTGTTCATTGGTGATTTTTGCAACTTTTGGATACAAATTTTCATCAGGCTCTATCGTGTCTAAAATATCGGTGAGAATAAGCGTTTTCTTTTGCTTTTTATATTGTTTAATGAATTGGTAAGCAATGATTAACGAATCAAAATCAAGGTTGAAAGAATCGTTAATGATGAGATTATTTCTCACGCCATTCACACTCTCCAAACGCATTTCCACAGAGCGTAAATTATTGATTTTATTGATAATATCAGCATTGACAAAATTCAATTCCTTTAAAGTTGCAATTACTGCCAAAACATTGGAAAGCGTGGCTTCGTCCCTTTGCTGGGCAGGGAAAGACAATTTTTCATCAAAATATTTTACCTGAATGTCCAGATTCCCATTTTTATAATCCGAAATAATGCAAACATCATTTCTTTGCTTTAATCCAAAACTAATTCTTTTTTTATCGGGATAAATCTCATTGATTAATTTGAAAGTCAAATCATTATCTCCATTAAAAATAATAATTTCATTATGCTTGAAGAGCTGAATTTTTTCATTAATGAGATGTTCTTCGCTTTGAAAATTAGACGAATGAGCAGAGCCAATATGCGTTAAAATTCCGATTTTTGGTGAAAAAATTGACTCTAAAATTTCCATTTCTTTGGGTTTGGAAATTCCGACTTCAAAAATCCCCAATTCGTGCTGTGGGTCAATCTGAAAAAGGGAAATTGGTAAGCCAATCTGAGAATTAAAACTTTTGGGAGATTTAACTACAGTAAATTCGTTCCAAAGGCATTGATAAAGCCATTCTTTTACAATAGTTTTTCCGTTGCTTCCCGTAATCCCAATGCTATTTTTGAGTTGAGAGTTTTGCAAATGAAACTTTGCTAACTTCTGCAAAAACTGAACGGAATTTTCTACAATAATCCAATTAACTCCCTTATATTGAGGATAATATCTCTCCGAAATAATAATTTTTATTCCTTTTTCAATGGCGGTGGCAATGTATTTTTCCCCAGAATTATTCGGTGTATTGATGGCGATAAATGCCGTATCCTTTGCCGTGAAAATATTTCTGCTATCAAACGCAATGTTTTTCACGACCAAATTTTTATCCCCAATCAATTCAGAATGAGTAATTTCGGAAAGTTGTAAAGTGGTGTAATTCATTATTTTTTATTCAAAACTTCATCGGCGAAAACTCTTCGGCTAACGGCTTCATAGCTGTCGGTTTCCCCCAATTGAACCAAATTTTTATCACCAGAAATTCGCATAGAGTAATTAGCTAAATTCCCCGTTCTACGACAAATGGCATGAACTTTCGTCACATACTCAGCGGTCGCCATTAGGTTGGGCATCGGTCCAAAAGGTCGCCCCATATAGTCCATATCCAGCCCTGCAATTACCACACGAACGCCATTATTCGCCAATTGATTGGCAACCTCTACAATATTATCATCAAAAAACTGGGCTTCATCAATCCCTACTACATCGCAAGTTGAACCCAAGAGCAAAATTTCCGTAGAGCTGGCAACGGGTGTGCTTTTTATTTTTGTTTTGTTGTGAGAAACAATATCTTCTTCATCATAGCGTGTATCTATTTGAGGTTTAAATATTTCTACATTTAGCCCAGCCATTTCTGCACGGCGAAGCCTTCTGATAAGTTCCTCGGTTTTACCAGAAAACATAGAGCCACAGATGACCTCCATCCAGCCACTTTGTTTCGCGTGATTGATTGTATTTTCTAAAAACATTGTAAATTAGCCGTAATTTTAGAGTTCAAAAATAAGGAAAATTAAAATAAATCAGAATGAGTGGAACATTATATTTTGTGCCGACCCCTGTGGGAAATTTGGAGGATATGACTTTCAGGGCGATAAAAATTTTAAAAGAAGTGGATTATATCCTCTGTGAAGATACGCGAACTTCGGGCGTTTTGCTGAAACACTTTGAAATTTCCAAACCTTTGAAATCCTATCATCTTCATAATGAGCATCAAGCTACGCAAAAAGTGATTGAGGATTTACGAAACGGACGAAATATTGCTCTAATTACCGATGCGGGAACACCTGGAATTTCCGATCCTGGTTTTCTTTTGGCAAGAGCCTGTGCAGATGCCGAAATAGAAATGATTTGTTTGCCTGGAGCTACGGCGTTTGTCCCCGCTTTGGTGGTTTCTGGATTGCCGAATAATGAGTTTTTATTTGTGGGATTTCTTCCACAGAAAAAAGGAAGACAAACCAAATTGAAACAATTAGCCGAAGAAAAAAGAACCATCGTTTTGTATGAGAGTCCGCATAAAATTAATACGACATTGGAACAAATTAAGGAGTTTTTTGGCGAAGAAGTAAAAGTAAGTTTGAGCCGAGAAATCTCCAAAAAATTTGAAGAAACTAAACGAGGAAGCATTAACGAGTTGATAGAATTTTCTCAATCTAAAACTCTAAAAGGAGAAATCGTGTTGATAGTGGATAACAATTAAAATAAAAATATTCCGTAAATTTGGAGCATTAAAAATTTAAGGATTATGAAATTATTAGAAGGAAAAGTAGCCTTGATTACAGGTGCGGCATCAGGGATTGGGAAAAGAATTGCAGAAGTTTTTGCGGAACACGGAGCAAAAGTAGCTTTCTCTCACATCGGTCCAGATGATGTGGCAAAACAAATAGAAGCAGATTTGAATAAAATTACCGTAGCAAAAGAATACCACTCTAATGCGGCGGATTTTGACCAAGCTCAAAAATTGATTGATGATGTAGTGGCAGATTTCGGACAGATTGATATTTTGATTAACAATGCAGGAATTACGAGAGATAACTTGGTGTTGAGAATGACCAAAGAAGATTGGGATATTATTCAAAGAGTGAATTTAGATTCTGTGTTTAATCTTACAAAAGCTGCCATTAAACCAATGATGAAAGCGAAAAGCGGTTCTATTATCAATATGGCATCTGTGGTAGGAGTGAAAGGTAATGCAGGACAGGCAAACTACGCAGCGTCAAAGGCGGGAGTTATTGGTTTTTCAAAATCTATCGCTTTGGAATTAGGTTCAAGGAATATCCGTTGTAATGCCATTGCACCAGGGTTTATTGAAACAGATATGACGGCTAAATTAAGCCCAGAAGTGGTGCAAGGTTGGAGAGATGCTATTCCGTTGAAGAGAGGAGGACAAACTACCGATGTAGCCAATGCTTGTGTGTTCTTGGCGAGTGA
The DNA here is from genome assembly GCA_030529185.1 of Flavobacteriaceae bacterium. GTDB lineage: Bacteria > Bacteroidota > Bacteroidia > Flavobacteriales > Weeksellaceae > JABCPE02. Next base: position 60,215 of record JAUMXI010000002.1, read on the forward strand.
TATGTCTTCTTACATCACAGGTCAAGTGTTGAATGTAGATGGTGGAATGCTTACTTAAATTTCAGTCAAATTATATAATTAAAAAATCAACCCCAATGGAGGTTGATTTTTTGTTATTTTTAAAATAATCCTTGATTTTGATTTTCAAAAAACTGGTCTATTTTGAGGTCATTTTTTTGAGAGGCTACTACGGCAAGTTGGTCGGCTCTTTCATTTTCGGGGTGTCCTGCGTGTCCTTTTATCCAATGAAATTGAGGCTGAAATTTCCTATACAAAGGAATGAATTTTTGCCATAAATCAGGGTTTTTTACATTTTTAAAGCCTTTTTTTACCCAATTATCAATCCATTTTTGATTTACAGCATCGGCAACATATTTACTATCCGTGAAAATATGCACTTCGTGTTCATCAGATTTTAATTTTTCTAAAGCCACGATGACCGCCAAAAGCTCCATTCTGTTATTCGTAGTCAAACGAAATCCCTCCGAAAATACTTTTTCATAATTTTTCTGAGGCACACGCATTATCACACCAAAGCCCCCTCGCCCTGGGTTGCCACTACACGCACCATCGGTAAAAATTTCTATTCTCATCATTTTGAGTTAGAATGGTGGCATATCGTCATCATTCATTGAAGAGCCAGAAATTTCAGATGTACCGAAAGCATCAGCAGGATTTGCATTAATGCTAATTCTATTCGCGTCCGTAGTGCCTGTATAATAAGAATTATTATCTCCAAACATATCTAAATCCGAGAATTTTGCAATATGAGATTGGAAGGAAAGTCTAACATCCGTCACCGCACCATTTCTATGCTTGGCGATAATTAATTCTGCTTGATTTTTACAAGGGGTTTCATCTTCCCAAACTTCTAATTTATAATACTCTGGTCTGTATATAAAGGATACAATATCAGCATCTTGCTCTATCGCCCCCGACTCTCTCAAATCTGAAAGTTGAGGTCTTTTATTGGGTCTTGATTCTACTGTTCTGGACAATTGTGAAAGTGCAATTACAGGAACATTCAATTCCTTAGCAATCGCCTTTAGGGAACGAGAAATGGTTGCAATTTCCTGTTCTCGGTTTCCTGCTCCTCCTTTTCCACTATTGGCAGTCATTAATTGAAGATAATCCACCATAATGACTTTTACCTTATGTTGCATCACTAATCTTCGGCATTTGGCTCTGAAATCAAAAATAGAAAGAGATGGAGTTTCATCAATAAAGAGAGGGGCGTTTTCTAATTCGGCTACATTTTCAAAAAGTCTTTGCCACTCCTCGTCGCTCATTTGCCCTTTTCTTAATTTCTCGGAAGAAATTTCCGTTTCCGAGGCAATCATTCTGGTAATCAACTGAACGGAAGACATTTCCAAGGAGAAAAGTGCCATTGGGATTTGATGCTGAACTGTGATATTCCTTGCCATAGAAAGGATAAAGGCGGTTTTACCCATCGCAGGTCTTGCCGCAATAATGATGAGGTCTGATGGTTGCCAGCCTCCTGTTTCCTTGTCAATATCCTTAAAACCAGAAGGAATCCCCGAAAGCCCTTCTTTATCTTTAAGGGATTTGATTTTATCAATGGCGGCTTTTACCAAACTACTTGCCGTATCAAAGCCTTTTTTTATGGTTCCGTTGGTTACTTCAAAAAAACCTTGTTCTGCTTTATCTAAAAGTTCAAAAACATCGGTGGATTCTTTGTAAGATTCATCTATTACATTGGCTGAAATATTGATGAGCGACCTCAAAATATGCTTTTCGGAAATCACTCTGGCATAATATTCTGCGTGTGCCGAAGAAGAAACCCCCATTGAAAGCTCAATAATGTAGTGGTCGCCTCCTGCAACATTCAGTTTTTCCGTGCGTTTCAACTCCTGAATTACGGTCATCAAATCCACAGGCTTGTTGCCATTAAATAAATTGACAATCGCCCTAAAAATTTCCTGATGCCTTGGGTCATAAAAAACCTCTGGACTCAATAAATCCACCGTTTCATCAAGCCCTTTCTTATCAATCAAACAAGAACCGATGATAAGTTTCTCAAATTCAAGAGCATTGGGCGGAAGTTTGCCCTGAGAAATAGAAAGTTCTTTTGCAAAATTTCCATTCGTAAGCGAAGACAATGTTTCTTTTTTTACCATAAAGCAAAGATAAAATTTATAAAATCAAAATCATACATATTGTTGAAAAGAAATTTTAAATCAAAGTAAAATAAAGATTATCAGTTATTTATATAAATTAAAATTGTGGATAAAACTCAAGGTTTTTTATCTGATAGAATATTAAATACTTAAAATTAAAAATCATTATCTTTGTCGCCTTAAAATTAAATGATTGATGAAATTTTCAAAAGAAATAAAAGCTGGACTTATTGCCGTTTTAGCGATTGCGAGTTTCGTAGTGTTTTTTCAATTTTTAAAGGGGAAAAATGTCTTCACTACGGATAATTTTTTCTATGTAAAATATGATAATGTAGATGGATTAGAGCGTTCTAATGCGGTTCTAATCAATGGTTTAAAGGTTGGGTTGGTAGATGATATTATCCCAATTACTGATGAAAAAGGGAGAATTAGTTTCATTGTAAAAATTTCGGTAGAAAATCAATATTCTTTCTCTAAAAATTCATTGGTAGAAATTTTTGAACCGAGCCTTATGGGTGGTAAGCAATTGAAAATCAATTTAGTATACGACCAATTAACGGCAAAAGACGGCGACACTCTGAAAGGGAATTTCAAACTTTCTCCAATGGGGGCTATTGCTTCTGAGATGACTCCGAAAGTAGCCAGCGTTTTAGCGAAGATGGATTCTACTTTGGCACATACTTCTAAATTGTTGGATGAACAAAACAGGAGAGAAATAAAGGAGTTGCTACACAATCTAAACCAGACCGTTTCGGCTTTCAAAATCACCGCTGAACAAACCAACCGAATGCTTGCAGGAACAGAACCGAAAATTAATAATTTGTTGAACAACACCAACCAAACAATGGCTTCTGCTCAAAAAACTTTGGATAAGTTCGGAAATGTGGCAGAGGGGATTGACACGCAAAAACTCAGCACCTCCATTGAAAAACTTAGCGAAACAGCTGATAAGCTAAACGGAGTAATCGCAGGAATAGAGCGTGGCGAAGGCTCTCTTGGAAAAATCACCAAAGATGAAGCTCTTTACAATAATTTGGTTAAAACCTCAAATTCTCTCAACGAACTCGTAGTAGATTTAAAAGAAAATCCTAAAAAGTATATTAATATTTCCGTGTTTGGGAAAAAGTAAAAACCTCAAAAAATTTTTGAGGTTTTTTTATTTAATCATTCAGTTTCAGCACCGCCATAAAGGCAGATTGTGGCACTTCTACGCGACCAATTTGCTTCATTTTTTTCTTTCCTTCTTTTTGTTTTTCAAGGAGTTTTCGCTTTCTGGAAATATCCCCACCATAACATTTTGCCGTTACATCTTTCCTCAATGCTTTAATGGTCTCTCTGGCGATGACTTTCGTTCCTAAGGCAGCTTGTACCGCGATGTCAAACTGCTGTCTTGGGATCAGCTCACGCAGCTTCTCACACATCTTTTTTCCGATGTTATAGGCATTACTGTCGTGAATAAGAGAAGACAAGGCATCTACCATATCACCATTGATCAGAATGTCCATTTTTACCAATTTAGAAGCTCGGAAACCGATAGGGTGATAATCAAAAGAAGCATATCCTTTGGATATTGACTTCAGTCTATCATAAAAATCAAAAACCACTTCCGCCAGTGGCATGTTGAAAATCAATTCTACCCTATCTGATGTTAAATACGATTGATTGACAATTTCGCCCCTTTTCTCAATACAAAGCGTCATTACCGCACCTACGAAATCCGACTTTGTGATAATAGAAGCCTTGATATAAGGCTCTTCCACTCGGTCCATAATCGTAGGGTCCATCATTTCGGAAGGGTTATTGATGAGGATGGGCGTATCGGGTTCTTTTTTGCTGTAACCATGGTACGAAACATTGGGAACGGTGGTAATTACATTCATATTAAACTCCCTATCTAAACGCTCCTGCACGATTTCCATGTGGAGCATACCGAGAAATCCGCATCGGAAGCCAAAACCTAACGCTGCTGAACTTTCTGGTTCAAAAACCAAAGAAGCATCATTCAACCTTAATTTTTCCAAAGAAGTCCTTAGTTCTTCAAAATCTTCACTTTCCACGGGATAGATTCCCGCAAAAACCATTGGTTTTACCTCTTCAAATCCTTCTATAGGAGCATCGGCTGGGTTTTCTACGCTCGTAATGGTATCTCCCACTTTTACTTCTCGGGCATCTTTAATCCCCGAAATGATATAGCCTACATCACCGCACTCTATGGATTTTTTAGGAGCTTGTTTTAGTTTGAGTGTTCCTACCTCGTCGGCTTCATAGATTTTATCCGTTGCCATGAATTTTACCTTTTCCCCTTTCTTGATGCTTCCGTTTACAACTTTAAAATATGCTTCAATCCCTCTAAATGGATTAAAGACGGAGTCAAAAATCAAGGCTTGGAGTGGAGCATTAGGATCGCCCTTCGGAGCTGGAATTCTTTCTACGATTTGTTCTAAAAGCTCATGAACACCTTCCCCTGTTTTTCCTGAAACACGCAGCACATCTTCGGGTTCGCAACCGAGAAGGTTCACTATCTCATCTGTTACCTCCTCTGGATTTGCGGACGGAAGATCTATTTTATTGAGGATAGGAATAATTTCCAAATCGTTTTCTAATGCCAAATAAAGGTTAGAGATCGTTTGTGCCTGAATACTTTGTGCGGCATCTACAATGAGCAAAGCCCCCTCACACGCAGCAATGGAACGGGAAACCTCATACGAGAAATCCACATGCCCTGGGGTGTCAATTAAGTTTAAAACATATTTTTCGCCCTTATATTCATAATCCATTTGGATAGCATGGGATTTAATGGTAATTCCTCTTTCTTTTTCCAAATCCATATCGTCCAAAGTTTGAGATTGTAACTCTCTTTGGCTTACGGTATTAGTGTATTCTAAAAGTCTATCTGCCAAGGTAGATTTTCCGTGGTCTATATGTGCAATGATGCAAAAATTTCTGATGTTTTTCATAAATGGAATTCAGTAGTTTGCAAAGATAAAAAAAGAGACTGAAATATTCCAGCCTGTGAGAAGTTTTTACTTTATTTTCGTTGATTTTTAATTATGACAAATCATATCCACGAAAAAATGCCCAAAAGAAAAATCTTTCAGACACAATCTTTTATTCTTAAAAGAAACAGAATATTATCTCTTAGCTCTTGCTTCGCTAACAGTTAGTCTTTTTCTTCCTTTTGCTCTTCTAGCAGCCAATACTCTTCTTCCGTTCGGTGTAGACATTCTTTCTCTAAAACCGTGTTTGTTTCTTCTTTTTCTTTCTGATGGTTGAAATGTTCTTTTCATTGTATATACTTTTTCTTGTAAGAGGTAGTATTCTTATGTCGAATACTCCATTACTTTGTTTAAACTGTTAAATATTACACTTATGAGTTTGCAAAGATAATGTTTTTTTTTATTTTACAATAAACTTTTTGTTTTTATTTTTTTAAGTAATTAAAATTTCTACTTTTTATTTATTTAAATATCTTTGCAGAAGATTTAAGATTATGTTCAATACCCAGGATTTAAACCAGATTCAAGAGTTAATTTCAACAAAGAAAAATATTGTTATAGTCACGCATTACAACCCAGATGGAGATGCCATTGGTGGAAGTTTAGGTTTAAAACACTTCCTTAATAACCAAGGAGTTGATGCAGAAGTGATAACTCCAAATGATTTTCCGAAATTTCTAAAATGGATGCCCGATGCCAAGAAAATCACTATTGCTGAGTATAAGAAAAAAAAGGCTTTTGAATTAATTGATGAGGCGGATGTTATTTTTTGTTTGGATTTTAATACTTATTCGCGGATTGGTATTTTGGGGGATTGGGTCAGCCAGTCCAAGGCAAAAAAAATATTGATTGACCACCACCAGCAACCCGATAATTTTGATTTTGTTTATTCCGACACTCAAGTTCCTGCCACTTCTCAGATGGTTTATCATTTTATAGAGGCTTTAGGAAAATCTAATTTGGTAGATGAAAATGTAGCTAAATGCCTTTATACAGGGATAATGACGGACACGGGAGGGTTTAGGTATCGCTCCACAAGTGCGACAACTCATAGAATTACAGCCTATTTAATAGAAAAAGGAGCTAATCCTGCAGAAATCAGTTCTAATACTTGGGATAATAACAATGTAAGTCGTTTGAAGCTTCTTTCTTTGGTTTTGGGAAGAATAGAATTAACGAAGAATAATGAAATTGCAATTCTTTGGCTTAAAAGAAAAGAATTATTGGAGCTTGGCTTTGAGAAAGGCGATACAGAAGGCTTTGTTAATTATGGATTGAGTGTTTTAGGAGTGAAGGTTTCCGCTTTATTTATGGAAGATCTTTATGAAGAGTTGATTAAAATCTCGTTCCGCTCTAAAAACAATGTTGATGTCAATCAGTTTGCGAGAAAATATTTCAGTGGCGGAGGGCATATCAATGCTGCGGGGGGGAAATCCTACGAAAGCATAGAAAAAACCATTGAGCGTTTTAAAGAAATTGTAAATCAAGAAGAATTTTAAAAAACCTCCGAAGTCTTTGAATTTCGGAGGTTTTTATTTATTTAACAAGAGCAAGAAATTTTACCGACTCTTCTTTCATGTCTTCCGCCTTCAAATTCTGCTTTTAAGAATGCTTTTGCGATTTCCAAAGCCTCTTCCTTGCTTACATATCTGGCAGGAATTGAAATCATATTGGCATCGTTGTGTTGTCTTGCCAGTTCAGCAATTTCTGTATTCCACGCCAATCCCGCACGGATACCTTCGTGTTTGTTGGCGGTCATTTGCATTCCGTTTCCACTTCCACAAAGTAGAATTCCCAATTCGCAATCTCCCTTTTCTATGGAACTTGCCGCTGGGTGAGCAAATTCTGGATAATCGACGCTTTCCCCAAAGAAAGCTCCGAAATCCACCATATTAAATTCTGCTTTTAAGTTTTTTTTCAAAAACTCTTTTGTCTCGTGACCAGCGTGGTCAGACGCAATCGCTATGTTTTTCATCTTGTTATAATTTAGTAATTTATTTCTTATTATTCTTATAAAAATTCACACCACATTCAAGGAATTTTTTAAAATCTTCTTTGTCCATATAGCCAGAAACAGGCGTGTTGATGACTTTCCCCTCTGGGGTAATCAAAACATAATGAGGTTGAGAGTTATTGTTAAAATTCACTTGCTGGAACATACTCCATTTATCCCCAATAGTTTTAATTCGTTTTTTCTGCCCATTCCCCATATCTATGCGAGTTTGCTCAGATTCTGGAAGTTCCTCTTTATCATCAATATAAAGCGACGCTAAAATCACTTCGTTTTGAAGAATCGGCAAAATATCTGGTTCGCTCCAAACAAACTCTTCCATCTTACGACAATTTTCACAGCCATAACCTGTAAAATCTACTAAAATCGGTTTTTGTTCCTTTTGAGCCAATTCTATTGCCTTAAAATAATCGTGTTCGGGGTGCATTCCTAAAATACCGTCTTTTTCATCGTGGAAATAGCTCACATTAATTGGAGGTAAAATTCCGCTCAAGGCTTGTAATTTCGGTCTTTCACTTGGGAATAATCCTTGAAATAAATACACCACAAACCCAATTCCGAGAAGCCCTAAAACTTTTCTCGTAGTGGAGATTTTTGGATTTTTATCATCGTGAGGAAATCTGATTTTTCCGAATAAATAAAGGACTAAACCAATGGTAATTACAATCCACAAACCGATGAATAATTCTCTTTTGAGCAAAAATGTTTTGGAAACCAAATCTGCTTTGGAAAGGAATTTTAACGCCAATGCCAATTCTATAAACCCTAAAACGACCTTCACGGTATTCATCCAACCGCCCGATTTTGGTAGCGATTGCAAGGCTTGTGGAAATAATGCCAATAACCCAAAAACAATAGCCCATGCCAGTCCGAAACCTGCCAAAGCAAAGGTCAAAAGCATAGGAACATCGCTTGAACCCGTTACGGCACTTCCCAATAAACTCCCTAAAATAGGTCCCGTACAGGAGAATGAGACAATCACTAAAGTGAGAGCCATAAAGAAAATTCCCACAATGCCTCCAGCTTCTTCCGCTTTGGAAGATTTATTGGCAACCCAACTCGGTAAGGTAATGTCGTAATATCCGAAGAAGCTCAATGCGAAGAATAAAAATATCGCAAAAAATGCCAAATTCAGCCAAATATTCGTGGAAATTTCATTGAAAATATTCCCTGAAATTCCATCTATAATATGAAATGGAACGCTCAACAATACGAAAATAATCAAAATAAATAATCCGTATAAAATGGCATCTCGTTTTCCTTTGGCTTTGTTAATTGCTCCTTTCGTAAAGAAAGAAACCGTAAGTGGAATCATTGGGAAAACGCAAGGCGTAAGCAAAGCGATAAGCCCTCCCAAAAAGCCCAAAACCATTATCCAAAGGCTATCCGAACTCTCTTCGTGAGTTTTTACACCACAATCCGTAAGAGGGTTTTTATAATCCAAACTCTCTATTTTTAGGTTTTTAGGGTCAAGAGCTGTTGGAGTAGTATTAAGAGTAGACTCTTCTACCGAAGTAATCTCTGGTTTTGCTTCTTCTATTGGCTCTGATTTTATGGCGTTTTCTTCTTTTATTTTTCCTTCTATTTTTGTTTCAAATTCCAAAGTATTTGGAGCAAGGCAAACTCTATCATCACAAGTTTGATAGGTAATTTCTGCCACTACATTGGCTGGTTTGTTGTTGTCTTTTAGTTTAAATTTTTGTTTGAAAATCACCGAGTTGGAATAATAAACAATCCTCGTTCCAAAGGCTTCTGAAAATTCATCAATTTTCTTTCCGACCTCCGTCACACCTCCGATAGGCTGAATATTATCCCCCGAAATAATCATCTCGGTAGGGATACCGCTATCCTCTGGAATGTCTTTGGAGTAGATATGCCAACCGCTTTCCAAAGTTGCTGTTAGCACCGCCTCGTATTGATTGTCTTTTAGTTCATTAACCTTCAAGTTAAATTTTACGGGGTCTTTTATCTGTGCAGAAAGCCCTGTAATGATAAGGGTAAATAAAAATGTCAAAAAGGATTTTAATTTCATAAAACAAATCTTAAACATATAGGTGCAAATATAATGAATATTAACTAATATTGGTCTTCAAAAGATGCTTAGTAAAAATTTAAAACAAAAAAATATTGTCTTTTCCTTCAAAATTGAAAAACCGCCTATCTTGTCGTAGTGGGAGGACGCCTAAAATATGGTCATCGGCATCACAAAGAAGCCAAATTTTTTCCTTTTCCCAAAGTGAAATTTTTTCGTCTTTTAGGAATTTGGACACCTTTTTCTTACCCTGCATTCCGACAGGATAAAAAACATCGCCTTCTCGTTTTCGGCGGAGATAAAGCGGAAATTTTACTTTACTTTTATCCAAAACCCATTTTTTTTTGGAAACTTCCCAATCGGTGATAAATTTGCTTAAATCCACTTCATCGTTTTCTATTTCTAAAATGATATTTTCAGTAGTTGGGGAGGCTATTTTTAATCTTATTATCAATTCATTACGATTAATTAGCAAAGTGTAATTTTCAGAATAAAATATTTTTCCAGTTTCGGCGGTGAAGATTTTGGCAATTTCATTTTCGTTGTCAAAGCCAAATTTTTTCAAAATTTCAAACTGCACAAACAGACTTTCTTGAGATAATTTTTCTTTGTCTAAAATCCAAAAATTCTCCTCTTTTTTAATAGAAATTTCCGTAAATATTTTTTCAATTTGATGAGAAATGAAATCCTTACTTTGATTTAAAATATTGATGCTTTTTTGGAAATTATTGAGAAAATGAGGCGTTAAATCCGTAAAATGTGGAACAATAGTATTGCGAATTTTATTTCTTAAATAATCGTTTTTTGCATTGGAAATATCTTCACGAAAAGGAATGTCATTTTCTTTGGCGAAAACATAAATTTTTTCCTTACTAAATGGCAAAAGAGGGCGTAAAATATGGTGTTCATTGGCTGGAATTCCGCTCAAACCCGTGATGCCACTGCCTCGCGAAAGATTGATGAAAAAAGTTTCCAACTGGTCATTGAGATGATGGGCGGTCAGTAAAAATTTCATTTTTTTTCGCTCTTGAATTTCTCTGAAAAACCGATACCGAAGCTCCCTTGCCCATAGCTGAATAGAAGTATTTTCGGGCTTTTGGTCTTTTTCTGAAACTTGGTAAATATGCAGTTTGATTTGATGTTTTTCGCAAAAATCTTCTAGCAACTTTTGGTCTAAATCCGAATCTTCCCCCCGAAGTTTGTAATTAATATGAGCCACTTGAAAGCCACTTGCTATTTGCCATCAGCCAAAGCATTGCCATAGAATCCACACCACCACTCACCGCCAAAAGAAAGGACGGAGATTTTTCCTCACCGATGAGTGTCTGTAAATTTCTGTTAAATTTCTCTTGTGAAAGCATAGAACAAAGGTAAAATTTTTATAAAAAAAACACTTATTAATGGTAAAATAATTGTTAATTCCTGTTAAAATCCTTTGTTTTTTGTTTTTATTTGCTAACTTTGGCAAAAGTAATTTTAATTCTATTGAGATGAAAGTAATGAAAATGTTAGCCATCGGTGCAGTGGCTCTTTCTTTGGCGTCTTGTGTGAGCAAGAAAGAATATGATGCACTTAATCTAAATTACAAACAAGCGATTGAAAATGTAGCGGAAAGACAGAGAGAAATCCAAGATTTGAAGTCGCAAAATTCAGCTTTGGCAAGTGAAAATAATTTACTGAAAAGTCAGCACGACGCTCTAAAATCTTCTCTTGATGCTTGTCTTTCTAATAGTGGGAAATCTTCTGCAAATATTGACAAGTTGGTAGGCGAAATCAATGCATCTAATGCTTATATCAAACAGCTTATTTCAACTAATGCGAAGAATGATAGTTTGAATTTGGCGTTGTCTAACAAATTGAAGCGTTCGTTGGACAATGTAGCAGACCAAGATGTTCAAGTAAAAGTATTGAAAGGTGTGGTAATGATTTCATTGTCTGATAAAATGCTTTATCGTTCAGGAGATTACAATGTGCTTCCAGCAGCACAAGAAGTGTTAGGAAAAGTAGCAAAAGTAATTAACGACTACGATAAATATTCTGTTCTAATTGAAGGGAATACGGATAATGTGCCTTTAAACTCTGCTAATTTACCAAGAGATAACTGGGATTTATCTGCATTGAGAGCAACGGCTGTGGCGAAGATTTTGCAAACGCAATTTGGAGTTGATCCATCAAGAATTACGGCAGGAGGACGAAGCGAATATAATCCTAAATCTACTAATATGAGCGTTTCTGGAAGAGCTGAAAACAGAAGAACGGAAATTATCATTATGCCAAAATTAGATGAATTTATGAAGCTGATGGACATCGCTCCTGTGAAGAAATAGGAAATTCAATATTATAAAAAAAGCTACTCGGTTTGAGTGGCTTTTTTTGATTGCTGATATTGGTGAAATGCCATCTAATTTTTCTAATTTTGTGCGGAAAAATAAAAACTAAAATTTAGAAATGAGCTTTTTCAGTGAGTTGAGCCCAGAGATGGATAATTATTTAGAGAAGAGAACTTCCGCCGAGCCAGAATTATTAAGGAAGCTAAGGGAGGAAACCTTGAAGGATATCCCTCAGGCTCATATGATTTCGGGCGTTCAGCAGGGGCGTTTTCTTTCGGTGATTTCCAAAATGCTTTGCCCTCAACGGATTTTAGAATTGGGGACTTTCACAGGATATGCTACGCTTTGTATGGCGGAGGGTTTGGCGAAAAATGGGAAAATTACTACTTTGGATATTAACGAAGATTTGGCTCATTTGCCCCAAAAATATTTCGCTGAAAGTGAATATTCCGAACAGATAGAATTTCGTTTGGAAGACGCTCGTGAGTATTTAAAAAACTCAACGGAAATTTTTGATTTGGTCTTTATTGATGCCAACAAAGGGGCGTATTTAGATTATTTCCATTGGATAAAACCTCGTCTAAAAAGTGGTTCAGTAGTGCTATTTGACAATGTGCTTTGGTATGGAAAAGTGCTGGAAGAAGCCCCAAAAAGCAAAATGACCAAAACCATAAAAACCCTCAACGACCTGATTCCGAAAGATGAAGATTTTGATAGTTTTATTCTACCTTTGCGAGATGGGGTAAGTATGTTGAGAAAAAAATAATATTAAGTCAAAAAATTATGAAAGCAATTGCTAATGTTTCTGTAGTGCCTGTTCGTGCAGAAAATTCGGATAAATCAGAGATTACCACGCAGTTATTATTCGGAGAAAGCGTGGATATTTTGGAGCAAAAAGAAAATTGGGCAAAAGTGAAAATCCATTACGATGGCTACGAAGGTTGGGTAGATGTCAAGCAAATTTCCTCTATTTCTGATGAAGATTTTGCTAAAAGAGATACGGAACTCATTATGTCTCCTGTGCTATTTTATAATAAAAACGATAAGAAAATGTTGCTTTCCATCGGTTCGGAGATAGAGCGAGAAAACCTTAATGATAATGAAGATTTTGATGTAAGAAATCGCATTCAAAAAACCGCCTTGAGCTTTTTGGAAGTGCCGTATCTTTGGGGCGGACGAAGTTTTTTCGGAATAGATTGTAGTGGTTTTACACAAATTGTATATAAAGCCAATGGTATAAAAATCCCTCGTGATGCCTATCAACAAGCGGAGGAAGGTAGAGTTTTAGATTTTGTGGAAGAAGCTGAAAAGGGTGATTTGGCATTTTTTGAAAATGATGAGGGGAAAATCACGCATACGGGGATTATGTTGGACAATCAAAAGATTATTCACGCACACGGAAAAGTCCGCATTGATGAGTTGGATTCTATCGGAATTTTTAATAAAGACCAAAACAAACACACCCACAAACTAAGATTTATCAAAAGTTTTTTCAAATAGAAAATGCCCATTCTTTACTCTATTTTTATTCGTTTGATGGTTTTCGGAATGAAAGTGTTTTCTTGCTTTAATGAAAAGGCGAGAAAGGGTATAATGGGGCGAAAAAAAAGTTTGAAAATCGTTCAAGAAAAATTGGCTGGTCAGCAGGTGATTTGGATGCACGCTGCCAGTTTGGGTGAGTATGAGCAGGGGCTTCCTGTCTTGGAAAAACTGAAAGAAAAATATCCCGAGCATAAAGTTTTGGTCACTTTTTTCTCTCCGTCAGGATATGAAAATGTAGTGAAAAAACAGCACTTTGCCGATGCCGTTTGCTATCTTCCTTTTGATAAAAAATCGGACATTCGCGAGTTTATTTCTCAATTTAAAACTGAAATTTTCTTTACGATAAAATACGATTTTTGGTATCATCTTTTTGAAGAGTTGAAGAAACAAAACGCAAAAATTTTTGTGGTTTCGGCATTGTTTTATGAAAGGCAGATTTTCTTCAAACCTTATGGAAAATGGCTTGTGAAGCAGTTGCAAAAAAATGTAGATTGGTTTTTTCATCAAACGGAAAATTCAGAGAAATTGGCGAGGCAAATTGGCTTAAATCAATCATTGGTGTCGGGGGATACGCGTTTTGACCGAGTGAAACAACTCCGAGAACGAGATAATTTTGTGCCTTTTATTGAGGAATTTAAGGGTGAAAATCAGTTGGTGGTTTTTGGAAGTTCTTGGGAAGCAGAGGAAAAAATAGCGAAAATCATCGCTGAAAAGTCGCCTCAAACGAAAATTATCATCGCTCCCCACGATATCAAGAGAAATCTGAAGTTTGAAGTTCAAAATTTAAAATTCTCCGAGTTAAAAGACAAGCCTCAAATCTCAAATTCTCAAATTCTAATTATTGACTGCATCGGATTGCTTTCAAAAATTTATTCCTACGCCGATATTGCAGTGGTGGGAGGAGGTTTTCATTCGGCTGGGTTGCATAATATTTTAGAGGCGGCAACTTTCGGAAAACCAGTAATTTTTGGCAATCATTACCGAAAAAATCCAGAGGCAGATAATCTCATTGCGAATAATGGCGGAAAATCTTTTGAGGATGAGGAAGTCGCCTCAGAATTTATTTTAACTTTATTAAATGATGAAAAATTACACTCGGAAATGTCCCAAAACGCTAAAAAATTCGTAGAAAATCAGCCCAATGCTACGGAGGTTATTTTAAGAAAAATTTAACATTATAAATGTCAATAAAATCAATATAAATCTTTGCTAAAACAAATAAAATTGTATATTTGGTAAAAAATTAACAATATTTAAAATCAATAAAAATGAAAAAAGGATGTTTAGGTCTTGGTGGTACAGGACTTGTAATTGTAGGTATTTTAGCTGTTTTGGGTATTTGGGTAGGAAGTAAATACAACGGCTTGGTTGCAGAAAACAACGAAGTTTTGAGCAAGTGGTCTAATGTGGAAACAGTCTATCAAAAGAGAGCAAACTTGATTCCTAACTTGCAGAATACTGTAAAATCTTATGCCAAATTTGAGCAAGAAACCTTAACTAAAGTGGTGGAGGCAAGAGCAAAGGCAACGCAAATTACCCTTGACCCAACGAATATGACGGAGGAGGATATGCAAAAATTTCAAAAAGCACAAGGAGAATTAAGCGGTGCGTTGGGTAGATTGATGATGGTGGCAGAGCAATATCCAGATTTGAAAGCCGACCAGCAATATATCAACTTCCAAAGAGAATACACAGCGATTGAAAACAGCATCAGAACGGAAATGGTGTATTATAACGATGCCGTAAAATCGTTTAACAACAGAGTGGAATCTTTCCCTACGAATTTATTAACGCTCTTATTCCCAAAATTTAAGGCGAAACCATTCTTCAAATCAGAGGAGGGGGCAAGTAAAGCACCAGAAGTTTTTGTTGACTAATGAAATATCTTTCAGAACAAGAGATTGAGGCTTTGGTGGAGGTAGTCAAAACTGCAGAAGATTATTCTACTGGAGAGATTCGAGTGCATATAGATTCCTCTACCGAAGAGGAAAAAGCAGAGGTGGCGTTTGAGGTTTTTCAAAAACTTAAAATGCACGAAACGAAAGATAGAAACGCAGTGCTTTTTCATATAAATTTTCATCAGAGGTATCTTACGATTATCGGAGATGAGGGCATTCACAAGAAAGTCTGTCAATCTTTTTGGGATAAAATTCACGATGAAATAACCTCCGAATTTGCCAAAGGAAACTATTTCAAGGGGCTTTCTGAGGGAATTCTGAAAACAGGTGTTGAACTCAAAAAATATTTCCCTATAGAGGGCGAAAATCCAAATGAACTACCGAATGAGATTACATTTTCTCAATAGAATTTTCACTATATTGGGCTTGTGCTGGGGGATTTTTCTCTCAGCACAATACACCATTCCCGAAAAGCCAAATATTTTACATCCCGTTTATGATGAGGTAGGTTTGCTCTCCAAGGAAGAAAAATTACGGCTTAATGAAAAATTAATTAAGTTTGAGGACAGCACTTCTACCGAGATAGAGGTCATTATTATTCCTTCTACAAAAGGGGAAGATATTAATTTTCTTGCTACTAAATTCGGTCAGCAATGGGGAATTGGGAAGAAAAAAGTGGATAATGGCGTGGTGTTTCTCATCGCTACGGAGGACAGGAAAATGTCTATTCAACAAGGGAGAGCAGTTGAACAGTATCTTACAGCATCTGTGGCAGGGCAAATTTTGGACTATTTGGTGGCACCTAATTTCAAGCAAGGAAACTGGTATCGCGGGATAGACGAGGGTACAAATGCCATAATGGAAGCCCTACAAGGGAAATTTAAACCGAAACAACGAGATAAGGAATTTCCTCTGGGATTGGTTGTTTTTATCATTATAGGATTCGTTGTAGTTATTATTATCGCCTCTAAGAATCAGAATAATGGAGGAACGGGTGGAGGTTATAATAGTTTTGATGATGATGTGATTATAACCCGAAGAGGACGAAGAAATTATCCTGGAGGTTTTCTTTCTTTTCCTGGTTTTGGAGGAGGTAGTTCTGGTGGCGGTTTTGGAGGCTTCGGAGGTGGTGGCTCTTTCGGAGGTGGTGGAGCAAGTGGAGGCTGGTAAAAGAGTATCAATCCTAAACATTAAATTTTAAAATTTTTAACCCCAATAATTAAATTTAATATGATGAAAAAATTAATTTTATTTTTCGGTTTAGTGTTTGGCGTAGTAAGTTTATCGGCACAAATCAGAGTAAAGGGAAATGGTATTGCCAAGGAAGAAACGCGAAATGTTTCAAATTATCATTCAATAAAATTGAAAGCAAGTTTTGATGTAGTTTTAACTGATGAGAAGCAGGGAAAAATCCGTATCGTTGCAGAAGAAAATATCATTCCGTTAATTCAAACAGAATTGAATAATAAGGTGTTGGAATTGTATTTCAAACCTAAAATTAGCGTTTCTTACAAAAAAGCGAAAGTTTATGTTCCTGCCCAGAATGTTGAAAAAATTTCATTAACAAGTTCGGGGGATGTTGAAAATCAAGGAAATATAAAGGCTGATAGTTTGGATATCCAACTTTTAGGTTCGGGAGATATAGATTTGAGAAACATTAATGCAGAAAAAGTGAAAATTTTACTTAAAGGCTCTGGCGATGTGGGTTTAAGTGGCGTTGCAAAAGAATTTTCAGTTAATCTAATAGGTTCAGGTGATGTTTCTGCTTTTGGCTTAAAAACAGAAAAATCGGTGGTGGAACTTGCTGGTTCTGGCGATGTGCAGGTGTATAGTACGAAGGAATTTGTAGGAAAATTAAGTGGTTCAGGGGATATTCAAGTGAAAGGAAATCCAGCGAAAATTTCTAAAATAAAAAAAGGCTCAGGAATGATTTCTATTTCAAAATAAAATAATCCCCGCTAATGAGTGGGGATTTGTTTTGAAGGCATTAAATTAATATTCATTATCTTTGTAAAACAATTTCTTAAAACTACCTCGATACACTTTATATTTCTAAAAACAAGAGGTAATCAAAACTAAATAGAAATGGCAAAAAAGAAAAAATATATTTCACAGAAAAATAACAATAAATTAAAGGAAATTGGCAGAAAAATTCTCCGATTGATGAACCAAAATTCAACCAAGGTTTTTAACTATAAACAAATTGCAGACGGCATAGAGTTTAAAAATCCACGCCAAAGAGAGCAAGTGATACAGACATTGCATCAACTTCGTGCAGACAACAAAATCCGAGAGGTTGAAACAGGAAAATATATTATTAATTTAGAAATCAAAGATACGCTTACAGGCGTGATAGATTTTGCCCTAAATGGCAATGCCTATGTTTCCGTAGAAGGTTTGGAGGAGGATATTTTTGTTCATCAAAAAAATGTAAAAGATGCTTTGCAGGGAGATAAGGTGTTGATTCTCACTTACCACTTTAAAGGTAGAAAATTGGAAGGCTCTGTTTTGGAGGTTTTGGAAAGAGCTAAAGAATCTTTCGTGGGGACTTTTGAGTATGTAAAGCATAAGGATTTTGGCTTCGTGATTTGCGATAAGAAAGTCATCAATACCGATATTTTCATTCCGAAACATAAAATTAATGGAGCGAAAAATGGCGATAAGGTCGTGGTGAAAATGATTCAATGGGATATTAATTCTAAAAACCCAGAGGGCGAAGTCATCAAAGTTTTGGGAATGCCTGGCGAACACGAAACCGAAATTCATTCTATTTTGGCAGAGTACGAATTGCCTTACCATTTCCCGAAAGAAGTGGAAGACTTTGCCAATAATATAGAACGAGAAATTTCTGGCGAAGAAATTCAAAAACGCCGAGATATGCGTGAGGTGCTTACCTTTACCATAGACCCAAAAGATGCCAAAGATTTTGATGATGCTTTGTCTATCCAAAAATTAGACAATGGAAATTGGGAAATTGGAGTGCATATCGCCGATGTTTCGCATTATGTAAGACCAAATACCATTTTAGACGATGAGGCTTATAATCGTGCAACTTCCGTCTATTTGGTGGATAGGGTAGTGCCGATGCTTCCCGAAATCTTGAGCAACGACCTCTGTTCGCTAAAACCTAATGTAGATAGATACGCTTTTTCGGCGATTTTTGAAATGAATGATGAGGCAGAAATTCTGAAGCAATGGTTTGGGCGAACGGTAATTCATTCCGATAGGAGATTTACCTACGAAGAGGCACAGGAGCGAATTGAAACTCAAAATGGGGCTTTGGCAACGGAAATTTTGGCATTAGATAAAATTGCGAAAATTTTAAGAGAAAAACGCCTGAAATACGGAGCAATTGCCTTTGACCGAAGTGAAGTTCGCTTTAATCTTGATGAAAATAATAATCCGATAGGCGTTTATTTTAAAATTAGCAAGGATTCCAACCATTTGATAGAGGAGTTTATGCTTTTGGCAAATAAAAAAGTATCGGAATTTGTTTCCTTAAATCAAAAGAAACAAGCGACCAATAATACTTTTGTGTATCGTATTCATGATGACCCAGACCCAGCAAAATTGGAAGCCCTTAGGGATTTCGTGGCGACTTTGGGGTATAAAATGAATTTGGATAATTCTAAAAAAGTAGCCGAAAGTATGAACAAATTACTTCAAGATGTTTCAGGAAAAGGGGAAGAAAATATGGTGGAAACTTTGGCAATGCGAAGTATGAGCAAAGCAGTGTATTCTACCGAAAATATTGGGCATTATGGCTTGGCGTTTGAATATTATTCGCATTTTACATCGCCTATTCGCCGTTATCCCGACTTGATTGCCCATCGTTTGCTTCAACATTATTTAGATGGTGGAAAATCGCCAAACAGAGAAGAATATGAGGAGTATTGCAAACATTGTAGCAATATGGAACGCTTGGCTGCCAATGCAGAGAGAGATTCTATAAAATATATGCAGGTGAAATTTATGGAAGACAAAATAGATCAAGAATTCTCTGGAGTGATTTCTGGCGTGGCAGATTATGGTTTTTGGGTAGAAATCCCTGAAAATGGAGCCGAGGGAATGATAAAACTCCGCGATTTGATGGACGATTCCTATTATCACGACCCAAAAACGCATTCCATCGTTGGCACAAAATCAGGGAAAACTTATCGCCTCGGTGATGAACTTAAAATAAAAGTCGTGAAAGCAAATTTGATTCAAAAACAATTGGATTTTAAGATTGTGGAGTAATATGTATATCGTAAATTAATGCGTAAAGTATCATTTCTTTAAAATTTATTACTTTTGAAAATTAAAATAGTTTTTTAATGATAGAACTTATTTTTTCTGCGGTAGGTTTAGGGATAATGCTGAGCTTGGTTTTCATTGGGCCAGTTTTCTTTCTTTTGATAGAAACAAGCCTTTGCAAAGGTCCAAAACATGCACTCTCCCTTGATTTAGGTGTAATCGCAGCGGATGTTCTTTGTATTTTGGCGGCGTATTTTAGTAGTCAAGATATTATCCATATTATAGACCAATATCCTAGTTTTTATAGAATATCAGCTCTTATTATATTTGTTTATGGGATTTTTATGATTGTTTCTAAAACAAAAATGCACCTTTCGGGCGAGTCTCATTTGATTCATCAAAACTATTGGAAGACTTTTATCAATGGCTTTTTGCTCAATATTTTAAATATAGGAGTGGTATTGTTTTGGCTCGTCACAGTAATTTTTATTCGCAAAAATTATCCAGATACAGGCTTGTTTTTGATTTATATTGTAATAGTGATTTTAACTTATCTTACGATTGATTTGGTGAAGATTTATTTAGCTAAAATGTTTCATAACCAGCTCAATGAACAAGTTGCCAATAAAATAAGAAAAGGCGTTGGGTTTATCTTGCTGATATTGAGTGTGTTTATTTTTTTGCAGAGTTTTAAGGCATTCAATCAATTAGATAAAAATTTAGAACGAAAAGGTTTAAAAAAAGAGGAAATTCTTAATCAAAACTAAAATGTCTATCCGTTTTCCATCACCCTTGAAGAAAGGAGACAAAATTGCGGTAGTTTCTCCTGCCGGAGCTGTGGAACAAAATCAAATCTCTACTACTGTAAAATTTATTGAAAATAAAGGGTATAGGGTAGTTTTGAGTCCGCATTGTTTTGGTAAATTTGAGAAAGGCTATCCCTATTCAGGAACGGAAATAGAACGAATTTCTGACCTAAATTGGGCTTTTAATAATGATGAAGTTTCTGCCATTTGGGCAACACGAGGAGGCTACGGCTGTCAGCACCTTTTAAAGCATTTGAAACTCAATAAATTCCGAAAAAAACCGAAATGGTATATTGGCTATTCCGATAATACGGTGATACAGAGTTTTTTACTGAAAAATGGCTTTGCGAGTATTCACGGACAAACTCTTAAAACGGCTTCTTTCGGAGTTTCGGAAGAGAGTTATCAAGGTATTTTTGATATTTTGGCGGGAAAATTTTTGAAATATAAACTAAACGCCCATCAATTCAATAAAAATGGATTAGCGGAGGGCGTTTTGGCGGGAGGAAATTTAGCCTTGATTTATGCTCTTTTAGGAACGCCTTATTCTTTTGATTTTAGGGATAAAATTTTATTCATTGAAGACATCGGAGAGCAATTTTACTCTTTGGATAGAATGCTGATTTCTTTGGATTTGGCAGGTGTTTTTAGAAAGATAAAAGGCGTTATCATTGGGGGAATGACCAATATGGGAGACGAAAAAGAAAATGCTAATTTTGAGAAAAGTTTTGACCCAATGGCTTACGAAATTGTGGCTCATCGGTTGAAAAAATACAATATTCCTACGGCTTTTGGTTTTCCTAATGGGCATATTTTTGATAATCAACCTTTGATTTTAGGGGCGAAAATCTATTTGAAAGTCAATGATAATCAGTGCGAAATAAATTATATCTAAATGGCAGAACATAACGATTTTGGTAAAGAGGCAGAAGATTTAGCTGTGGCTTTTCTGGAGAAAAAAGGCTATCAGATTTTGTTGCGGAATTATCGTTATCAAAAAGCAGAAATTGATATTATTGCCAAAGAAAATCAACAAATCGTTATCGTTGAGGTAAAGGCACGAAGTACAAATGTTTTCTTGGAGCCACAAGAAGCAGTTAATAAAAAGAAAATCAGGCTTTTGGTAATGGCAACTCATCAGTTTTTAGAAGAAAATGATATGGATTTTGAAGTTAGATTTGATATTATTTCTATCATTCAGGAGCCTAATCAATCGCCTAAAATTCAACATATAGAAGACGCTTTTGAGAGTATAAGTGGAATTTAATGCGATAATAAATCGGTTGTTTGCCAATACTTTTTTATTTTTGTGGAATGAAAATCCTTCATTTAGAAACTTCTTCGAAGAATTGTTCAGTGGCTATTTCCGATGGCGAGGAGATTTTGTGTCTTTGTGAAAAAGTTTCCCAAGATTACAAACAATCTGAGAATCTGCATATTTATATAGAATGGGCATTGGAGGGAGCGGAAATTCGCCTTAAAGATTTAGATGCTATTTCGCTCGGTATGGGGCCTGGTTCTTATACAGGATTGAGAATTGGAACGGCTTCTGCCAAAGGTTTTTGCTTCGGGTTAAATTTACCATTGATTGCCGTTAATTCTTTGGAAACGATGGTAGAGCCTTTTTTTGCTAAAGGTTATGACCTTATTATTCCTCTTGTTGATGCCAGAAGAATGGAAGTTTATACGGCTATTTTTGATGGAGTTTCGGGGGAGATGAAAATTCCTACAGAAGCAAAAATTTTAGATGAAGATTCTTTCCAAGAGTTGAGAGATAAGAAAATTTTATTCGTAGGTGATGGATGCGAAAAGGCGAAAAATATCCTAAATTTACCTTTGGCTGAATATAATGAAAAAATCTACCCTTCAGCAGGATATTTGATAAAGAGGTCGGTTCGGAAATTTAATAACAAAGAATTTGAAGATATTGCTTATTTTGAACCATTTTACTTGAAAGATTTTCACGGAGTAAAAAATAGGGATTAAATTCTTTTTACAATAAAAAATGTATGCCATTATAGACATAGAGAGCAATGGAGATGGATTTCGGAAAGAGCGAATTATAGAAATTGCTCTTTTTCTCTATGATGGGCATAAAGTGATAGACCAGTTTATTTCACTCATTAATCCAGAGGAAAAAATCACACCTTTCGTTCAGCGACTGACGAAAATTACACCTAAAAAAGTGAAAACTGCTCCCAAATTCCACGAAGTAGCTAGAAGAATTGTAGAAATCACCCAAGGAGCGACTTTGGTGGGGCATAATGTAGAATTTGATTATAGAATATTGCGACAATCGTTTAAAAAATTAGGTTATGATTTCAGTATCAATACGATAGATACGCTTCCTCTGGCAAAAAAACTCATTCCAGACGAAGAAAGTTACTCGCTAGGGAAACTTTGCAAGTCTATCGGAATCCCTCATTCTGAGGAACATAGAGCAGGAGGCGATGCAAGAGCAACATTAGAACTTTTTAAAGTGCTGATGTCCAAGGATTTAAATAATGAAATTTTGCAATCTCACCAAGAGGAAGCCTTATCTCAAAAGTATTTTAATAGGATAATGGAACTCACGGAAGACCTCCCTGAAGATAACGGAATTCTTTACTTTCAGGATAAAAAAGGAAAAATAATCCATTGCAGTTTCGCCGATAATCTTTATAAAAAAGCAAAGAAAATCCTCAACTCAAATCAAAATTTGCATTTAAAATTGCAAAAAAATGTGGAGCAAATCGCTTACGAATACACTGGTACTAAAATTATTGCCGATCTAATTTTGAATGAAAAGAAGTTGAGAAAACCAATTAAAAATCCTTTTGAAATTGTTTATTCGCAAAGTTTGGAGGATTTTATTATTACTACAAAAAGAAATGATGATGAGCTTCCGTTTTTTAAATTCAAATATTTCGCTCAGGCAGAACGATTTTTAGATTTTCTTCAAAATGCAGGAAAATTAAATTCCAAAACACTGAAAAAGGATGTTTCTTTTGCGAAAAGAAATGAACTTTGGGTGGGCAAAGGGAGAGCTTTGGGAGAAAAATCTTTTTTGGCATTTAGAAAAGGGAAATTAATAGGCTATGGTTTTTATGAGCTTTATCACCAAATTTTATCTTGGGAAAGGATTGAAAAACTCATGATTCCTATTACTTCTCTCCCTCTTGATATTAAAAACGAGATGCTTATCGCTTTTTTAAAACAAGAGTTTGATATTAAAAAAGTGGAAAATTAATCATTTTTTAGTATTTCCAAAAATTCCATTTTGGGGATTTCTCTTGCTCCTAAACTTTCCAGATGTTCAGAATAAACTTGACAATCAATCACTTTATATTTATCTTGATTTTCTAAAACAAATTGAAGAAACCCTGCCTTACTGGCATTGCTCACTTTGCTGAACATACTTTCGCCACAGAAAACATCGCTCAATTCAACGCCATAAAAACCTCCCACCAATTCATTTTCTTGCCAAACTTCTATGCTCGTTGCCTTCCCTTGATGATGAAGTTCAGTGTAAGCGGAAATCATATTTTCGGAAATCCAAGTGCCGTCTTGATTTTTTCTTTTAATCTCACCGCAACACCTCATCACTTCCTCAAAACGCTGATTTTTAGTGAATGAAAACTTTTTCCGTTGCAAAATTTTCTGCATAGATTTAGAAATCTTCACCTCTTTCGGAAATAAAACAAAGCGAGGGGAGGGGCACCACCAAAGAATTTCTTCACTTTCATTAAACCAAGGAAAAATTCCCAAAGAATAGGCCAACCAAAGTCGCTTAGGAGATAAATCACCACCTATGGCGATAATATCATTTTCGGGGTGATATAAAAATGGATTAGGAAACCAAATTTCCTTTTCGTCTAAAGCATACATACATAAGAAAAAATCCTACTAAAAGCAGGATTGATTTTTAAGATTAAAAAGGTAAATCATCATCTTCTTCATCAGCGAAAGGATTTTCATTGCTTACGGCTTGTGTATCGGAAGATGCTTGTGTAGGCTCAAAGGAAGAGTCCGTGATTTTTTCCAATCTCCACCCTGTGATAGAGTTAAAATATTTTACTTCACCTTGTGGATTCGTCCATTCTCTTCCTCTAATATTAATCCCTACTTTTATTTGGTCGCCTTCTGAAAGGTTGTCCAAAAGCATAATTTTTTCAGATAAAAATTCTATACTGATAGGTTGAGGATATTGTTCTTGAGTCAAAAGAATTAATTCTCTTTTTTGAAATCCACTTGCAAAAGTTTGAGTATCAAATATTTTCTTAACGGTTCCTTGTAATTCCATAAGTGCTAAAAATTTTAAAGGGTAAAAGTAAGAAACTCTTTTGAAAATAAAAAATAAAAAAAGTATAAATTCTTTTTGTAAGATTGAAATTAAGTTCTTATATTTGCACCCATAATTGAGAAGTTGATGTTTCAATAGCGGATGTGGTGTAATTGGTAGCCACGCCAGACTTAGGATCTGGTGCCGAGAGGCGTGGGGGTTCGAGTCCCTTCATCCGCACAATATGCGAAAATAGCTCAGTTGGTAGAGCACAACCTTGCCAAGGTTGGGGTCGCGGGTTCGAATCCCGTTTTTCGCTCCACTCCGATGCCCTGGTGGTGGAACTGGTAGACACGCAGGACTTAAAATCCTGTGCTCGCAAGAGCGTACGGGTTCAAGTCCCGTCTGGGGTACAATAAAGCCTTGATAATCATAAGTATTGTCAAGGCTTTTTATTTTTATGACATAAAGGCAAAAATAAATTTTTGGTAAAAAATTTGTTATATATCCCATAATAATTATTAATTTAGTCGTAAAATTGAGAAACAAAAATTATGGAAAATAAATTTTCAGAAGGAATGGAACGGGTGTTTTTACAAGGAAAAGTAGAAGCAAAGAGGTTGCAAAGTGATTTTCTGAATACGGAACATTTTTTATTGGGGATTATCGGAACAAAAAACTCTGCGAGAGATATTTTGGAATCTCTAAAAGTTGATTTGATTCAAGTCCGAAGAAAAATAGAAAATATGAGCGTAAGGAACATTTTCTCTGTTCAGTCAGAGGTAAATATTCCTTTAACTAAAATGGCAGAATACGCCCTAAAAAGAGCCAATTTGGAGAGCAGACAATATCAAAGCAACGAGATTAATACCATTCATCTACTTTTAGGGATTTTGTATAAAATAGATGACCCTACTACGCATATTTTAGAGGCTTATGATGTGGATTATGAGAGCGTTGTCGCTGAATACAGAGCCATTTTGAGAAGCAGTGGTCAACCTCCAAAGGCACATTTTGAAGATGATGAAGGAGAGGAAAGACCATATTATCAAGAGAGAAAATCAGCAGGGAGTATTTCATCAAAGAAAAGTCAAACACCAACGCTGGACAATTTCGGAAGAGACCTTACAGCGATGGCTAAAGAGGGGAAATTAGACCCTGTTATCGGGCGTGATAGTGAGATAGAAAGAGTTTCGCAAATTCTGAGCCGAAGAAAGAAAAATAATCCGCTTCTTATCGGCGAACCAGGCGTTGGGAAATCGGCAATTGCGGAGGGATTGGCATTGAGAATTCACCAAAAGAAAGTTTCAAGGGTTCTTTACAATAAGAGAATCATCACATTAGATTTGGCAAGTTTGGTGGCAGGAACGAAATATCGCGGGCAGTTTGAAGAGCGAATGAAAGCCATAATGACCGAACTTGAAAAAAATCAAGATGTTATTTTATTTATTGATGAATTGCACACCATCGTGGGAGCTGGGGCATCTTCGGGAGCGTTGGACGCTTCTAATATGTTCAAACCTGCATTGGCAAGGGGTGAAATTCAGTGCATTGGGGCAACTACATTAGATGAATACCGCCAGCATATAGAGAAAGATGGAGCTTTGGAAAGGCGTTTCCAAAAGGTAATGGTAGAGCCGACTTCTGTCGAGGAAACCATTCAAATTCTTCATCAAGTGAAAGACAAATACGAAGAGCATCACAATGTAATTTATACCGATGAGGCAATAAAAGCCTGTGTTCATCTCACTACGCGATACATTACCGATAGGTTTTTGCCCGACAAAGCCCTTGACGCAATGGACGAGGCAGGGTCGCGGGTTTATCTTAAAAATATGAATGTGCCATCGGAAATTGTCGCTTATGAAGAACAAATTGAGGAAGTGAAGAGGAAAAAAGCGTCAGCCGTTAAGTCCCAAAATTATATTGAAGCAAAGAAAATGAAAGATGAAGAGGAAAGGCTTTTGATTGAATTGAACTTAGCACAGGAGTCTTGGGATAAAGCCGTAAAGGAAAGAAAACAAGAGGTTTCGGAAGAAAATGTAGCCGAAGTGGTATCAATGATGAGTGGTGTGCCTGTGACCAAAGTCGGTAAAAACGAATTGGATAAATTGGCAAAGATGGAGCAAGTCGTGAATGCCAAAGTTATCGGTCAGGAAGACGCCGTAAAAAAAGTGGTAAAAGCCATTCAGCGAAATAGAGCAGGGTTGAAAGACCCTAATCGCCCTATCGGAACATTTATTTTCTTGGGAAGCACAGGCGTTGGGAAAACCGAACTGGCAAAAGTAATGGCACGAGAGCTTTTTGACTCCGATGATGCCCTTATCCGTATAGATATGAGCGAATATATGGAGAAATTCGCCGTATCGCGTTTGGTGGGAGCGCCTCCAGGCTATGTAGGTTATGAAGAGGGAGGACAACTCACCGAGGCAGTGCGAAGAAAGCCTTATGCTGTGGTGCTTTTAGATGAAATTGAGAAAGCTCACCCTGATGTTTTCAACATTTTGCTTCAACTTTTAGATGAAGGGCATATTACCGATAGTTTGGGCAGAAAGGTGGATTTCCGAAATACGATTATCATTCTCACTTCCAACATCGGAACGAGGGATTTAAAGGACTTCGGCGAGGGCGTAGGTTTTGGCACTTCGGCAAGAAAATCCTCCTCTGATGCCAGAGCGAGAAGCACGATAGAAAGTGCTTTGAAGAAGGCTTTTGCCCCAGAGTTTCTTAACAGAATAGATGATATTATTTTCTTCAATGCTTTGGAGAAAGAGAATATTCACAAAATCATTGACATTGAGTTGAGCAAACTTTATGAGCGTTTGGAGAAGTTGAATTACAAAGTTCAGCTTTCCGATGAAGCAAAAGGTTTCATTGTGGAAAAAGGTTGGGATAAGGATTTCGGAGCAAGACCACTGAAAAGGGCTATCCAAAAATATATTGAAGACCTTTTAGCCGAAATGCTCGTGAATAAAGAACTCAACGAAGGCGATAGTATCACCCTTGATTTAAACGAAGAGAAAACAGGGCTGGTAGGAAAAAAAGATTAAAATTATTATAACTAAAAGGTGTTAGGGTTTAAAAGTCTAATTTTTAATGAAAAACCTAAAATTTCATCTTGGAGGTCTAATGGAATACATTTCGGGTCTAATGAAAATAGAAAAGCCTTACCTTTTTGGTGGGGCTTTTTGTTTTAGTCAAAAAAAGATTTATCTTTGTAGGGTAAAGTTAATTTTAACTAAATTATTATGGAACAATACAATGTAGAGCAAGAAATTAAGAAATTTGTTGCTGAGGTTGAAGCAAAAAACCCAAACGAGACAGAATTTATTCAAGCAGTAAAAGAAGTAGCCGCTACGGTAATTCCTTTTATTGGAGCTAACAAACAATACCAAGGAAAGAAACTTTTGGAGAGAATGGTAGAGCCAGAGAGAACTATTATTTTCCGTGTGTCTTGGGTTGATGACAAGGGAGAAATCCAAGTCAATAGAGGATACAGGGTGCAAATGAACTCTGCTATCGGACCTTACAAAGGGGGTATCCGTTTTCACCCTTCGGTAAATTTGAGCATCTTGAAGTTCTTGGCTTTTGAGCAAACTTTCAAAAACTCGCTTACTACGCTTCCTATGGGTGGTGGTAAAGGTGGTTCGGATTTTGACCCAAGTGGTAAATCAGACAACGAGATTATGCGTTTTTGTCAGTCTTTTATGACGGAACTAACCAGACACATTGGTGCTGATACCGATGTTCCTGCTGGGGATATTGGCGTAGGAGCAAGAGAAGTTGGCTATATGTATGGGCAATATAAGAGATTGAGAAACGAATTCACGGGAGTGCTTACTGGTAAAGGACTTTCTTACGGTGGTTCTTTGATTAGACCAGAGGCGACAGGTTTCGGTGTGGTATATTTCGCAGAAGAAATGCTGAAAACCAAAGGTGAAAGCATCAAAGGAAAAATCGTGACGGTTTCAGGTTTCGGAAATGTGGCTTGGGGAGTAGTGAAAAAAGTAAACGAATTAGGTGGAAAAGTAGTGACTATCTCTGGACCTGATGGATATGTTTATGACGCTGACGGAATTTCTGGGGATAAAATTGATTTCTTATTAGAGTTAAGAGCTTCTGGAAACAACAGAGCAGAAGACTATGTTAAAAAATATCCATCTGCGGTATTCCACGCTGGGAAAAGACCTTGGGAAGTGAAATGCGATGTGGCTATCCCTGCTGCTACTCAAAACGAATTGAATTTAGATGATGCTAAAAACTTGGTAGCTAATGGTTGCCAGTGCGTGACAGAAGCAGCGAATATGCCTTGCACATTAGAAGCAATGGAGTTATTCTTAGCAAATAAATTATTATTCTCACCTGGGAAAGCATCTAACGCAGGTGGTGTAGCCACTTCTGGATTGGAAATGACGCAAAATTCTATCCGTTTGAATTGGTCTGCGGAAGAAGTAGATGAGAAATTACAAAGCATTATGAGAGGTATCCACGAAGCGTGTAGAACTCACGGAAAAGAAGCTGATGGATTTGTAAATTATGTAAAAGGTGCAAACATCGCAGGTTTCGTAAAAGTAGCTGATGCGATGATAGCACAAGGCGTAGTTTAAATTCTTGAAATTTTCATATGATTTTTTTTACAAAAATGCTTCCCAAAAATTTGGGAAGCATTTTTATTTACTATGCCTTGTTTGTTTTATTTCCTCGATTTTTTGCTCAAACTCTGCTGATTTTTCGGGGTATTTTTCTTGCAAAATTTTATAAGCATTGATGGCTTTGGTATAGAGTTTTTGCTCTACATAAAGCTGAGCCAAAGTTTCCGTCATTAGATGAGAAATATCATCGCTTTTTTCTTTGACTACAAAATCCACATTATCTTTTATCGGAGATATTTTTGGATTATTTTCTATAAATTTATCAATAATCGCCGCTTTTTTCTCTTGCTCTGAAATTTGAGGCGTTCTATCTATTTTTAGCCAATTTTGCCAAGTATTGATAAATGCCGAAACATTGCTTGATGCTTCCTCTTTTGGAGGAGCGAACTCCGTTTTAACTTCTGATGCGAGTTCTGTCGGTTTAATATTTTCTTCGGTTTCAATTAACTCTTTATCAAATTGATGTTGAGCAGGTTCTAAATTTTCTTTTTTAGGCGAAGAAAAAGGTTGGTCAAATTGCATAGGTTTCCAGTCGTAGTTTTCTACTTCCTTAGATTCTTTTTCTTCAACATCTTGATGGATAGGGTTTTCGTGGGATGATTTTTCTTCAGTTGAATTAAGTTTTTCCTCTTGTTCCTCTTCAAATAGGTTTTCTACTTCTTCAGTTTTATTTAAATGTTTGGTATAGAAGTCCATAATACTGGTAGTATATACGGGCTTTGGTCTTTCTGCTGGAGGTTTTGGAGGGATAATTTCTTTTTTGGGTTGCTCTGTTTGTGGTTGATTTCTAATATAAAAATCAATCCCTGTGAGAGCCTGTTTTTCCTCCTCCGATGAAGAAATATTTTCTACCGACTCTGTTTCTATAACTTCTGAAATAGCAATATCCTCTTCATTATGAATTGTAATATTCTCATTTTCATCTACTTCGGAAAGTTTTTCTGATGAAATGATTGTCTCTTCCTCTTGAATATCAATATTTTCACTTTCTTTATTAATAGGCTCTATTTTAGGGGAAAACGGCTTTTCATCTCGAATAAACTGCTCTTTTTTTACATTAATTAAATGATACAAAATCCTTTTATCCGTAGTGTAAGCTGCAGTTTTGGTAAGTTCTTTCTGAAAATTTTCGTTTTCATATTGATGAGTTCCCAAAAGATAAATCGCCCTCAAACTTTGCATATAAGGGTATTTCTCTATCTCGGAGGCTAATAGTTTTAAATCTTCCCTGCGAAGAGCTTCCGTATTTTTTACAATGTCTAAAATTCTTGTATTCATTACCAATTGGCTACAATTTCATTAAATATTTGGTTGATAATTCTCTCATTGGCTATTTTTACTTGAGCAGTTTCTATTTCATTAATATCCAAATCACTGCTAAAAATAGCTTCTCCCGAAAAAGTTCGGCTAAAATTTTTCTCTGGCTCTACTTTGTTTTCATAATTAACAAAAACCGTGATAACGAGCTTGTTCTGTGTTGCGATTGCACTATTAGTGGCATTAGAGGAGATGCTTGTTGGGCTAATGCTATAATCTCTAATTTGTCCTTCTATTAGAATATCAGGCTCTTCCAAAGTTCCTTTGAGTGAAGTTCTTTGCAAAAACATATTTTGTAAAGCTGTGGTAAAATCTTGGCTCAGAGTAGGATTTACCAACGCTGAATTATTAGGAAAATTCTTTATCAAAATTGTTTTTGTATCTGGGCTAAGCGATGAGCCTGTGAAACTATAACAAGAACCTAAAGCAGTAAGCAGTAGGCAGTAAGCAGTAAGCCACAAGCGAATCGCTAATCGCCAATCGCCGACAGCCATACGCCACAATCTCAAATCTTTAACCCTAAATCTCAAATTTTTTAACTTCATCAGTCTTCCAAATTGTATTGTTTTATTTTTCTATACAGCGTTCTCTGAGAAATCCCAAGTTCATCGGCCGCTTTATTTCTTCTGCCCTTGTGTTTTTCTAGTGCTTTTATAATGAGTTCCTTCTCGTTATTCTGCAGCGATAGCGTTTCTGGCTTAGCTTCTTCTACTTCTATTTCTTGCACATCTTCATAATCTTCCTGCGTAGATGGAGAAATAATGGTAGGATTCACCACATTGGGTGATGCTGGATTTTCAAAATATAAAAGAGAATTAGGGTTATTGACCTGATTATCTTGATTATAAATCCTACTAATTAAACCTTTTTCCGAAGTGCTAAACTCTGCATTTCCACGATTCTTTATCAGCTCCGAAGTTAAGGATTTTAAATCATTAATGTCATTCCTCATATCGAAAAGGATTTTGTACATAATTTCTCTTTCGGTATGAAATTCGGTGCTGGAAACGCCTCCTGCATTAGATTTTTGTACCACGGCAGGGAGGCTAGCCTGCATTGGAATATATTCTGCCAGTCGTGTAGAGTTCACTTCACGATTTTGCTCTACCACCGTCATCTGTTCCACCAAATTCCTGAGCTGACGGATATTCCCAGGGAAACTATAACTTTCCAAATACTTTACTGCATCTTCCGTTAGCTGAAGTTCGGGCATTCGATATTTTTCCGCAAAATCAATCGCAAACTTTCTAAACAACAAATGAATATCGCCCTTTCTCTCCCTCAAAGGTGGCATATCTATCTGCACCGTGTTCAGTCTATAATACAAATCTTCCCGAAAACGCCCCTCGCTGATGGCATTCATCATGTTCACATTGGTAGCCGCTACTATTCTTACATTGGTTTTTTGTACTTGGGACGAACCTACTTTCATAAACTCGCCACTTTCCAAAACACGAAGCAATCTCACTTGCGTTTGCAAAGGCAATTCTCCCACTTCGTCTAGAAAAATCGTACCGCCGTCGGCCACTTCAAAATAGCCTTTTCTGGTGGAAGTTGCCCCTGTAAAGGCTCCTTTCTCGTGTCCAAAAAGCTCGGAATCTATGGTTCCCTCAGGGATAGCTCCACAATTGACCACAATGTAGGGCTGGTGCTTTCTGCGAGATTCTGCGTGAATAATTTTGGGAATATGCTCTTTTCCTACACCACTTTCCCCAATTACGAGAACCGAAATATCTGTGGGTGCAACCTGTATCGCCTTTTCCAAAGCACGATTGAGCATAGGATAATTCCCAATAATTCCAAATCTGTTTTTTATATCTTGTAATTTATTCATTATTTCTTATGATTTAGAGTTAAGTGTTTTTATTCTAGTCTCCCTATCAAAGTCCCCTGCGTATTGTCATACACAAAAACATTGACCAAATCGCCTACTTTTTGTCCTTCTTGTTTATCGAATACGCAAACGGCATTTTGGGAGTTTCTTCCTTTCCATTGGTTTTCGTTCTTTTTAGAAGTTCCTTCAATCAAAATTTCGTGGTTTTTCCCTACATACGATGCCATTCTTTTTCGGGACAATTCCCCCTGTAAAGCAATCACTTCGGACAATCTTCTTTGTTTTACATCGACTGGAACATCATCTTTCATCTTCTTGTGGGCAGGAGTTCCTGGTCGCTCTGAGTAGGCAAACATATAGCCGTAATCGTATTCCACTTCTCGCATGAGGGAAAGCGTATCTTGGTGGTCTTCTTCGGTTTCACCACAGAACCCCACAATCATATCTTGGGAAAATGCAATATCGGGAACGATTTTCTTCGCCTCCTTTATCAACTCTAAATATTCCTCGCGAGTGTGTTGGCGGTTCATTGCTTTCAGCATATTGTTGCTTCCGCTTTGCACTGGGAGATGCACATATTTACAGATATTTGGATACTTCGCCATCATCTTAAAGACATCAAGACTCATATCCTGAGGGTTAGAAGTCGCAAAACGGATACGCATTTCAGGGACGGCTTGGGCAACCATTTCCAATAATTGAGCGAAGTGAATTGCCGTGAGTTTCTGCATTTCGGAGGCTTTGGCAAAATCTTTTTTAGGCCCTCCCCCATACCAAAGGTAAGAATCTACATTCTGCCCCAGCAGGGTAATCTCTTTATAGCCATTTTTCCAAAGTTCTTTACATTCATTAATGATAGAGTGCGGGTCTCGGCTACGCTCACGCCCACGAGTGAAAGGCACTACACAAAAAGTACACATATTATCACACCCTCTTGTAATGGTAACGAACGCTGTAACGCCATTTCCGCTCAAACGAACGGGACTAATATCGGCATAAGTTTCCTCTTTAGAGAGAATTACATTAATCGCATCTTTTCCGCTTTCGGTTTCTTTTAGAAGGTTGGGCAAATCCCTGTAAGCATCGGGACCCACCACCAAATCGACCAAATGTTCTTCCTCTAAAAATTTGGTTTTTAACCTTTCCGCCATACATCCTAAAACTCCAACGGTAAGATGAGGTTTTTCCTTTTTCAAGGTTTTGAATTGTGATAATCTCATTCTCACGGTTTGTTCGGCTTTTTCTCGTATAGAGCAGGTGTTGAGCAAAATCAAATCCGCCTCTTCTACATTTATGGTCGTGTTATAACCTTGGTTATGAAGAATAGAAGCCACGATTTCGCTATCTGAAAAGTTCATCTGACAGCCATAACTCTCCAAAAACAATTTCTTTGTATTTCCTTCTCTATCAGCAATTGCGTAAGCTTCGCCTTGTTTGCTTTCGTCTATGTATTTTTCTTGCACGATCTAAAACTTAAAATGCAAATATAAACAAAATTATGACAAAATGGCAGTTTGGTTTAAAATAAAATCTATCAGAATAAAATAAAAACAATAACATGATAAAAATCATAAAAAATATAAGGGGGGGAGCGCTAATGTTTAAACAATTTATATATTTGTATAAAAAAATAAATAAAATTAAGACAATGCTTAGAGCTGAAAATTTAAACAAAATTTATAATACTCATCATCAGGCCCTAAAAAATTTAAACTTAGAGATTAAAAAAGGAGAGATTTTTTGTCTTTTAGGTGCAAATGGAGCGGGTAAATCTACTACGGTAAATATTTTTATGGGATTTTTGGAGCCTACTTCTGGTAGTGTTTATGTGAATGATGTTTTGGTTAGGGTAAAGGACAATACTACACGCCAATTTGTAGCATATATTCCAGAGAATGTTAAGCTTTACCCTGAGCTTTCTGGCTTGGAGAACTTGGATTTTTTCAGTAGTATGTCAGGAAAGATATATTCTAAACAAGAGTTGATGAGTTTTTTGAGCAGAGCGGGGTTGCAAAAAGAGGCTTTTGATAAAAAAGTAAGCGGATACTCTAAGGGGATGAGGCAAAAGGTGGGGATAGCTTTGGCGATTGCAAAACAAGCCAAGGCTTTATTTTTAGATGAACCTACAAGTGGTTTAGACCCATATGCAGCGAATGAGTTTTCATTGATTTTGAAAGAATTATCAAAAGAAGGGGTGTCTATCTTGATGGTTACACACGATATTTTTCGTGCAAAAGAAGTTGCTGATAGGATAGGTATTATGAAAAATGGAGTGTTGCAAACTGTAATACCTTCGGAGGAAATCTCTCATTCAGAGCTGGAAAATACATATCTTGAAATCATAAAAAATAATTAAGCTATGGCGAATATGGTTGCAAAAAAAGAGAATTCTTCTCTTCTTCGTTCGTCTTTATTTAAAGGGATAGCCATCACAGCTTGGGTGTTGTATTTATTTACTTTGATTAATGGAGTTTTGTATTTCAGAGAAAATTCGGAGGTTAGAAGAAACGCCCAAGAGGAGAGTTATCAGCAGTGGCTAAACCAAGAAGATAAGGGACCTCATTCTGCGGCACATTATGGCTTGTATGCGTACAAACCTGTTCCGTTATTATCAATTATGGATAAGGGGATGGACGAATATCTTGGTACAACAACTTGGATGGAAGCACATAATCAGAACGAGGTTATTGTAAAATCAATAGATGACGCCAACTCGTTAGTGAGGTATAATTCTCTCACAATAGGTTTTGTTTGGCAGTTTTTATTTCCTCTTATTTTATTAATAATTTCGTTTAATTCTGTGACGAAGGAGAAAGAAAACGGAACGCTAACAATGCTATTAAGCACGGGGGTTTCAGGAGGGTATATTTTGAAAGGAAAGGTGTGGGGTATTTTGAAAGCTTTCTTTTTGTATGTTTTTCTTCCTCAATGGATTATTTTAGGGATAACATTGGTGGTGAATGATAATGGCGAGCTACAGAGAAGTTTGATGTTTCTCTTTATAGCATTGTTTTTTTATTCTGTTTTATATGTAATTACGATTAATATTTCGGTAGCTCTATCTGGAATGATGAAAACCTCTTCGCAAGTTCTGATTTTGTGTATAGGCTTTTGGATTTCAGCATCTTTCATTCTCCCGAGATTATATGGAAGTGTGGCAAAGCAACTTTATCCAACGCCGTCTTCCTATGAGTTTACGGATATTGTTTTAGAACAACGCTCTAAGGGTATGGACGGAAAGGGTTCTTATGAGATTTTTCAACAGAAATTAAAAGACAGTCTTTTTGCTCATTATAAGGTAGATAGAATAGAAGATTTGCCAATAGGTTTTGCAGGAGTAGCCTTACAGCAAAGCGAAAGAAGAGATTATGCTGCTTATGATAAGAACTATGGAAATGTCCAAAAACAATTCACCAAACAAGATAAGTTTATTTCTATAGGTTCGGTATTTTCGCCTATTTTAGCAATGAGGAATATTTCTTTTGGTATTAGTGAAACGGATATTTATAGGCATTTTGATTTTACTGAACAGGCAGAAACTCATAGAAGAGATATTGCCACAAAGATGAATAACGACATCATAGAGCACGGCTCAAGTATAGGGAAACCAGAAGGGCATAAACATAATGCAGGAAAGGAACTTTGGAAAACAGTAGATAATTTTGAATACAAACACGCTCCTTTTACAGAAATTTTGTCTAACCAGTGGTGGAGTATTATGGCTCTGGGCATTTGGTTCTTTATGACTCTGTATTTCAGAATGAGGGTTGAACAAAATTTAAAACCATAATTTTTATGAATATTTATAAACAAATATATCTTTTTGAATGGATAAGACTGAGAAAATCAGGACTTTTTAAGATGCTGATAACAGTATTGTCTTTGTTTTTTATCGCTGCTTTTTATACAGGTATTCGCTATCATCAATACCGAAAGGATACCATAGAATATATCAAACATTCGGAAGCTAATAAGCATAGAGAGTTTAAAGAAATCGTAGAGGAATTAGAGAAAAATAATGAAGAGTTTAAAGGCAATGGGCATAGAGACCCATCAAACCCTATGGGTGTGGCAAACTCTACGGGGAATAGAACCTTCTATCTCCCTCCTGCCGATATGTCTTTCATTAGTATAGGAGAAAGTGATATAAAACCCAATTATTACAAATTAGGTCTTTATAAAAAGACTACATTGTATCATACCTCAGAGATTGAAAATGCTTCGGTGTTGTATAACGGGCATTTTGATGTGGGTTTTATTCTTGTCTTTATCTTGCCTTTATTAGTAATAGCATTGACTTACAATGTTTCTTCTTATGATAAGGAGCAAGGGACTCTGGGTTTGTTATTAAGTGGTTCCACTCGTGTTGAACGAATTATTTCTGTCAGATATACATTTAGATGTTTCGTTCTTTATGTTTCAACAGTGGCTATATTCATTATAGGAGTTGTATTAACGGGTAATTTTTCCGTATTTCAATCCCTTTCTTTTTGGTTGTTATTAATAACTATATTTGTGTATGTTGCATTTTGGGGTGCCTTGAGCTATTGGCTGGGTTCATTCAAAAAATCATCTAGTTTTAACGCTAGTATTTTGGCAACACTGTGGCTGATTTTAGTCGTGCTATTCCCTGGCATAATCAAGGAAATTTCACTGAAAACACATCCTATTCCTTCAAAATTAGAGTTGATTTCCTTAAAGAGAAATATCACGGATAGCATTCGTAATAAAAGTAATGATGCACTCAATCAATTTATGGAAGATCATCCAGATTTAGTGCCTAATGCTAATATAGATGCTAAAATCCAAAACGCCGTCACGAGATATAGCGTAGATGTAGCCGTAAATGAGAAAATGAAGCCCATTGAAAATAGTTTTAATCAACAGATAGAAAAGCAAGAAAATCTAATTGAGAACTACAGATTTTTGTCTCCTACAATAATGATTCAAAAAAATATAGACTTTATTTCAGGAAATGGCATTCCTCGCTATAAAGAGTTTGAAAATCAATTAGATGTTTTTAGAGAACAATACCGTTCTTTCTTTGCTAAAAAAATCTTCTCGGCAGGAAAATTCAAAAGTAAAGACTATGATAATATCCCAAAGAGCTTCTTTGTAGAGAAAAATATAGGTTATAAATCGTTTTTCTTAAATATTTTATTCATAACGATATTTAGCCTTTTATTAATATATTTTGCAAATAATAAATTAAACAATAAAACTTTTTAAAAATGAGAAAACTTATTTTGCCAATGGCAGTTTTATGTGCAGGCATCAATGTCGTAGCACAAGAGAGAATAGACAGTGTAAGAACTCAGCATATAGACGAGTTGATAGTCACTTCTTCGCGTAGTTATGTAAATAGATCTGAGGCACCTATTTCTATTAGTAAAATTAATAATAGCGTGATCAATCAAACCAAAGCCAGAACGATGTGGGAGATTGTTAATAAAACTCCAGGAGTATATATGAGGCAGTTGAGCGACGCCGAGGGCTCTAGTATGAGTATAAGACAGCCGATGAGTACCAGAAACTATTTCCTATACTTGGAAGATGGAATTCCTATCAGACCACAAGGTTTCCATAACCACAATGGTTTCTCCTTGTATAATAATGTTCAGGGGATAGATAATATTGAAATTGTCAAAGGACCTTCTTCTTCAATTTATGGACCAGAATCTGTGGGAGGAACCATCAATGTAATTACCAAAAAAGCAGGAGAAAACCCTTATGCAATGATTGGCTATCAAGGAGACCAATGGGGGATGAATCGTATTCAATTTAATGTTTCAGATAAAATCTCTGAAAATCTTGGCGTGTTTATTGGTGGGCATTTCGGAGGAAATAAAGGAGGAAGCTGGAGAGATAGAAACCAATATACAAGAAACGCCCTCAATACAAGAGTAGATGTAAAACTTACCGATAAAACAGACTTTACCTTGGCGTCTGCATATACCAATTATAACGGCGAAAGTGCAACAGGCGTTACAGAAAAAAGATATTACGCAAGAGAGTTTAAAGAATCTACTAATGACTATGGTTATAGAATAGACGGAGGAATAAGAACAAGAGCAACCGTCACCCACCATTGGGATAACAACAATGAGTCTTTCTTGACTTTATTGCACAGATATGATAAAAGAGAACTTACAGGGCATTCGCTATCAAGAGTAGATAAAACCAATAAATTTACCTCTGAAATCTCAAACCCTACATACCACTCTTATGGTGCTATAGCTCAGCATTTAGCCAAATTCTCCTTTCTAAAATCTAAATTCTTGATTGGCTCCACTTACGAATATACCGATGCAAACACAAGAGCGTTTAGAATTAATATAGAAAGAGATGACAAAGGGTTTAATAAACTGGTGAGCAAAGAACCAAATAATTTTACATCAAATAATGATACAAAAGTAACCAGCATTGGACTTTATACCCAATTTGATTTTGAGCCAATAGAGAATTTAAGACTTCAGCTAGGTCTAAGGTATGATTATTTCGGAATTGACTATCAAAACTATTTGGAGAAAAACCCAGATTTAGTAAAAGGATATAAAGCATATAAACAATTAACACCTAAAGTAGGAGCAACTTATAAATTTGATAGATATAGTGGAATTTATGCTAATTACAGTCAAGGATTTACACCGCCCCCTGTGAATAGAATTTTTGCCATTAGAAAGTATTTTGACCCTACAATACTAAATCAACCCGCATTTTTATACGATATTGAAGCGGCAAATTTCCACAACATGGAAGTCGGAGGATGGTTCGGTATGCTAGAAAATAAATTAAAAGTAGATATTAGCTTGTATCAATTATTAGGGAAAAACGAAATTGTAAGCGTAGAACAACCCAACGGACACTCGCAAAACGAAAGTGCAGGTTCTACATCTCATAAAGGTATAGAATTGGGCATTACATACAATCCTGTAAGCGATTTTACCATTCGCTCTTCCTCTGCGTATGCACTACATAAGTATGATAAATTTAAATTAAGTGCTAAAAAAGATTATAGCGGAAATTATATGGAAAACGCTCCAAAACTAATGATGAATAACGAAATAATATACACCCCTCATTGGTTTGAAGGATTCCTTATCTCAGCAGAATGGCAATGGCTATCACCTTATTATTTTGATGCGGAAAATACCAAACTATACGAAGATAAAGGCTTCCTAGGAGTTAAAGGACAAAGTACCTTAAACTTAAGAGCTCAGTACAGCTTTAAAAATATAGAAATGTTCTTAAGCCTTATCAATGCAACAAACGAACTTTTCCCTACGGGATATAGTACTTCAAGAAAAGACTATAACCCTGGACAAATCAGAACATTAGGTTTCGGTGTCCAATATAAATTCAAAAAGTAATATAAAAAAAAGAGCAACAATAATTGTTGCTCTTTTTATCTTTTTAAACTCAAAACAGCCAAATGATAACCTTCTAATCCAAAACCAGAAATAAGTCCATCGGTATAAGGTGCCGTGACGGACTTTTGCCTAAACTCTTCCCGCTGATAAATATTGCTGATATGCACCTCTATTTTAGGTGTTGAAATATTTTTAAGGCAGTCTGCAATCGCATAAGAATAGTGCGTATATGCCCCAGGGTTGATAATCACAGCATCAAAATCCTCTTCTTGAAGTCGGTTGATGATTTCCCCCTCAATATTAGATTGATAGAAAAGAATCTCATCATTCGGAAATTCCTGTTTTAATTTCTCCAAAAAATCTCCCATAGAAGTCGTCCCGTAAATTTCGGGTTCGCGAGTTCCTAAAAGATTGAGATTTGCTCCGTTGATAATGAGTATTTTCATTTTATTTCTTTTTTTCTAATGCCAAATCTATCACTTCTGCCATTGTGCTTACATAGTGGATTTTAAGGTTTTGGAAATAATCTCCTTTAATGTCTTCTACATCTTTTTTGTTTTCGTGGCAAAGGATAACTTCTTTCACTCCCGATCTTACCGCTGCGAGGAGTTTTTCCTTAATTCCCCCCACAGGAAGTACTTTCCCACGAAGTGTGATTTCGCCCGTCATTGCCAAGTTAGGTCTTACATTTCGCTGAGTATAAGTAGAAACCATAGAGGTAAGCATCGCAATTCCCGCCGAAGGACCATCTTTTGGCGTTGCTCCTTCTGGAATGTGAATGTGAATGTTTTTCTTGGTAATATTTTCCAAATCTATCCCAAAATCTTGGTGCCTCGCCTTAATGTATTCTAAAGACAAGGTTGCGCTTTCTTTCATTACATTACCGAGATTTCCCGTCATCGTGAGGTTTCCTTTGCCCTCAGATAAAATACTTTCAATGAAGAGAATATCGCCTCCTACACTTGTCCAAGCCAAACCAGTGACTACACCAGGGATATTTGCAATTTCCGAAGCATCGTTTTTAGACCTTGGAATTCCCAGTATTTCATCAATTTGAGCAATAGAAATTTTAGGGTTAAATTCTTTCCCCATCGTGATTTGAAGAGCTACCCAACGAGCAATCGCAGCGATATTTTTCTCCAATCTCCTTACGCCACTTTCACGAGTGTGGGCTTCTATAATATGGCTTAGCTCCTTTGTTCCTAATTTAAAATCAGTAGATTTTAGCCCGTGTTCTTCTATTTGTTTTTTAACTAAATGTTTCTTCGCTATTTCTATTTTCTCCTCCAAAGTATAACCAGAAAGATTGATGATTTCCATTCTGTCTAACAAAGCCCTTTGGATAGGAGATAAACTATTGGCTGTGGCAATGAACATTACCTTGGATAAATCGTAGCCCAATTCTAAATAATTATCGTAAAAACTGCTATTTTGTTCAGGGTCAAGGACTTCCAATAAAGCAGAAGATGGGTCGCCGTGAGTGCCGGTTCCCAATTTGTCTATTTCATCTAAAACAATTACAGGATTGGAAGTTCCCGCCTTTTTAATGGACTGCAAAATTCTCCCTGCCATAGCCCCAATATAGGTTTTTCTATGCCCTCTGATTTCGCTCTCATCGTGCAAACCACCCAAAGAAAGCCTGATGTATTTCCGCCCCAAAGCATCGGCAACGGATTTTCCCAAAGAAGTTTTACCCACTCCAGGAGGACCTACCAAGCAGAGAATAGGCGATTTCATATTATTTTTAAGTTTCAGAACGGCGATGTATTCTAAAATCCTTTTCTTAATATCTTCTAAACCAAAATGATCTTTATTTAAAATTTTTTCCGCTTTTGGAATATCAAAAGTGTCTTTGGAGTAATTTTCCCAAGGCAAATCCGTGAAGAAATCTAAATAATTTCTCTGAACATTATAATCTGGTGAATGAGGATTATGTCTTTGCAATCTATTGATTTCCTTTTGAAAATGCGTTTCTACTTCTTCATTCCACTTGATTTTTTTTGCCTTTGCTTTCAGCTCTTCTACATCGTTTTCAGAATTTCCGCCCAATTCCTCCTGAATGGTCTTAATTTGTTGATTTAGAAAATATTCCCTTTGTTGCTTGTCTAAATCTTTGCTGGTTTTTTGGTGAATTTTATTTCTCAATTCCAATTTCTGGAAGTCTTCAACCAATAGCTCATAGCATTGTTCTGCTCGGGAAAAGAGATTTTTCTCTTCCAAAAGTCTTTGTTTGTTTGCTGTAGAAAAATTGGCATTAACGCAGATGAAATTCAGCAAATCCTCCAAGCTTTCTATATTTCTAATAGCAAAATTGGCAACATTAGGAATATTTGGATCAAGTTGAATGATTTTTACAGACAGGTCTTTAAGATTCTCCAATAATGCCTGAAACTCCTCTTTATTTTTAGAAGAAACATCTCTTAGCTTATTAATTTCTGCTAAGAAATACGGTTCTGTGGTTACCATTTTTTTTATTTTAAAACGATGAATCCCACGAACAATCGCCGTAATGTGTCCATTAGGTAAGTTGATGATTTTAATCACCTTAGCAATAGTCCCTACAAGATATAAATCTTTCAGCGAAGGGTTCTCCACATTGGCATTTTTCTGGCTAATTACCCCAATATATTCTTTGCTGTGGTATGCCTCTTGAAGAAGCTTAATGGATTTATCTCGCCCCGCCGTGATGGGAATTACCACCTTGGGAAACATCACGGTGTTTTTCACGGGTAAAATAGGAAAAAGCATTTGTTCTTTCGGGGTTTCGTTGGGATTGTCCGAAATTTCTTCCGTCACAATACTAAAACCATCGTTCATTAAACCATCAAATGAAACATCTTCTAGTTCTATCATAATTCAAAATATAAATTAAATGACAAATTGTCATCGTCTGTTTGAAGTTTTTCGTTAAATTCTGAAAATAAAAAAGTAAGTATATAACAG
This sequence comes from Flavobacteriaceae bacterium, assembly GCA_030529185.1. GTDB lineage: Bacteria > Bacteroidota > Bacteroidia > Flavobacteriales > Weeksellaceae > JABCPE02. The sequence goes on from JAUMXI010000002.1 coordinate 102,581, forward strand.
ACAATTGCTGTGCCAATAGATTTTTGCGACAAAATAACAGATTTATAGAATAAAAATCAAAAAAAATACGGAAATTTGTACTATGGAACGAGATGCGATAAAAATCCCCATTGTAGAAATCCCTAACCAATGGGATGTTCGGCTTTTTGTAAAACGAGAGGATTGGGTTCATCGTGAAATTTCTGGAAATAAATACTGGAAGATGTTTTATAATGTTAAAAATTATCTTTCAAAAGAAGTGGAAAACAGGCTGATAATTACATTCGGAGGGGCATTTTCAAATCATATCGCGGCTACTTCGGCAGTGGGAGAGAAATTTGGAGTAAAAACCTTGGGGGTTATTCGTGGGGAGGAATTGGAAAATCAATGGCAAGAAAATCCTACTTTGGCAGAGGCTCATCGTAGGGGAATGGAATTTTTATTCGTTAATCGTGAAGAATATAGAAATAAAGAGCTCATTACTCAGAAACTTAAAGAAAAACATCCAGAAGCCTTGATAGTCCCCGAAGGTGGAACCAATGAATTGGCGGTGGAAGGCGTAAAATACATGCTAGACGAGAGAACGCAAGATTTTGACTATCTTTGCACTGCGGTAGGAACGGGCGGAACAATTTCAGGATTGTCTAAATTCGCCGAAAATCATCAGAAAGTGTTGGGCTTTAAAGTCGTGAAAGATGATTCAGTAGGAGAGAGAATTAATCAATTAAGTGGAAAGCAAAATTTTCAACTTTTTGAGGCTCACGAAGGGCGATACGGAAAAATCACCGATGAAACAGTGGCTTTTATCAATGGTTTTTATCAAAAACATAAAGTGCCGTTAGACCCTATCTACACAGGAAAAATGATGAAACATCTTTTTGAATTCATTGAAAAAGATTATTTCCCTAAAAACGCAAAAATTTTGGCTTTCCATACGGGTGGTTTGCAAGGTGTTTTGGGAGCGAACGAATTATTAAAGAAACAAAATAGAAACTTATTAAAAATAGAAATTTAAGTTAAAATGAAAAAAATAGTTTTTGCTTTATCGTTGGGAGTGTTTTCTATGTTTTCGGCACAAGATTGGAAAACGGACGACCAGTATATTCAGAATTTTGCAAAATATGCCGTTGAAGAGATGGAACTTTACAAAATCCCAGCGAGTATCAAATTAGCTCAAGGGATTTTAGAAACGGGGGGCGGACAAAGTCGCCTTGCGAGAGAAGGGAAAAATCACTTTGGGATAAAATGCAAAGAAAATTGGACAGGAAAAACAATGAAACATACCGATGATGCACCTAATGAGTGTTTTAGGGTGTATGATAATCCGCGTGAATCGTACCGAGACCATTCTCTGTTTTTGGCTCATAGAAAATATTATGTAAGGCTATTCAAGCTAGATATGAGAGATTATAAGGCTTGGGCTTACGGGTTGAAAAAAGCAGGATATGCCACCAATCCGAGATATGCCCAAATTTTGATTGATAGAATAGAACGCTACAAACTTTATGAATTTGATTATCTAAAACCTCACGAAGTGGAAGCTAAATTGGAAGAAAGATACCCTGGCTATAAGCCTGTTGATAAAGTAGAAATCGCCAAAACAGAAGTTGTAGAGGAAAAGATTGAACCCAAAAAAGAAGAAAAACCAGCTGTGCCAGTTGTGGAGGTCAAGCCTTTACCTGAACCGAAATTAACAAAAGTGGAGATATTAAAGGCTATTTCTATTCAATCGCACCCGAATGGAGGTCTGAAATATGTAGTCTTGCCAGGAGATTTAGATTTATCTTCCCTATCACAGAAATATGGAATTAATGAAAGTAGGTTGATGACTTACAATGAATTAAGGTCTCAAAACCTAAAAAAAGGACAAATCATCTTTTTAGAGTCTAAAAATTCTTCTGGAAGTCAAGAATTTTATACTGCTCAAAAAGGGGATAGAATGTATGACATTGCCCAAAAATTTGGCATAAAACTCCGAAAACTTTACACCAAAAACAGAATGGAAGAAGGCAGAGAACCAGTAGAAGGACAGAAAATTTACCTACAATCTAAAAAACCGAGAAGAGAGATGTAGTGTTCTAAAAATTTAAAAAAGGAGATTTATTTCTCCTTTTTCTCTTTTTGATTATTTCGCTTCGGTGCAGAATACTCTGTATTGAACGGCAGTAGCAGAACTAAAAGCAATTCGAATTCTCCTTAAATCTGGGTTTGCGGATTCTCTACTGAAATAACTTCCCGCTAAAATTCTATAATTAGGACGAAGAGAGGCGTCTATTTCCACTTTTATTGTAGGAAATTGATTTCTAAAATCAACCCTTATTTTGTCAGCCTCTTCCTTGTTTTTTACCACAGCAACTTGGATTTTATAGCCTAAAATTCTTGGATTTTTTTTGCAAATCTCAGCTGTAGTTAGTTCTTTTGTGGTAGATACATTCGAGGGATTCGCTGTTGTATTACGGCTAATATTTCCTTTTTTTTGAGTGGTTTTTTTGCAAGATTCTTCTAGGTTTTCTATCGTATTGCGGATTCTTTTGTCCATCGTGGTGATTAATTCAGCATCACCGATTTGCTCCGTTTGTGTCTCTATTTGAGCAGAGAAATCCGCTGTAAATCCTAAAAAGAAACTAAAAAAAAATGCTTTAAAAGTGTTTTTCATTCCAAAAAATTTTGAACAAAAGTAAGAAAACTATCCTAAGTTATCGTTAAAAAATGAAAAATGTTTATTTTTGGAGCGAAATTAAATTTTATGAGATGAAATTTTTACGATTTTTATCATTGGCGTTATTGCTATTTTTGGGGAGCTGTAAAAAAGACGAGGTAGATGCTTCTTCGATGAAGAGTTTCCAAGAAAGCATTAACGAGATGGCAACATCCCTCAACACCCTTCAGCAAACAAAATTCAATGAGGCGCTTTATATTTTAAAAACTTTCGCAGTGGAAGGTGAGACGGATATTCAAAGGTTGGAAGCCTTGGCGAAATTAATTAATGCCAAAAAAGTTCCCGATATTTTTGCTCTGGCAGATGAGGTAGCGAAGAAAAATAATGTGGATTGGTCAAGCACGGCACCGCCTTCGTTAGGCGAAATGAATATTTTTCAAAATTTAGAAGCAGAAGAAATTGATGCCAACGATATCTTGGCAGAAAGTTTAGAAATCATCGTCAATCCAATAGAAATGGATAGCATAATGGGAGCGAAAGCCTTAAGAGTAATCCCAAGCCTCATAGACCGTTCAGGGAAAAAAGTTGAGTTCGCGAATGCTGGTTTAGAAACCATAATGGAAATTTATAGCGGTGGCGAAAGATTATTGACTTCCAAAAATGTAATGACAGACCATCATTTCAAAGGGTTTTATTTAAAATTGAATACGCTTCCTGCCGAGAAAATTGTTGATGAAATAATTGACATTAAGGTAAGTGTAAAAACTACAAGCAAAACGCATCAATTCCTGAAAACAGGAGTTTTGGTCAATGCAAAGGCTTTAAAACCAACAGCAATTATTGATGAGGAAATTCCCAGTGATAAACTTCAGGTAGAAAAACCTGAAAATGTGGTAAATAAATTTTTGAGCAATCTAAATCATCAAAATTTAAGAGGAGCTTATGAGCTTTCGGAAAATCCTCAATGGGGTGGTTTTGAGCAGTTTTCAAATCCTAATTCTGGTTTCGGTGGTGTGAAAAACATTAAAATTAAAAAAGTTCATTCTCAATCTCATTCAGATAAAAACGCAGTGGTGAATGCCCTTTATGAAGTAGTTGATTTAGAAGGGAATACTACAGAGTTGAATGTTTCTTATTCTTTGAAACAAACAGAAGATTCTTGGAAAATTATCGGTTATAAAATTAATTCATCAGAAAAACAATAAAAAATATGGCGACACAGGAGTTGATTACTAAATTAGAAAACACAATAGAAAACATTCCTAATTTCCCAAAGGAAGGAATTCAGTTTAAGGATATCACACCCATTTTTCTTCAACCTAAATTATATGAAGAAGTGGTGGAGGAAATGGCGAATTTCAGTAAAGGTAAAGTAGATGTAGTCTGCGGAATTGAGAGTCGTGGTTATATCTTTGGGATTGCTCTTGCTGTGAAATTGGGCGTTCCTTTTATTTTGATTAGAAAAAAAGGCAAACTTCCACCGCCATTTATCGGAGAAAAATACGATTTAGAATACGGAACTGCAGAAATCGAAATGAAAACCGACCAGATAAAAGAAGGGCAAAGAGTGCTTATTCACGATGACCTTTTGGCGACAGGTGGAACGGCTGCGGCGGCTGCAAGATTGGTGCAAAGACAGGGCGGAAAAGTGGCTCAGTTTAGTTTTTTAATAGAGTTGAAAGATTTGGGTGGTTGCCAAAAATTACAACAAATAGAAAACGCAGAAGTGTTTAAAATTTTAGAATATTAATAAAGTAGTTGCTAAATTGCATTGAAAATCTTAAATTTGCGAATTAATTTTTAAAAATATTATGGCAAAAAATCATAAAAATCAACAGATTGAAGGAAAAGAAACGGTGGAAATGTTCCAGGAATTAGACCAAAATGTGGTGCAATCCGAAAGATTTATAGAAAAAAATGCTAAAAAAATTGGATTGGCTTTTGCGTTTGTGGTTGCATTAGTTTTGGGATATTTTGGTTATCAGCAGTTTGTTGTGTTACCAAAAAACGAAGAGGCTACCAAAATGTATCTTACAGCACAAAAGAATTTGGCAGAGGGCAGAGAAGATATAGCTTTGGGGAAAACAGCCAATTCTGGTTTCAAAGGTGCTATAGAAAAATACGCAGGAACAGATGCGGGGAGGTTATCAGCGTATAATGCTGGTTTGATAGAATTTAACAAAGGAAATTACCAAAAAGCCTATGATTTATTGGATAAATTTTCTTCAAATAATAAAGTCTTAACGGCTTTGAAGTATGGAGTAATGGGAGATTGTATGGCGAATTTAAATAAACCAGAAGATGCCTTGTCTCTATTTGAAAAAGCAATTTCTACTTCTGATGATGTTTATACATCTTATTATTTTACGAGAAAAGCCGGAGTTTTTGCTTTGGCAACGAAAAAAAAGGAAGTAGCAAAAAAACACTTCAATACAATTGAAGAAAAATATCAAGAATATGACAGAGGGCTTTCAAGTGCTTATATAGAAATGTTGAAATATTAAAAATTTAAATAAATAATAAAAATGGCAACTACAAATCTTTCAGATTATAAGCCATTGGAGATAAATAATGCCGATGATTTTACCATCGGCATTATAGTTTCTGAATGGAATGATTTTATTACCTTTAACCTCAGAGATGGGGCAATAGAAGTTTTAAAAAAAGAAGGAGTGAAAGAAGAAAATATAAAGGTGTATTATGTGCCTGGTGCTTTTGAATTGAGTTTTGCTACAATGCAATTTTGTAAAAACAATTTGTTTGATGCAGTAATAGCCATTGGCTGTGTCATTCGTGGAGAAACTCCTCATTTTGATTATGTCTGTTCAGCGGTAGCTCAAGGAATTAAAGACTGTAATGTAAAAACAGATACTCCTGCAATTTTCTGTGTGCTAACCGATGATAATAAAGAACAATCCATTGCAAGAAGTGGAGGTAATTTAGGAAATAAAGGAGTGGAAGCGGGAATAACTGCTTTGAAAATGATTAATTTTAATAGAAATTTAAATCTAATATAAATATTAAAATATGAAATGGACTAACGACAGAAGTAAAAATGTGGAGGACCGAAGAGGACAAGGAGGTAGAAAAGGAATGATGATAGGAGGAGGTCTTGGCACTATTGTTATAGCTTTAATAGTAATGTTTCTAGGAGGAGATCCTACAGCTGTATTGAATAACTCACAAACAAGCGTTCCTCAACAAACCGAGCAGAGACAATTGACGGAGGGCGAACTGAAGATGAAAAATTTTATCGAGATGCTTTCGGCAGAGTTGGAAGAAACTTGGCGAGAAGTTTTTGAAGAAAGAGGCTGGAATTATAGAGAACCCAAGGTGGTGATGTTTGAAGATATCACACACTCTGGGTGTGGGACGGCACAGGTCGCTATGGGACCATTCTATTGCCCTGCCGATGAAACTATTTATATGGATATGAGGTTCTTTAATGAACTTAGTAATAAATATGGTGCGAAAACAGGGGAATTTACAATTGCTTATGTAATGGCTCATGAGGTGGGGCATCATATCCAAAATCTATTGGGGGTATTAGAAAAAGTAGAAAAAGCTAAAAGAAACGGAAGGTTTTCCCAAAAAGAAGTAAATCAAATTTCTGTGGCTGTAGAGCTTCAAGCGGATTTTTATGCTGGGCTTTGGGCGAAAAGAAGCAATGATAGAGAGGATTTCTTGGAAGCGGGAGATATAGATATAGCGATTAGTGCCGCAGAAGCTGTTGGAGATGATAATATTCAGCGTCGCTCCCAAGGATATGTTAATCAAGAGTCTTTCACGCACGGTTCATCAGCACAGCGTAGAGAGTGGTTTATGAGAGGATATAATTCTGGAAATATAGAAGATGGGAATACTTTTCAAGAGCTACTGAAATGATGATTAGATTTCTATGTATCTATTAATTCAAATAGACAAAAGCTTTGGGATAAGATCAAGAACTTTGTTTCAAATGATTAAATTTCATCAAATTCTAATAGTTAAGGCTATAAAAATGAGAGATGTTTTAAATCTGTTTTAGGTTTGTTGGATATAGACTGTCTCTACTTATTTTCTTTCATTTTAATTTTTTCAATTTGTAAATCAGTTAATTATGGTATTTTGC
>JAUMXI010000051.1 GCA_030529185.1 Flavobacteriaceae bacterium
CAGAATCACCATCATACTTTTTATAACACGACCGAAAAACTTTCTGAATACGACCTGAGATATTACATCACGCAATGCGCTGAAAAAGAAAATATTTCGGTTGAAACACTTTCAGTTCTGTTTCTGAAAGATTGTACAGCAAACAAAGATGGAGAAACTTTAGAAAATGCGTTGTTGATTGTATTCATTTTTAATATTCATAATAAGGAAGTTGTAGCACTTTGTCAGGAATTATTACTCAAAGATTGGCACGAACGTCACGAAGATATTATTTCTGTTTTGGAAGACAACAGAAACAAAGAAACCGTTCCGTATTTGCTTAAGGCTTTCCGAGTGAAACTGAAATATATGCAGTACAACAATTATTATTCGTTTCACAAAAAACTATTATGGGCAATTTATAAACTTTCTGGTTCTCAACACAAAAAAGAACTATTACAATTAACTGAACATATCAGCCCAAAGCTAAAACCTGAGTGGAAGCAATTTATAGGAGATAAAATGGGGAAAATTAAAGACTGAAAAAAATTCACTTTTTTAACAAAAAAACTTTGAAAAAGAATTTCAAAAAACATTAGAAGTAGAAAAAGAAAATCCGTAATGTGTTTTCTAATCTATTGACACAAAATATAAAAAGAATAAAACTATGAACATAAAGGAATCACAACTGAAAATTTGTGCAAAATACGAGTCCGAATTTGAGCAACTAAAACCTAATGAAATGGTAGCGGTAGCTTTGGACACATTGGGGCAAATGCCTATCATTGGAGAGCGAATCGTGTTAGAGGAAGACGAAAACGTTTCGTGGTTTATTTACTGCGGAGAGTATTCTGATGCAGATGATTTCTACAAACCAGTACACTGGTATCATCTAATTGAAATTTTGCCCGAAGTATTACCTTATTTGGGATTAGAGCAAGGATTTCGTTTTATCATTGACAATGAAGGCTATGAGGATGTTTGGAAAGATGAAAATTAACCCAAAAAACAACTAAAAATGGCTCATAATAAAGATTATTTTAAAGATTTTAACATCAATCCTAAAGGACTTTTACAGGAAGAAATTGATATTATCAATGATTGGTATGCCAATTACACCAAATTCGACAGAAATGTACATCTTTTTGACGCCGAAGAAGTTGAAATTAATGAGGAGTACATACAATTTTTGAAAGAAGAATATGAAAATCTTTCATTTTGTGATGATATCTTGCTATTTTCAGCAGATGAAGACAGTAATTGTGCAGGAATTATGACAAAAGGAACAATGCGAGGTTGGATTTTCTTTTTTTCAGAAGATTTTTGGACAAAACCAGTCTTTCGCACGCTAAAAACCTTTTACGAAAAGGTAAAATCCGAAGAAATCACTGATGTTTCTGCCTTTGGTGTTAAATCTCCGGATTTTCAAAACAAACATAGAACCGAATTAGAACTCGCCAATGATAATAAAGCATTTGATGACCTTCTAGAAAAAATACATCAAACTGAAAATAAGCACGATAAAAATTTGTTTATAGAAGCTCTCATTACCATTGCTCCCCCAAACAGACTCAGCCAGCTCAAAGAATTTCTATTTTCAGAAGATTATTGGCATACACATCACATTTTGGAAGCATTTGCTTTCTATAATCACAAAAAAGACAACGAGTTACTATATCAATTAGGTAAAGAAAAACCACAATTTCGCAAACAATTAAAAGAAATGGGAATACAACCTCAAAGAAATTTCCTTTGGTGGAAAAAATGGTAAAAGAAAAATAAAATCAAACGCAATTAACCTCAAAAATTAAAACTATTTCTTGTAAAATAATCAGATTAATTAACTAACGATGAGTTTAGTAAAATGTTTACAAACAGATGGTGTAACTATTTTAAAAGAACGTCAAAAAGAAGAAAAAAACCTTGAAAAAATATATGAAAATGAACTCCCGTTACTTCTCGACAACGAACACGAAAGGATTTATTTTGTAAAATTTGCCGATGAAATGCCCGAAATACGCATTCCTTTTGGTGATTTTTTATGTTTCGGGAAAATTGGCTTTGAGAAACAATATTTTGTGATTGACAAAGAAGGAAAAATCTTTAAATATGATTTCTATTATGAAGATGAAAGCAACTTAATGTTTGTGAATAGTTCCCTCACGGCATTTTACAGGAGTTATTGCCGATATATGGCTGGAATTTTTATGTATAAGGCTCATCAAAGTGATGAGGACTTCCCAATGGAAGCCGAAGTAGAACGAATTACGGAATTTATCAAAAGTTTTGACCCTGCTGCTGTTGAAAACGAACAAACTTACTGGTCTGACCAGCTATTTATACTTGAAGATGGCTTTGCTCACCTGATGCATAACGTTGTAGACAGAATGTTAGGAATGCCAAAGCATAATTATCAGCAAAAAAAGAAGAATAAGTAAAGAATTTAATCTTTTTATAAAAAAATAGAACTACTTTTAAAAAATCAAAATGACAATCAGTGTTTTGGCGGGATTTTTCGCCTGTTTTTTAGGATTTTCTATCAAAAACAGAATAATTTAAACAAAATAACAACAATGAATTTCAAAGAATTATTAAAACACGAAGGGCTTACTGCCCAACAAATCAAACACATTGAGTTGTTGGACAAAAAATTTTCGGCAACCAATGCAAGCAATTTAAAAAAAGCCAATGACTTGCTTTTCAGTTTATTGTACACCAACAATTTATCTGCCGTTCAAACGCTCCTTGATTTGATGACGCAAATTCCGTTTAACGGCAATTTTAACCAATGGACTTTTGTGGAACCAAGTTACACCTTGCGTTATTTTTTGAGCAATGACAACACCGAAAAGGAGAAAATTAAGCATTATTTGATAAATGAGGTACGCTCCGAATGGGATGACGATGAGGAACACGCCGAACATCTGCAAAAAAAGCGTGACGGAATGCTGGTGGAGAGCAGTTTGGAGCAATTGGAACGTTACAACACATCTGAAAAAGAAGAATTTACTTGGCGAACTACTGTTTTAATACGCTATTTAGAGGTTTTGACAATAGGAGCAACAGGAAAATTGGATGAAAAAAACGTTTTAAACGAAATTAATTCCAATATCGAGCGACAAAAAGCATTAAATGCAAAGTTTAGCAAGTAAATTTGCTGATAAAATGCTCGAAATATGCATTTTTCTTCGGAAAAAAGAAAATTTTACCAATAAATAATTATGAAAATATCAAAAAGTATTTTTTTAAATTCTAAACAAACTAAATGAAACATTATTATGAGTTTTGCAGAAGAGATTAAGAAATTAAAGCAGTTTCTAAAAGAACAAGGTTTTTTAGCTGTTCCAATGGAGATTCGTAATATGCGTTCTTGGGTTAAAGAATTGGATAGCGAAAACTTAGTATATATGTATGTTTACATCAGTCAGCATTCACAGAAAAGCCAAAGAGGACACCTAATTATTTCTCCGCCACGCTATAATGATGATAGTTGGATAGGAAACCCTTTGGCTATTGGTATTCCATTGGCAGAAAATTGGGAATTAGGAACAGGTTTCTTTGATGATTATATAAACAGACTTACTAATTTATTGCCGAGTGCAGCTTATCTTAAAGATGCAGTTATTAAGGAAATGTACAGCGTAAGTAATATTTCTACTCAGGCATCAGGGGCAAAAACACTTGGCGAAAGAGAACTGATAGAATTAAAAGCCTTTCGTAAATTACAAGAAGAAGCAAATTTTACCGAGTTATGCCAAATAAGCAAAGAAATTTGGTTTAAGAAAAAATACATTTATCTACTTGATATTGAATTGGGTAAAAAATGTTTTGAACCTTATGGTGATGACATTACAATGAAATACATTGAGGATTACACATCTAAATTAAGTAC
>JAUMXI010000052.1 GCA_030529185.1 Flavobacteriaceae bacterium
GTTCGAATCCCCGTGGGGACGCCATATGATATAATCACCCTTGCGGTGATTTTTTTTTGCCATTTAGTGAGGAAGCGAAGAAGTGAGGAGGACGAACGACTGAGCGACCGAACTAAATGGTGGATAAATCCACCATATTTAGTGGTGGATTTACGTCCTAAATTTTAGTTTTTTGCATTTATTTTAAAATAATAGTCCCACTTTCAGAAACATCTAATCTTGGTAATGCTAGTTCAATAATTCTATGTAACAGTTCACTTTCTTTAGATATTCCTCTCATGTCTTTTTCTGATAATTTATTATTAATTTCTATCATCTTTCTATAGGTCTCTTTTTGCTCCCATTTATTTAAAGCTAAAGATTGTGGATATGGACTTTTCTTTTTGTCAGTCATTGGTATTTCCTCAAAAATTAGTTCTATAATTCTATATAATTCTATGATTTTTTGTTGTCTATATTTATATAACATTATATAATCCTATCGAAATATATTTCTATATTCATATAGAACTGGTGAAAAATGATAGATACAGTCATAATCCATATACCTATGTTTAAAACATACACTCGCAAAGAAGGTAATGTAAATATGATAATTGGCGATGTTGCTGATTATGGATTAGTCGCATCTACTCGCTATATCGTTCGTGACCCAATCACTAAAGAAATTACACATGGTGACCTATATCACCCATTTGAAAGTCTTCCAACATCACATAGTGGCGTTGCCTGCAAGTTTTTCGATAGAACAGCAAATTGTTTGCCTTATTTGTCGCTAAATGCCTCTGTTGCCAAAATCGAAAAGGGTCACAATGTATATGGGCATAACTTTTTGTATAACTCTATAGCCGATATGCTGGCAGTATTCAAAAAAGCATATCCTAACTTCTGGCAATTTCTTGATGTTGCTAATGCCAAAATATCTAGGTTAGATATTACATATTCAGCAAAAATGCAAAATAAACACAGTGCTGAACAAATGAGAGAATATCTAAGAAATGTCAATTTCGGTCGATTACGTAATAACAGTAAACAAGAACGTTGGAATACTATTTACTTCGGTTCGGAAAATAGTCGTGTCGGTGGAGCAAAAATTTATTGTAAAGGTGCAGAATTAAGAAATGAACGTAAAGAATTAGCCAAAAAGGCTAATTCAGGCTGTTTAATGTCATTACAAAAGTTGAAAGTATTAACACCTAAATTGCAAGATATTGCAGATAAATTGATAAGGTTTGAAGCAACTATAAAAACTAGACAACTTCATCAAATGTCAATACCTAGTAATTTATGGCAGTTTATTGATTATGTGAGAAAAAACCCTAATACCTTTATAAAGTTATGGAAATATAAATTCGACCCAATACTCAGTACATTAAAAGGTATGGTTATGACCAATGCAGATGATGCCAAAGTAAGAGAAATTTTATACGAAAAATTAACAACTGTTACTAAAACTGGAAGAATTTCTACTACCAAAGCAAAAAATGCCTTTAGGTTTTATCGTGACTTGAAAATTGATGGTTTTATTAATGTTCAAAAGAATTATAGTAAATCACAATTTTCATTGTTGGTAAAAACTCTGGTGGATTGCGGTTTTAGTCGAGCATTCTTACAAAATTTATCAAAACCAACAGTTAATGAAGCTATACCTGTGTTGCATATGTTAAATATTGATTTTGGAAATAATTTACCAAATGATTATCAATTGAATATATCGGAAAACTTATTTGACTTTGAAGAGTATCTACCAAAAGGCTTAAAGTTAAATCCAAGACTGAGGTTGAAAGTAGTTTAAAAGGAATAATATGAGGAAAACAGAAGAATAACACCCATGCAGATGACGACAATCATCTACATGAGCTAATCACAATCCGAATTAACAAGGAATTCAGGTCATGACTGTAAATGATTTTACCAGTTATTTAGGTAAACGTGTCAATTTTATTTATCACCCATTTTGTAACGGCAATTGTTTTGATGATTTGTATGTTCTCGTTGAAGGTGAGGTTACAGCTGTTTGTATTGAGAAAGAGTTAGAAAAATCGTCATTTTTGGTTGGTGATGATTTCTATAATTTTTCAACTGTAGACTTTATTTCAACACAATTTAACCCTGTATATCATGGTTGAAGGTCATCGCATTGTTGGAGCTGAAGCCAAGAGTTCCCCTTGCGGGGTCTAGTAGCCCCGAATACAAAAAAAAATCAGTATCGCTAGAGCTGATTTTTTTTTGTTTGTCATCGCACCGTTATCGCTTCGCCTGTCGTTCCCCAGTCACGCTAGAAAATTTGCATAGGTTAAATTGTCAAGGAGTAAAGCAAAGCGTACCTTGACAATTTAACCGCAAATTTTAGCGTATAGACTGGGAATGACAAGGCAGGAAGCGTATAACGTTGCATGACTAGGGGCTACGGTCAATTTAGCTCATTACCTTTTAGTTTATTGTCTGTCTGCAGGCTTATTACTACAAAACATCGATTTATCGACCGTAAGGCGGGGCAGGAACTGGGCGAGTGTTGCGTTAGGGTGTGGCAAGCGTTAGGGATTGTAGTGGGAAATGACAAATTAAGAGGTCAATAAATCCCAAATTATTGAGTTATCGAGGTAACAGGAACACAATTATTTGGAATATGAATTATTAGACAAATTAATGCAGGCATTGAAACGGAAAGCCCGACCCGAAGGGGAACGCCCAAAAAAAAAGTAAAATCAATAAGTTAAAAAATAACAAAGAAAATATAAAAGACAAAAAATGAATTTATTGTTAATTTTAGATTTTTATCAAAAAAATGGTTTATATCAATCAAAATATGATTATTTAGATAAGTTTAACCGTTTAATGTGGTTTGCAGGTAAATCCCTTGACATTGAAACAATTCACGATTATTGCACCATTCGTACATTACAGGGAGTAAAAAACTCAACAATCAACCGAGAATTAACCCTTGCACGCTCAGCAATTAATTACTATAACAAACACAAAAAAACAACAATTTACAATCCTTTTAATGGCTTTTCTCTTTTTGAACAAGATATTATCCCCCGTTACTTAAATCATGCTGAATGCAAAAAACTTTTAAATGCTTGTTCTAACTATTCAAATCCGATTTTTTTTCACTATGTAAACTTGCTTTTAAACACTGGCTGTCGCTCTAGTGAACTTTTAAATTTGACGTGGCAAAACGTTAATTTAGATGAACGATATTTAGTTATTAGAAATAACTTATCAAAAAACAGAAAAACACTTTATAAACCATTGAATTACAACGCAATTTCATCTCTTAAAGAATTGAAGAACTACAATAATTACTGGGTTTTTTATAATCATCGAACAAACAATCGATACAAGACTTTTCGCAGAGCTTGGCTCTTTGCAACTGACAAAGCAAAATTAAATGGCTTACGAATACATGACTTACGTCATACATTTGCAAGTCTGCTTGTAAAAGAGGGTGTACCAATTTATCAAGTTTCTATTTTACTTGGACATTCAGATACACGAATAACCCAACGTTACGCCCATTTATCACCAAACTATTTGACAAATGTCGTAAATTTACTCGATTTTAGATAATAGCCCTTTCACGGCGGTAACCGGGGTTCGAATCCCCGTGGGGACGCCATATATATAAAGCCACACTTGAATGTGTGGCTTTTTTATTTATATATCTTTTTAATTTTATAAAAAAACCAAACAAATCTTTTGATTTGTTTGGTCGCAATTAAACTAACAACCTTAAAAATTATTCTTCATGTTCATGACGATGATGAGTAACTTTAGGTTCTTCATGAGCCATTGAGCGTGCTGCTTGGCGCAAT
>JAUMXI010000053.1 GCA_030529185.1 Flavobacteriaceae bacterium
AAAAATATTAATTTCACTCTATTTTCACTTATTATAAAAATCCTTATCCCAACCAGACCGAAGTTCCCTTTGAAATTCCTGATAGTTGGGTTTGGGTGAAATTGGAAAATATAGGTGAAATTATTGGTGGAGGAACACCCAAAACTAACGAAATAGATAATTGGAATGGTCATATTCCTTGGGTTACTCCTGCGGATATGAAATATATTTCAGGCAAATACATTAAAAAAGGTACTAGAAATATCACCTCGAAAGGATTACATTCTTCATCTGCTCGAATATTAACTAAAAATTCTATTATCTACTCTAGTAGAGCTCCCATTGGTTATATTGCTATTACCTTAAATGAATTAGCAACGAATCAAGGATTTAAGTCTATTGACTTATACAAAAAAGAAGTTGTTGATTATATTTATTATGCTTTGATTTATTTCACTCCGGATATTCAAGCAAGAGCATCAGGGACAACTTTTAAAGAAATTTCAGGGAGTGAATTCGGTAAAACAATCACCCCTCTTCCCCCATTAGCCGAACAAAAACGCATTGTTGCCAAAATCGAAGCACTGCTACCATTCGTTGAGCAATATACAAAAAAAGAGCAAGAGCTGACCGCTTTACACCAATCTTTTCCTTCACAACTGAAAAAATCTATTTTACAAGCGGCGATTCAAGGGAAATTGGTAGAGCAAAATCCGCAAGATGAACCTGTGATGACGCTTATTGCTCGTATTCGGGCTGAAAAAGAGCGGTTGATTTCAGAGAAAAAACTCAAGAAACCAAAGCAACAAAAACAGATTTTTAGACGTGATAATTCTCATTATGAGTTGATTGATGGAGTGGAGCGATGTATTGATGAGGAATTGCCGTTCGAAATCCCTGACAGTTGGTGTTGGGTGAGGTTGAGCGATATTACATTTAATTTAGGACAAAAAACACCAAAAAATAAATTTTTTTATATAGATGTTGGATTAGTAGATAATAAAAAGAATAGATTAAATAACTTAGATAATATTATCGAAGCAGAAAAAGCACCTTCTCGAGCGAGGAAAATTGTTCAAAAAAATACAATTTTATATTCAACTGTCCGCCCATATTTAAGAAATATTTGTATTATTGATCAAGATTTTGAATTTGAACCCATTGCTAGCACCGCTTTTGCTACACTAAATGTGTTTAGTAAGTGTGAAAATAAATATCTATTTTATTATTTATTGAGCTCTACTTTTACAGAGCTTGTCAATTCAGAAATGGTAGGCGTTGCATATCCAGCAATAAACGATGAGAAATTATATAATTTATTTGTTCCCTTACCTCCACATAATGAACAAAAACGCATAGTCGAAAAAATAGAAGAACTTTTTTCTCATTTGCAAAAACTTGAGAAAAATTAACCCGTTGTATAGGGGACGTTGTCCCCTAATTGATTACCAATCAATAATTTTATTAACAATTTCCTGTTGTTCTGTGCTGGTTTTTCGTAAATAAATTCGAGTGGTATCAATACTTTCGTGCCCCATTAAATCAGCCAAAAAGCTAATATCATTACAACGCTCCAGAAAACTTTTTGCAAAGCGATGGCGAAAAGAATGAGGATAAACAACTTTTGGATCAATTTTATAACGCTTGGCAAAAACTTTAAGTTGGCTTGATATACCTTTTGCTGTGATCCTATTTCCATAACGATTGATAAACAGAAATCCACTTTGTTTATTTTGTTCAAATAACCATTGTATTGCTTCTTCTTGTAATGCTGATGGAATATAAATTCGGCGTAATTTTCCACCTTTAGAATACAAATCAATATAGCCTATTCTAATATGTTCGCACTTTATTTGTATCAGTTCGCTAATCCTTGCTCCCGTTGCTGCCATAAAGCGTATAACGAAATACCAATATAACTGATTGTCCTGTTTTAGCCTTTTCTTAAAATAATGATAATCTGCCTCACTAATCACATTTTCTAAAAAGGGTTTTTGCTGAACTTTAACAAATGTAAGTTTCCATTTCTCTTTCTTACAGAAATCTAAAAAATAATTTATTCCTCTTAAGCGTAAATTAACTGTTTGAGGTTTATATTTCTCGACTAGAAATAATTTATATTGTTTGAGACGTTGTTTATCTAATTCTCCGAATTTTTTCTGATATTGCTTTACTGCAAATAAATAGGCTGAAATTGTATTATCAGATAGGTTTGTGTCAGAAAGATAGTGTTTAAATTTAATGATCATAGAAATCTCCAATTTTGATTAAAAGGAGATAAGATCATAGAGAAAAAGTAGGATGATTTTAATTTATCTATCCTACCCTTCATATAATAGGCTAATTTTTCTCAAGTTTTTGCAAATGAGAAAAAAGTTCTTCTATTTTTTCAACTATTCTCTCTTGTTCATCAAGAGGGGGAATGGGCATATAAAAATCATTGATATCTTCTATTGAGATATTATCATTAGTAGAATTTTTTATTCTATTGATTTTATTTAGGGTAAATGAGGAGTTAATTACTAAATTAGTATATTTTGAATTAACCAAAATGGATCTTATACAAGCCACTCTTTGATTTATTAACACTTTATCTTCTGGCAATTCTGAAATATATAAACTTTTTCCCACGGTTCCACCTGTCATTGCCATTATAATATCACTATTATATATCAAGTATTTTTTTAAATTTGGAGTATATTCATACCTCATATTTGATTTTAAAATTAACCCGTTATTATTAAAGTCAGAGATTCTAATTACCAAATTTCCTATGTTAGTAAAATAATTACTTTTGAATGCAAAACCTCCAAAAATAATTGCAATATCCCGCAACCTCACCCAACACCAACTGTCAGGGATCTCAAAGGATAATTCCTCATCAATACATCGCTCTACTCCATCAATCAACTCATAATGAGAATTATCACGTCTAAAAATCTGTTTTTGTTGCTTCGGTTTCTTGAGTTTTTTCTCTGAAATCAACCGCTCTTTTTCTGCCTGAATACGAGTAATAAGCGTCATAGAAGATTCATCTTGCGGATTTTGCTCCACTAATTTCCCCTGAATCGCCGCTTGTAAAATAGATTTTTTCAGTTGTGAGGGAAAAGATTGATGTAAAGCGGTCAGCTCTTGCTCTTTTTTTGCATATTGCTCAACGAATGGTAGAAGTTCTTCGATTTTGGCAACAATGCGTTTTTGTTCATTTCTTGGAGGTAATGCAAAAAGAAAGTTTATAATCTTTTCTTTTGATATATTAGGTTGACCACTTCCCTCACTTTTTTTCTGGAACTCTGATTTTTGAGCCATTAAATAATAAAATAAATATTTGTTGAAAATACCTTGATAAGTAATACAAGCACAACACGCTTGGTTTGTTGTTGCTTCTATATTTAATATGCCTAATTTGCCTATTGTTGCACCGTACATTGCTATTAAAACTGAACCAACAGGATTTAATTTTACAGATGTTTTTTTTAATGCCAGTTCAGTAATCTTTTCAGGAATATTTTTTATAACCCCATCATTTAAATCACCTGTTTTAAGCCAAGGAATTGTACCGTTGGCATAGTACAGAGACTCATTTCTATCTGGAGTTGAACCAGCTCCCCATTCTCCAATATCCCCCAACCTCACCCAAACCCAACTATTGGGGATTTCAAAAGGGAATTTAGCGTGGTTGGGATAAGGATTTTTATAATAAGTGAAAATAGAGTGAAATTAATATTTTT
>JAUMXI010000054.1 GCA_030529185.1 Flavobacteriaceae bacterium
ACTATTTTGATAACCACGATTTTGATAACCTCTATTATAAGCCATTTTCTAACGCTTTTTAGAATTATTAAACATCATATAAAATACAAAAATGAATGCAACCCCCAAAACAGACCAAAGTATATATTTAGTCGTATTATCTTGAGGTAATTGGTCAGGCGGAACGCCATAAGAGCGATAACCACCACCATAACCGTAACCAGGATAATGATTATTATTTTGGTTTTTCGAACGTAAAAAATAATCAAACACACCAGCACTTATTGCCTTATCTAAAATCCCATTAAGAGTAAAACCCTCAAAAAATTTTGCCATAATCAAAAAATTTTAAAATTAAGTAGGTAAAGGCAAAGCCCCCTGAAGCTCTTCGTCTGAAGAAACAGAATATTCATAATCATCATAATAACCTTTATTTGCTTCGTTGAAATCAGAACGCAACAGTAATTGTCTTTCTGATTGCAATTTCTCAATATCGGGAAGTTCACCAAAATAAATTTTGCTCATTGTGTTATGAAAATCATTTCGTAATAAAATACTCAAACGTAATATTTTAAGGTCTAAAAGATATTGATAAGACAAAAAAGTTTCAGTATTAAAAACCTCTTTTAGAAGCCAAACAAATAATTGTTTTCCAGATGTATTATGAATTTCAACAAAAGAAGTGTCGCCAGAATATAAAGTACCTTTATCATTATCAGCCTTGTAAGTCTCCCCATTAACAAGAAATTCAGCAACTTCAGAATTAAGAGAAGAAACACGAGCTAAAAACCTAATACTATCAAAGTCTTTAACAGATAGTATCCGCTTCTCATTAGGTGCAATATCAAAACAACGCGAAAGCTGAAGCCCTAATTTTAAATCAAAAAAAGAACCCCTATAAACATTCAAAACAAAATGAGGCATAACATTAACAGGAGTCTCAACAATAATTTTCATATCTTTAGTCAATAAAAAATACGAATAACTACCAAAATAAGAATCCAAGACACCAGCGTTTAAAGCAAAAGAAGTTTTAGAATAATCCTCAAGAACAACAGATTTTCCCAAACCATTTAACAAAACAACTTTATGCTTAACAAAAGCCCCAATTAATCTACGTGAAACAAAAACAGGCTCTTTTAAATCCTCAAAAGAAAAAACAACAGTTTGTTCATTTGAAGAATTGTTAGGAGCTGTTAAAGTTATAGAGTCAGGAGAATAAAAGACAGAACCTTTAGTATAAATCATAACTCAAAAAATTAAAAATTAATCTTGTTTTTTGTCTTTTTTGAACATAGCACCCAATTTTGAAAGCGGATTGTAATCATCAGGAATAATTAAACCAACAATCAAAGCAATCGCAACAATCAACCAAGTAGGTTCAGAACCGTTTTTACCTTTTTTAAACATAACCAATCAAATTTAAATTAATAATATTTTATTTTTATATCGCAAATGTATAGAGCAAGAAAAAGCCCGTCAGAAATAACGAGCCTTTTCGAACTATTTTAATCCAAATTAATATCTAATTTTAGATAATCTTTCAAATGATGCAGGGTAACAAGTTCGGGAGCAATGCCAACAGATTCCGAAATGTCCCTTTTTAACTTCATAGCAAAATATTTTGAGCAATTGCAAATATTTTGTATGTCCTTGATGCTGATAAATGTTGTCTTAAAGTTTTTCATCGTAGCATTTATTTTTCATTATCAAAAAAAAATATATATACAAAAACCAATAAAAATAATAAATCGTAAATCATTGACCGTTGAACATATCTAATTGAACGCCTATATTTCTTTTTTGCCTCGCTTCCCTTTGTCTATCAAAATACTTCTGTTTTTCGTGAATTAAATACAACTCAAAATCTTTGTATTCAAAATTCGGACAAATGTCTTTCTTTTCAAAAGCATTCAGTTTCAAAGTGCAGTAAGTCAAAGATGATTTACTTTTTTCGTAGCACATTGAAAACGTGCAAAATTCACAACAAGGCGGTTTTTGCTTTATCTTTTGTAAATCCAATTCGGGGTTATTAGTATCAATAACAGCACCGCAAGAAGTCGTTATTTTCATTTTGTTAATGTTTTAGTATCATTGTAATAAACAACAAAAGGAACGACAGAGAAATACCAAAGACAAATGATTATGAGTGCCAAAAGCATATCATATCTATTAACCCAAGTGTTTAATTTCCTTTGTCTTAGCAAAAAACAAATAGAAACAAAAAAAGAAATTACAAATCCGAAAATAATTACAAATGTATCCATATATAAAAAAATTAAATTGTTACTAATTAAAAGGGTTTACGAATGAATATTCAGAATAATATTCTGTTATTGTGGAGTTTAAATCGTATTGATTTCGGTAAACTTGAATACTATTTCCACGTGCGAAATTTTTAAAACGTCTGATTTTCCATTCAGATTGCGGACAGTGACGAACGTAAACAATCGTATGTTCAGGGATTGTTTCTTTTAAATTTTGATTATCTATAGGAAATATCAAATTTTTAGCAGAATCAAAACCAACAAGATAGCCCGCAGACTTGAAGAAATATAAAACATTGTCAATCGTTCCATTTTCGTAAGCATTCAGTATATAAGCAGGCAAAATTTGTCTGTTTTTAGCCACATCGTCCCACAAATCAGCATCTATTTTAAACAAGATTTTATCTATTTTTTCATCTTGTAAAATTTCTTCTTCTGATTTCATTTCTTGCCCTGAAACCTCTTTAAAAAATGCTTTCATCTTTTTGGAAACAGTTATAAAATGCCTGCCTTTCGTGCCTTTGCAGTACTCCAAATACTTCCAATGCAAGAAACCACGTAAGAAATCGCCTTGCGAATCCTTTGTAAACGAATCATTTGCCAAGTCCCGAAGCATAGAAAAAGGCGTATAACGCTGATTTCCTTTTGTTTCCTTGAAACTTGATTGCGTCATTTCTTTGGTCATATCCCATTTGGTTACATACTCGGTAATACCTTTTTTGTTATACACGAGTTTTGCTCGCTGATTTTTTTGCAATGCTCCAATAACTTTACGCTTACACCACGCTTGGATAAAACGTTTGTGCAAATCGTCGGGGTTTTTACTTTTGTGAAATACCAACAAATGTAGGTGAGGATGCCAGCCGTTTTCCGCTCCAAATGTAATCTCTAAAGTACGAACAAAACCCATTATATTATGTTCATTTTCAATACTTTTATAAACTTTTGTATTTTGTAGCTTTCTAAATTCGCCCAGAAGAATATCAAGCGATTTTACAAGTTTAAACGTCGAGCGGTGACGCATTGTAAGGGTCAAAAATGAAATTTCATAACCTTGTCGAAGCCATTCGGAAGACATATAATAGATTTCATCTTGGCGATGTTTTGTGATTTTGAAGCCACAAACAGGACAACGCCAGACAGAACCGCATTTCATTAATCCGTTGAAGAATATTTTTTGAGATTTTTCGCCTTGTACAACAGCTACGGGCGTTTTATCATTGTCGCCATTTAGACGCTTAACGCCACAGGTACAAGTTGTATTGTAACCGCGTTCGAAATCCTGTTCGTCGATAAGAAGAGAACCCGAGTAACGACGCATTTTTTCCATTTCAATGCGGGTACTTTGGGACTGGTCGCGTACAAATTTTATATTAGTATCAAGAGAAGCCGTA
>JAUMXI010000055.1 GCA_030529185.1 Flavobacteriaceae bacterium
CTGGCCTAGTTGTAGCCACAACTATCTCACTATCACTTCCTGAAACAAAATAAGTTATGTGATAAAGTTTCCCTTTTTCTTCCTTCATCACAACTTCTTGGTCTGAAATAACTGTGTTTAAAACTGGATCATAATTTACCATATATTCTCCCCTATAAATCAATCATTTTTCATATAAATAAACAAAAGATTTTACAACAGTTTCATTCATATCAGCATCCAAAGTAAATTTTTCTTTAGACCAATCACAACTTGTTCACATTTTTCTAAATTGATTTTGGATTTCTCAACCAAATTCTTTATTCCAAGCATAACAATGCTCTAAAAATTCTTCTCTACTGATATCAAATTTCGAAATTCATTTTGAAGCCAATCTTTCTTCAACTTTTACTTGAGTTGCAATTCACGCGTGGTCTGTCCCAGGCAAAAGCAAAGTTGAATCACCTTTCATTCTGTGATATCTTGTCATTATGTCTTCCAAAGTCAGCATAATTGAGTGTCAAATATGCAATTTTGCAGTTACATTTGGTGGAGGCATCGGGATATAAAATTGTTCTCAAGTTAAACTATTTTCTCTAGGAAAAAATTTTTTTCCTTCTTCCCAAGATTTATAAATATCATTTTCAAAAGATTTTGGGTCATATTTTTTTGGAAATTCTGTTGCCATAAAAAATTATTTACAAATTTAAATTTCTAGAATTATATTAAATAAATATAAAAAATCAAAAAATTATTCTTCATTTTTGAAAAGTAAACAAAAAATTAAACTTCATAAAAATATTCAAAATTCATTTGCATATAAATCAAGCCAAACATCATTTAAATTTGGAGCAAAAAACATATCTAAGTAATTTTGTCCTATAAATTCAATCATTTCATTAAAAACTCAAAAAGTTGAAGCAATAAAAAATGACAAAAAGAAAAATTGGATTTTTGAAATTTTTTGTAAACTTGCTTTTGCTGAAAAAAATAAAATCATCACAATTGTAAATCCTCCAGCAAATGCATGTTGAACACGATTTCAAATTTCTCAATCAAGAAAAAAATTTGAAAAAATTATGAAAAATAAATATACAAAAACAAAAATAATTATATGTTTTAAATCAAAATCAGTTTTTCAAAACTTTCACTTAAAAAATATTTGAAAAAAATATGCAAATAAAAAATAGCAAATTATGTAACAAATAAGCAAAAATAAAAAGAAATTCATAAAAAAATTTAAAAAATAATTTTTATTTTGGTAAGTATAGATAAGTGCTACTGCAAAGGTTTGAAGGCCTTGTCTTTAAGAATCTATTTTGTCATTCCTGCAAAGGCAGGAATCTATAAAAAATATTTTCCTTTGATTTTTCCTCATCCCCTAGCTCCTTTTCTCTTAGGAGATAATGAAAAAATAAATTAAGAAATCAAATTCAAAACCAACCTCACCATCAAATCTTTTTCCTTGGGATTACTCTCTGCAATTAGCAAAGTGATAGCCACCAAAGCTCTGTCATTGATTTTCCTTTCCCCATTTTCATCAAACAAAATTTTATTTTTTGCAAGAAACAAAATAAATAAAAATGCTCCACTTCTTTTATTTCCATCAGAAAAAGGATGATTTTTTACAATAAAATACAGCAAATTTGAAGCTTTTTCTTCCAAAGTTGGATACAATTCTTCTCCACCAAAAGTCTGATAAATATTTCCAAAAATCCCTTCCAAAACATTTTCACTTCTCGGATTTGCAAAAAGTTCTGTTGCTTCTTTTTTTGAAATCAAATCATTTTTCAGTTCTTTCAAGCTTTCATAAGCCTCTTTTGCTTCCAACTTATAATGCACTTCTTTAATTTTTCCACTTTCTTTCAAAGAATTTTCATCATATTTTTGAAGCCAAAGCCAAGAGTTTGTGTATTTTGTGATAATTTCCAAAAGTCAAATTGCTTCATCTCATGACAATTTCTGATTTTCCAAAGTTTTTTTAAAAATTTGCAAAGTTTGTTCCAGTTCAATCATTCATTTTTCTTCAAGTCTTTTTTTATTGATTGCATAGCCATTTAGAAGATAGTTTTTTATAATTTTATTTGCCCAAATTCTAAATTTTGTTCATTCCAAAGATTTAACCCTATAACCAACAGAAATGATTACATCCAAACTATAAGCTTTCACTGGCTTATCAGAATTTGCAATATGCAAAAAATGCATATTGCTTTTTTTCTCAAGTTCTCACTCTTCAAAAATATTTTTGATATGACGAGAAATAACTGATTGATTTCTTCAAAATAAAGCTATCATATCTGCTTGAGTTAACCAAACTGTTTCTTCTTCAAATTTTACTTGAAGTTCTATTTCTCAATTTTGAGATTTATAAATTTGTATTTCATTATTCATATTTTTTAAATTATTTTTTATTTTTATAAAATTTTGCAGTTATTTAATTTTTCCTAATAACTTATTTTAATGAATTATATTCAAAAAAAGAAAATTGCAATTTTTGAACTTCTAAGTTTTTAGTTATTTCCATTTTAGAAACAACCACCTTTTATAACTCAAAAAAGGAAAATGCAAAATTTGCACTTTCCTTTCAGGTATTTCCATTTTGGAAACACTTCAAATTATAATTTCACTTGAATCTCCTCTTTAAAAGTAGAATTCACCGCATACAAATACATTTTTCCAGAGTTTACATTTTTTCATTGCAATTTTCCAATTTCCTCAGAGATATTTTTTTCAATATTTTTTCTATGATTTTCAAAAATTTCTTGTCATTCTGGAAGAATTTTGAAAAAAGTGATATGAGAAACAAAGGGGAAATTATTGTCTTCAATTTCATTTTTTTGAAATTTTTTATGAAAAATATTTCTAAAATTTTCAAAATGAATATTACTTTTTGGTTTTAAATACAACAAAAATCGTTTTTCATTTCTATAAAAATATTTAAAACCTGAAAGAAAAATATCTTCATTTACATCAAAATTTTTCAAAAATTTTTTGATTTCCATTCTCTGTCATTCTGAAATATCTTTTTCCAAATAATACAAAGTAATGTGAACAGAAAGAGGATTCTGAAAAATAAAATATTTTTCAATAGAATTTTCTTTCAAATAATGATACAATTTCACAAAAATATCTGAAAAATATTTTGAATTGAGCTCTATGGCTATAAAATGGGAAGTTGTTTGCATATTATTTTTTATAAAAATAAATCATTATAAGATTCATTAAATTTATTATAAAAGTTATCTATATTTTCTATAAAATAATTATACTTAGAATCTGGAACAGAAAAAAAACAAACACTTTTTTCAAATTCTAAATTATTGTCTAATAAAAGAGATACAAGTTTTTGAAAATTTTCTAAAAAATAATTTATTTTTCTTTTTAATTCTAAATCTTCTATTTCAGTATTTTCCAAATATTCTATAACAATATAATATTTTCTTAAAAATAATAATTCATCTCTGTGATTTTTTCAAAATTCTCTTTTTGAATTATCTATAATTTCTAAAAGATTATCAAAAAAAGTTATTTCTTGATTTTTAATTTTTTCTTTTTTCTCAAAAAAACTCTTTACATATTCTTTTATTTCATTTTTTTGAGTGTTTATATCTGTTACATAACTATAAGTATTTTCAAATCATATTTTTTTAGATAAA
>JAUMXI010000020.1 GCA_030529185.1 Flavobacteriaceae bacterium
GCAAAATACCATAATTAACTGATTTACAAATTGAAAAAATTAAAATGAAAGAAAACAGATCTGATAAAAAAGGTTCTTATATTAAATATATCGTTTGAAAAACCTCGATTACTTGTTGGTAAATTTTGTTCTCATCAAATTTTTGGTCAGCATTTTTTGTTCCTTCTTTTATTTTGGCTACAAAATCTGCGTCAGTGAGGAATCTTTTCATTGCTTGGAAAATTTCATCTTCATCATAATTTACCAAAATGCCATCTATATTATCCTCTATCATTTCTGGAATACCGCCTACATTAGTGGAAATAATGGGTTTGTGAAGACCCATCACTTCGCCAATGGTTAAAGGATAACTTTCCGAACGCGATGGCAGTACAAAAAAATCTGAATTTTCAATATAAGGCCAAGGGTTTTTCTGACTATCCAGAAGCAAGAAAGTCTCTTCTACGCCCAACTCTTTTGCTTGATTTTTAAGATTTTGCATTTCGTTTCCTCCACCAATAACAGCAATGGAGTGCTTTAACCCTTCATCTAAAAGCCTTTTATGAACTTTCGCCAAAGTATGATAACCTTTCCTGCTATGCAACCTTCCCATTGAGGAAAATACAGGGCGAACATCATATTTCACAGGGAAGTCCTTAGTTTTTCCTCTTGCTTCAGAAAGTTTAATCACATTATAAATAACTGAACTTTTGGGATAAACCACTCCGTATAAATCTTCAATCACTTGGCGTGTTTGGACGGCTCCGAAAATCATCCAATCAAAGCGTTTCATTAGTTCAATACGCTTTAACACTCGCTTTTGGTCTTTGTCATAACTCACATCGGTATGAAACCAGCCTATTTTCTTGGAATTTTTATTGGGAGAGTTTAATACTTGTTCAAATTCGGCATAACCTGGAGCTACCTCAATATCGTAATTTTCCTTTACTTTTAATGCGTAAAGTAAAGTGGGGAAATGTTTATAAATTTCTAATTTTAATCGTCTAAATCCTAATTGTATTTTCTTAATAAACGGATTTTTAGACATCTGTTCTCTTCCTTTTTCCACAACAATGAGTTTGATATCTTTGGGAATTTCCGAGACCAACTCACCTTGATAGAGGTTGAGCATTAAAGCTAAATCAAACTTATCTTTGGGGAGGTTTCTTAGTAGATCAAGCACCACTCGAGGCACTCCCCCCATTTCCAAAGAACGGAGATGAAAAAGAACTTTTATTTTTTTGCTTTTCATACTATTCAATATTACATCCTAAATTTATATATTGATTTTTAAATCGCTCCACCCATTTCTTATATTCTTCTATTTTGATTTTTTCAGAAATAAATTGCTCAAAATAGTTTAATGAAAAATCTTTTGGAAAATTCTGCATTGCATTAAAATCCTCATTATACCAAGCTTCATTGATGAGATGGTTAAATATATTCACATCAAAATCGAAGCCGTATTCGTGGTAAGAATTGGTGGCAGAGGACTGAAAAGTTGTTTTCATTACTTCTTGATTCAGCCTTGCAATGAAATAGGGGTGCTGATGCTTTTTATAGTAATTTGCTGCGTTCCTCAATTGTTGTTTTTCATCAACTTTACCTTGTGCGTCTTTCCAGACTGAAAGCCAGTAATCCTTTTGCCAGAAACCCATCAGAATTGAGTTTAATGCCCAGTATTTCAATTTGGTTTGATTATCAAAAATTTTCAACTTATACCCGAGTGAGAAAAATTTATATTTATTGTAGAAAAACCAATCCATTATTAAAGGAATAGAAAGGAATAAATCTTTGGGTTGAGTAGCGGTTAGTTCATTATCTATCGGAATTAAATTTACCCATTGGTCGTCTTTAAAATTGCTGAGCCACCCGAGTTTTAATAAAGATATTTTATGTTTTTGGGCTTTTTTTGCTAAATCATCAATATTAATTTTCTCTGAAAACCAGACATCATCTTCTGTGATAATGAAATAATCAGAGGCATTTTTCACAGCATTTTTCCATAAATCCGTTGGAATTTGGAAGCCGTTAATTTCTTTTCCAATGGTTAAATTCTCTTCAATCGCTTTTATTTTTTTCTCGTGATTTTTGGACTTTAATATTCTAACCAATGGGTGTTTTTCTTGGATTTTGTCCAAATATTTTGCTGGAGTACCATCGTCTAAGATGGAGATTTTATAATTTCCTACGACAAAGGTTTCAATGCTTTTTAGACATCTATCCAAGTAATATGGTCGGTTAAATGATTTTATTAAAATATCTATCATAAAAATTTTCTTATCAATCTTTTGAGAAAAGTATTTTCTTTCTCAAATACAAATTTAGGTAAGTTTTCAATTCCTGAAACTTTTCTACCATAGATTTCTGTGATATTTCTTCGTTCCAATGTATTTTGCAAAACTTTGTGCCAAGATTCATTTCTCTCCTTTGTTTTTTCTTTATCGTGAGAAAGTCCCTTATTGTGAATTCTATATCTCAATAAAGGTTTATTGATAAACACAAAATTTCCTTTTTCATATAATTTAAGATATAAATCTTGATCTTCGGCTACTTTATACTCCTCTAGCACTCTTTCGGTTTGAAGATAAATACTTTTTCTAAATGTAAAGAAATGAGCCACTTCAAGATTAATATTCAAAAAATAAATATCGCCGTTCGGTATCTTTTTCGTATTGGGAAAAACTTTCTGTATGTTTAGTTTTTCATCGCATAAATAAAATTTAGAATAAGTAGCAACAATATTTTCATTTTTTTGATATTCGTTTAAAGATACTTTTAGAGCGTTTTCTACAAGAGCATCATCAGGGTCTAAAAATCCACAAATATCGCCCGTTGCCATCTCTATACACTTCTTTTTGGTATAGCCTACGCCTTTATTTTCTTCATTCTGAAAAACTTTAAATCTACTATCATTTTGAACCCAAACTTTTACTTTTTCAAAAGAGCCATCGGTTGAGCAATCATCTACAATAATTACCTCAAAATCTTGAACGCTTTGCTCAATAATACTTTTATAACAATCTTTAAAATACTCAAAATTATTATAATGAGCTACAAGGATAGAGAATTTCATAAGCTATATCTGTATAAAGAGTTATACGATACAGCTTTACCGAAATCAATCTCTATTTTACCCCCCCCCCTATTTTAGAGTTAAGTGGTTGATTATCAATAAGTTTATTAACTTGTTTGGATAAGTTCATAATTAAAAGTTTTACTTTTTCAAAATATGTTAGTTTTTTAAAATATTGACTTTTAAACATTTCTGCGATTGTTTGATTCTTTAGAAACGCTTTTATATGTCTTTTTTCTCTCAAATGCAAATTATCTCTTACCGCTTTGTTTTCAGAAAAATCATTAGCTAAATTATGATAAAGCTCTATCATCTTTTTATGATTTACTTTATTGCTATGCCATACGCCTACATTTTTTCTATACACCGCCCACTTTTCATTAAAATACTTAATTTTTCCTTTTTTAGCAATATTTAGAAATAAAATTAAATCTCCCAATGGTGCATCTTTTGTCCATTCAGGAAACACCACTTTTTCATTTTTACAAACGGCGGTAAGCGTTCCTATGATATTATTTTTAGATAAATCTTCAATTGTAGAAGTTTCTTGTATTTCCAGTTCATCTAAAAACGATTTTTCTTCCAATATCTCCCCATTTAGAATTTTAAAATTATGGCAACATATTGCATAATCTGGGTTTTGTTCTAAGAAATCTACTTGTATTTGTAGTTTGTTTTTATTTATCCAATAATCGTCTCCGTCTATTGTGACAATATATTTTCCACAGGCTTGACCTATCGCCCACTGATGATTGGCTATCATTCCTAAATTATTTGAATGACGAATATATTTCACCTTAATATTTTCAGGTGCATTAGGAATAATTTCTTTTACAATCTCATCTGTATTATCAGGCGAGCAGTCGTTTGAAATAATCAACTCCACAGAGAAATTCGTTTTTTGTAAAAAAACTCCCTCTATGGCTTCACGGATGTATTTTTCGTGACCATAAGTAATCATCACTATACTTACCAATGGTTTATCGTTTATGCTCATTTTTCAGAAGTATTAACCAATAAAAAATTACAATTTTATATTATAATATTTCATCACACTAGGATGTCCTACATGTAGAATTACCTCATTAGTAATCCCCTCATTTCCTCTGCAAACACAAAATTCTTTTGGAAGTAAATAAGGATATTTTTTTGTTTTCCAAGAAGCCTTCCACATTACAATAGAAGCTCTTGATGGTTCTCTCTCCATAACATCACAACATTTTTGGTAGAATTTTCTTCCATCTTCAGAAGTTTTGCTTAAAGTCATAGGTGTAATATTACACGCCGTACCAAATCCTCTGCTCTCATCATTTATAGGAATAGTATCTAAAGAAGTTTCTACCTCAAAATTCATACTTTGAGCAGAACTATTTGGAACGCAAAAACCAAAGTTTTCCGTTAAATATATCAATGAATAAACATTTTCATTCCATACAAACATATCAGAATCTATAGATATTGCAATATCAGCATCAGATTCCAGCATACCTTTGAATTTATAATAATCCGCTAAATGATAGTAATGCCTTGGGTTTTCCTTTTTATCTTGTAAAATAGGTTTTTCAACTCTAACCAAATTAACCCCTTCTATATTCAGTTCAAAATCAGAATACACAGTATATTTCGCATTAGGGAAATATTTTCTTAAGGTAGAAAGACTTGGGTCTAAACGCAGATGATTTTGTAAATCTGCTCCACCAGCATTTACACGGTTTTCATTAAATTCACTGAAAATAAATTCTATTTTTTTAGAATTGATATATTCTTCTAGGCGTTTATCTTTAAATTGATATTGTGAAATATTTTTTAGGCTATTTTCAGGAAATATTTTTTTTGGTTTTTCTCTTTGTGTTTTCTTTTTACCTAAAAATACTGCAATAGCTTCCCGCATACGCCAAATAATAGTACCTATCATATATACTTAAATTTTATTAATATAACTAATTAAATTGTTAATAGATTTCTGATTACTCAATATTTCTAAATAATCTGTTTTTATTCTTTTAGAGAACCTAACCAATTTTTCTCGATTGTCATAAAGTTCAATAATGGCATTCTTCATATCATCTACATTACGATTGACAATCATTCCATTTTCATTATGTTTTATTATCATTTTAGGAAAGCCAATATTAGTAGAAATAGATGGAACGCTCGATAATGATGCTTCTGCAAAAAGAGAAGGGCCTGTATCTGCAAAGGAAGCTATCAGCACTAAATCTACATCTTTATAAAAACTTAACAGCTCTTTATAATCTCCTGAAAATTTAGTTTTTAAGATTACCTCCCTCCCTGTATCTTGAACTGCCTTTATTGCTGGCTCTATAAATTCTCTAAATCCCTTCATTGGCCTATCAGGGTTCCCTGTCCAAGCAATGGTTAGATGTTTATTTTTTCCTACATTGAGATTTTCCTCAAAATCCTCTTGAAGATATATACCATTTGCTACTGCCATTTTTGATGTATATGGAGCGTAATCTTCATATAAATTTGTATTCCCAACGATGATACCATCATAAGGTTTAAGATAAATATTATAAAACTCCTCTCTACTTAGTTTTTTTAAATCTTGATTACTCTTATAGTCAAAAGATGGTCCTTCGTGCGGATAAGAATCGGTATAAAGTCCTACAAACCTTTTATTATAAGTAAAAGGAAACTCTGCTATATATTGAAAATAGTATGCCATTTCTACAATCAAATCAAAATCCGAAACACTTACTTTCTCATTAGTTAAGAGACTATACACTGGTGGATTTTTATACCTAGGATAAAAATATCTTTTAGAACTATCTATTTGATATTGAACATTTCGAGATAATAAACTGCTAGTCATCTTATTCTTAATAATATCTAATATATTAATTTTCTTAGGGCGGATTAAATAATCCTTAGAAAACGCTATAAAGCATTCATAATCAGAGCTTAATACCCCCCCAAGTTTTTACAATAAAATGATATGCCCAGTCGGGCTTATCTACAATAAAAAGAATTTTTTTCTTCTCTTTCATATGTTCTTATTTTATTTCTTTTTTAATTACCGCAGGTACGCCTGCTAGCATTACATTATCAGGAACACTCTCTCTTACAACCGCCCCTGCTGCTATAATGCAATTATTACCTACTACGACATCTGGAAAGATAATTGCTCCTGCACCAATTTGCGTCATATTTCCTATTTTACACCTACCCAAAAGCGTAGCCCCTGGCGAAATCTCTACAAAATCTCCAATCTCTACATCGTGGGTAATAATAGAATTATAATAAATCATTGTTCCTTTACCTATTTTTACATCATTGGAAATTTTCACTCCTCCTAATATATTACACCCCTCTCCAATTTCCACTCCAAAACTCCCTATTTCAGCGTATTTGCTGATTATCCTTGTAAATACCCCCCCCCTTATATTTTTGAACTTTTCGTAAAGAAAATAGCGCAATTTTGGCTTCCCTATCCCTATTGTGAAATTTGGAGCAACCTTTAAAAAATATTGTTCAACATCTTCTATATTTCTTAACACCCTAAATTTACCATACAAAACATCAGAAATATCATTAGAAACATCATCATAAAAGCATAAATTTTGTGTATCTCCATTCTGATGAAGAATCTCTAACAGTTCTTTTGCAAAACCTTTCGCTCCAACAATAATCATTTTTTTTATTTAAAGTGATAAATTCATTATAAAAAACACCTCTCGCTCTCCAACTATTTTAAATCCTTTCTTTTGATATAACTTAATTGCCCTCTCATTACTCTTAAGAACTTCAAGAAGATAGTTTTTGAACCCTTTCTGCCTTACGATTTGAATAGAAAAATCCAAAAGTTGATTTCCAATCGCTTGTCCTTGTGCCTTTGGAGCTACTAAAATAAGACTTAAAAAAGCATTCTCTTTTCTTTCATCATTGGCATAAAATGCAACTATTCCTTTCAAAAAACTTTCATAAAAAGGGATAACGACAGCATTACTAAGTATTTTATCTACATACTTGGACACATCTACTATTGGAAAAATCCCTTTATCCGAAGAATTATTTTCCTGAATTAGAGTTATAATTTCTTCTTTTTTCATATCAAATCATATTGATTTAAAAACCTCTTAATATCCTCCAGTGAATTATGCATCATCACATCTATAATTGACAAATGAGGCTGAAACTCCTTCTCAAATTGAGAATAAACAATATTTTGAGGATTGAGAAAATACAAATATAGTCCTTTATCCTTAAAATAAGACTTTTCATACAGCTCCTGACCTCCAATCGCATTAATATAAGTTTCCCCATCTAACTCTTTCGCAATCTGAATAAGGCGGTCAGCTCTCTCAAAAGACCTTGTATGTGGAAAATTCTTTGAAGAAATAAGAAAATCTGTATTTATGTCAAGATAATCCGAAACCATCCTCACACTTTCTATCGCTAATTCGGATATAGAATTAATATCTTTTTCAAATAAGGATTGAACAACATCAATGGTTGGCTGAAAATAAGGAGCTTTTTTATAATTTTGTGTTATAGTTTTTATAATCTTATCTATGCATTCTTTTTTCTCAAAAAGAGAAATTTCGTTAATTAATTTATTTTGACTCGCATTTTCCAAAGACATTGTAAAATAGACTGGATTTTCGCCTACTAAAATCCTATTTCTGTTAATCCAACCTCTTTTAATAAAATTAACATCATCATAAAAAACAAATTTATCTACACTATTTACCAATTGGAAATATCCTAAATAAGGAAATAGATAAGGTTGCATTACTGCTATTTTCATTTCTTTTAATTATTTTGTGTTCTCAATAATATTCTTACCATCAAATCCACCTCCTCGAAAGTTAAATCATAATAAAGAGGAAGGCATAAAACTCGCTTAGAAATATCATCGGTAATAGGCAAATTTTTATTTTCCACATAAGGTACCGAAGTGGCCAAAGAAGGATAAAAATATCTTCTTGTAAAAATTTCGTAGCGTTGTAATTCTTTAACGCATTTTAAAAGCAAAGTCTCGCTTTCAAAGATGATAGGATAATATGAATAATTATTCTCCGATTGTGAATGCCAAACGGGTCTTCTCGCTTTTAGATTGATTAATTTTTCATCAAATCGTTCTGTAATTTTCTTTCTCTTCTCACGAATTTCATCGATGAATTGAAGATTAGCCAGTCCCATTGCCGCGTGAAATTCAGAATTTTTACCATTAATCCCCAATTCTGCAAAGCTTTCTGGTCCATCAAACCCAAAATTGCGAATGAAAGCTAATTTTTTCAGCATATCGGCATCTTTAGTCACTACCAAACCTCCTTCAACGGAGTGATACAGCTTAGTTGCGTGTAAAGAACAAGTAGAAATATCTCCATATTCAAAAACGGATTTCCCATTAATTTCTACCCCAAATGCGTGAGCCGCATCGTAAATTACTTTTAGATTATGCTTTTTGGCTATTTTATCAATCATTTCTACATCACAAGGATTTCCATAGACATGTGTTGCCAAAATAGCAGAGGTATTTTCTGTAATAGAGGCTTCTATTTTGGTTGCATCAATATTTAGAGAGTTTTCGTCAATATCTACAAATACAGGCTTACAACTTTCCCAGACAATGCTACTTGTAGTTGCTATAAATGAAAAGGGCGTTGTTATAATTTCTCCTTTTAAATCAAGAGCTTTAATTGCCATTTGTATTGCTACGGTACCATTCGTCACAAATAAAAGGTGATTAAGCTTCAGATATTCTTTTAGTTTCATCTCTAAATCACTTGCCAAAGGTCCCATATTGGTAAGCCATTGCCTTTTCCAAATCCCTTCAAGATAGGATTCGTAGATTTCTTTTGGTGGCAAAAAAGGTTTCGTTACAGGTATCATTTTATTTATTTTTATTATTTACAATTTATAAAATCCGCACAGCATTATTGATTGTATATTCGCTAAAAACAGACACTTTACCAATAGCACCCGCCCTCTACTTTTTTATAATCAGCTGGGATTTCCTTTGCTCTAATCCAGTTTTTTCCATTATCCGCTCTCAATTCTTGATAATGCGACCAAGCCTCCCAGCGTTTGCCTTTTATCCCAAATAACAGCTGAGTAACTCCTCCTAAATGTATCGCCTGTTTTCCGATATCTTTTATGTAAGACGCCAGAGGAAAACCGTATGCTCCACAGCCAATAATGGCGATATCAAAATCAATATTATCAATTTGTTCTTTCATAGATTCCAAAGCATCAAACCAAGTTTTAAATTCAGATTTTTCTCCTGCAATTGTTTGAATCGCTTTAAGAGTTTTAAGTTCAAAATTAGGTAAAACTAATTGATTATCATACAAATACCCCCCCCAATATTTTTAGCATACTGCTCCTTTATGCTTTCCTCAAAAGGATGAATAACCAGCACTTTCTTACCTTTCAAATGTTGAGACCAAGGCTCTTTATAAAACCAAGGCTCAAGCTCCCTGATTTTACATAAAAAAGCAGACTCTGGGATATTAGGAATATACTCCTCTAAACCATTCCAAACTCCTAATACATCAAGATTTTTGGAAGATTGTAGCATCAAATCTATAAACTTTGGGAGCAACTCTTCGTCATTAGGGAAAAACCCACATAAGGTACAAAGATTATTTAAAAATTTAGGGTCTTTTTTCCAGTAGATATTAAGCTCTCCGTTTAAATGCCTGAATATCGCATGAATGTCGTTTTGCTTTTTATTTTGTTCTAAATAATTAACAATAGTTGCACTTTCAGTACTACCATATCGTGCCACCATAAAGGGCTTTCCTTCTTTAATTAGCTCTGAAATCTTATCATTCGCTTCGCTATTTCTACCTTCCCTGTTATAAACTTTTGTGAATTTATTTTCTTTTTTCAAAATTGGAATTGTTCTTTTCGCAATGCGATGAATATAGTGGTAATTTTGTATTGTTATCATTTTTAGAACCAAAATTTAGTGTTATTTTCTTTTAAAATTTCTCTATAAAAAGGAGAACTCATAGCATAAAAATAAAATAATCTATAGTTTAATCTTTTAAATTTCCAAGGTTTATTTCCTCCTACATAATGATAAATATGATATGGCGTCTTGTCTTTCAATCCTATAAATTGCTTTATCTTTTTCTTAATAAACCGAATTTTACTCAAGTGTTTTCTACCTACATCGTTATAAGTGTTTGAGATAAATTTCCCCCCCCCATTTTTGGAGAATACAGCATTGAGTATATCTTGGTCTTGCAAAATAGGTTTTTTTATTTTATCCAACGCATCAAATAATTTTTCAGAAAGATGGAGTTCATTTATTTTTCTTAAATTATAGACCATTACCCCTGCGTTAAAATATTCATAAGGATTAGGCATTCCGAGTATATTTTTGAAATAATTTATATTTAAATCTTCGTCCTTGCCTTCATCTGATAACTTATACATAATATAAGGATCTTTACAGACTAAGGCTAATTTTTCTTCTCCATTTTCATAAAAATCCATCGTTGCCAACTCTGAAATATCTTGATCTACAATCAAATCACAATCTAAATATAAAATACGCTCATAATCTTTAAATAACTCTGGAATATAGAACCTATAATAAGTGCTTGCCGACATATAAGAGTTAAGAAAAAATCTGCTTTTATCTATGTTTTTTAATTCTATAAATTTGATGCTAAAGTTCTTAATATTTTTTGCTTGCCTAATTGTTTTCTCTTGATTTTCAGAACTAATATAATCGCTCACGACATTAATTTCGTATTGATAATTTTTATTGCGATTTTTAATAATGGAAGTGATCACTACACTGGCGTATTTAAAATACTTATCATCACAAGTTAATACTATAGGGAAAAAACTCATCTTATATATTCGGTTTTACAATTAATTCTTGTTTATTCATAATGATAGAATGGGGAGGCACATCTTTATAAACCACACAACCCGCCCCAATGATACAGTTATCCCCTATGGTTACGCCTTTCAAAACCACTACATTGCTCCCTATCCAGCAGTTTTTTCCAATCTTCACGGGTGCTGTATTAAACTTTTTATACTCCACTTTTTCTGAGGAATATTGGTGATTATGGTCATAAATCTTCACCGCTTCGCCAAAAAGAGTGTTTTCCCCAATTTCTATTCTATCCAAACAATTAATAGAGCAAAAATTGTTCATAAAAAAATTATCTCCTACTATCAGTTCTGCATTGTTTCCTACTAAAATATTACAATAATTTCTAATATCCAAACTTTTCCCTAAAACTATTTTTTTAGCCTCAGGGTAAATGTTGATTTTACAAAAATCCCCCAACCTCAGCGATGGAGTATATTTCTTTAATTTATAGATTTGAGGAAACTTTAATAAATACCTGATAATTTTAGATACAAGCGTCATTTTGATGATTTTATTCGCAAAGGTAATCATTTCAAAATGAAAAATACTTATTTTTGTCTTTTGAAAATTTTTACATAATGAAACCCTTGGTTACGATATCAATTCCTATTTTTAAATGTGAGAGGTTTTTAGAAAAGTGCTTAGAATCTGTTGTAGCTCAAACTTATAAAAACATTGAAGTCACTTTAATCAATGACCAAACTCCGGATAACTCCGTAGAGATTGCCGAAAATTTCATTCAAAAACATAGTCTCCAGAATTGGAAAATTTATCATTTGGAGGAAAACTCTGGCCTTTCGGTTGTTAGGAATAAAGGGATTGATACGGCACAGGGAAAATATTTATTTTTCTTAGACTCCGATGATACCATCACGCCAGATTGTATAGAAATTTTGGTAGAAATAGCCGAGAAAACACGAGCGGAAATGACCATTTCTCAATTAGAATGTGAGCAACAAAATACGGGAGAAAAATCTATTTGCATTAAAATTCAATCCAAGCAAGAAGTAATAGAAGGGAATGATAAGATTTTAAAGGCTTTTGCAGACGGAGAGTTGGTCACCTATGCTGTAAATAAGTTGTTTGTTGTCAATTATTTAAGAGAAAATCAACTTTATTTCGTAAAAGGATTGTTTGCCCAAGACGAGCTTTGGACATTTCATTTGGTTTTGAAAATGAATAAAATAGCGATACATAAAGGCATTACATACACTTATTACCTTCACGACAAATCCG
This sequence comes from Flavobacteriaceae bacterium, assembly GCA_030529185.1. Classification (GTDB taxonomy): domain Bacteria; phylum Bacteroidota; class Bacteroidia; order Flavobacteriales; family Weeksellaceae; genus JABCPE02. The sequence goes on from JAUMXI010000020.1 coordinate 12,159, forward strand.
TAATTCATAATAGAGGGAAAAGAAATTTTGACAATTGGTTCACGATTGGGCAATATATTGATAAAGAATTGAGAAAAGAAAAAGGAGAGAGAAAGCTTTTGATAATGAAATATTTATCAAATTTCAAAACATTAACCCTCCAAATGAATTGGAAAGCTCAAAAAAATGAAGAACTTTGGAAGGAAAGCTATCGTAATTACAAGACTTTAAGCACTTTAACACTTTTAGATTATTTTTCATCAAACTATTCAAAAGAAACAAAGAAGAATGAAATTCTAAACAATTTGCCTACAAATTTAGGTTTTAAAATTTTTAAGAAACGATGGAATGGATAAAGAAAACTCTCCTGAATTCAGGAGAGTTTTCTTTATAATCCTTTTATTTTATCATTCTTTTCAAGGAAGCCTTTCACATCGTAGATTACGCCGTTTTCTACTAATAAATCAGAAATATTTAATTCTTTGAATTCTTTATGACCTACTGCCAAAACTATTGCTTCAAACTTACCTTTTGGTTGTTGATTTTCGGTAGCAATTCCATATTCGTGCACTACTTCTTGTGGGTTTGCCCAAGGGTCAAATATCGTAACATTTACTCCATATTCTTTCAAATGATTAACAACATCTATCACCTTTGTGTTTCTCACATCAGGGCAATTTTCTTTAAAAGTAAATCCTAATACCAAAATTTTAGAATTTTTAACTTTCAAATCGTTTTGTAGCATTAGTTTAATCGTTTCACTTGCCACAAACTGCCCCATAGAATCGTTCATTCTTCTCCCCGCCAAGATAATTTCTGGGTGATAGCCGTATTCTTGGGCTTTTTGGGCTAAATAATAAGGATCAACACCAATGCAATGCCCTCCGACCAAACCTGGCTTAAAAGGCAAAAAGTTCCACTTCGTGCCAGCCGCCTCCAACACATCTTGTGTATTGATATTCATTAAATTGAATATTTTAGAAAGTTCATTCACAAAAGCTATATTAATATCTCTTTGGGAGTTTTCTATCACTTTTGCCGCCTCTGCCACTTTGATTGTCGGTGCCAAATGCGTCCCTGCTGTAATCACAGATTTATATAAATCATCTACGATTTTTCCAATTTCGGGGGTTGAACCAGAAGTCACTTTCAGAATTTTCTCAACGGTATGTTCTTTATCTCCAGGGTTTATTCTTTCGGGGGAATAACCAGCAAAGAAATCTTCATTGAATTTCAAACCTGAGACTTTCTCCAAAACAGGAATGCACTCTTCCTCTGTTGCTCCTGGGTAAACCGTAGATTCGTAAATTACAACATCGCCTTTTTTCAATACTTTACCCACACTTTCACTCGCTTTGTATAACGGAGTGAGGTCTGGTCTATTATTTTTATCTACTGGTGTAGGAACCGTAACGATATAAATATTCGCATTGGCAATATCTTGAATATCGGTAGAGCAGAACAATCCGTTTTTACTTGCTTGAAATGGATTTTCATCAACTAAAACAGATTTTAGTAAACCATCTTCTACCTCCAAAGTTTCATCGTGTCCATTTTTAAGTTCAGATACTCTTTTAGTGTTAATATCAAAACCCACTACAGGATATTTAGTAGCAAACAATCTTGCCAAAGGCAATCCCACATACCCTAAACCAATTATAGAAATTCTATGTTGCATTTTTTAATTTGAATTTTGTTAAAGATTCTCCCAATACCATTTCACAGCTTCTTTCAAACCATCTTTCATTGAAAATTTTGGCTCGTAATTTAGTAATTTTTTAGCTTTATCAATACTAGCCAAAGAATGAGGAATATCTCCTTTTCTATAATCACCATAGGTAATTTCTACATTAGCAATTTTAGGATCATATTCCGAAAGATATTCCTTTAAATATTTTACTAAATCATTCAATGTCGTTCTCTCCCCAAACGCAGTGTTATAAACTTGATTTAAAGCCTCTTGGCTTTCGGTAGTGAGAGCTAATAAATTCATTAAAATCACATTGTCAATATAAGTAAAATCTCTGGAATATTCTCCATTTCCGTTAATTACTGGACTTTCGTGATTCATCAGTTGCATTACAAATTTCGGAATAACTGCCGCATAAGCCCCATTTGGATTTTGCTTTCTACCAAATACATTAAAATATCTCAATCCAATAGTATCAAAATCATAAGTTTTCTTGAAAACATCTGCATAAAGTTCATTTACATATTTTGTAATGGCATAAGGAGAAAGTGGTTTTCCAATTACTTCTTCTACTTTTGGCAAACTTGCAGAATCTCCATAAGTTGATGAACTTGCAGCATAAACCATCTTTTTCACTCCTGCATCCCTTGCGGCTACCAGCATATTAAGGAAGCCTCCCACATTCACATCATTACTCGTAATCGGGTCATTCACAGAACGAGGAACAGAACCCAATGCCGCTTCGTGAAGAATATAATCTTGCCCTTCGCAGGCTTTTTTACAAGTTTCTAAATCTCGAATATCCCCTTCTATCAAGGTGAAATTTGGGTGATTTTTAATTGCTTCTAAGTTTTCTCTTCTCCCAGTAGAGAAGTTATCAAGGCAAGTGACGATAGCTTCTAATTTTAATAGTTCTTCACACAAATTTGAACCGATAAACCCAGCTCCTCCCGTCACCAATATTTTTTTATTTTGTAATTGCTGTTTAAAATCCATTAGCTATAATATTTCTCTAATATTTTACAAAGATACTCTTCTTTATTGGTTTTTTGGTTTCTGTGGAAATAATTTTCTATATCATTGATGTCAATATGATAGCCAGAGCCACTTTTGATAAGGTTTAATTGTAATTTTACGCTAAAGAAATTCTCAATAATTTCCAGAATCTCAATGATAGAATAATTCTCCAGATAGGCTAAATTAATAATTTTGTTAAAACTCTGATTTTGAACAGACTCTAAAACAATATTTCTAATATCCTCTGTATCAATAAGGTTTCGCGTAGCTTTGGTATGAACATTTATAATTTCGTTATTTCTCACGGAACGAATAAGATAGTTCATTAGCAAATTGGGATTTCCACCATTACCCACCGCATTACTCACTCTGAAAATAATATATTTAGGGCAAAGTTCTGCGATGATTTGCTCCATTTTCAGTTTGTGTTTTACATACTGGCTTTCTGTTTTAGAAGAATCGTAAATGCTACAAGTAGAAAAATAGATAAAAATTTTATCGGAATTTTCTTTTATCGTATCTCTGATAAGGTTTTCTTCGCGAGAAAATTCCTCCTTTCTCGTTTCCAAAGAATTAGAAACTCCAGAAGCAAAAAAGACGCAATCTTCTCTATCAAAGTCAAAAAACAAAGATGCTATAAGTCCGTTGCCAACTATCATTTAATACGGTTTTTCAAATTATAATTACTCTTTAATAAATTTCCTATTCCATTGTTATTTAAAAAATTACTAAAATATTCCGCACCTACAATATCTACATGCATCATATCACAATATGCGTGAGGAGGTAATTGCAACTCACTAAAATCTAAAAAATCAATCGCAGAAAAATGTTCATTATAATATTCATAAAACTCAGGATGCATATAGTTTTTATAATCTTTTCTTAAATAATTTTTAGGTGGCTGAATAAGGATAAGATGAATCCCTTTTTCCTTACATTCTTCTATAATTTTTTTTATATACTTTACTTCTTCTTTTGTAATTTTGGGTGTTTTATACTCTATAAATTTAAACTCAAGTTGTAATTCATTCTGATAACTTGGTATATATGAGCCGAATCGAAACATATCGTTATTTACCCCCCCCCATTCAAATTTACGCCTCATACTGAATAAGTTACGGAATTTAGAATCTCCTATTTTTAAAATAGACCTTATATAACTCTTCGGAATACTTTTGAAAAAATCCAAATGCTCCTCCTTGGAATAATCTAAATAAAAACTAGGCATACGATTTTCTACAGGCTTAGTTCCATCATCAACCCACCAACCATTATTAATCAAATTATGAGGGCTAAAAGAAAGCAAAAGCGTATCAATCTTATTATGCTCATTGAGAATTTTTAATTTTCTATAAGCAAAAATATAAAGCTCCCCTCCTGTAGAGTAATTAGCATAATCTTTAAGAATTTTATCATCAATAGACCACCTTGTATTAGAATCTCCAATGATAATATTTCTCTTTTGAATTTTTACAATGGGCTTGGGCTGGGAAAACCAACAATAATACACTCCTCCTAAAACACCTAATAAAATAACGCCGAACAATATAATTTTAGCAATAAACTTCCTCATTTCTTAAAACTGAAAATAAATAAATTTCTCTTCCTCTCCTGCAAACCATAAAATAAGTAATGTAATAATCGTATAAATACTCCATCTAAGCATAGGAAACTTATAGCTATTAAAATAAAATGAATGTGGCTTGTTCCTCATCATCCATTCAAATGAAATCATAATAAAAATAAATACAAAAATACTAAAATCACCATCAAGTAATTTGTAAGGATAACCAACCCCTACATTATATGTAGCAATCATTCTGCCAATATAATCAACAGCGTGAGTAAGACTTTCCGCACGGAAGAAAACCCAAGATATAGTAATAAGAAGAAAGGTGGTTCCCATTTGCAATAACTCTTTGATAGAAGGGAATATATTGTTTTCCGCCACTACATCAAGGTTATTTCTATTGGTTTTCATTATAATGGAAGGCATTATAAATAAAGCATTTAGAAATCCCCACACAATGAAAGTCCAATTAGCTCCGTGCCAAAATCCACTTACAAGAAATATGATAAAAGTGTTTCTTATTCTCATCCAATCTCCTCCTTTACTTCCTCCTAATGGAATGTAAAGATAATCCTTAAACCAAGTAGAGAGCGAAATGTGCCATCTCCTCCAAAACTCCGCTACACTTCTAGAAAAATATGGAAGATTAAAGTTTTTAGACAGATTAAATCCAAAAAGCTTGGAAGTCCCAATGGCAATATCAGAGTAGCCAGAAAAATCCCCATAAATTTGAAAAGCAAAAAATACGGCACCTAAAAACAGCGTACTTCCCGTATATTCATTATAATTATTAAAAATAATATTAGCATAATGAGCACAATTATCAGCAATGACCATTTTCTTAAATAACCCCCATAAAATTTGCCTCATTCCATCAGAAGCAAGAGCGTTGTTAAAACTTCTTTTTTTATAAAATTGAGGAAGCAAATTGGTTGCCCTTTCAATAGGACCTGCAACCAACTGAGGAAAAAAACTCACAAATGCTGAAAATGCGATAAAATCATTGGTAGGGGTTAATTTCTTTCTATACACATCTATTGTATAGCTTAATGTCTGGAAAGTATAAAAACTAATCCCTACAGGTAATAATATTTGAAGAGTCTGGATATTCGGCTTTGAACCAAAAAAAGAAAAAGCCTCAATAAAATTCTCTATAAAGAAGTTATAATATTTAAAAAATCCCAAAAAACCAAGGTTAATAATAAGACTTGTCGCTAACAAATACCTTCTCTTCTGTTGGTTATTTTCTTTGTCAAGCCATATACCCAAGGTAAAATCCACCAAAGTACTAAACAAAATCAAAAGCAAAAACCTCCAATCCCACCAACCATAGAAAATATAACTAACAATAACGATGAAAAAGTTCTGCAATTTCAAATTTCTTTGAAAAACAAACCAATACAAAAGAAAAACGATGGGCAAAAATATTGCAAATTCTATTGAATTAAAAAGCATAATTATTTTGTTTTTTTATTAAAATTAGAGTTAAGAAAATAAGATAAAGGATAAGCATTAAGAAAATGAGAAAATTCTTGCGAACCTTTTTTAGACAAATGAATCATATCAGAAAAATTACTTTTATCTTCATAAAGTTGAGAAAAATCCAAATAATCCACATCTTCAAAGTATTTATTTCTCATCTCATCAAAATTATAATGAAAATTTTTATAATGTCTATCTAAATAATATTTAGGAAAATTAACCAAAATTAATTTCACCCCATTTTCATTGCAATATTCTTTAATTTTTAACAAATAATTTAATTCTATCTCAGAAAATAGGGGGGGGGTATTAGGAATATGATAATTTTCCTCATATCTTTTCTCATTAGCTAAATAACTCCCAAACGCTATTGGTTTTGAGCCTTGATACAAATTATACAAACCATCTTTACCTAACTTTATTATTTCTGCTAAAAAAATAGCAGGTTGATTTTCAAGTAATAATATTTTTTCTCTATTTGAAATAATAGGAATATACCTCCCCCTAGATTTGACACCTACCTTCTTCAGCAAATCATTATCAAACATATTATTAGGTCCAAAAGAAATAAGCAAGGTATCTATTCTCTGTTTATCATTCAATGCCTTTAATTTGTGATACATATAAAAATAAGATTCCCCTCCTTGAGAAAAATTAATGTACCTCTTTGCTATACTTGTATCAACACTATTCCGCCCCGTAGAATCTCCTATAATAACAATATTATCTTCTTTAATTCTTGGAAGTTCAAAACTGATAAAAAACGCATAAGCACAAACAAGTAATATGGTAAAAATTAACCCGAAAAACAGAAACATTTTTCTTAAAAACAGCTTCATTTAATCTAATTTTTGACAAAGATAAAAATTATTTATATTAAAATTTCCTTTTATTTCCATCGTAAAAAATGCTTAAACACCAGCCATTTTTCTTTGTAGTAATGGGAAGTTTGATTTTTACCGCGAAGTTTCAGTATGTTCGGCAAATGAGCATAAAAACTTATATGAGCTTTAATAACCGCCAAGATATGAATCACCCCCTCATTATAAGCGAAATACATCGCTGCAAAAAAATCCAAAACCAACCTAAAAGGCAAAATCCACAACAAATTTAGAAAAGGTAAATTCTTGGTTAGCATGAGTAGATTATTCCTCATATTTAAGAAAGTCTTTTTAGGGCTTTGCCTGTTCATCGTTCCTCCACCAATATGATATACCACCGATTTACCCGTATAAAATACTTTTTTACCAAGATTATTCAATCTCCAACACAAGTCAATTTCCTCCTGATGAGCAAAGAAACTTTCATCAAATCCATCAACCTTCCAAAACTCTTCTCTTCTAATAAAAAAACAGCAACCCGAAGCCCAAAACACTTGAGTTTCATCATTATACTGCCCCAAATCTTTCTCTATTTCATCAAAGATTCGCGCTCGGCAATAGGGATATCCCAAATTGTCAATGAAGCCTCCACCAGCCCCCGCAAACTCAAAATGAGTAGGCTGATGATAAGACAAAATTTTAGGCTGAATCACTGCAATATTTTTATCTCTATCAAATAAATGAAGAATAGGCTCTATCCAGTTTTCGGAAACCTCTACATCAGAATTTAACAAACAATAAAACTCCTCTTTTACCTGTCGTAATCCTTGGTTATACCCCCCTGCAAACCCCTTATTCTCTGTATTATGAATAATTTTCACCAAAGGAAAATTCTCTTGGACAAACGCTACGCTATCATCCGTGGAGGCATTATCAATCACATAAATATTCGCCTTTTCGGAGTGTTTTAATACGCTCGGAAGAAATTTTTCCAACAATTCCTTTCCGTTCCAATTCAATATAACTACCGCTACCCTCTTCATTATTCCTCGTATTTTTTTATGCTATCTTGATATTTCCACCTTTTATGAGACCAGAGCCAATTATCAGGGTTTTTCTGAATGGTTTCTTCTAACTTTTGATGAAATTTCCTTACCACTTCATAAGGTTGAAACACCTCATTATCAGGACAAATTCTATGATAATTCACTTGATAATATCCTCTTTTTACCTTTTTCATTTCGCAAAAAATAAACGCCAAATTCAATTTTTGAGAAATCTTATCATAGCCAATAAAAACGGGGGTTTTCTGATTTAAAAAACGAATACCATAGCTCACTTCCGAGAAATGAGGCGTTTGGTCTGCCACAAAAAAATAAACAGAATTTCCATCTAATGGCGTTTTTAAAATATGTTTTAAAACCTTTCTGGCATTAATGGCTTTATTCCCAAAACGATTTCTAATGATTTTCACTTTTTCTTCCCAAAAATCATCATTTACTTTCCGATAAACAGGATAACAATTTTCTTGCAGGATGACCTTTCCCAAAGCTCCTATCCACTCCCAATTAAAAATATGCCCCGCCAACAAAATTACATTTTTCTGCTCCTCTTTCGCCTGATGGAATAAATCTTGATTAATATGCTGAACCCTCATTCTTAACTCCTTTTCGCTTATAGAAATCGCCTTTACCATTTCTACGATATAATCCGAAAAATTGCGAAAAAACCTTCTTTGAATTTCTAAAATTTCCTCCTGCGATTTTTCAGGGAAAGAATTTTTTAAATTCTCATACACCACCTTTTTACGATAGCCAATGATATGAAAATTCACCAAAAATAGAATATCCGAAAAAATATAAAGCACCCTCAAAGGCAATTTTGAGAACAAATAAACAATGTAAAATAAAATTTTATTCAAAACTCATAGAATTTAGGGCAAAAATACAAAAATCATTGGCAATAATTCCGCAGTAATAAATATTAATCTCGTTTTCGGATTTGGATTCATTTTATTTTAATATATTTGCACTATATTATGTTTAACATTTAAAATAAATGGACCCCGATAGTTTTCTGAAACTTCTATTAGCTATTTTTTTTGTATTACTCAATGGTTTTTTTGTGGCCGCCGAGTTTTCAATAGTAAAAGTTCGTTATTCTCAGATTCAGCTTAAAGCAGAGGAAGGAAGCATCGCTGCAAAACAAGCTGAAAAAATCCTCAAAGATTTAGATGAATATCTCTCCGCAACCCAATTGGGAATTACCATTGCTAGTTTGGCATTAGGTTTTATTGGAGAAAGCACTATGCATCATATTTTGGAGGGATTATTTCTAAAATTAAATGTTGAAATAGACCCTGCAACGCTCTCTACTGTTGCTTTAGTAGGCAGTTTTTTGATTGTGACGATAATGCACATTGTTTTCGGAGAGTTGGTGCCAAAATCTATTGCCATTAGAAAAGCCGAATCTACCACCTTATGGATTGCTTGGCCACTTATCGTATTCTATAATGTTTTAAAACCTTTCATTTGGTTGATGAATGCGATTTCTAATTCATTTCTTCGTTTGATTAAAATCAATCCCGCTTCTGGGCACGAAATTCACTCTACGGAGGAATTACAACTTTTGGTAAAACAAAGTGCCGCAGGAGGGAAAATTCAGGAAGAAAATTACGAAATCATTAAAAACGCTTTTGATTTTACAGACCATACCGCAAAACAAGTGATGGTACCTCGCCAGAACATCATCACCATTGATATTGCTGATGATAAGGAGGAGATTTTAAAGAAAATAATAGACTGTGGCTATTCCCGAATTCCCGTTTATGAAAATTCTATTGATAATATTATAGGGATTTTCTACACCAAGGAAATAATGAGGGAATATATTAAAAACAAGGAGGTTGATTTGAGGAAATTCCTTCGCGAAGTACCTTTTGTGGTGGGAAGTAAAAAAGTTTCTGACTTATTAAATACTTTCCAGCAAAAGAAACAGCACATTGCCATCGTTATTGACGAATTTGGTGGGACAGAGGGAATCATTACATTAGAAGATATATTAGAAGAATTAGTAGGAGAAATTCAAGATGAAGAAGATGATGAAGAAAAAATTGTAGATGAAGTAAAAGAAAATATCTTCTGGATACAAGCTACGCGACCATTAGATGAAATCAATGAATGTTTGCCCGAACCTTTACCAGAAGACACCGAATACAATACTTTGGCAGGATATATTTTATATCAATTATCCGATATTCCAGAGGAAAACCAAGAATTTAAGTTAAATCATTACAACTTTAAAATTCTAAAAATGCAAAATAAAAGTGTTGAGTTGGTAGAATTAAACTACGAACCCACACACGACACGATAGAAGAAACCGAGAAAGATGCTGAAAAAGAATAACATAAACTGCGAAGCTCCACAAAGAAAAGACAGCGATAGCGTTCTGCTATTAGAGGAAAACCAGCAGGAAAATAAAATCGTTTTGTATAATGATGATGTCAATACTTTTGATTTCGTGATAGAAAGTCTTATTCATATTTGTGGGCATACCACCGAACAAGCCGAACAATGCACATTTTTGGTTCATTTTAAAGGAAAATGCACCGTGAAAACAGGAAGTATAGAAACCTTAATGCCAATGCATCAAAAACTCTTGAGCAGAGGCTTAACCAGCGAAATAGAATAAATCAGCCCAAATTGAGCTGACTTATTTATTTTTTGGCAATCCATTGTTCAAAAAAGCTCTTTACTTTTGAAAAACTATAACTTTTACCCTGTTCTAAACTTCCGCCTTGTTGCGTATGGATTTTTTTACCATTTTTATCTAAAACGATAAAATAAGGATAACCTAATTCTTTGCCATCATCTCCATATTTTGCAAATACTTTTTCATTTTTATATTTCTGAGAAAAATTAAGATGATAGTAAATAAAATTCTTATCCACTATTTCCTTTAATTCAGGGGTAGTTTTCACAAAATGAGCAAATCTCAGACACCAAATACACCAATTTCCACCAACTTGTAAAATTATATTTTTATTCTCCTTTTTCGCTTTTTTGACTAATTTATTGATTTTTACAAAAGCATCTTCTTCTTCATTATAAGGTTTAGGCAAAGATGATTTCTCTTGATGAACGGAAGTTTTCACATTTTGAGCCACCAGACTCATAGGAGCCAAAAGCCCAATAAAAGCCATTTTTAAAAATAATTTCTTCATACTTTTTTATACAAATTGATATTTTCAGTTTTTTCTTTAAAATAACAAAAGGCACTCTAAAAACGAAATGCCTTTTCTTATAAAATTATTAATATTTTTTCTCCACCAAAACTCTCCAGCCAAATGGGTCTTCTGCTAAATTCGTTTGAATATTGATTAAATCCCTCTTCAGAGTCAGAGCAAAACTTTCCTCTTCGCTTAGTTTAGGAAGAGTGAGCCTTTCTCCTTGATAACCAATTGCTTCAAACACGCTGGTCACCACGGCTGTTCCCACCCCCCAAACTTCTTTAAGAGAACCTTCTTTATGTGCCGCAATTACTTTTTCGACCGCTACATCGCCCACCACTACTTCAATACCTCTTTTTTCAGCCAACTTAATAATGCTATCTCTCGTCACACCATCTAAAATTTTATCAGAAGTTTTTGGCGTATAAATGCAATTTCCAATTCTTACCATCACATTCATCGTACCACTTTCTTCAAAATATTGATGAGTAGCATCATCAGTCCAAATAATTTGCTCATAACCCTCCTCATTGGCTAATTTAGTAGGGTAAAAAGCCCCTGCATAATTCCCCGCTGCTTTAGCAAAACCTACTCCACCACTCGCCGCTCTTGAATAATAATCAGAGATTTTGGCAGAAACAGGAGCAGTGTAATAACTTTTAGCAGGTGTGGCCAAAATTACAAACATATATTTGTTGGCAATTCTTGCCATCAAAGTTTCTTCCGTAGCAAAAAGGAAAGGTCTTAAATAAAGTGAATAGCCTTCTCCGAAAGGAATCCACTCTCTTTCTATATCTACCAATGTTTTTAAGCCTTCCATAAAAATTTCTTTTGGAAGTTCTGGGATTGCCAATCTTTTAGCTGATTTATTTATCCTTTCAAAATTTTTCTCTGGGCGAAAAAGAAATACATTATCATCTTTATCTTTATAGGCTTTCATTCCCTCAAAACAAGCCTGACCGTAGTGCAAAGTCATCATTGCTGGTGAAAAACACAATGGGCCATAGGGTACTAATTTAAGTTCCCCCCACTTTCCGTTTTCATATTCACAAACAATCATATGGTCTGTGAAGGTTCCTCCAAAAGTTAAATTCTCTCTATCAATAGTTTCTAAGCGAGATTTCGCTACTTTTTCAATAATCATTTCCTTAATTTTTTAAATCATGTTTTACAAAGATAATAAATCTTTTGATATTGTTATTTACTTAAAATTTCGCTTCTAATTTCACATTGAAAAACCTTCCTGTAAGCCTTATCGGAACGGGATAGTAATAGCCATCATTAAAATCATTCACCCATTGATTTGCCACCGTGTTGTGAATGTTAAAAGCATTAAATATTTGAATTCCTAATGTTAATTCTTTAAAATTTGACCAAAAAGGACTCGTTGCCTGATAATTATTTTGGTCTATGAAAATTTTAGAAAGCCCAATATCCACTCGTTTATAGCTAGGCAATCGCTTTTGAATTTGATAGGCATTATCAAAAGTAGGTTTTCCATTAGCATCAAAAACGAGAGGCGTACCCGTAGCCAAACCACTGGCATAAACCAAAGTGATATTTACCCTCATACTGGGAAATTTCGGCATATAATCTTGATAGAACATAGAGAAACGAAACCTCTGGTCGGTAGGACGAGGAATATACCCTCTAGCATCAACATCCTCAAAAGCACGAGCATAACTTGCGGATACCCAAGAATCTACACCTGGCACAAACTCCCCAAACAGACGCAAATCTGCTCCATAAGCATAGCCTTTAGCGTTGTTTTGTCCTGAATATCTCACCCTTACATTGTCTATATAGTAAGGAATGAGCCTATCCATTTTTTTATAATAAAGTTCCGTAGTGAGCTTAAATGGGCGTTTTTTCCATTCAAATTCATAATCATTCCCAGCAATAAAATGCAGTGAGCGTTGAGCCTTGATATGTTGAGCAAAATCTCCTTCCAATGATTTGATTTCCTTATAAAAAGGAGCTTGGTAATACACTCCCGAAGAAAATCGGAACAACATATCTTGTCGCCATTTCGGCTTTATTGCCCATTGCACCCTCGGAGATACCAAAGTTTCCCCATTAAAATTCCAATGCTGAGCTCTCACCCCTGCATTAAAGAACATTTTGTTTTCCCCTAAAAAGAATTTTTTAGAGAATTGAGCATAACCAGAAAGTCTTATCGCCTTCAATTCATTTTCCCCTTGTAGATGATAGTAAGGCTTTAAATCCTTATCATTATCAATGATTTCCAACTGATGATTTCCCTTAATATTATAACCTTTATAGCTCATCAATCGCCACTCATTGGTCAAATCTTGAAGATTCTCTTGCTCCAATTTTGCTCCAACTTCTATTTTGGTATTGACATTCGCTAAATATTTCGCTCGGAACTGCATTCCGAAAACTCTTGCCAAAAGGTCATTTCTTGCGTGGTCTATCTGCCCACCAATATCATAGGAAACAATAGGCTCTTGTGTTTCAGGATTATAAGTAGAAATCCGATAACCAGAAATAATACTATAATACTCTTGCTCCCTATTTTGATACGCGAAATTATCCAAGGCCAAATGCCATTTTTCATTGGGTTTAAAGCCAATGGATAGCGTTCCCATCATATTTCGGTAGCGGTCTGTTTCCTTCCCGTTATAATAAACATTGAGCGAAAGCGGATTAAGTAGCGTCCCAAAATGAACTTCCTTTTTCTTCGGAATCATTTGATAGGAATTTTCCGACCAATAGCCTAAAAAGGATACATTCCACTTTTCATCTAAATGATAAGACCAATAAGTCTGAAAGTCAGTATATTGAGGACTAAAATCCGTTTCTTCGTTTAAATTATTTAAAATCAAATTGATATTGCGATAACGCCCACTGAAAAGTGCCGTAAATTTCTTATTTTTAGAAGCCGTCCCGAAAGTCAATCGCCCACCAACAAGAGAAATCTCCCCTGAAATCTCCGTTTTTTTAGGCTGACGATAATAGATATTTAACACGGAAGACATTTTATCGCCATACTTTGCCTCAAATCCTCCCGCAGAGAAATTCACCACCGAAACCATATCTGGATTAATGATGCTCATTCCCTCCTGCTGACTATTCCTTACCAAAAATGGACGATAGACTTCAATATCATTAATGTAAATCAAATTCTCATCATAATTTCCCCCTCGCACCATATATTGAGAGCTTAATTCTGCATTAGAATTTACCGAAGGCAATGTTTTCAGCACTGCCTCCACGCCCCCTGCCACAGACGCCGTTTGTTGGATTTGTTTTGCAGAAATTCCCTCCTCCGTTAAATCCGAAGTTCTTCCTTTCTTCTGAAATACAACTTCTTCTATTTCAGTATTTTTACCCTCTGTTTGAGCAAGTCCCAAAACAGGCAATAAACAAACCCCAAAAGGAATATATTTTTTCATTAATGATATTTTTAATCCTTTACAATGCCTTTTCGTAAGCCTCCCAACCTGCGTTTTTATAAATCATCGCTGCATTTTCTGGATTTTCAGATTTGTAAATTCCTCGCCCTACAATCATAAAATCAGTATGCAATTGAGAAAACACATATTCAGGCGTATTGTATTGCTGACCTTTGCTATCGCCTTTATCTTCCAAATTCACGCCAGGAGTAAAGAGCAAAGTTTCTTCTTTTACCAGATTTTGAGCCACACAGCCCATCACATTCGGGTGAGTTTCTATAATTTTTAAAGCCTCTTCGCGATAATGAGCATCGGTAAGCGTTCCTTTACAAGACATTCCCAAAATTCCTATAACCCCCACATTTTTAAAACAATCCAAAGACTGCTCCCCAGCAATCAGGTGAGAAGTCACCATATCTGCCCAGTTAGAAATTTTATAAACTCCTTCTGTAAATTGTAATTCTTGCGTATTTCCAATATCAGCAAATTTTCTATCTTCCATCAAAAGGAAATTATGCTTTTGAGCCAAATCCCTCAGTGGTAAGATCGTTTTATCGGCATCAAAATCGCGGATAATATCAATATGCGTTTTTAGTGCCACGATATGAGGTCCTACTTTCTCTGCCAATGCCAAAAGTTCTGCCGTAGTAGTCACATCTGCCGAAGCGATGAGATTAGATTTTTTCTCCATCGCAATTTGAAGTAATTTTTTCCCTACGGAATGCTTCACTTTATTTAATTTTTCAGCATAAGAAATGCGTTTTTTCTCCTCAAATTGCACTTTATTTCCCCTTAAGAAATCGTAAATTCTTCCCACCTCATCTTCCATCAGCATTTTTTCATCTCTCAAAATCTCCACTGCTTCAGAAATCGTGAAAAGCGTATGCACTCGGTAGCCTTTTTGCTCCAAAATTTCTTTTCCACCCTGTTGCCTATCCAAAACCACCACAATATCCGTCACCTTTAGACCTTCGTTTTCCACCTCCGAAATGGTTTCTAATAAAGATTTCCCAGAGGTAATCACATCTTCCACCAAAAGACAATTTTGCCCTTTTTGGAAAACGCCTTCTATCAGCTTTTTCGTTCCGTAGCTTTTAGCTTCTTTTCTTTTGATAATTAGAGGAATTTGGCTTTGCAAAGACATTGCCGTAGCCATTGGAAGTGCTGCGTAAGGCACTCCGCAAATCAAATCAAATTGATGCAAAGGAATTGTTTTTAATAAATGATGTGCTAAATTTTGCAAAATTTTAGGGTCAGATGCTAATGGTCGCAAATCCACATAAAACGGACTCTCTATCCCACTTTTCAAAGTAAATTTTCCAAACTTAATAATCTCTAATTGATACGCATCTAAAAAAAACTCCTTTTTATCTTTCATAATTTCAATTTTCTACAAAAATAAATTTTTCTAATGAATAAAACGAAGGTTTTTTGATTTTAATTTTCTCCAATTTTATTTTTAAATTTGCAAACTATGAAAAAGACTATGCAAACTCCTCAAAAAAGACAAAACATATTAGCAAAAACGCGATTAGTATTAGGTGTAACGCTTATTTTAATGGCGTTGATATCCATACTCTCATTTATTTTTTACTTGAAAAATTGGCAAGCAGAACAAAGCCAAAGTGGAAATTTATTGGACAAAGAAGTCCAGTCTTCCAATATTTTAGGAAAATTAGGCGATTGGCTCGGCAATTTATTTATTTTTGAAAGCGTGGGGATTGCTGCATTTTTCATTCCATTTCTTTTCATAGTTTTCGGAACGAGATTGCTTGGGATAAGGTATTTCAAACCTTGGAAAAGCATTTCTCATAGTTTGTTTTTTATTTGTTGGTTGCCTGTTTTCATTGGAGCGATTACCAAAGGAAACGGCGTAATAAGTGGCGTTTATGGTTACCAAATCTACGAATACGGCTCTACCATAATAGGAAGTTTTGGACTTTGGATGAGCATTTTATTGAGCATTTTTATTTATTTCGTTTTAGAATTTGATTT
>JAUMXI010000056.1 GCA_030529185.1 Flavobacteriaceae bacterium
GTAATGGATTTTTGAGGATACCCCAGCGGTCGTCTTTTTTGACAACGGCTAGACCTTCGGAAAATGATTTGATATAGTAAAAAACAAAAGGAATTACCACTTGTCCTTGCTGATTGATATATCCCCACTTACCTCTTTTATATACTGTCGCCAACCCTTCGGAAAAAAAATATCCAAAATTATAAATCAGCGTCAGTACTTCTTGGCCTTCCCGATTGATATATCCATGCTTATTTCCTTTTTTTACCCTCGCCAATCCTTCGGAAAAAGAATATCCATAATCATAAATCAGCGGCACTACTTCTTGGCCTTCCCGATTGATATATCCGAACTTATTTCCTTTTTCTACCATCGCCATTCCTTCGGAAAAAGAATATCCATAATCATAAATCAGTGGCACCACTTCTTGGCCTGCCCGATTGATATATCCATACTTATTTCCTTTTTCTACCATCGCCATTCCTTCGGAAAAAGATTCTGCCCAATCATAAATCAGTGGCACCACTTCTTGGCCTTCCCGATTGATATATCCATACTTATCTCCTCTATTTACTGCTGCTAATCCTTCGGAAAAAGATTCTGCCCAATCATAAATCAGTGGCACCACTTCTTGGTCTGCCGGATTAATATATCCCCACTTATCTCCTCTATATACTGATGCTAATCCTTGGGAAAAAGGCAGTGCATCATCATAAATCAGCGGCACTACTTCTTGGCCTTCCCGATTGATATAGCCGTTCTTACCTCCTTTCCGCACACGCGCCAACCCTTCGGAAAAATGACTTATCCAATCATAAATAGGCGGCACCACTTCTTGGCCTTCCTAATTGATACATCCATACTTATTTCCTTTTCTTACCCCCGCCAATCCTTCGTAAAAATCTTCAATCTCATTATAATCCTTATCCAACCAAATAATCTCTAGGTCTTCTTCCCTATAGATGCTTGCATAAGTTGGCGTGATGGATGCAATAGAAAATAAAATATTTACTGTTAGTAAGATGCTTATGATTTGGTATACTTTATTTTTCATCATAACTCCTTTCATTGTTTAAGTTGATGTTTTCTATGACTTTTTCATATTTTGATTCAGTTCTCTAGTCTTACATATTTTGCCTGATAGAAAAGCAGACCTAACTTCTGCATCTTTTTTCTGATTTTAAGTTACACATAGTATTTATGCTAATTTATATAACCTCTATGTTGCAGAATCAGACTCATCCACGCGTGGAAAACACTTCGTGCCTAAAACCTAAATCATACAAGTTATTTTCTCCTTTTTTTTGAAAATTCTTCATTTCTATTTTTTTCTCAATAATTGGCTTTTTCCTAAATTTATAAATGCCATCTAGATAACTATAATAGTCCTTCTCCCAATTATTGCTATTTTTTTCAAAGTCTTGGAATCTCTTCGGTAAATTTGCCACTTTTTTTTCAAAATCTTTTTGCTCATCCTCTAACCGCTTAAAATCACCGCTCAAAGAATAAGAAAATATTTCATATTTATAGTTACTATAAAATTGATATAGTTTAATTTCTTCGTTTTCAATTGAATACACAATATTATTTGGAAAAACCAAATTCACTCTATCCATCAAATAGAAAAAGCACCGCCTTCCTTCTAAATATTTTTCCTCATACAATAAATTAAATATTGGTACCGGAAAGTGATTATAAAACTTCTGATTTATACATTCTTTATAAGGTAATCCAATCTCCAACTTACTATCTTTAACATGTTTGGTATCATATGACCAGACAAATTTATCATATTGTTCCAAGCCTCTATTTTCTTTTAGATCAAGCAATAGAACTCTTGCATCAAATCTTACCCAACTTTCCTCTCGCTCCTCATCTTTAATTAAAATCTCCACATTGCCATTATTGTACCTCAATTGATTATCAAGTAATTCTGAATAGCCTCTATCTACTGCATATTTTAACCAGCATTGGTTATAACTCTCCTTAAATTTACTTTTTAACCACTCATGAATTTTTTCTTTTGTATTCAATTCCAGTAAAAAGTCATACATTTTTTTGATAATAAATAACTTTATTTTCTTTAATTCCTTCGTTTTTATATCACTGCCATATTCTATCTCATCATCTGTATAATAAAGATTCCACTCCAGTTTGTGCAAATTTTTAGTAGAAAGCTGAATTTTACTTTCACCTTCATTTCTGAAATAACGGTAATTACATCTTTCATTGATTTCCTGTGCTGATAAAAGCTCATCCTTTTCATCATCATAATATGTCGCAAATGCAAACCACTTTTTCATGAGTAAATCACTTAAAAATAAACTATTCTGATATCTCGTTAAGTATGTATCAAGTAAGTTAATTTTTTCTTTTGTAACTTCCCCACTCCATAAGTCGGTAATCAATAACAAATAGTATAGTTGTCGACCATTTTTGTCCTCATATGCCTTAAATTCCTTTTTTGGCTCATAGGCATCCTTGTTATAACAATCAATCATTTGAAACTTAATAATTTGTTCCTTTATTTTACATTTTAAGTCATTATTTTTGTTTTTCCATTTTATTTCTTTTATACTGTCTTGAATATTTACTACTTTAACAAAGTATTCGTATATATCATCCTTCACTAATCTCTCGCAAATATACCTTGCAAAATCAAAATTTGATTGCCTAACAGAATCATAACTAATATTATTAAGTACATATTCTAATTTTCTTAAAGATTCAATTGATACATTCTCATTAAAATAGAGATAGAGCAAATAAATTACTGTGCATTCCGAATCCTGCTCTTCCTTTTCACAGGTGTTAAATAAACCTTTTTTCTCATCTTTCCATATATGGTTTAAGCATGCCCACTCATCAACTCCGGTTATATTGTGCATTTCCGTCAAAACTTTATGAATAAACGAAAAATAGATTTTCATAATACCACAGTCTTCTTCATTTCTTTCATATTTTTTATAAAAATCATTTAGATTTTTATAGTAGTCATCGAAGTTTTTAACATAATTTCGGCTAGTATTCTCCCCAAAAACATTGCATACCAAATTATAAGAATTTAACAAAAAGGAAACTGACTTTTGATTAATTTCTTTTGCTTTGTCTTCTAATTTTTTTGAACTATCTACACTCTTATAAAATACATCCAAATATTTTCTGTCATATTGTTCAGAAAAGAAGCCCTCCTTTCCGCCTAATTTAATTTCTATTTTTTCTAAAAGCGATTTTGCATTCTCAAAGTCTTCCAACATCTTTCCACGCGCATTCAAAGAAATATAAGATATACCGGAATTCAATTTTGCTCGCTCTTTTTCATCGATACAAACATCGAGCGTAACACTCTGACCATTTTTCAATTTTTGATAGTAATCTTTTGCCTTGTCTTTCTCAATTTTTTTCCTAATTCGTTTAATACTTCTAATACAGAGTTAATTGTTGTATCGTTATTCCAATCTGCTCGAAACCATAAACAGGACTTGATTT
>JAUMXI010000021.1:0-25129 GCA_030529185.1 Flavobacteriaceae bacterium
TAAGTATTCTATATTGAATAATATATATTCTTCAATGAATGAAATATATTCTTGATAGAATATTCAAAAAGTAAGTAATAATTTTGTTTAATCCTTAAATATTATAGTTATGGCAAAATCCTATTCAGAAAAAATCACAGCAGTGAAAGTAATGGTAGATGGCATTAAAAAAATGAAAGACAATCTACCTTTAGGAGTGACGGAAGCCTCTGGCAACAAAATGGAAGAACTTCGCAATGTAGTAGAACAGCTTAATAGCGAACAAGAGGCCCTAAAAGCTGACCTAAAAAAGAAAACAGAGGAGATGAACACCAAAATCAGCGAAATGGAAAAACTCTACAATGATGCTAAAAAACGAATTAAATTAGATGTAGAGCAAAGCCTTTGGAAGACTTTTGGTATTGATGATAAGAAGTAAGCCGATAAGCATTAAAAAAATAAGGTTGGAAGACTCCCAGCCTTATTTTTTGTTATCAAACCCCAATGTTTTCACTTTATTTTAGAAGCCCATTTCTCAATTCCATAGATAAGCAAGAAGCCTATTATCGCCAGAATAATAGCTAAAAATATTTGAGACTCCCCCTCAAAGGAAGTAGGCAGAATACTTTTTTCTAACAAAATAATTTCCTTTCCGTGAGCATCAATTTCTTTATCTAAAACTTGTTTCCAAGGCCAAACTTTATTGAGCGAACCAATAATAAAGCCCGTTAGCCCCGCCATTGTAGTATTTTTCTTGTTTTCAAAGAGCCATTTTAAGATTTTAGCAAAGCTCAAAAGCCCTACTAAAGCCCCCAAACCTATTGCCATAATAATTTTAACATCAAAGGTATCAATGGCACTCAAAACCGTATGATAAGCCCCCAAAAGCACCAAAATAAATGCTCCAGAAATCCCAGGTAAAATCATAGCACAAACCGCCAAAGCCCCAGCAAAGAATAAAAACAAAAGCCCTTGATTGCTACTCATCGGCGGTATTATCGTAATATAATATGCTGTAAAAATAGCCAACACGAAAGCCATTATCGCCGAAAAATCCCATCTCTTAATATCTTTCCAAAGGAAAAAAATACTGGACAGCATCAATCCGAAGAAAAATGACCAAACCCCAATGGGCTGAGTTTCTAACAAGTATTTAATTCCCTTAGCTAATGATAAAATACTGATGCCTATCCCCAAAAAAAGAGCCAAAAAGAAATTGCCATTCACATATTTCCAAGCAGACTTCACCCCTTCTGTCCTCAAAATCTTGAATGCTTCAAGATTGACTTTATTAATGGATTCTATCAACTCCTGATAAATCCCAGAAATAAAGGCTATCGTACCGCCAGATACTCCAGGGACTACATCTGCTGCCCCCATTGCCATTCCTTTTAGACTAATTAAAAAGTAATCTTTTAATCTTCGTTTCATTGATTTATAGATAAAATTATAGGTTAAAATATAGCTTTATTTAGTTTTTTTAATCAAAAATACAAGTCCCCAAACAATAAAGGAAGGTAATAGCCACGCCAATCCATAAGAAGAGAGAGGCAAATGTGCTGAAAAATCTAATTCAGTAATTCCCACAGAAGCCATAAAATTAGGAATAGAAAACAAGAAACTTGTAAGAACCACACTTTTAAAAATAAGTGGAGAGGTCCAATTTTCTGAGGCAAGATTAAGAAAAATAAGCATCATCACGATAGGATAAATAACCACCAAGATAGGAACTGCAATTTTAATAATATTATCCGTACCCGTCTGCCCTACAACTACCCCGAGCAAACACGAAACAAAAACAGTGATTTTATAAGCCCAAGCCGAATGCTTGAATATGGTTTTCATAAAATCAGCTGCCCCCGTAATGACTCCCACTGCCGTAGTAAAACAAGCAATACTTACACTGATATTTAAAAGCGTTTTACCTATATTTCCTAAGGTATGATAACTTATCACAGATAAAACCTCCGTGCGAGAAACACTCTGGCTTGAGGCGAATTTATCTCCCAAAATAGCACCTGTATAAATAAAGCCCATATATATTGTAAATAAAGCCACTCCGCTAATAATCCCAGAAATAACGGTAAGCCTCTTGCGTTGCTGAAAACTCAATTCCTTATCCAAACCAAGAGAAGTAATAATAACCCCTCCGATGATAATAGAAGCAATACCATCAAAAGTTTGATACCCCTCTAAAAGTCCTTCTTTAAAAGGATTCTCCAAAGTAGTCTTTACAGGAGTCCCTTCAACGAAAAAAACAGCCTTAAAGATAATTAACAAAATAATCACCAATAAAATAGGCGTTAAATATTTCCCTAAAATATCCAATATCTTTCCCCTATTAAAACACAAATAAAATACAAGTGAAAAATAAACAATACTAAACCCCAAAGAAGAGATAGAAAAATATGGAACTATGGCTAATTCATAAGTGACGGAGGCCGTTCTCGGTATAGGAAAAGACAAGCATACTCCATACATTAACACCCCCATTACAAGCCCAAATATGGGATGAATTTTTTTACCAATATCAATCATCGTTCCTTGTATTTTCGCCTGAACAAAAATCCCCAACAGAGGAATTACAACCCCCGAAACTCCAAAGGCTACCGCAACAATAGTCCAAGAATCTGCAGCATTAATCCCTAAAAGAGGAGGTAAAATAAAATTGCCTCCTCCAAAAATCATAGAAAACATAGCAAAAGAAATTACCAATGTTTTTCTTATAGACATTTTAGAACTTTTCATTTTTTCTTCATTAATCTTTAAACATTTTTTCAAACGAGACTTTCTCTCTACCAGGTAAAACTAAATTAAGAACAACCCCTACAATAGATGCCAACGCCATTCCCTCCAAAGAGAAAGCCTTTCCGATATGAATAGCCGCTCCACCAATTCCAATCACCAAAATTACAGATGAAATGATGAGATTTCTTTTTAGCTTAAAATCTACGCCACTTTCTACCAACATACGCAATCCGCTCGATGCGATAATTCCAAAAAGTAGAATAGACACTCCTCCCATCACTGGCGTAGGAATAGTCCCCAACAAAGCCGAAATTTTACCACAAAAACCAAATAAAATCGCCAAACTCGCCGCACCAATAAAAACATAAATGCTAAATGCTTTCGTAATGGCTAAAACACCAATATTCTCGCCGTAAGTAGTATTGGGCGGACCTCCAAGAATAGAAGCTATTATCGTTGCTAAACCATCACCCAAAAGAGAGCGATCTAAACCTGGGTCTTTTATCAAGTCTTTATCCACTACTTTACTCAAAACCAATTGATGACCAATATGTTCTGCAATAGGTACAATCGCCACGGGGAGCATCAATAAAACCACATACCACGAAATTTCGGGGGTATAATGAACAAATGGCATTGTAAAATCTGGAATTTGGAACCATTTTGCATCAAGAATAGGCTGAACATCTACAATTCCGATAAAAATAGAATAGAGATAACCTCCCATAATCCCTACCAATACAGGAATTACACTCAAAAAACCTTTGGTGAAGATCGCCGTAATAATGGTAATCATCAGTGTAATTAAACCTACGGAAACATAAAGCAAATCGTATTCTCCTTGAGGATTGTTGGTCACCATTCCCACCGCAGTAGAAGCTAAACCTAAACCAATAACCATAATCACAGGTCCTACCACAATCGGAGGGAGCAACTGCATTAACCAATCAGTTCCTAATTTAGAAATAATAAAAGCAACCAAAACATAAACCAACCCCACCAAAAAACAGCCCACGAGAAAACTTCCCAAAGGCATATCTCCCGAAACTTCCATGGCTTTAATCGTAATAATAGGATTGATAAACGCAAATGATGAACCTAAATAAGAAGGCACTTTACCTTTCGTCACCAAAATAAACGCCAATGTTCCCAATCCGCTGGAAATAAGGGCAATGGCAGGATTCATTCCCGTAAGAGCTGGGACTAAAATAGTCGCCCCGAACATTGCAAACAAATGTTGAACACTTAGCAAAATCCCTTGTGTGAGACTTGGTTTTTCATTAATTCCCAATATAATTTTTGAATTCATTATCTTAAAATTTTAAATCAACGAAGAAAAATCCTGATGAGTTCAGGATTTTTTATAAATTATTTATACGCTTCAATGGCTTTGTTAAGCAAATCAACTTGTTTATTTAGACTTTCACTTTTTGGATTTGCCCTCAACACAGCTAATTTTCTTTCCAAACCAGCCTTCAACATATCTAAAAATATCTTTTTAATTCCAACATTATCTTTGACTTGATTTCTAATCTGTAAAAGAGTATTTGTGATATTTGAAACTGCTTTGGTATTATCACTATCCATTATCCAATTGAACCCTGCTTTTGCGTGTTTTCCAATCTCTGGATTATCAAACTCTCTAAAAGGATAAAACGCTACTACCTCTCCTATTGCCGGCATAAATTTCTCCATTTTATTTTCTACAATGGTAGGCAATAATAATGTCAATAATGCAGTATCAGCATTTTCCAAATCTATATTTCCTAATATTGTTTCCATTTTTTCAGGAGAAACTTTTGCGATACCATAAGCCGAATTCCCTTGAACGGAGAAAGATGGAGATTTTAATCCCTTCTCAAAAATTGGCAAATATTTTTTATCTCCCAACGAAGCCAATGCCCCGATAGCCTTCGCTTGTGCCAATGTTTTAGGGTCTGCTTGTGCCATTTTTTCCAATATCGGAAGGGCTAATTTTACCACTTCTGGTTTTGATAAATCTAAAACATCTATCGCCATAATCCTTAATTGATAATAAGGGTCTTTCAATCCTGCCAATAAGATTTTAAGAGTTGTTGGATTATAATTTCTACCAGCATATCTAATAGCGTCTAATCTACTCTTCAAATCTTTGGAATGCGTATATTGATGCAAATATTCTTCTGCCGTTTTTGTGTTATTAATTTCCGCCAAAAGAACTCCATCGGCATTTACATTTACCAAATTAGGTTTTTTATCAAATTTAAAAGTGAATATATTTTGCTCCTTTGCCTCTACCCAAACTTGATGTCTTGTAGATTTTCCACCTTCATAAACATCAATAGCCAAAGGAAACTCAAAATATTTTCCTGATTGATTGATATTTACCGAAACTTCTTTTTTCACAGGCTCAATGCTGTATTTTACATCTAATTTTGGATGCCCACTACCGAAAAACCATTGATTAAAGAACCAATTTAAATCTTTTCCACTCACCTTTTCCAAAGACAACCTCAACTGATGGGCTTCCCCAGTGCCGTATTCGTTGGTTTTCAAATAATCACTTAATCCGTTAAAGAAAGCCTCATCTCCCAAATAATTTCTGAGCATATGCAAAATTCCGCCTCCTTTATTGTAAGAAACTCCATCAAACATATCTTCTCGGCTATGGTAATTAAATCTTACCAAATCTTTGGAAATATTGCTTGGGTCTCCAAAATATCCTCTTAAAGAAAGCCAAAGACCATAATCGGCAGCATCCTTTCCGTATTTGTATTCATTCCAGAGATAATGAGAATAAGTTGCAAAACTCTCATTTACAGTAAGGTTTGACCAGCTTTCTGCCGTCACCAAATCCCCAAACCAATGGTGATAAAGTTCGTGTGCAATGGTGTCTTCCCAATGATTTTTATCTATCAATTGACCAGCCTTTTGCTGTGCCTGTTCTGCGTGAATAACCGCCGTAGTATTCTCCATCGCTCCACTCACATAATCCCTGCTCACCATTTGCGAATATTTTTGCCAAGGATAATCGTATTTTAATTGCTTAGAGAAAAATTCCATCATTTCTGGGGTATGACCAAAAATCTGCTTTGCATACGGAGCATATTCTTTTTCCACATAATAATCTACGGGAATATCTCTCCATTTATCCTTAATCACGGCATAATCACCCACTCCCATAAAGAAAAGATAAGGAGCGTGTTTTTTGTCCATCACCCAGTGGTCGGTTCTCAATCCACCTGCCTCTTTTACAGAAGATTTCATCAATCCGTTGGATAAAGTGACAAATTTATCTGGCACTGTCATATAGATTTCCTGCGTGGTTTTTTGATTGGGTTTATCAATCGTAGGAAACCAAACCGAATTGGATTCTGTCTGTCCTTGTGTCCAAATTTGCGTAGGTTTGCCTTCTTCTTTTCCTTGTGCATTGATGAAATACAAACCTTTTGCATCGCTAATTGCGGCACTTCCGTCTGCTTTTACTTCATTCGGACGAGCGGTATATTTAATATAAATCGTATAATCTTGATTTCTATTGTAAATTTTATCAAGGTTAATGTGGAGCAAATCATTCTTATATTCGTATTTCAAAGGCGTTTTCGCCCCTTTTTTATCCAAAGCCACCTCGTGAATGAGCATTGATTTAGCATTCAAAACCAAAGAATCCGAAGGATAAAAATAAGGTGAAGCCGTAAGCCATTCTTCCCCTGCCATTTGCTCTTTTTCAAAGTCAAATTTCACCTTTAATTTGGTGTGTTTTAATTCGGTAGTTTTGGTATGCGTAGCACGATAAACGCTTTGCCTACCGGTGTTTTCAGTTTGAGCGAAAACACTATTTGGGCTAAACATCGCCCCTAAAAACATAACTGCTATAACGATTTTCTTCATAATCAATAATTAATAAAGTCAAAGATAAAAATTATTTTCATTTCACTAATTGTGTTCTTTTCTACACTGCCACAGGGGCTTTAATTCCAGAATGTGGGTCGTAATTTTCCAACGAAAAATCCTCAAATTTGAAATTAAAAATATCTTTGATATTAGGATTAATTTTCATTGTAGGAAGCGAACGAGGCTCACGCGAAAGTTGTTTTTCAACTTGTTCAAAATGATTATTATAAATATGCACATCGCCAAACGAATGCACATATTCACCCACTTCCAAGTCGCAAACTTGTGCCACCATCATCAGTAAAAGGGCATAACTCGCAATATTAAAAGGAACTCCGAGAAAAACATCGGCACTGCGTTGATAGAGTTGTAGAGACAATTTTCCATTTGCTACATAAAACTGAAACATCGCGTGACAAGGGGCAAGAGCCATATTCGGAATTTCTGCCGTATTCCAAGCCGATACAATCAATCGGCGACTATCAGGATTGGTTTTAATTTGGTCAATTACCTCCGAAATTTGGTCAATTACTTTCCCATCGGCACCTTTCCAGCTTCTCCATTGAGCTCCATAAACTGGTCCTAAATCACCATTTTCATCTGCCCATTCGTCCCAAATACTTACGCCATTTTCCTTTAAATATTGAATATTGGTATCACCTTTCAAGAACCAAAGCAACTCATAAATAATGGATTTCAAGTGCAGTTTTTTGGTGGTCATTAGCGGAAAACCTTTTGCCAAATCATACCGAAGTTGATAACCGAAAATGCTTCTCGTTCCCGTTCCAGTGCGGTCTGTTTTATCGGTTCCATTTTCCTTTATATATCGTAATAAATCTAAATAATTTTGCATCGTAATAAAATTAAATGTCCAAATCTACAATAATTTTTAATTAGATTTGCATCGTGGCAAAGAAAAGAAAAAGAATTAAGAAAAAGAAAAAATCTAATTTCTCCTATTGGTGGGGATTTTGGGTTATTTTTATATTAGGACTCATTAGCATTGGTTTTTGGCAAAAAGATAAATTAAAATTTTATTATTCACTTTACTTTAAAGAATATCAACATAAAAAATTAACGAATACGCCTTACGAAACTGAGCGAATCAACAAAATCATCAAGCGATATTCGGACAAGACTTTTGGGCTGGATATTTCTCATTATCAAAGGAGAAAAGACATTCTATGGGATAGTCTTTATATAAACGGGGTGATTCCTTTGGAGTTTATTGTGCTTCGTGCCACAATGGGGGAAAGGGGAAAGGATCAAAATTTTCATTATTTTTGGAAAAAAGCCAAAGAACGCCAGCTCATTCGTGGGGCATATCATTTTTATCGCCCTGATGAGGAGCCTATTCTACAAGCTCAATCTTTTTTAAAGCAAGTAAATTTACAATCAGGAGACCTCCTCCCTGTGCTGGATATTGAGAAACTGCCCAAACGAAAATCTCAACAGCAATATTTAGCAGATGTAAAAACTTGGCTTAATATCGTAGAAAAAGCCTACGGAAAAAAACCCATTATTTACACTTATTATCATTTTTATAAAGATTATTTGAGAGGAAAATTTGATGATTACCCTCTTTGGCTTGCGAATTACAATAATGTTTCTGAACCTTCCAATACAGACCGATGGAAAATTTGGCAATTCACCGAAAAAGGCATTGTTTCTGGGATAAACACTAAGGTAGATATAAATGTGTATAATGGTTCTAAACGAGAAATGAAAGAACTTTTGTTAGATTAAAATTTTTGTTTTAAATATCGCTCTAAAATTTCTTCGCCACTTCGTATAGAATTTACCGCCCAACGAATTTGTGTTTTCAATAATTTTTCTCCCGATAAATAAAATGGAATATCTGATTTCAATAGTTTTTGCTTCAACTCATAAACGCAAATTGCGGCGGCCACCGAGACATTAAAACTTTCCGTAAAACCATACATTGGAATTGCCAAAGTTTCGTCTGCAAACTCTAAAATCTCCTCCGAAACACCTTCTTTTTCTGTCCCGAAAACCAATGCCACTGGCGAATGAATTTCATAATCTGGAAGTATTTTTGCCTCTTTTTCAGGGGAAACCGCCAAAATGGAATAACCTCTATTTTTTATTTCTTTCAAAGAATTGATATGATGAGGCATCTTTTCTATTTCCACCCAAGTCTCCGCACCTTTGGTCACTCTCAAATTGGGATTAAAAACATTTTCTTCCTCCAAAGCGACCACCTTATGAAAGCCACAAGCCTCTACCGAACGCACAATTGCCGCTGCATTCCGAAACTGATACACATCTTCCAAAACAGGCAAAACAAAATCCGAACTTCTCTGTGAGAAATATTCTATTTTCCTTAACCTCTCTTCCGTTAAAAATTGCTTTAAATATTCAAAAGTTTGAGACAATTCCTCTACTGACTGCATTTATGTTTTTTTTGCAAAAGTAATTATTCAAAATCAATTTAACTCATTATGTAAATTTATCAACAATCTTTTTGCACAATTAAAAAAGTTTCTATACTTTTGCAAAATTATTAATTAAACATTTTAATATTATGAATCATTATGAAACTGTTTTCATTTTAACTCCCGTTCTATCTGATGCTCAGGTAGAGGAAGCAGTTAAAAAGTTTGAAGACCTTTTGAAGGAGAACAATTGCGAAATTGTAGCAAAAGAAAATTGGGGACTTAAAAAATTAGCTTACCCTATCCAATTGAAAAAGAATGGGTTTTATACTCTAATCGAATTCAAAGGAGAGGGAACTGTAGTAGCTGATTTAGAATTGGCATTCAAGCGTGATGAAAGAGTAATCCGCTACCTTACTACAAAACTTGACAAATACGGTGTAGAATACGCTGTGACAAGAAGAGCTAAACAAAAATCTCAAAAAGCTTAATTTTTAACCTTTAAAATTTATTCAAATGGCAATAGATGAAATGGCACAACAAGCCGCAACCGGAGGAGAATCAGAAGTGAAATTCCTTACTCCACTAGACATTAACACTAAATCTGATAAAAAATATTGTAGATTTAGAAAATACGGACTTAAATATGTAGATTACAAGGATACTAACTTCCTTCTACAATTCGTAAATGAACAAGGTAAAATTTTACCAAGAAGATACACAGGGACTTCTTTAAAATACCAAAGAAAAGTTTCTGCTGCTATCAAAAGAGCAAGACACCTTGCTTTAATGCCTTATGTGGCAGACCTTTTAAAATAACAAACGGCTATTTAGCTACTGGCTATTTAGCTGTGTTGCTGAATAAAATTAAATTAATTCTAACGAAAATTTGAAATTTAATATTTCAAAATTAAAACGGACAACAACAAAATGGAAATTATTCTAAAAAAAGATGTAGAAAACTTAGGACTTGAGTTTGATACAGTAGTAGTAAAACCAGGATATGCAAGAAACTTCCTTATTCCACAAGGATATGCGGTTTTGGCAACTCCAAGAAACAAAGCTGTTCTTGCTGAAACTTTGGAAGCAAGAAAAGAAGAAGAAGCAAAATTAATCGCGGCAGCTAATGCTATCGTGGAACAATTAAAGAAAACTCCAGTGGTTATCCCTGCAAAAGTAGGTGCTGGAGATAGACTTTTTGGTTCTATCAACAATATCAACCTTGCAGAGGCTTTGGCTAACGCAGGAGTAAATGTTGATAAAAAATACATTAGAATTCCTGGAAACTCTATCAAGAGATTAGGAAAATTCTCTGCTAAAATCAGATTGCATAGAGAAGTAGAACACGAATACGAATTTGAAGTAGTATCTGATACTCCTGCAACTCCTGCAAAAGAAGATAAAAAAGCAGAAGAACAAGCTTAAAAAAAATAAAAAACCACTTTCAAAAAGTGGTTTTTTTATGGAGTTTTGTGAATATTTCGGATTAATTTTATCCCTAAATCCGTCCAAACAATTTTATCATTGGCGTTTCTATACAGATGAATGTCTGCCTCATTGATTTCCTCTAAAATCAATTCTATATTCGCGCCGTGAATGTATTTGTAGAAAACCTCCCACTTAAAATTATTCTTGGTTAGTTTTTTATACACTATATTTTCTGCACCATAATTATTTAGCAAGGCTAATCGGAAGATTTCTATACAATAATTCAGGAAATCTCTTTGTTTTTCACGATTCCAATCCGCAATCTCTCTTGCCCAATAGATAATATTCCTCAAGACTTCTGGTTTTTTCTTTGCCTGAAACGCATTTCTTACCCAATGAATAAACAATTCTTCAAACTCATCATTTACTCCTTCGTTCTTTATAATTTTTAGTGCTGTATTATAATTTCCTTGAGATTGATAAACAATGGACTGAGCTTCTTCCTCCGATGTTTGCTGATTTTGAATTAAACTTTTGAAAATCGCTTCATCTTCAATCCTTGGAATTTCTACAATTTGGCAACGAGATAAAATTGTTTCCAGCATATTTTCAAGCTTATCGGCTAATAGAAAAATCAAGGTTTTAGCAGGAGGCTCTTCCAAAAATTTTAGGAATTTATTGGCTGCTTCAACCCTCATTTTATCCGCTCTCCAAATAATTAAAATTTTAGTCCCACCTTCATAGCTTTTCAATCTAAAAAGATTGCTCCACTCCTCTACTTCATCAACAGAAATAAAAAGTTGCTTATTTTTTGCATCTAATTTTTCAGCAAAATCTTGAAAACTAGCATAGGGATTATCTAAAATCATTTCCCTCCACTCGGGGAAAAAATTTTTACTCAAACTCGTTTTTTCAGAATATATAGGAAAGCTAAAATGCAAATCCAAATGATTAAAATGCTCTATTTTGGAAACAGCCTGTGCGTTTTCTCGCGTTAAAATTTCCTGTGCATACGCCATTGCCAATGGAAAACCTCCATAGCCTTCCTCCCCTACAAAGAGCTGTGCATGAGCCACTCTCCCATTCTCTATGGCGTCTCTCAATGTAGAAATCAATTTTTCTTGACCGATAATATTCTCCCAATTCATCTCCCAAAGATAGTGTTTTTCATTAAATTTGCATTGATTTTAGAAAAATAACATATTTTAACACTCAATAAATTTTTGATTTTCATTATTAATTAAGATATTTGCCCTAATTTAAAAATTAAAAATGAAGATATTAACCGTTTCAGTTTTTATAGTAGCTACTAGCTTTGTTCAGGCACAAAACATAGGAAACTCACCTTACGCCTCTCAAGGCATAGGAGATTTAAAATACGATAATAGTGTAGAAACTCGCTCTATGGGGGGCATTTCTACTGCTTATGTTTGGGATTTTAACAATCAATTTAATTTTCAAAACCCTGCTGCTAATGGCAATTTGGAGTTGAGTTCCATCAAAATACAAGGAACTAACGAAAATTTATTTTTAGAATCTAAAAATGCTAAATACACCGAGCATTCCACCTATGTTTCGGGATTGTCTATTGCATTTCCTTTTTCTAAAAGAGTAAAATTTGGGGTGAGCTATCAGCCTTACAGCTCTAAGGACTATCAAATCACGGAAGAAATCAGTTTAAATAATACCAAAGGACTAAAGAAAATCTATGGCGAAGGTGGAATTAACCTTGTTCAGGCTGGTTTAGGAGTTTCCCTATCCAACTCATTATCAATAGGTATTACTTCCAATCTTTACTTTGGAAAATTATATAATGTAGAAGAGGTTTCTTATCAGAATAACCCGCTCATCAGCGAATACGAAAAGATTTTAAATATAAATAATTTCAATTTCACGGCGGGGGCTATTTACCAAAAGAGAATGAAAAACAACAAAAAATTCACTCTTGGGGCAACTTACACCTTTGGGAATACCTCTGATTTTAAAGAAACCCATACCAATAGCACTTATTCTTTAAGCAATCAAGGTAAAGATTATCAATCTGTTATCCCTGAAAATAAAATCGTAAAAAACACACTTCCTCAAGAACTTTCAGTAGGAATGGGCTTCGGACACGATGCCAAATGGTTTTTAGGAACTCAATTCAATTATAAAATTGATAAAAATACGATTCAAAAACAAGATAATGCCTATAAAATTGCTGTGGGAGGTTGGTTTTTGCCTAATTATAACAATTTTAGAAATTATTTTTCAAGAGTGACTTACCGATACGGAGCTTTTTATGAGAAAAACAATCTAAAAATTAAAAATACAAATATTGACAAATATGGAATCAGCTTCGGAGGTTCATTCCCTTTCCAGAAAAGCAATATTCATAGATTGAGCAGTATAGATTTAGGAGTAGAATTAGGACAAAGAGGAACTTTGGAAAATAATTTCATCAAAGAAAATTTCATCAACTTGACTGTTGGAATTAACTTTGCCAATAAGTGGTTTGAAAAGCAATATTTTGATTAATTCATTGATAATATGATATTTAAAGAATATCCATATCATCGTAATATAGTCGCTGGTTTTCTTGTGGCTATATTTTTTATTTTTCAATCTTGCGAAGAAGATTTGGCAAAAGTAAATCAATCCAAAAATAAAAATTTTCCTTCCAAAACAATTTACAACGCTCATATTATTCAGAAAGATTCAGGCTTTGTGAAAATAAAATTCAAAGCTCCTATTTTAGAGGAATATGAGTTTATAGACACGCCTTATGTAGAGGTAAAAAAGGGATTGTATTTGGAATTTTTTGACCAAAAAAAGCCTAAAACACTTGGAACACTCCGAGCTAATTATGCCAAATTTATAGAAAAAACAGATTTTTACGAAGCCAAAGGAGATGTAAAAGTCGTGAATAACGAGGGACAAACTTTCTTAATGCAATCCATCTACTGGGATAGACTCAATAGAAAAATGTACACCCAAGACACGGTATTTATCTCTGATAAAGAAGGGAATAGCTTCGTTGCCGCCAATGGAATGATTGCTAAAGATGATTTTTCAGAATATACTTTTTACAATAATTCTGGAGAAATAAAAGACGCAAAAACAATGAATAAATAACATAACGATGACAAAATTAAGCGTAAATATCAATAAAATAGCCACTTTAAGAAACTCACGAGGAGGATTATTGCCAAGCGTGACGGAAGCCGCGATAAAAATACAAAACTTT
This sequence comes from Flavobacteriaceae bacterium, assembly GCA_030529185.1. GTDB lineage: Bacteria > Bacteroidota > Bacteroidia > Flavobacteriales > Weeksellaceae > JABCPE02. Next base: position 13,651 of record JAUMXI010000021.1, read on the forward strand.
GGGGCAGACGGAATTACCATTCACCCCAGACCCGATGAAAGGCACATTACAAGGAAAGATGTTTATGATTTAAAGCCTTTGGTTTATACCGAATTTAATATTGAAGGAAACCCTCATAGGCACTTCATTGATATGGTTTTGGAAGTAAAACCTACCCAAGTGACCCTCGTTCCCGATGCTGACGATGCCATCACTTCTAACGCTGGTTGGGACACCAAAACACACTTCAGCTACCTTACAGAAATTATTTCAGAGTTTAAAATTGCAGGAATTAGAACTTCTATTTTCCTTGACCCAAAACCAGAACTCTGCGAATACGCTGCCAAAACAGGAGCTGACAGGATAGAACTTTACACCGAGGCTTATGCACGACATTATCATCAAAATAAAGAAAAAGCCATTCAACCTTATGTAGAAACGGCTTGGGAGGCTCATCAATGTGGGTTAGGTATTAATGCAGGGCACGATTTAAGCCTTGAAAACCTTCAATATTTTGCTCAAAACATTCCAAATCTTTTGGAGGTTTCCATTGGTCACGCCCTCATTAGCGAGGCGCTTTATATGGGAATGGAAAACACGATTCAGGCTTATTTAAAACGATTAGAAATTTAACCAATGAAAAAAAAACGGGAATTTCACTCCTCCGAATTGGTCAAAAACATTGCCAAAATTTATGGTTTTGAGGAAGTTTTGATTTCCTTGAAGATAAAAACATTTCTAAAAGAATATCTTGATGAAGATTTATTCAATGAGATTGAAAGCGTCCGTTTAAAAGATAAAACACTAACAATCAAAATAAAATCTCCTCTACTGAAAAATGATTTCAAGATGAGAAAATCCTTTTATCTCAACAAAATTTCGGAAACAGTAAAAGAAGCTACCATTTCGGATATGGTTATTTTTTAAGGCTCATATAATTCATCTGTTGCATTACCCATCGGTGTTTTTTTCTTAGAGCAGGAGTTGGGTTTTTAGGGTCATATTTCTTTGGGTTTGGCAAAATTGTAGCTATCCAAGCGGCTTCACTTTTGGTTAAATTCTTCGCTGATTTTTTAAAATAATACTGCGAAGCTGCCTCTACACCAAATACGCCCTGCCCCATTTCTATGGAATTAAGATACCGCTCCAAAATAATTTCTTTATTCCAAGCCAGTTCTATTATAAAGGTAAAAACAACTTCCAGCCCTTTTCTAAACCAGTTTCTTCCATTCCAAAGGAAAATATTTTTGGCAGTTTGTTGAGAAATCGTGCTACCTCCACGCACCTTATTTCGCTTTTTATTATCCTCCATTGCTTTCTCAATTGCCTTAAAATCAAAACCATTATGTTTGTAAAAATTTTGGTCTTCGGAAGCAATTACTGCAAGTTTCACCCAATCTCCCATCTCATCATAAGGAATATAATTTCGGTCCAGTTTTTTGTATTGCCATAAGCCTCCTATTTGTGTCCAAGTGATAATGGGATTAAAAAACCTCCCCCAAAGCACCGAAAAAAGGCTAAAAATAAAAATAACATAGAAAATCTTTTTAATAATTTTCAACATTTTTATAGAAATTAAAAGCCCAAAGATAGTAAATTTTACAGCCAATCATCTCAATCATAATTAAACGAAAAAAAATGAAAAGTTCTTTGGTTTGACAATATTTATTTATTTTTGTTTATAAAATTTAAAAATGTCTCAAAAATGTCTCAAAAATTTCAAGAGCTTATTCAGTCAGAAAGACCCGTATTGATCGACTTTTTTGCCACTTGGTGCCAGCCTTGCAAAGTGCAATCATCAGTATTAAATTCAGTAAAGGAGAATGTAGGCACCGCGGCAAGAATTGTAAAAATAGATATAGATGCCTATCCAAAAATTGCTACTGAATATGGTGTGAGAAGCGTTCCTACCTTAATGGTTTTCCAAAAAGGAGAACTTCTTTGGCGCGCTTCGGGACTTCACGATGTGGCTACTTTAACGCATTTATTGAATGATTTCGCTGAAAAAGAAGAATAAAAAAAGTCCATAATTATGGACTTTTTTAGAATTTCAATTGAGCTTGAAGCCTTAATACGCCGCCTTTTTCGTGATAATTTGGCGTGGCAAGATCTTGGTATTTTCTATTGGAATAGGTGTACATCGTTACCAATTCAAAAGATTTAAAAGGATGCCATTCTACACCAAATTCATATTCTTGAATGTCGTAATTTCTTGCATCAAGTTCGTGTTTTTTTCCACCTTTATAATGCTGAATTCTGGTAAATGGGATAAAAGTCTGGTTCCATTGATTGATAAAGTAAGACAAAGTAATATAACCTCCATTCAGTGTTTTTTCTTCAACGGAATTGGTTTTTTCATCAAAAGCTGGACCTTTACCAATATTATATTCTGCCTGAATGCCAAATGGCTGTGGATATAAAACGAAAGAGGCAGCCAAACGCTGGTCGGTATATTCTTTGTTGCTATTCGTTAAAGTTCCTTTGCTCAATTTTGGCAAAACAAACTTCCCTGTGTAGGCTTGTATTCCTGTTTCTAAGATTTGATTTCCTACCTTAAAAGGATATGAAAACCTCGTCACCCAATGGAATTTTTTATTTTTATCAAAATTATTCCCCGTCTGTCCATTATAAAAACCAAAGGCAAAGATTCCAAAATCTCCTGAATGCTTCAATTCTTTTAATTGTTTCATCATTTCTTTTTGTTTCTTGCCTGTCCACATAAAGAAAATCCCCAAATCTCGCTCATCTTTCAGACCACTATTAAGGGCGTCATCTCTATCTAATGGTAATCTTACGCTACTGGATTGTAAATTTTCATATCCAAAAGGGACTTTGCTCTGTCCTAAACGCAATTTGTATTCATTGGTAGCATTAAGACCTATATCAAAATAAGCATCTTTAATGGCTCCCAAAAAATTAGTAGAACCTACAGATTTGGCAAAATCAGGTTGTAAATAAAAAAATATTCTTGGTGTAATTTGCCCCGAAAATTTAAATCTTATTCTTCTGAAAGACAGCCCATTTCGTTCATCTCCCCAAAAATGGTCGCACTGCTCACATCTCAAGTTAGAATTGGTTTCTAAATCTTCATATCTCATCTGAATATATCCGCTGAGAGAAATTTTATCGTACCATTTTTTATCTTTTGGTTTTTCCTTCTCTTGTTGTTTTTGCACCATCATATCTTTGAGATTTTGCACTTCCATTTTCAAAGAATCAATAGTATTTTTATTAATTTCCTCCGAAGTTATCTGTGCCGATAGATACGAAGCACAAAAAGATAAAGACACAAAAATTAATTTTTTCATATTAGTTTAAATTTTGAGCAAAAGTAATTAATTTTTTCTATTAAAAAGACTAAAATGTAGTTTATACAATTTTATATTTCTATTGTTTGTTATTTTAATATCTTTGCCTTTTTCAATTCTAAATTTTATGATGGTAAAAGAGCTAAAAGATGCTACAATATTATTTGCTGGAGATTCTGGTGATGGCATGCAATTGACTGGTAATCAATTCGGTCAAACCGTAGCATTTTTCGGGAATGATTTGAATACCCTTCCTGATTTCCCTGCCGAGATTAGAGCACCTTCGGGGACAATTTCTGGAGTGTCTGGCTTCCAAATACATTTCGGAAGCAAGGAAATCAATTCCCCTGGCGATGAATGCGATGTATTGGTAGCGATGAATGCCGCTGCACTGAAAAAAAATTTAGATAAAGTAAAGAAATTTGGAATAATTATTATTAATTCTGCTGGTTTTGACCGAAAAAATTTGGCATTGGCAGAGTATGAATCTTCTCCAATAGAGGCTTTGAAGAATGATTTTACTATTTATGAAATAGACATTACCAAAAATACAATAGAAGCCCTAAAGGAAACTTCTCTTTCTCAAAAGGAAAAGGACAGAAGCAAAAATATGTTTGCATTGGGTTTTATCTATTGGTTGTTTTCCAAGAGTTTAGAACATACTCAAAACTATATTGAAACACATTTTGCTCAAAAGCCAGAAATCCGCGAAGCTAATCTCAAGGTTTTAAAAGCTGGTTTTCAATACGGAGAAATCGCTGAAATTTTTACAGAGAGATTTGCTGTAGAAAAAGCAGAAATGAGAGAGGGAACTTACCGAAGTATCTCAGGAAATGAAGCCATTGTATTGGGGGTTCTTACAGCGTCTCAAAAGGCTGATTTAGAGTTGTTTTATGCGGGTTATCCCATTACTCCTGCATCAGATATTTTACATTATTTAGCTCAATATCAGCCAATGGGTGTAAAGGTTTTTCAGGCGGAAGATGAAATTGCGGCGATGACTTCCGTAATTGGAGCGTCTTTTGCAGGAAATTTAGCAATGACGGCTTCTTCCGGTCCAGGAATGGCACTCAAAACGGAAGGTTTGGGACTTGGCTTTATGTTAGAATTGCCAATGTTGGTCGTTAATGTTCAGCGAGGTGGTCCTTCCACAGGTTTGCCGACAAAAACAGAGCAGTCAGATTTATTTCAAGCTGTTTATGGGCGAAACGGCGAGGCTCCCATTCCTGTGATTGCCCCACAATCGCCTTCAGATTGTTTCCAAGCTACTTTTGAGGCAGTGAAAATTGCTTTGGAATATACTACACCAGTGATTTTGCTTTCCGATGGCTATATTGCGAATGGAACAGAACCTTGGCTCATTCCAGATTATGACAATTTGCCTCAAATCAATTCTCCATACATTACAGAATTTGAGGAAGAGAAATATTACCCTTACCAAAGGGAAGAAAATTTGTCTCGTAAAATCGCTATACCAGGCACGAAAAACAAGGAACATATTATTGGCGGATTAGAGAAAAAAGAAATCACAGGAGCAGTGAGTTATGATGCTGAAAATCACCAAAAAATGGTAAAAATACGAGCCGAAAAATTCCAAAATATAGCTAAATCTTACGCTCCTTTGCAATTAGACCAAGGCGATGAAAACGCTGATATTCTGCTACTATCGTGGGGTTCTTCTTATGGAAGCATTCGCGATGCCGTGCGAAATCTTCATCAACAAGGCATTTCTGTGGCTCATTTGCAGTTGAGAAATTTAGCTCCATTGCCTTTAGATTTAGGTAAAATTTTGAAATCATTCAAAAAAATCATCATTCCTGAAATCAATAATGGTCAGTTAATTCATTTGATTCAAGACGCATATCAAATAAAATGTATTCCGTTTAATAAGATACAAGGAACGCCCTTTCTTTCCTCTGAAATAGAAAAGTTTGTATTAAATTTAGTTAATGATTGATATTTTGGCAAAGAATTTGACGATACTTTATCCTAAAACAATAAATTAAATGAAAAAATTATTTTTAGGTTTAATGTTGTGGATTTCGGGAATGTTTTCAGCTCAAATAAAACACATTAACAATGGCGAGAAATTAACCTACAGAATTCATTACGGCTTTATCAATGCAGGGATAGCCGAACTTACCGCTATGGAAGTCAATTACAAAGGCAAACCTCATCTTTATGTTCAGGGAAAGGGCAACAGTACGGGCATTGTCAATACTTTTTTCAAGGTGAGAGATGTTTATGAAAGTTATATTGATAAAGCTACGGGATTGCCGAGTTTTTATGTAAGAAATATCTCGGAGGGAAGCTATAGAAGGCATTTTGAGACGACTTTCAATCATCAAAATAAAACGCTGGTTCTTCACGATAAATTGAAAAACGAGAATAGGCTTTTTAACACTTTTGAGGGAATTCAAGATATGCTTTCTGCCTTTTATCATTTGAGAAATATGGAGCATTCGCAACTGAAAGTAGGAAGCCAAATCAAACTCAATGTTTGGATAGATGATGAAACTTATCCTTTCCTTTTAAAAGTGGTTGGCATAGAGGAAAAAAAGACCAAATTTGGAAAAATAGAATGTTTAAAAATCATTCCTTCTGTACAAAGTGGCAGAGTTTTTAAGGATAAAGAGGGCGTTACGATGTGGATTACCAATGATAAAAATCTCATCCCAGTAGAAATTAAAGCAAAATTGCTTGTAGGAGCATTAAAAGCAAGTATTAGTGATTATTCTAATGTGAAATACAATTTGGAGTTTAAAAAATAAAGTTTGTAGATTGCTTTAAATTCAAATAATATTTTATTTTGAATTAAAATTATTAGGTATATAAATATGAAAAAGAAGAAAAAACTACTTATTATAAATCCTCTATTTCCAGAGATATTTATTCAAGAAACAAGAAAATATGTAGGTGGTGATTTTGAAGTAATACACTTTTCTCCTTCATATTCTGAAATAGAATCCTCTATAATAAGCAAATTATGGCATAAGATAGCGAATATTTTTTATAGAGTGGTTTTAAAGGATAAAAAGTATTTTTATAAGAAAGAGATAAAACAGCAACAACTTTTCCAAGAGAGAGAATTAAAAAAACTAAGTTCTCAGTTCTTTGATATTATTTTTTTTACTCGTGCAGATAGATTTTCGTTAAAATTTGTAGAAATGGCACGAAAAATGACAGGAAAACTTATCAATTATCAATGTGATGGTATAGAGATGTGCCAAAACATAAAAAAAATGCATCATCTTTTTGATTATTTATACACTTTTGAGAAGAGAGATATTGTATCTTATCCTAACATTAAATTTATACCAACCACTAATTTTTATTTTGATATTGATAAATCTGAACTTCCAAATATTAAATATGATTTTCATTATTTAGGGGTAGGCTTGGAAGATAGAATATCTGTATTACAGAGAGTTATAAAAAAAATAAAGGGGGGGGTACAGGCTGAACTTCTTCGTTTCACAAGTTAAGAATATTAATCATAATGATATTTTTCAGTATTTTTCAAAGCCTATTCCTTATATGGAAAATATAAAAATGACATTATCTTCCAAAGTGATAATAGACATAAAGTTGCCTTATCATTCGGGCTTGTCTTTTCGTTTTTTTGAATCACTGGGGTATAATAAAAAATTGATAACGAATAATACCTCCGTAAAGGAATATGATTTCTACCACCCCAATAATATTTTTATCACAGATTATGAAAATTTTGAGGGCTTGGAAGAGTTTTTGAATCAGCCTTATGTAAATATCTGTGAAGAAATAAAAACAAAATATAAATTTGAAAATTGGATAAAGAACATTTTGAAAATTGAAGAGTAGTACAATTAATATTCTTTAGAAATTACTCACGGGAGCATTAAAAGCAAGTATTAGTGATTATTCTAGCGTAAAATATGCTTTGAACTTTAAGAAATAAGCAACGACCAATCTTTTGAAGATTGGTCGTTATGTTCTTTATTATTTAAACTTAATATTATAATTCATACCGATATGAAACCATCTTCCTGGCATAGGCACAGGCGTAAGAGCTCCCATATCAGAGAATTGTGTATTGGTAATGTTATTCACTAAAACATACAAATTATATCCATCTTTTTTAAAAGATAATTTTCCATCCAAGATATGATAATTCTCTAAATCTAATCTTTGGTTATATCTGTAAATCAATTCATTAGTAAAATATTTCAAGAATTTGGTTTCTATTTTCCCTACAAACTGATGTTTAAGATTTTCCAAAGCATATTTGGAGAACATTTGCCCTGAAAGACTGCGTTTATTGTCTATAAAAGTGTATCCAGCGGTATAATTGAGCCAGTTGGTTGGTCGATGGTTCAATTCTAATTCTACACCCTTTAGGTTCAAATCTCCGATGTTTTGAGCCGACCATTTGTCATTAATATCCACTTTTACAAAATCAATGGAATTTTGAGCATTTCTCATAAACCCACTCGCTTTTACTGTAATGTATTGATTTTTAAATTGATAACCTACCTCTGAAGAAATCGCACTTTCAGCCTTTAAATTGGCATTTCCCAGGGTTGTCCTATCGTTATAATAAAGTTCTGTGTAAGTCGGCACCCTATGCACTTTGGAGATGTTGGCATAGATTTTATTTTGTTCATCAATGTTAAAACCTGCGTCTATCCCAGGGTAAAAGAAATTTCCTGCCGTGTTGTAATTTGCCCAAGAAATCCCAGGTGTAATGAGCAATTTATCACCAAGTAACGAAAAACGATGTTCAAAGAAAACTTGGGTCAAAAATCGGTCTCTTTTCCCTAAATTATTGCTGACCAAAAACTCTTTTCTCAACTCTACGCCAAGCCCCGTTCTTCCTAATGAAGACTGATAATTAGCGTTAATTTCCCCGCCTATATTATTCCCGATGTGCATATTTCGGTAGATTTCGGGCTTATTTCTATTGAACAAATACATATCCTGCCCTCTTCGCCAGTAAGCATTGGCATTAATTCCGAAATTTTCAAATTTTTGCTGATAGCCTAAACTTACGATTGATGCCTGAACTTCCTCATATTGCTCGGTAAATTTTGGAGAAGCATAAAATCCATTCGCCCCGAATTTTTTCTCACTAAATCCCGCTTGTAGCTGAACGCTTCCGTTCTTTATTTTAATTTGATTTTGATAAAATGCGTTTCTAATGGCATAATCCGTATTATGTCTATATCCCGCTGATTGTGAATTGTTTAAAGATAAAGATTGTGAAAACTTTTCACCACCAAAATGAGCCGAAAGCCCCAAAGAATAAGTGTTGAAATCCCCTCCCTCTGCCAAAATTTTTACGCTATTGCCTTGTTGAATTCTCGTAATAATGTTGATGACTCCAGCATAAGCATTATTCCCGAAACGCCTTGCTGCAGGACCTTTGATGACTTCTATTCTCTCCACATTATCCAAATCCACAGGCAAATTCATACTATTATGCCCCGTCTGGCTATCATTCATTCTAATACCATTGATGAGAATTAAAACCTGGTCAAATGAGCCTCCTCTAATAGAAATATCCGATTGCACCCCATTGGCTCCTCTTTTTCTAATGTCAATCCCTGTAATTTGTTGAAGTGCCTCCTCAATGCTCTGTGCAGGAGTGTTTTGAAGCTCCTCCTTTGTAAGCACCGCTATATTTTCAGTGATTTTTTGATAAGGTGTATCCCAAAACTTTCCTTTAATTAAAATTTCCTCAATTTGCTGTTTTTGAGCAGATAATCCCAATACAGAACCTAATAGCACTACGCCAAATAATCTCTTCTTCATAATATGATTTTTAAGTTTTGGGGGCAAATATAATGCTTTTTTGAAATAATATTATTTCCAAAGAAAAAAGCAACCAAAATTTAAGTTGCTTTTTAAGTTTTTTATTTATCTGAAATGTTTTTTAAAATTTCCAGTAAAAATTTCCAAAATTTTTGGGTAGAAGAAATAGAGGCTCTCTCATCGGGAGAGTGAGCACCTTTGATGGTTGGCCCGAAACTTACCATTTCCATTTTTGGGTAATTTGCCCCGATAATTCCGCATTCTAAACCAGCGTGACAAGCCACAATGTGAGGTTTTTCACCAAAATTTTTCTGATACAAATCCTCCATTACTTTGATGATTTGTGCCTCTGGATTAGGCTTCCAACCTGGGTAAGAACCCGTAAATTCCACTGGAATTCCTGCCAATTCAAAAGTGGCTTTGAGCTGATTTGCCACCTGAAATTTCGTGGATTCCACTGAGGAACGCGTCAAATTCAGTGCTTTAAAATCTCCGTCTTTTAGCACCACACGAGCCACATTGTTAGAGGCTTCCACCAAGTTTTCAACCTCTGGCGACATTCTATAAACGCCGTTGTGAGCGGAATGTAAAGCTCGGATAATTTTCGCCGAATTTTCCACAGAAATGGCTTTTGCCTCCACCGAAATTTCCTCAACAGAAATATTTAAATCGGGTTCAACGGAAGAAAATTCCGCCAAAATTTCTCGTTTCAATTCGTTAAAAAGTTGTAAAAATTCTTCTTGATTTTTCACTCCAAAAACAGCATTTGCCTCGCGGGGAATAGCGTTTCGCAATCCACCTCCATCAATACTAACTAACTGAATATCATTACTTAAACCTAAAAATAAGAAACGAGCCAATAACTTATTTGCATTGCCCAATCCTTTGTGAATATCCATTCCTGAATGCCCACCTTTCAATCCTTTTATGTTGATTTTCAACACTTTGGAATTGAAATTTTCGGTCGGAAAAATTTGAGAAGCCGTTACATCAACGCCTCCTGCACAACCGATATCAATTTCGTCATCTTCCTCTGTATCAAGGTTTAACAAAATTTCACCGCTTAAAAAATCAGGTTTTAGACCAAAAGCCCCCGTCATTCCCGTTTCTTCATCAATGGTGAAAAGTGCCTCAATACTCGGATGCGGAATGTCTTTACTCTCCAAAATACTCATTATCGCCGCCACGCCCAAACCATTGTCAGCCCCTAGCGTTGTGCCTTTTGCCTTCACCCAATCGCCATCAACATACATTTGAATGCCCTGCGTGTCAAAATCAAAATTGACATCGTTATTTTTTTGGCAAACCATATCCAAATGAGCCTGTAAAACGATGGTTTTCTTGTTTTCATACCCTGCCGTTGCTGGTTTTTTGATAAGGACATTTCCTGTTTCATCGGTAAGGGTTTCCAAATTGAGTTGCTTCCCAAAATTTTGAATGAACTCAATGACTTTTTCCTCTTTTTTGGACGGACGCGGAACTGCATTTAGTTTCGCAAAATTCTTCCAAATGATTTGAGGTTCTAATTGTGTAATTTCCATAAAGATTATTTTCTACAAAAATATAAAATAAAAGGTTATCCCAAGAAGAATAACCTTTTAGATATTACTTTTTAATGATTTTAAAGTTGTCTAAACCGCTATCACTTTTCACGACAAGGATATAATTTCCTATCGGTAAATTAGAAATATTATAAGAGTTTTGAGGTTCAAATACGCTCACCAATCTACCCGATTTATCGTAAATTTTCACTTCGGAAACAGCTCTAAAACCTTTTAAAAAGAAGGTGTTCTGAATAGGATTTGGATAAAGCCCTTTCTTCTCTTCCTTAATATCAGGTTTTTTGATAATCGTAATTCTTTGCGTATGTTGGGTTGAATTCCCGCATTCATCCGTGGCTGTCCAAGTGTAGGTAATTGTTTGGTTGCCATTTTCTTCGCTTTCTGTTCTGCTGGTATGAATATCAACATTTGCCGAACAATTATCCCTTGCTGTTAGATTTGCCATCGGTGGAATTGCATCTCCCTGATTAATAGTAATATCTATTGGCAAAACTTCCACAAAACTGGGACTTTCCGTATCTGAAACCACGATGTTTTGCCTGTGCGTTTGACTATCTCCACAAGTATCCCTCGCCGTCCAAACCCTTTGCAAAGTGTAAGAATTAGGGCAATTTCCTTGAGTTTTTGTTTCTTCAAAATCCCAAGTTAGCTCGGAACAACCTCCTGTTGTTTCAAGAGTTTTCACCGATTCTGGAATATTACCACAACTTACATTTTGGTCTGTTGGCAGATTTGTGAATGCAATTTTTGGAGCGGGAACAATTGTAATTTTCTGCGTATGCTCCGTTGAATTCCCGCATTCATCCGTGGCTGTCCAAGTGTAGGTAATTGTTTGGTTGC
>JAUMXI010000021.1:25229-27201 GCA_030529185.1 Flavobacteriaceae bacterium
CAACTTACATTTTGGTCTGTTGGCAGATTTGTGAATGCAATTTTTGGAGCGGGAATCGTGTTATCTCTTTTTATCGTAAAACCGCCTTTTGCTGGAAAAACTTCACTCACAGCATAGGCAATATTATCAATTACCTCTACTTTTATCACTCCTGCTTGTGGAGTCAAACTCCCTACCTTTATCGTTCCGACTTCAATATTTGGCAATGAGATTTCGTGCGTGCCATCATTTTCAGTTTCATTAGCTAAAATATGTTTAAACGATTGTCCAAAGTCATCAGAAAATAAAATCCTTACTTTACTATTAGCAGGGAAAATTTTATTATCTACGCTCCAAGTCAAAGTAATTTTATCATTACCATTATATTGTTTTTCAAATTTATTGGTTAGTTTAAAAGGTGTTCCTTCTACGATACTTACTTTGGTTTCGGCTAAATCATATTTTGTAATGTATTGCTGAGGAATAGGGCGTGAATCTCTTGCACCTAACCAAAAAGTAAAATTTCCTATATCGACAACATCTGTATTGAAAAGCATTCCGCCACTTTCTACAAAACGAGGTTGGAAAATGACATAGTTTTGCTCTTCCCCTTTTCTGGTAATAAATTTTGTAATCGAAGTTTTTTCTGGATAAGGTCTTATATCTGTTTGATGAGCAAGATATTGCAATTTATCTCCATCTGCATCATTAGCAGGAATATAAAATTGAAAATAAGTGTTTCGCGGAATGGTGTATTCTGCTTTTATTTTTGTTTTGTCAATTACAGGAGCTTGATTATCAATTGGGACTCCTAAGGGAACATTCGTCACTCCTGGTTCATAATATCCTTTTATAAAACTTCTTGTTTCATCTTCATAGTATGCGATATCAACTAATTTTCTACGGATAACTTGAATACTATACAATGCAAAAAAATCTCTCGGACTACCATAGCTCATCACGGAATAACCTCTTCCGATTTCTATTTGATCTGTAAAATCTCCCACTTTTCTTGTTTCTGAATTTGAAAATGTATGCCTTGCCCCAAAAAGATGCCCAATTTCGTGGGCAATAGTTCCTTTGGTTGGCGTATTGGTAGTAGCAGCGGCTTTTCCATTTTTTTTGTATCCATCTCCTAAAAATGCTACACCGCCTCCGTTTCGGCTTCTCGTTAGGCTAATTCCCAAATCATAATTTTCATCACCAAGTATATCATTAAACTTCTCCGTTCCCAAAGTAATGAAACGAATATTATCATAATACTTATTAGGGTCGGTATCTCCTTCTATATGAGGGTTTCTAGGTTCAAAAACTTCTTTATCAGCCGTATCTCTAATGAGTTTATCGTCTTTTAATACTTCAAACTTAATTCCTAAATCTCTTACATATATTTCATTAAGATAAGTTTCTACATCTGATAAAAAAGTAAATGCCTTTTGTTTATCCCTAAAATGCACCCCACTATATACAGAATAATCAATAAGAACCGCCAAACGATACACTCTCAAAATGTTTGAATTTCTAATTTCAGGAATGGAAGCATTACTTTCACTCAATGTACTAAGCGAAAAACTTCTCTCGCGATTTGGTAAATGATGGTGCTCCTCATCGGTATGGCACTCAAAAGTTTCGGTTTCTTTTATTAAATAGATAAAATTCTCTTTATCGGTAATTTGCAATTCTCCCTCTTCTGTAAAAATACTCCCCGAAATGCTTTTAGACGAAATGGATAAAGTTGCTCTTAATTTATCTCCATTGTACCCCACAAAAGAACGAATTCCTTGTGATGAAAATGAAGTCTCCCTCTCTTTCCAAATAAGACTAATTCTCTGATTTTGAGAGATAGGAATCGCCCACTGAATTTCCTTTTTCTGCGAAAATACAGCTGTGATTTCATCTTTTCTCACGGAAGTTTTAATCAATTCTTGTGCATTGATTTTCAGCATTAAAAAAGTAAATATCAAAGTAAAATAACGAGTTATTTTTAGCATAA
>JAUMXI010000057.1 GCA_030529185.1 Flavobacteriaceae bacterium
GTTTCTCCTTGGTCATCTTTATAGTCTTTTTCAAAAGATTTGGCATCATTTAAGTTTTTTGAATTTTTATAATAGCTATAAAAACGCCCAAACTCTACTGAAACCATTTTACGAATTAAATCATCTTTGCTCAGCCCTTGCAATACATCTTTCACGGCAGGGAGATAATCTTCAATAGCCGAATCAACTTCGGCATTTTTAATATTATTTGCCAAATGATACAGCTGAATTTCGCAAATTTCTATTCCGTCGGGTATTTGTTTGCGTTCAAACTCTTTCTGAATGATTTGTTCAATTTGCTTAATTCGTTTGAGTTCGGACTTTGCCAAGATGACCATTGAAATTCCTGATTTTCCTGCTCTTCCTGTTCTTCCGCTTCGGTGCGTATAAGTTTCTACCTCGTCAGGGAGTTGGTAATGAATTACATGAGTTACATCATCAACATCAATTCCTCTGGCGGCAACATCGGTAGCAACAAGCATTTGGATTTGCCTTGTACGGAAGCCTTTCATTACCAAATCGCGTTGGTTTTGGCTCAAATCACCGTGGAGCGCTGCTGCGTTATAGCCGTCTTCAATGAGTTTTTCTGCCACCGATTGCGTATCTCGTTTGGTGCGGCAAAAAATCACTGAAAAGATATCGGGGTTTGCATCGGCAAGTCGTTTAAGAGCTTCATACCGATGATGCCCATTAACCACATAATATTCGTGTTGAACGCTATTGGCGGCTTGGTTTCGGCTTCCGATGGTAATTTCTTTGGGCTTATTCATAAACTTACGAGCGATGGTAGCCACTTCTTTGGGCATTGTTGCCGAAAACAACCAAGTGAGTTTTGTAGCAGGGGTATGCTCTAAAATAGCGGTGATATCTTCATAAAATCCCATATTGAGCATCTCATCGGCTTCGTCAAGAACGCAATAATCAATTTGTGAAATATCCACAAAATTTCTACGAATCATATCCTGCATTCTCCCGGGGGTTGCTACAATAATTTGAGCTCCTTTTCTTACGCTTCGGGCTTGGTCTTCAATACTTGCACCGCCGTAAATTGCCACAATATGCACGGGCAAATACTTGGCGTACAATTTCATTTCATTGGTAATTTGCAAACAAAGCTCACGCGTTGGGGCTAATATCAACCCTTGTGTAGCACGATGTTCAGGGTTTATTTTTTGCAAAAGAGGGAAGCCAAAAGCGGCTGTTTTTCCTGTTCCTGTTTGTGCTAACGAAACAATATCTGTATCTTCTGAAAGTAAAACAGGAATGGTTTGTTGTTGCACTTCCGATGGTTTTTCAAAGCCCAAATCGGTAATGGCTTTAAGGATAGGTTCATTTAAACCTAAATTTTCAAATAAATTCATACATTTCTAAATTGCGGGCAAATGTAATGATTTTTAACGAAATAACTTTATAAAATATGATTTATTTCTCAATAAAAATGATTTATTTGTCGTTTCATTCCATCAAATTCACCTTTCTGAGGGTGTTTTTCATCATACAAATCACTTTTTTAATGGTACGGAATACCTTTTTGACTATCACTATGACCTATGGAGGTGGTTCGGAATACCTTTTTAATCATCAATATGACCTATGGAGGTGGTTCGGAACATTAAAAAAGTGCTGGTGATGGGGTTTGTCGTAAAAATTATCTTAAATAGAATGGAGTTTCAATAAATATTCTATCTTTGCACAAAATCTGAAATAATGACTTTTATTAGAGAGAAATTAGAACTACCCAACGGGGCAAAAAAATTACTTTTGCACTCGTGTTGTGCCCCTTGTTCGGGGGAGGTGATGGAAGCAATTACTGCTTCAGGGATTGATTTTACAATCTTTTTTTACAATCCGAACATTCAACCTAAAAAAGAATATGAAATCCGAAAAGAAGAAAACATTCGCTTTGCCAATAAATTAAATATTCCGATTATTGATGCCGATTATGATGTAGATAATTGGTATGCCCGTGCCAAAGGAATGGAAAATGAACCCGAGCGAGGCATCCGCTGTACGATGTGTTTTGATATGCGTTTTGAACGCACCGCTTTGTATGCTTATGAAAACGGGTTTGATTGTATTACCAGCTCATTAGGAATTTCGCGTTGGAAGAATTTTGAGCAAATTAACGATTGCGGACTGCGTGCGGTTGCCCCTTACGAGGGTTTATCTTATTGGACATACAACTGGCGTAAAAAAGGAGGCTCTGCCCGAATGTTGCAAATCAGTAAAAAAGAACAATTTTATATGCAAGAATATTGCGGGTGTTCGTATTCATTACGCGATACAAATCGTTGGCGTTTGGCAAATGGACGGGAGCGAATTGAAATCGGAACCAAATATTACGGAAAAGATTAAAACCAATTAGTTATGAAATTCAACTGGGGAACGGGCGTTGCCATCGCCCTAATTTCGTTTATTATTTTTATTGCTCAATATTTTGTAAGAACTCTTTATTTCCCTGAGAAATACAACCACGAGTTGGTAACTCAAAATTATTATGGGCAAGAATTGGCATACCAAAAAATGGTAAAAACTGAAGAGAAAACCAATTCGGAAGGTATGCAAGTGGATATTGCCTATGAAAAAGGCGAGGGCGTTACTTTCTTTTTTCCTGATTTGGCTTCGGGTAAAGAAATTATAGGCGTTGTAAAAATGTATCGCCCTAATAATGAAACAGCAGATTTTGAATTGCCTATCAAAGTGATTGAAAACCAAATGCATATTGATCATAAAAATTTGCTCTCTGGCCGTTGGAATATCATTTTGGAATATGTAATTAACCAACAAGAATACCGAACTTCTTTTAAAATTAGTTATTAGTGTTGTATCTGGCGTTTATTTTAGGGATTATGGGGAGTTTGCACTGCGTAGGAATGTGTGGTGCAATCGTTTTGGTGCTTCCTATTAAGCAACAGACTCATTTTATTACAAAATACATTCAGTTATTTTTGTATTTTTTGGGTAAAATAATCGCTTATGTTACATTAGGAATTGCTTTTGGTATATTGGGGAAAGGGCTTTTTATTAGCCACTACCAGCAAGAATTTTCTATTTTCATTGGAGTGGTGATGCTTGTAATGGGGCTTATGTCGGTTTTTCACTTGCATTTTCACTTCTTACAAAAGTCTTTCTTTTTTGAATTCCAACAGCTCAAAAGCATATTAGGGAAACTATTTCAGAAAAGAAATTTCTTCACGCCTTTTTTCATTGGATTTTTTAACGGATTTTTACCCTGCGGATTGGTTTATACGGCTTTGTTTAGTGCCTTAACCAACATACAATTGGCTGATATTGTGTTATATATGGTATTTTTTGGGCTGGGAACAATTCCGTTAATGTTGCTACTAT
>JAUMXI010000058.1 GCA_030529185.1 Flavobacteriaceae bacterium
AAATCCTTATTTGGAGGGATTGTTACCGTTTATGCCTTTCTATACCGACCCTACAAAAGCAGACATCAGAAATGTGTACCGACGTGTGCGTTATCCTATCAGCTTAAAAACCAAAAACCCAACAGGATACGAACAAGCCTTGCAATTGCTTGGCGGAGAGGATAAACCCGAAACACCACTTATCTGGCAGAAAAAATAATCTTTCATCTTTTGAATAAAAACAACCCCATTAGTTTCAAGCTAATGGGGTTGTTTTTTTTAAGCTTTTTTAAGAAGTTGCTTTAGTTTTTCTTTACCACTGAGATTTCCATACGAAGCACTTGGAGTGTTCCACCAAGCACAAGACGGATGCGGAAGCACTTCTGATTTTTCAAGTAAAGAAGCGTCATTACAAATACCACAAAAAGTTTCATACGCCTTTTTACTCACAAAAATAATCCGTTGAGGCTGTAACTGCTTGTGCAATTCCGTTAGGTGTTGGTAAGAAACTTTTGCGTCTGTGTCGTTTACCACAATACTCCCACCACAAACCTCAGCCGGACGTAAAAAATAATTGCTGAAAGCCACAAACTCCAACGCACTACGATAACCACCCTTGCCAAATACCTCGCCATACACATCGCCTATATTACGATAAATACTATGCGATTTGTTTTTAAAATCACTGGCAATAACATCATTACGGATGATTTGTGCCGTGTTTAAATATGCCAAAGCCTCTGGCGTAAAGCCATAACTTGACGTGCTTTGTGAGTACCACTCTGCCCCAATACGGTTGTCATACGCACTTGGTAAATAATGACTTTCCCCCACAAACAACACTTTGCAAGGAGCATCACAATATTGCTTACCTATAAAAGGCGAAAGCTCAGGGTGAAAGGAGAGAATGTTCATACCTAAAATTCAAAAGTAATTTCTAAAATTTGCTTATTTATCTTTTCCACTTTTCTTTTAAAAGTAGCACTTGTTTCAAATGCTTTAACATTTAACTTTGCAGAAATCTCTAATAAATGATTGTACTCTGAAGTTATTTCTGACTTTACTTCTCTTTTTTTCAATAAAGTACCTGATGTAGGATCTCTACTATCTATCAAGCTTATAATATCTATTTCGTGATGTAAGTTAAATTTTTCTATCAAACCTCTTAAGTCTTCAATTCTTTTATGAAGGTTAAAATTAGGTTGCAATTCAAAAGAATCTTTAATCTCTAATGATTTTTTGTTATTTTGGTTCTTTTCAATCTTTACGCCTCCTTCAAGTTTTGCTACGGGAGTAAATGTTATATTTCCTTGTGCATCAACTTCTATCTTTTTGTACTCTTCAGATATTACCTTTGTTTCAATTGTTTTAGCTCCCAATAGAGAAGCTACTCTTTTATAAAGTTCTAATTTTTCCTTCAAAAAATAATCTTCAGGTTGCGTCTCTGACACATAGGTATTCTCCTTATATGGATGGAGAAAATACACCGCATTGTCTTGAGGTTCACCACCTATAAATTTTATTCCTGCTTCTTTTAATTCATCTACATCATACTCAAATGACTTTACTTCTATATCTTTTCCAAGCACATAATCCGGATATTTATACTTGTAGTTGAGAGCTTTTTCATCTTCCTGAAAAAGCAAAACTTTCGGTAACTTCTTATTCATTTGTAAATATTTTAGTTAATAATACTACTGCTGATGATAAAGCTATAATGGCTAATAAAGTATATATTATTATATTCCTTAATTTATTGTCTGATTTTATATGTTTTACTATTTGCGATGTTCGTTCTTTATCAATATTCCTATTTATAACTTCTGAATCTTTTTCTAAAAAATATAATACAGAATCAATATTATCATTATTTTCAACCATATACAGATAATATATAGACCTACCTGCAATATCTTTATCCTTATAGTACGATTTAAGAAGTAGTTCATTACCATTCTTTTTCATTTCCAAAAAATCGTCTTTATGAATTCTTCTCCAATTGTCTGTTGAAAATATTTTTTTTGAAACTTGACGAATTACTTCGTCGCTATTTTCTAATTTACCATCAATAACGATATAGTCCGTACCATTATTATTTTCGTTTTGTGATACTAAAATTCTCTTCATCTTACTTAAACGTTTTATTTATGAATTCTTCAACTTGCTTTTTATCATTTAAATTTATAAAACATACTTGTTGCAACATATCTTTATATCTTTTACCACTGACTATTCCATCAAATTTAGATTTTATTTGACTTGAATGAATTCCGCAAAGGTCTGTGTGTGTCGCAACAAGCAAAACTTTTTTCTGTTTTCCTTCTGTCGATGAATTAACTAACAAAGAAGAATAAAGAAACTCAAAACGATTATCACACTCTCTTCTATATGTAATTCTATCTTTCATTACTTCATTTTTAAAGTACTTATTAATATCAAAGAAGTAAAAAATAACATCTGAATTTTTTACAATTTCTCTATATTCGGGTTTATAAGTATCCCCTCCTCCAATATCTACTCCTTGGGAAATATGAACTTCTTTTCCTCCTTTTAGGTGAATTGTAAAGGGCTGATATTCTTCTCTACTTGTAGAACGTTCAACATATCGAATACCCTTAAGAAGGCTCAGAAATTTTGTTTTTCCAGCTTGTTGCATTCCTAACACTCCTAATTTGTTTTTTTTCTTGTCAAAAAAAACACCCCCAACTGCCACTCCTAATAACGCAGCACCTATTCCTATAATAATAGGTATAAGAGGTAAAGGCATTAATGTTATAATTTCAATAATCATAATTCTAAAAAATTTAAAAGTTAAACATTTAATTAATTTTCACTACTTCCATAGCTGCCTTTGCCGAAAGCCAAATAGGGTTTAGGTCAACTCCATAAATGCGTGCAAAGGCTTCTTTTACTAATACGCCACCATTTACCGAAACGGGGTTTGTGGTGGTAGGCGTTGTTACATCAACGCTCATTCCTTGTTCAAGGCGAATACCATTGGTGGTCATACTCCTCTTGATTGTTACTCTATATAACGGCATAATTAATTGGTTTATAAAGGGATTTTTCCCTTTGGTTAATAATTCTTTATTTAATACATTGCAAAATTAAATTGGCATTATGCCAAACTACAGCATATCTTTTAACTTTTTTTCTTTTTAATCGTTATTTTAATTGTATATAAGACTAATTTAGCCAAAGCAAAGAGTAGCTTATCCAAAATTTTAGCAAATCCAGCCCCTTTTTTGGGTATTTTTACCAA
>JAUMXI010000059.1 GCA_030529185.1 Flavobacteriaceae bacterium
AATCAGTCCAAGAGCGGTGTGCAAATGAAAATGAAAAAATTTGATTTGACCATGAAACAAGGCATGTTCAATGTTTTATTTATCGATATGGAAGAGGAGGGGCATGACCTATTTAGGGAAAATGATCATACTGTTTTCTCTGGTTTTTTCGTTTCGAGCGACCGTTTTTTGCATCTTGCCAATACTTATCCCGAAGTATTTGAAAGCATTCTAAATCAGTATCAACGAGATAAAAATTTTATTCTTTCAGATAGAAACGGACTTCCGCTTACTTCTCAGATGAATACAATACTTCAGCAGTTAGAACAAAGTCATTTGATGGGAAATGTTTGTGAAACTTATGCTGAAATCAAAATATTGGAGCTTTTCATTCTGCAGCAACAACTTTTGGGACAGCACATAAAAACCAAAAAACATTGCAAGACCCAATCCGATATTGATAAAATACACGAAGTGCGTCATCTTTTAATGCATAATTTCCATGCTCCATTGAGCCTATCAGAGCTTTCTCGTCGTGTAGGTCTGAATGAAAATAAATTGAAATATGGATTTAAAGAGATATTTGGTACTACCGTTTTCGGATATCTTTTCGATCATAAGATGCAGTTAGCTAAGCAACTTCTTTTGGATACGAACAAGAGTATTTCAGAGATTGCAGAAGCCTGTGGCTATGATTATGTGTCACATTTTTCCACAGCTTTCAAACGGAAGTACCATGTCTCGCCATTAAAATTTAGGGAGTAAGTGTTTATATTTTTGGTATGAAGTAGCTCAAAATAGTAAAATAAATGTACTTTTGTTGCCTAAAAAAGGATATGAAAAGTAAATTAAAAGCCGTAACCGAGTTTCATACGGCCTTCGGATTGGGAGTAAAACAACAACCCACCACTGAGCTAACCCCCGAAACTATCAACTTGCGATTTAAATTAATGGCAGAGGAAAACCAAGAGTATTTGGAAGCTGCCAGAAATAATGATATGGTCGAAGTAGCTGATGCTTTAGGGGATATGCTCTATATTCTTTGTGGAACCATCATCGAACACGGAATGCAATACAAAATAGACGAGATTTTTAGTGAAATCCACCGAAGTAACATGAGTAAACTTGACGCTGACGGAAAACCTATCTACCGAGAAGATGGCAAAGTGATGAAAAGTTCCCGTTATTTTCCGCCAAATATTGCAGAGGTTTTAAAGTCTACAGATTAATAAAACTATATTATAGGTTCGTGAGATTAATGCGTTCAGCTTAGTGTATGCGCATTTGTTACTTAACACATACGTACCCGTCGTTCAATGGGTACGTACCTATTAAACAACAGGTACGCTCTCGTTTTTCAGCGGAAGCGTACCTGTTTAAGTTTCTCACGGATTGCGATTTATTTTTTGTACTTTTCGTATTTTACGGTAGCAAGCATTTCTTTAAGGTCAGTACCTGGGCGGAACTGGATTTTGTTTCCTTTGATGTTGGCTGCGGTAAATTTCTTTTCGTCGTCCACACCCTCGCTGGTGATGGTTATTTGGAAACTTCCAAAATCACCAAATTTGACGATTTCTCCATTAGAGAGGTGTTTTATAAGCACTTTGGTAAGTTCGTTAAGCGTTGCCAATACGTCGGTATCCGAAACGGTAGTCGAACCCGTTGCTATTTCTTTAGCGATTGCCTTTAGGGTAATTTCGCCATCGGCTTTTGCATTGGCGTAAAACTTCGGAGCCTCTTCGGGCTTTTGTGGGTTTTTGCGTCCCACGACATTGTACTTTACTGGCATATTTTTAGTTTTTTTTAATGTTACTGATTACCAATTATAATTATAAAGCAAATTCAAAATGCATAACGGATTGATCATTAGTATTATCAATATTATTACACGCTTTTATAAAAGCTTTTCCAAGGTTTGTTATTTGGTAAAATGATTTTGGATATTCTACCTTTTTAATTCCAAATCCTACAGCTTTTCGCATAGAATACTTTTCTAAAAGGGGGTTGTATAGATCTTCATTTGATATGTGTTTACCTTCAGAAATATCTAATATTCCCATACTAACCAAATTATCTAAATAAACATTTTCATTATCAGGAAAATCTAACCCAATCATATCTGGTATTAAAGTTTTATTTCTCATTGGTTCTAAAAAATCACCCTTATCACTAACTGTTATTTTGATTGACAAACTCAATATATGGTCTTTATCTGCAAGAAATCTTATAATTCTTGCCTCATCAACAGATAGTCTTTCTATCAGTTGCACAAAACTTGGGTGAGCTAAATTAACAGTATCGACAGAACTTGCTTTTGTTAGCAAATTTGTAAATAAATCGGCTATTTCATCATTTGTTATATAACCTAATTTTTCCATTATAGGAACTCCTACTTGAGGATTAACTTCACATCTTTTTTCTTCTGGAATACCTTCTAATTTTTTGGCATACTCTTCTAATCTTTTAGTATATTTAAGTTTAATTTTTTCATTTAAATATTGCATTGGAACTTGAAATAGTGTCATAAGTTCTACAACACTACCCAATGTCTTTCCTATATTCTTGGCAGAAGGTTGAATTAAATCTGTATATAAATTACTTATTAATTGACCTCCATTTTCTTTCACAAAATTAGTTAAATCTCTACCTGCTGACATAAAATAAGATTTCGTTAAGTCAATAAATAACCCGCCCGACTGTACTACGGTTTAACCTTCCGACTTCAATATTACTGATTTGGTGTATCTGTTTTTTTCTTTATTGACCGTAATACTATGGTACTTTTATGCTTTTTAAACGTTTTATGAACTGAATTTCACTTTTATGAATGCTGTCATCTACCTCTTTTAGCTGTTCGAGAATGGAAATAAACCCCATTTTCTCTTCTTCATTTTCAAAAAATAATTTACTCTCTTTCTTTAAAAAACTGAATAATGTTTCAAAAACAGAATCTAAAAGAGGAGGTGATTCTTGTAAATTATCAATCAGCATTATTTTTATGTTGGGTTCAATACATTTATTTTTTATAATGTACTCAACGATAAATTTATATTCTTTATCGTGAAGTTGAGCATCTTTCCACGCCATTTGTTTAAGTAAACCCACTTTCATAATGGCTTTTTCTTGCGCTTTGAAATCTATTTGACTGATATGAAGTTTTAAGGCTTGAATTTCTTCCTCCAAAAACTGTACTTTTTCCTTTTCTTTTCT
>JAUMXI010000060.1 GCA_030529185.1 Flavobacteriaceae bacterium
TTATTTCCTGATTGTCAATTTTTTATATCATCATACTTTTTAAAACACGACCTAATCCCTTTTTATTTGACTATCGTATTTTGCGTTTATTTGGAATTTTTCCCGAAAAGTGTCCTTTCGTATACGTGTTCCTTTAGGTAGCCACTCGTGAAGCCCAATTATTCGCTTAACCTCTTCATAAATTTCTTTTTCTTCTTCGGTAGTGTGTTTGGCTATATCGGGCAATGTTTTTAAATAGATGTAGAAATTTAAGGCTCTTTCATTTAGTCCAAAGATAATTTCTTTGGAAAAGTGATTAAAAGATTTCGATACATCAATCAATACCCGATACCAATAATTGTTGATAGTCATTTTAATTCCGTGTCCGTTCCCCTCTTCCATAAGATAAGACGAAATTAAAGCGGATTTCAACTTGAATTTTCGCACTTTACCGTTTTTATCTATTTTGTCAAATTTGACCAAATAGGATTTTTCCGTCAACTCATTTAAAGCCTCATAAATGGGTTTGTAATTGTTATTGCCCTCTTGTAAAAAATCTTTGATTTTAAATTTCAATTGCAAAGAATAGGAAGTATCATTTTCTACGCTCATCCATTCATCATCGAATAAGCTCAATTGATGCTCCTTGTCTTTACCTCTGAATTTCATTTGTTTTTCTTTCAGATTCGCCGACAAAATAAGCACAATACGAATAGCATTTAAAGAAAGTCCGATTTCTTTAAAGGCTAATATAAAATCCGTTACCTGCGGAGTAAGCACTGGAAAGGCAGGCAATTTTTTATAACCTACTCCCATTAACTCCTCCTTGATAATTTTTTCTTTTTCCATAATTTAATGTTGAAATAAAAAATTACTTATTGGCTTCCTTGATATATATGTCTATGTTCTCGACAAAATGGTCTAATACAGTTACAAAAAAATACTCTTTCTTGTAACTATTTACGTTTTCCATATTCTCACTGCGAGCAATGGAATATGAAATATTTTGAAATATCTCTAATGTATTATCTTGGTATGTTCCGAATAAGATAGGCTTCGCATTGGTTCTACCAGTGCGTTGTCCTTTTCGGCTCAATAAGTTTTTAATTATACTTTCATTATCAGTTTGAAAGTACAAATTTTGACTTTCCAAAAATTCTTTGTATTTTTCCAACATTAGTCTGAAAAATAGTTTTTTAGGGAAAGTTCCCAAATTCCTTACAGAGAAAATATATCTGCTAAAATTTTTGTCAAACTTTTCTCTGGTCTGTTCGTCTATATGGATATAAATATTATACGTTTTCACTTCGGCGACCTCTTCCGAAAGTTTTTTGTTTATACCTTTGACGTTGGAAACAAGGTTTTCAACGTTAAAAACTCCTCGTGTGATTTCTTTAGTTTTCTTTGCCATTTCTAATTTTTTTTACATATTCATCTACTGCTCTTGCTATAAAAAAAGCCGACAATACCGAAACAGGGATTGCAACTATATATTCAAATAAGTTACTCTTTGGAGCTAATTGTTTAATAATTGTGTATGCCCCAAAAGCAGATACCGAGAAACTATAACCTATAGCTATAATTTTTACAAACTCTTTCATCTTCCTATTTTTTACTATTCTCTAATTTTTTAATTCTTTCTAAAATTTCATCAACCAATTTTTTGAAGTCTTGCGATGCACGACAATGGTCGTTATATTCAAAAATGGTTTGTCCATTAATTGCCGCTTTTATTACTTCGGCGTCTCTTCTGATATATGTTGCAAAAATATCCTCCTTTGCCTGTTGTGTGAGCAACTGATAGTATTCGTCAAATACCGATGTGGTTGTCAATACATTAGTAAAATACATTCCCAAAAATTGTATCTTCGCATTGTATTTTGCAATACTCAAAATTTGCCCTAAAAAATTATTGATGTTTTTTAGGGAATACATATCCGCTTGTAATGGTACGAAAGCAAAATCACAAGCACAAAGGGCAAGTTCCGCAGGGGAAACAAAGTCAGGATTAATTCCTGTTGGTGGCACGTCCACCAAAGCAAAATCATAATATTGCCCAATACCAAAATGCGTTATGGCTTTATCCAAAGCCATACGATTATAATTGTTAGCATAAAATTTTGTGCTTCCTGAAAGCACGTGCAAGTTCTCTGAAATAGTGGTAACACGATATTTCGGGTCTAACTTCAAAAAATCTTCAATGGTGTAGGAAAAATCCTGCACCCCAATTCCGACGGTCAAGTCGCATTGATTATCGCAATCTATAAGCAGAACCTTATAGCCTCTGTTAGCCAGTTCTGCTCCTATATGAATGGTATTGGTAGTTTTACCAACTCCCCCCTTATGGTTTACGTTTACTAAAAGTTTCATTTATTTTAATTTTACTTGCTAAAAGCAACATTTCATATCGTAATTGTTCAAAGAAAGCCTTATATTTTTCTATAAGTTCCCCCTTAGGTTCTACTTTAAAGCCTCCTCTTGGAACATAATAGCTCCAGCATAAATATTGAAAACTTGGTTTTTCTGCTCCAACTTCTATAGAAGCATAAATTTTTCTCAAACTTAAATAAGGAGTAGCAAGAATATCCAAAAGTTTGACTACATAGTCATCTTTAGCTACAACTTCTTTTGAAAAAAATTCTTTCAATCGAACACTACATTTGTTGAGTTCAATTTTTAAGAGCAAATATCTTTCCCTCTCAAAATGAGCCATTTTACCCGTCTTAAACATAGACAGATAAGAGTGTGGCACATCTTTAGAAATTCGCCCACTGCGAATTTCAGGGAGGTTTAAAACCTCTCTTAATTTTCTAAGTTCTAAATTTTCTTCCATAATATCTTCCATAATTCAATTTTTTATATCTTTGCAAAAAAGTAGTAGCTAAAACTGCTCTCATTTTGGAGGGTAATCGTAGCCTATTTAATTCCCCTCAAAATGAGGGGAATTTTTATTACATCACAACACAAAAGTATAAAATAATTACATTATAACAAATATTTATTTAATTTATATTTGAATATCTTTCTACAAACAAAAAAATATATCCTAATATAAGAGAAAATAACATTATCCCAATTATACATTCAAGAAAGAATAAATTTGATTTTCTTGAAGAACCAAAATTTTGTCGATTTTGTATATCTTAGATTCAACTTATAAAAGTAACTTTCCGTTGTTATTAATAGTTTTCAAAT
>JAUMXI010000003.1:0-57648 GCA_030529185.1 Flavobacteriaceae bacterium
TTTTCTTGGGTTTCAGGGCAGGAAATGGGAAAAAAATTGGAACAAGCCACAAAGGAATTTTTAAAAACTCCTGAAATGATTTCGGCGAATTTATCCTTTTATGTAGCAGATGATAAAGGAAGTTTAATTTATGAATACCAAGGAAATAAAGGACTTTCCACGGCAAGCACGCAGAAACTTTTCATGGCAACTACGGCGTTGGCAGTTTTAGGCAAAGATTTCCGATATGAAACGAAATTGTTTTATACCAATGATGGCGATTTGGTTTTGTCTTCTCAGGGAGACCCTACTTTGGGAAGTTGGAGATATGAGGAAACCAAACCCGAAAAAATTAAACAAAGTATTATTTATGCTATTAAAAATTTAGGGATTGATAGTATTGATGGTGATATTATAATAGATGATAGTTATTTTGATTTTCAAACGATACCAGGTGGTTGGGCTTGGAATGATATCGGGAATTATTATGGGGCTGGAACTTGGGGCGTGAATTGGCGAGAAAATCAGTTTGATTTGCATATTAATGGAGGGAAAAACGAAGGCGATTTTACCAAAATTAAAGGTTTTTCTTACCCTTTGGTAAATCTGAATTGGGTGAATGAAGCCACTTCTCACAAGGGAAATGAGGATAAAAGCATTATTTACACAGCTCCGCTTTCCGAGGTGGCGTATATCAATGGTTCTTTGCCGATGGGTAAAACTACTACAATTTCGGGGGCGGTTCCTAATCCACCTTTGCAACTGGGGGTAGAATTGGCTCAATGGTTGAAAGAAAGTGGAATTTCATTTAATGGTAAAATCATCACGGCCTCTCAAGAATTGGCGAAAAAAGGGCAATTTACAGTTCCAAAAGGAAAGGAAATTTGGTTGCATCATTCTCCAAAAATGGAAAAAATCATCTATTGGTTTATGAGAAAAAGCGTTAATCTTTATGGCGAAACGCTCGTGAAAACATTAGGAAAGGTTAAAAATAATAATCCTTCGTTTGGTAGTGGAATGCAGGTTTTAAAGAGTTTTTGGAAAGATAAAGGCATTCACCCAGCGATGATAAATTTCATTGATGGAAGTGGGCTCTCGCCTCAAAATTACGCTTCGGCAAAGGCAGAGGTTCAGGCTTTACTTTGGGCTAAAAAACAGGTTTGGTTCCCAGTTTTAGAGGAAAGTTTCCCAATTTATAATCAAATGAAAATGAAAAGTGGCACGATAAAAGATGCCAAAGGTTATGTAGGATTTCATACTTCCAAAACGGGGAAAAAGTATATATTTGCAGTATTGGTGAATAACTATCACGGCAAAAATGTAAATGCCCAACTTTTTAAACTTTTGGATAATTTGAAATAGAAAAAAATGAGAGCCGTGTGCTTTGCAAAAAACACGGCACATTTTTAAAAAAAGACGCGTGTTTTAAAAAAAAAACACACTTGTTTTTTGAAATGCGTAGTTTCATTGATGAAAAAATAATGTTTTGAGAATGAAATCTTTTACTTCTTATTTTACCCGTTGGGGGGTGTTTCTCTTATTTACTTTCGTGGTAGTGGTCTTTGCTGGGGCGTCCATCGTTGTGATAGACCGATTTAAAAGGCAGGAAATTCAGAGGATAAAAGTCATTGCTACCTCTATGAAATTTTTGCAAGATGAGCAGGAGAATGATTCGCGAACTTTGGAGCTGATTTTAGCGATTTTAAAGGACAATAATTCCATTCCTGTGATTTTAACCGATGAAAATAAAAAACCGATTTTGGAGATTGGGACTTACCGAAATATCCCCGAAGACATCACCAAAGACCCTAAAAAAGTAGAAAAACTCATTCAGAAAATGGAGCGTTCCTACGAACCTTTTTTGATAAAAATGCCCAACGGGAAAAATCAATATATTTTCTATTCCAATTCTAAACTTTTAGACCAATTGCAATATTATCCATTCGTTTTGGCTCTGTTTGTGGGTGGTTATTTGATGTTTTCTTTTCTGTTTTTTAGAACGATAAAAAGGAAGGAGGAAAATATTCTCTGGGCTGGATTGGCAAAGGAAACGGCACACCAAATCGGTACCCCGCTGTCTTCTATGATGGGCTGGATTGAGATTCTAAAACTGGAGTATAAAGACAATGAGGGCGTGAAGGAAATCGGAAAAGACATACAGCGTTTGGCGGTGATTTCCGAGAGATTTTCTAAAATTGGGTCTGTCCCAGAGCTTAATGAACTGAATTTAAAGGAAACTTTACAGCAAAATTACGATTATTTAAAACCCAGAATTTCCTCTCGTGTCGATTTTGAGCTGAACCTACCGAAAGAAGAAATTTTAATTCCTCATAGTAAGATTTTGATGAGTTGGGTAGTAGAAAATTTGGTAAAAAACGCCGTTGATGCAATGAAAGGGGAGGGGAGAATGGAGATTTTCTTATTTGAAAAAGAGGGACAAATTATTTTAGACTTTAAGGATAATGGCTGCGGAATGTCCAAAAAGCAAATGCGAAATGCTTTCAAAACAGGTTATTCTACCAAAAAACGAGGTTGGGGCTTGGGCTTGTCTTTGGTGAAAAGAGTAGTGAGAGATTATCACAACGGAGACATTAAAATTCTCTCTTCCGAATTGGGAAAAGGGACAACTTTTAGAATTTATTTTAAAAATTAAACTTTATTTTGCAATTCTATTAGGGTGATTTCTGGGTAAATTCCTACTCTTCCGTGAAAACCTAACACCCCAAAGCCTCTATTGATATAAAGGTATTTTCCGTTGCTTTTGTAAAGGTCTGCCCATTTGGAATAGCGATATTGCACTGGCGACCATTTTACATTTTTAAGGTCAATCCCAAACTGCATTCCGTGCGTATGCCCAGAAAGGGTTAATTGAATATTCGCAGGGTGATGCTTTACAATCCTATCAAAGTGAGTAGGGTCGTGCGACATCAGGATTTTAATGGTATCTTCTGGAAGTCCTTTACTGGCTTTGTCTAAATCTCCAAATTGAGGAAAAGGAGGTTCTCCCCAGTTTTCAACGCCTAAAAGGTAAATAGTTTCTCCGTTTTTTTCTAAAACTCTATGTTCGTTTCTTAAAACCTCAAACCCTGCTTCCTTTTGAAACTTAATGAGTTTCGGTACATTTTGGTGCTTCTCCAAAATATTATCCCATCTGGCATAAATACCGTAATCGTGGTTTCCTAAAACAGAAAATTTTCCATCTTTTGCCTTAATTTGAGAAAATAAAGGAATGAAAGGTTCAAATTCTTCGGCGTAATTATTCACCATATCGCCTGTAAATAAAACTAAATCAGCGTTTTGTTCATTGATTAAATCTATGGCGTGTTGTAGTTTGCTTGGGTTGTTAAAACTTCCGCTATGGACATCAGAAATTTGAACGATTGTATAACCTTCAAAACTTTTAGGGAGGTTTTCAAATTTTAGTTTAATTTTTCTTAGGGTATGCCTGTATTTTCCCCAAATAATTCCATCAACCACCAATCCTGATAGTAGAGCAGAAAGCCCTAAAGATAATTGCCCTAAAAACTTTCTCCTTTCGGGGTAATGATGAGTGGTTTTAGTAATTTTGTTGATAATGAATTGCCCAAAACGAAGTATATCATCTAACAATAAAAATAGGGTGATTAATACTTTTGGCAATAGAAAAATCATCGCCATAGAGAAAATAATGGAAATATTTTGAACTTTGAAATCAAATAAAAAATAAGAAATTATGATGTAGAATGTTGTTGTTATGCCTAAATAAACTTTTCTGACGGAAGATTTTTGGATAATAGTTTTTATCCCTTGATAAACATAAATTTCTAATAATATGAGTGATACAATGATAAAAATAGGTTGAAAAGGCATATTTAGAGAAAAATACCACATAAATTATTCACTTTTAAATTTATGTGGTAGTATTATTTAGATTTTTTATGAAGGCATTTTATAAACAAACGCATTGATATTCATCCCAGCTCCTACGGAACACATTACGATGTAAGCACCTTTTTCCAGGGTGTGTCCCTCCATTTTTCCTTTCATAATTAAGTCATACATTGTAGGCACACTGGCAACAGAGGTGTTTCCTAATTCTTGGATAACCATTGGGGTGATGTTGTGGTCATATTCCGTTTTTCCAAATAATTTATAAAGCCTTGGCAGAATGGCATAATCCATTTTTGCATTAGCTTGGTGGATTAATATTTTCTGAATATCATCAATGCCAATTCCCGCCGCATCAATGGTTTCTTTAATTGCAGGTGGGACATTGGTTAAAACATACTCGTAAATTTTTCGCCCAGCCATACGGATATAGAGTTTGTTTGGGTCGTGGTTTTTATTGAGCGAACACGCCATATCAAGGTAAAATGTTTCGTCTTGATTATCGCAAATCGTAGCACAAGAAATCATACCTACATTTTCTTCGGTTGCTTTTACCACTACGGCACCAGCTCCATCGGCGAAAATCATTTTGTTTCTGTCGTAAGGGTCAAGGGCTCGGCTTGGGGTTTCCGAACCCACCACCAAAATAGTTTTTGCTCTTCCTGCCTTGATGAGAGAGTCTGCTAAAATCATTCCTTCTACCCAACCTGGGCAACCGAAAATCATATCGTAATTAACGCATTTTCTGTTTTTTATGCCTAATTTATTTTTAATTCTGGCAGACATAGATGGCATAAAACTGCTTACGCCATTCGTGTTGATTTCCCCAAAATTACTCGCACAAATAATATAATCAATGCTTTCTCGGTCAATCCCTGCATCTTGGATTGCCAATTCAGAGGCTTTGTGGGCTATATCCGAATTGTTTTCATTATCGCTTACATATCTTCGGCGTTCTATTTCTGTAATTTCTACAAATTTCTTTACAATTTCTTCATTAGGTTTGTTTATGATTTCTCCATTTTCATCATAAAAAGTAGAATCTAAAAAATGTGTTCCATCTATGATGTTTTCTGGAATATAACTCCCTGAACCTATGATTACAGTATTTGGCATCATCTAATTTATTATTATGAATAGTGGCAAAGTTAAGAAATTTAAATTAATATAAAAAGAGAGTAAGGCTGTCTGTTTTGGTATAATAATTGTAAAGAACAATATATTTTATGTATCTTTGTTATAGAAAAATTTAATGTTATGATTTAAATTAAAAATATTTATATACAATGAACAAAAAGATTATTTTATCCCTTGTATTAGCAATGAGCTTATTATTAGTAAGTTGTGGGAGAGATGAAGCTTCTATTAAAAAGCCTAAAGAAGAAAAGCCTATAACACCTACAACTCCCAAAGACCCACCCCCTAACCCTTCGCCAGGGACTGAACCATCTAAACCTGATACCCAGCCTAATCCAAGCCCTTCGCCCGAACCATCTCCAAGTCCTCAACCTTCTAATCCAGAGGAAAAGCCAAGTGAAGATGATTTGAGGCAAAGAACTTATACTAATAAATGGAAAGTAGGGCAAGATGTTTATATACAAAGAATAGATGTTGCAGACTTATATAATAATCCAGAGAAAATTACCATAAATGTTTTAAAAGAACTAGCGGTTTTTGAAACTCAAAATGGAAATAAAACAAAACATTATACCCTTACACAAGAGGAATTGTCTCATATAGAAATCTCAAATTTGAAGTATGATAGAGTAGGGAAGAGAATACTTTTTTCTACCAAATACAAAGGAAGCAAAAGTTTGGTAGAAAGCTCACTTCCTTATGATTATATTAAGTTTTATGAAAGAAGAATCACCGTTAATACAGAATATGTGCGAAATCACTATATGAGAGGTACTTATCAGTTTTTTTCTATTGGAAATGTTTTAAATATTGATACTAATATATTTGAAATAGGGAACACTACAAGCAAAATCAAATCTGATGGAGAAAATAAAATTGATGTGACGGTAGAGCTAAGTGATAAGAGAATCAAAGACAATCTTCCGTTTAGAATTACGAAAGAAATTACAGGATTTAAAACTTTAGGAGATTTAGCAAATGATTTACAAATCGCCCCTTCTGCACAATTGAAGGAAAAACTAAAAGAAAAAATAAGTAAAATTAAAAATCAAAATAATGGGGATTTGACGGGATATCTAAAAAACTTCTTCAATAGCCAATGGAAAAACGAGTTCTTACTAATGTCTTTCAAGTCTGGTGGAGAGTTAGAATGGAATGAAGATTCTACCGTATTACTACGAAGTGGTAGGTTAGATATTTATTTAGAAGACCCGAGGTTTATCCTTAAATCTGCCGTGTTGGAAGAGAAAAATCTTCGTATGACAGTGGAATTTCAACAAGCGAATGAACAGGCGATTAATAAAGAATACAGCTTTGTAGTTCCTGGAGTTAAATAAAACACTTAATTAAAATCGGCGACCTGAAAAGTTTTCAGGTCGCCGATTTGTTTTTCTTCTATTAATCTATTTCCTTGTTTAATAAGAATGATTCATCAATTCTTGTTTTTCGTCATTATACAATCGGTATTCCAAATATTTAAAGGAATCTCTCGGTATAATAGTCACCCACTTTCTGTATTTCCATAACCATTTCATTCTAATACTTGTAAATAGCCCCTTGGTAAGATAAGCCTCCACAAAGGGATGAACATGGAGATACAATTTACTTTTCTCGTGAGTTAAATAATTTTTAATGGCTTCTTCCATTTGCTCTACGATCACTATCGGAGCACTGATTTCCCCTATATCATTAGGGTTCTCTTCTTTAGTATCTATCACTTTTTCTGGGCGAACGCGTTGTCGGGTGATTTGTATCAACCCAAATTTGCTTGGTGGGAGTATTTTGTGCCGAGCTTTATCTCGTTTCATCTCTTCTTTCAGATGGTCGTAGAGTTCTTTTCTATGCTCGGTATTGGGCATATCAATGAAATCTACCACAATGATGCCTCCCATATCCCTAAGCCTTAATTGTCTTGCAATTTCCGTTGCTGCAATTTTATTCACCAGCAAAGCATGGCTCTTATTGGCTTGATTTCCAAGTGAAATGTTATTCCCTGAATTCACATCTATCACATGGAGAGCTTCTGTGTGCTCTATCACCAAATAAGCCCCTTTGGAACTGGGGATATTGACATGTTTTCCGAAAGACTGCTTTAGTTGCTTTTCTACATTGTAATATTCCAAAAGTGGAATGTGAGAGTCGTAGTATTGCACTATTTTTTTGCTTTCGGGGGAGATGACTTCCAGATAGTTCTGCATATCCTTTACCATCTGAGCATCATCACAAATAATACTCACAAAATCTTGGTTGAAATTATCTCTCAAAATAGCCGAAGCTCTATCTTCTTCACTTAATACCTTTGAAGGTATTTTATTTTTCTGAATGTTCTTGAAGCAGTTGTTCCATTTTTCAATGAGAGAGTTCATATCATTGTGGAGTTCTGCTACTTTTTTACCTTCGGCTACGGTTCTGATGATAACCCCAAATCCTTCTGGCTTAATGCTTTCTATCAAAGTTTTCAGCCTTGTTTTTTCTTGACTATCCTTTATTTTTTTTGAAACTGAAATTTTTTGGTCAAAAGGAATTAAAACCAAATAACGCCCTGTAAAGGAGATTTGTGTAGATACTCTCGCTCCTTTTGTAGAAATCGGCTCTTTTGTGATTTGCAGAAGGACTTCTTCACCTACGGATAGCACTTTGTCTATGCTTCCGTGCTTATTTATTTCCTCCTCTATGGGGAAAGACTTTAGGCTTGGTGTTTGGATTTTTTTATTTAAAATTCCTTTCAATAGGTTTTGGTAGGTCCTAAATTCTGGTCCTAAATCTTGATAATGCAAAAAAGCGTCTTTATCATATCCAATATTGACGAATGCTGCATTAAGATTTGGGGCTAATCTTTTTACTTTCCCTACAAAAACATCTCCTACACCATAGTCGCTACTTTGTTCCTCCACATGGAGTTCAAAAAGTCTTCCGTCTTCTATAAGAGCAATTTTAGAAGCCTCATCTTCATAAGATATTATCAATTCTTTCTTCATTTCTTTTGGCTTTTAAAAATTTTTTGTTTTTTCTACTAAATAAAAATATAGCTGGGGCAAAAAACACCAACTATATTCATACCTTTAAAAGACTATTTTTTCTTTTTGTGTCTGTTTAGTCTTCTTCTTTTCTTTCTCTTGTGGGTAGCCACCTTATGTCTTTTTCTTTTTTTTCCGCTTGGCATAACTCTAAATTTTTATATTTTGTTATTACTAATTATTTTACTTTCACTTTAGTTTTTACTCTTTCAGCAAATGTTTTAGAAGGTTTAAATGCTGGAATATTGTGAGCAGGGATTTGGATTGCTGTGTTTTTGGAAATGTTTCTTCCTGTTTTTGCAGCTCTTGTCTTAATGATGAAAGACCCAAAACCTCTCAAATATACATTTTCACCCTTATACATCGTTGCTCTGATTTCCTGCATAAACGCCTCTACGATTTTCTGAGTTTCGTTTTTCTCCGTTCCTAACCTATTTGCTATCGCATTTACTAACTCTGCTTTTGTCATTTCCTTTTTTGTTTTTATTTTTGGTGTGCAAATATAATAAAAAAATTGAAAACAATTCAACAAAATTCTGATTTTCTACATATTGGTCAAAAATTATTGCTTTGGTATGGTGAAAATGCCCGAAATTTACCTTGGCGAAACACCCAAAATCCATATCATATTTGGATTTCGGAGATTATTTTGCAACAAACTCGCGTAGAGCAAGGAAAGAGTTATTACCTTAAATTTATTGAAAAATTTAAAGATGTAGAATCTTTGGCAAAGGCGGATATTAATGAAGTTTTACTTTACTGGAAAGGCTTGGGATATTATTCTCGTGCGATTAATCTGCATAAAGCTTCCCAGAAAATTATGGAAGAATACAATGGTAAATTTCCCACACAATATAATAATATATTAAAATTAAAGGGAATTGGGAAATATACTGCTGCGGCGATTTCTAGTATTTGTTTTAATGAGAAAATTCCTGCCGTAGATGGCAATTTTTATCGTGTGCTTTCCCGAATTTTTGCCGATGAATTTGATATTTCTCAAACCAAAGCACATCAATATTTTTCTGAATTGGCACTGCTCATTATGCCCAACGAAAAATTTGGAAATTTTAACCAAGCGATAATGGACTTGGGGGCGAATGTTTGCAAACCTAAAAATCCAAATTGTGAAAATTGCCCTATCCAAAAAGATTGCTTGGCTTTTTTTTTGGGTAAAACTCTGGATTTGCCTGTTAAAACGAAAAAAGTAAAAACTGAAACTTGGGATTTGAAATATTATTTTGTGCAGTATGAAGATTGTTTTTTGATAAAGCAACGAGATGAAAATTCTATTTGGAAAAAACTTTATGATTTTCCAGAAAATATAAATAAGAAATTAGAACCATATATTATAAAGGAAGAATATTTTTCGCACAAGCTCACACACAGAAATTTGAATATTACGATTTTTACTCTAAAAATAGAAGAACAACAAATTTTTGAAAACCTGAAACTTGAAAATAATTTCATTTCAATAAAGTTAAAAGATTTTTACCAAAAACCATTTCCTAAACCTTTGGAGAATTTTTTGGAGAAAGCGGTAAATTTAATTTTATAAAAAACAATCAATCCATCGCCATGACCAAAATACTGACTTTATTGTTCTTTTTTAAGATTTCCCAAGCTGCGGCACTCATTGTATTGCCAGTAGTGAAAACATCATCAATCAATAAAACATGCTGATTTTCTATGTTTTCGGTGCAAGAAAACGCATTTTGAGTATCTTCTCTGTGGCTTTTATCTTTGGTGGCTTGGGCTTTTTTGTAATGGTTTCTTTTCAGTAAATCGTGCCGATAAGGAATGCCCCAAAGTGCAGATAAACATTCTGTAAAAAGATGCAATTGGTTGTATCCTCTTTGTTTTAGCTTCTTGGGGTGAAGTGGTATATTAACCAATAAATCGGGTTTGCTTTCGTTTAAATTAACTCTCTCGGCGACCCAATGGGCGAGGATTTTACCAATTTTCTCTTGATTTTTGTATTTCAGTTCGTGGATTATTTTTCGGGAAAGTCCGAGCTGTTCAAAATACATTAAAGCAAATGCCTTTTCTAATGGAAAAAGAAACTCGGCTTTTTGCTTTAACGGATTATCGCCAAATTCCCAATGCGTAAAATTGATTTTCTCCAAGCAAGAAATACAAACGATTTCCTCCCCTTTGATAATCGTATCGCATTCCAAACAACGATTGGGAAAAAGAATATCCAACCAGCTCATTTTATTCTTTTTTAGAAGACTAAACTACGAAATTTATTTTAATCAAATTTCAATATTTTTAATATATTTGTAATCGGTTTGATAAAAAAAAACAGGCGATTTGAAACGATTATTGATTATCATAGGGCTAATGTTGGCTAATGTTTTGCTGAATGCCCAAAATGAAAGGGAAATACAGACCTTGACCATCTCCAAAAAGAAGAAAAAATATAAAAATCCTGCCCACGAAATTTTGGCAAAATTGGTGGCAAAAAAGCATATTAATAATCCTGATAACCTCCAATCTTATTCGGCGGAAAAGCATACGCGTATAGAAATTGCAATGAATAGTTTGGGCGATAAATTCCAAAATAAACAGATTTATAAGGACTTGAAAAACATAATGGAAAACGCCAAAGATTCTGTAAGTGGAGCGATTTTACCTATTTTTATTTCAGAAAATATTTCGGATTATTATCAACAAAAAAGTCCTAAAAATATAGCGGAAGTCATCAAAAAGAGTAAAGTTCAAGGTGTTGGAATACAAGATGATACGCTATTTTCCCAGTTGATGAGTTCTACCTTTATTCAATATAATTTTTATAATAATTATATTCGTGTTTTGGATAAGGATTTTATTTCGCCAATTAATGATAATTTTACTTTACAATATGATTATGAGTTAGTTAATCGGGATTTTCAAGAGAATGATAGAGGATATTATCAAATCAATTTTAAACCGAAAAGAGCATCGGATTTGGCTTTTGAGGGAACTTTGTTGATAGACCACGCCACTTATTCGCTTTACAAAATTAAGGCTAAAATTTCGCCTTCTGCTAATTTGAATTTCATTAACAATGTTGTGATAGAGCAGGAATTGGCAGAGTTGGAGGATTCGGAAATCCATATGCCGATAAAGTCCAGAATATCAGTAGAAACGGCAAAACTTGGGAAAAACGGAATGAGTGGGCTGTTGAAGTTTTATACTTCCAGCAAAGGAATCCGTATCAATCAAGAGCTTGAGCCGAAAATCTTTGATAAAGCCATTACTATTTTGCCGAATGCTCATCAAGAAGGTGAAGAATATTGGGAAAATCATCGCCACGACCCACTCACTACCACTGAAAAGAAAATGTTTGCGATGATAGATGAGGTAAAGAATTTACCTTCCATTAAGTCTTATTTGGACATCATTGATATGCTCATTAATGGGTATTACAACGCTGGGAAAATAGATATTGGTCCTGTTCTCTATTCGGGTGGTTATAGCGATGTTGAGGGCGTAAGGTTAAGACTAGGATTTAGAACAAGTCATAAGTTTAGCAATCAGTGGATTTTGGGAGGTTATTTGGGCTATGGTTTTAAGGATAAGCAGGTGAAATTTGGAGCGAATGTGGATTATATTCTTTCGCGAGAACCTTGGACGCAAGTTGGGGCAAGTGTTTCACACGATTTAGACCAAGTGGCACTTCAATTTGGGAACTCTTTCATTAAGCAGTTCGGACTTTTTGATGCCTTTGCTAAAAATGGAAAAACCTCTTTAAGGCAGCCTTTTTGGAAGAATAATTATCAGGTTTATTTTCAAACGGATTGGCTGAAATCTTTCACGAATAAAATTATTTTTAAACATACGACTTTCAATCCGTTGTTTGATTTTTCCTTTGTAAAAGATAATGGCGAGGAAATTCACACTTTTAAAACCAGTGAAGTAATTTTGGAAACAGAGTGGAAGCCAGGCAGAAGAAATATACAATCGGTGAGAAATAAGCAGATTAAATTAGCGGAAAATATTTATTTCCCAACTATTACTTTCCGATATACGCACGGCTTTAAAGGTGTTTTGGGAAGTGATTTTGAATACAATAAGTTTCATTTGAATATCCGACAGAGAATTCCGATGGGGCTTTTTGGTAGGGGAGAGGCTTCGCTTACT
Source organism: Flavobacteriaceae bacterium (assembly GCA_030529185.1). Classification (GTDB taxonomy): domain Bacteria; phylum Bacteroidota; class Bacteroidia; order Flavobacteriales; family Weeksellaceae; genus JABCPE02. The sequence goes on from JAUMXI010000003.1 coordinate 12,126, forward strand.
GGAGGGATTATTCCTAACAAAGTACCTTATCCTCTTTTGGAAAATCATTTGGGGAATGAACTGATTTTTTATAATCGTCTGGCTTTCAATATGATGAGGTTTTTTGAATTTACAAGCAATCGCTATGCTTCATTGCAATACACTCAATATTTGGAGGGATTGATTACGAACAGCTTACCGATTATCAAAAAATGGAATTGGAGAAATCATATTACTTTTAATTATCTCATCGGAGATTTGGATAAAAGTTTTAACTCTAATGGAATGCTTAATAGTCTCCACGGCAAAGCTTATATGGAGCTAGGGTATGGAGTGTCTAATATTTTTCGTTTTTTAAGAGTGGATTTCACGCATAGATTAACGCACTTGAAATCTCAGCCTCGTTCGAATGAAGCTCCACCTAAATTTAGCGTTAAAATCTCCGCCCAGATTAGGCTGTAGAATCAATTATTCTCTAAAATTTTCTTTATCGCTTTCGGAAAAATATCGTACTCTACTTCGTGAATTTTCTCGGCGAGGGATTCTGGGGTGTCGGTTTCGGAAATAGGAACTTTACCTTGTAAGATAATTTCTCCTTCATCTATTCCTGCTGTCACGAAATGCACGGTGGCTCCACTTTCGGTTTCTTTGGCCTCTATCACGGCATTATGCACATTCATTCCCCACATACCTTTGCCTCCAAATTTGGGTAATAAAGATGGGTGAATATTAATGATTTTCCCTTCAAAATTTCTTATAAAATCTTGGGTAATGATGGAGAGAAATCCTGCTAAAACTATCAAATCAACCTTTTCGGGCAAATGTTTTTCTAAATTTTCACAAAAATCTTTTCCTCTTTTGATGAGTAAATGAGGAATATTATGATTTTTGGCACGGGTGAGTCCGTAGCACTCACGGTCAGCTACCACAAGGCTGATTTTAGCATTAGGAATTTCTCCGTTATCTATACAATCTATAATTCTTTGGAGATTGGTGCCACCCCCTGAAACTAAAACAACAATTTGCTTCACTTTTTGTTTTTTTTATTGAATAGGCAAATATAAGAGAAGGTAAAATGTTTTGCAAATCGTTTTGGATTTTCCTTTGAGAGGTAAAGCTATAATGTAAATCAAGCTAAATTCGTATCTTCGTGCCATATTTTAATAAAGATGCAACAATACCTTGAATTTAATTTTAAAATAGAACCGCTCTATCCTTGGAATGAAATTCTTATGGCAGAGCTGATTAATATTGGATTTGATAGTTTTACGGAGGAACAAGACGGCATTTTGGCGTATATTCCGAAAGACTTATTCCAAGAGCAAGAATTAATGGATTTGGGGCTTCTTCAGCATGAGGAAGTTAAAATTTCTTACACTTATCAAGAAATGCCAAACATCAATTGGAATGAGGAGTGGGAGAAAAACTTTTCGCCGATTAATGTAGAGGGGCAGGTGCTTATTCGTGCAGAGTTTCACGAAAGCCAAAATACGCCTTACGAGGTGGTTATTCAGCCTAAAATGTCTTTCGGAACGGGGCATCATGCCACAACTTACCTGATGATTCAGCAAATGCTCGGTATGAATTTTGAAGCGAAAAAAGTGTTGGATATGGGCTGTGGAACTTCTATTTTAGGGATTTTCGCAAAGCAAAAGGGAGCAAAAGAAGTTTTAGCGATTGATATTGATAGTTGGGCAGTGGAAAATTCCCAAGAAAATGCCGAAAGAAATAGCGTAGAAGTGAGAGTAGAGCAAGGTACAGCCGAAAATTTAGGAGTGGAGAAATTTGATATAATTTTAGCCAATATCAATAGAAATATTTTAATTTCGGATATTCCGACCTATGTTTCTGTCCTTGAAAACGGAGGGCAATTATTGTTGTCTGGGCTTTGCTTCTTTGATGTGGAAGATATTTTAGAAGTTTGCCAAGAGCAGAATTTAGTGTTGAAAAATAAAATCCAAAAAGAAGAGTGGGTGAGTCTACTTTTAGAAAAACCTTAAACAATGCAAAAAGTCTTATTACCGATATTTTATTTACCGCCAATTTCTTGGTTTTCTGAATTTTTAAAGGAAGGAAATGAGGTGGTTTTAGAGCAGTTTGAAAATTTTCCCAAACAAACCTACCGAAATCGTGCGTGTATTTATGGAGCAAATGGAAAACTTCCGCTCATTATTCCCATTCATCACAATGGAAAAAGAGCGATGAAAGATATTGAAATTTCTTATGCTGAAAATTGGCAATCATTACATTGGAAGTCCATAAAAACAGCTTATCAATCTTCGCCATATTTTGAATATTACGAACATCAGTTGAGCAAAATCTATAAAAATCAACCTAAATTTTTACTTGATTTCAATTTAAAAGCACTGGAAATTGTTCAAGGAATTTTAAAATCTCAAAAGGAATTTTCACTCAATACTGAATATGAAAAAGAGCCTTCGGAAAAGGATTTTAGAGATTTGTTTTCTGCTAAAAAAACTATTGAAATGCCTTCAAAAGAATATTATCAAACTTTTTTGGATAAAATGGGGTTTTTGCCAGACCTATCCATTATAGATTTGATTTGTAATTTAGGTCCAGAAGCTAAGAGTTTTGTTAGTTAGAATTTTCAATCACAAGTTTTAATCAATATGATACAGTATTTAGATAGCATTAAATATAAAGACTCCAAGAACTTTTTCCTGATTGCAGGACCTTGTGCTATTGAGAGTGAAGATATGGCGATGGAAATTGCAGAAAAAGTAGTTGGACTTTCTCATCAGTTTAAAATTCCTTATATTTTTAAGGGGAGTTTCAAAAAAGCCAATCGCTCTCGCGTAGATTCTTTCACAGGAATTGGAGATGTAAAAGCACTTGAAATTTTAAAAAAAGTAGGAGAAACTTTTAATATCCCTACCACTACGGATATTCATGAGAATGAACACGCCGAATTGGTGGCTCAATATGTAGATGTTTTGCAAATTCCAGCGTTTTTGGTTCGCCAAACAGATTTGTTGGTGGCAGCAGCAAAAACGAATAAATGTGTGAGCTTAAAGAAAGGTCAATTCCTTTCCCCAGAGGCAATGCAGTTTGCGGTACAAAAAGTCCAAGATTCTGGGAATGACAAAGTAGCGATTATAGAACGAGGAAATAGCTTTGGATATACCGATTTGGTGGTAGATTTTCGTGGAATTCCCACAATGCAAAACTACGCCCCCGTGATTTTGGATATTACTCATTCATTACAACAACCTAACCAATCAAGTGGAGTGACTGGCGGACGACCAGAGCTTATAGAAACCATTGCCAAAGCAGGAATAGCAGTAGGAGCAGATGGAATTTTTATAGAAACTCACCCAAAACCTTCGGTAGCGAAATCCGATGGGGCAAATATGCTCCCGCTCGACCAGTTAGAAGCCTTATTAGAAAAATTAACCAAAATTAGAGAAGCGATTATTTAGCTTTATTAAATATTAATTCATCATTATGTCGTTAAATTTCAATGATTTCAATCTGCCTAAATCTTTGCTTTCAGCATTGGAGAGTTTAGGTATTCAGAAACCTACGCCGATTCAAGAAAAAACCTTTTCGCCCATTCTCTCTGGGAGAGATATTATGGGGATTGCTCAAACGGGAACGGGGAAAACTTTGGCGTATCTTCTCCCGATTTTAAAGGATTACAAATATTCTTCTTCCGACCAACCAAAAATTCTTATCCTTGTGCCTACGCGTGAGCTGGTGGTGCAGGTTTCAGAAGTTTTGGAGCAATTAACGGAGCATATCAATGTGAGAATTTTGGGCGTTTATGGTGGGGTGAATATCAATACGCAAAAACTTTTGGTTTATGAAGGCGTGGATATTTTGGTAGGAACGCCGGGGAGGGTGATGGATTTGGCGATTGATAATGTGCTTCAGTTTAAAGATTTGAAAAAATTAGTCATTGATGAATTTGATGAAATGTTGAGTTTAGGATTTAAAACTCAGCTGACCAATATTTTTACGATGATGAGCGAGAAAAGGCAAAATATACTTTTTTCTGCTACGATGACGGAGCAGGTAGATGAAATGCTTCACGAGTATTTTATAAATCCTTTGGAAATCTCATTGGCACGACCTGGAACGCCATTAGAGAAAATAAAACAAACGGCTATTCCTGTTGAAAATTTCAATACAAAACTCAACCTTTTGGTTCATTTATTAAAAGACGAAAGTTTTGAGAAAATTTTGGTTTTTGCTAATAACAAGAAGCATTCAGATCTTATTCATCAACGATTGGAAGAGGTTTTCCCAGAAGAATTTGGAATCATTCACTCCAATAAATCTCAAAATTTTAGGCTTAAAACAATGGCTGATTTTACGGAGGATAAATTGAGGGGAATTATCACCACTGATATTATGGCTCGTGGGTTGGATATTCCAGATATCACGCATATTTTCAACTTTGAAATCCCTGAAATCCCCGAACAGTATATTCATAGAATTGGGCGAACAGGCAGGGCTGATAAAGAAGGTATTGCGATAAGTTTTTTTACCCAAAAGGAAGAAAGCAAACTTCTGGATATTGAACTTTTAATGGATAAAGAAATTTTAAAAGAAGATTTTCCAGAAGAAGTCTCAATTTCTAATGTAAAAATCGCTTCCGAGAAAGAGATTGTCAAAATGAAAAACCCTAATGTGGTTAAAATAAACCAAGGAGGAGAGGCTTTTCACGAGAAAAAAGCCAAGAATAAAAAAATTAACCTTGGAGGACCCAGCAAAAGGAAACCGCCTAAAAAATACGGAGCGAATAGAAATCAGCAAAAACAAAAAGCAAAACGAAATAAAAAAGGATAGTCAAATAGCTATCCTTTTAATATAATGTCTATTTTATCAACAATTTCTTCTGGCGTTAATCCATCGGTATCTATAATATATTTCGCTTGATTATAATACTGATTTCGCTCAAGGAGATGTTGCCCAATAAACTCTGGTAATTTTTCATCGCTAATTTTTGAGAGCAACGGGCGTTGTTCTTTTTCTTTTAAAAGTCTTTCCACCAAAGTATTTACCCTCGCACGAAGATAAATACTAATGCTTTTCTCATTGATGAGATTAATATTATCATAATAGCAAGGCGTTCCTCCGCCTAAACTCAAAATAATGTCTTTTTTTGTAGTTAAAACATCTTCCAAAATACTTCTTTCTGCTTTTCGGAAGAAAATTTCGCCTTTTTTTTCAAAAATTTCTGGGATAGAGAGCCCTATTTTTTCAGAAATTTCTAAATCTAGATCAAAAAAATCAATATTTTTTTTGCATGATAAGTGTTTAGTTATTAAACTCTTACCGCTTCCCATGTACCCTGCTAAGCTTATTTTCATCATAAAATTTTCAACAAATTTGCTAAAAAATTTTGAGATTTAGAAAAAATACTTATCTTTGCACCACAAAATTATTGACAACACCAATTGTTAATAAAGACCTGGTAGCTCAGCTGGTAGAGCAATACACTTTTAATGTATGGGTCCTGGGTTCGAATCCCAGCCAGGTCACAGATTTTAAAAGTCTGCGTGGTGAAATTGGTAGACACGCCATCTTGAGGGGGTGGTATCCTAAGGATGTGCTGGTTCGAATCCAGTCGCAGACACAGAAAAAGAAACCGACCTGGTAGCTCAGCTGGTAGAGCAATACACTTTTAATGTATGGGTCCTGGGTTCGAATCCCAGCCAGGTCACAAAACTAAAGGATAGTAATTTTTTTCATATTAATATTTTGTGATTTGGTGTTTAGAAAACCCTTGACGAAAGTTAAGGGTTTTTTATTTGTATTAGTTTTTTTAGTCTAAAATTATTTTCGTATTTTCGCTACATTATTAAATTTAGAAAAATGGAATCATATACGGAAAAAATCCTTATTACTGGTGCTAATGGGCAAATAGGCACCGAGCTTACTTTAAAATTAGCTCAAATCTATGGCAAAGAAAATGTAATTTCTTCAGATCTTTATATTAAGGAAGGGCTAGATATTGCTGGGGAGCATATTCAACTTGATGTGACGGATAGTGAGGCGATGGAAAAAATCATTAGAGAATATAAAATTACTACGGTGTATCATTTGGCTTCTTTGCTTTCTGGGACATCTGAAAAACAACCGCTTTTGGCTTGGGATGTAAATTTATCTCCACTTCTTCACCTTTGTGAAATGGCAAAAAATGGATTGATTAAAAAGATATTTTGGCCGAGCTCCATTGCTGTTTTTGGTAGAGGAATTCCTAAAGAAAATGTAGAGCAAGAGGCAATGCTTAACCCTTCAACGATTTATGGTGTGACTAAAGTGGCGGGGGAAAAACTTTGTGAGTATTATTTCACTAAACACAATGTAGATATTAGAAGCATCCGATACCCTGGTCTTATTTCTTGGAAAACTCCTGCTGGTGGGGGGACTACGGATTATGCGGTAGAGATTTTTTATGAGGCAGTAGAAAATAAAAAATATACGAGTTTCATTAAGGAAGGTACAGCGATGCCAATGCTTTATATGGATGACGCGATTGATGCTACCATTAAGCTAATGCAAGCCCCAGCTGAAAATATCAGCGTGAGAACCTCGTATAATTTGGGTGGATTGTCTTTCACGCCAGAGGAATTAGCGAAAGAAATTAAGGAAATTATTCCAGAGTTTGAAATTTCTTACGAACCAGATTTTAGACAGCAAATTGCAGAGAGTTGGCCTGCGAGTATTGATGATAGTGTAGCGAAAAAAGATTGGGGATTGAATTATAAATTCGGAACTAAGGAAATGTCCGAAGATATGATTAAAAACCTAAAAGTGAAATTAGCAAAATAAAAAAGAAGCTCATCAAAAACGATGAGCTTTTTAATTTAAAATTATTTTTGATTTTTCAATAAATCTCTAATTTCTGATAACAGTTCCTCTGATGTTGGTCCAGTTTCTTCTTCTGGTTTTTCCTTTTTCAATGAATTGATTCCTTTTACCATTATAAAAATACAGATTGCGATAACAAGGAAGTCAAAAACATTTTGAATAAACATTCCATAATTAAGAGCTACTTCTTCTACGGCAGGGATAATGATTTCGCCCGCCTCGTTTTTTACTTCTTCTACAGCAGGTGTGAATACATATTTTAATTTCGTGAAATCCACTCCACCTAAAAATTGCCCTACAATAGGCATAATAATATCATTTACTAAAGAAGTGACAATTTTTCCGAAAGCCCCTCCTATAATTACCCCCACTGCCATATCCATTACATTTCCTTTAATGGCAAATTCTTTAAATTCTTTTATAAAACTCATTACTTTTATTTTTTTATTAATGGACAAATATACAATAATAATTTATTTTCGTATAAAAAACTTATATTTGCAACTATGGAAAGTAATAGACAAAGAAAAATTGCCCAAATTATTCAGGAAGATTTGGCAGAACTTTTTAGAAAGCAATCTGCTGAAAGCCAGCAAAATATTTTAGTGAGCGTTTCAGATGTGAAGGTGACGGCAGATTTAGGAATTGCCAAAATCTATTTGAGTATTTTTCCGCAAAATTTTAGAGAGCCAGTGATGAAAGAAATTGAGGCAAACAAATCTTATTATAGAAATTTTGTGGGGCAAAAAATGGCAAAACAGGTGAGGAGTATTCCTCAGCTTAGTTTTTATTTAGACACTTCGTTAGATGATGTAGAACGATTGGAGAGAGAGCTAAAGGGCGAGGGCGACAATCCTATTTTGTAATTTAATGAATACGCCTTTTTATATTGCTTTACGCTATTTGATTGCCAAAAAAGGCAGTCAAGCAGTGAGTTTTATTACAGGTTTATCTGCCATTGCAATGATGGTGGCTGTCACGGCAATGTTTATCGTTATCTCTATTTTTTCGGGATTGGAGGAGTTAAATAAAGAGCTTATTTCTAATCTACACGCAGATTTAACCATAAAAAGCAAAAGTAAGGAACTCCCCGATATAGATAAGATTATCCCTGTTTTAGAGAAGGAACATCGCATAAAGTCTTTTTCTAAAGTAATAGAAGAAAAGGTTTATATCAATTATAATGGCAATGGAGAAATTGCTTATTTAAGAGGAGTTGATTTGCTTTACACTCAAGTAAATCCTATTCATAAATCGGTAATTTATGGAGAATACATTTCGTTTGATTATCCTAATGATGTGATTATAGAAGCGGGATTGACGCACAGATTGGGCATTCCCATTGTTGATGAAGAAACAGCAACCGTTTTCATTCCAAAAGCAGGAGAGGGAGTTGTTAGGCAAGAGGAAGATGTTTTTAATAAGAAAAACATTGTAGCAACGGGAGTGTTCACTGGTAATGAGCAACTTAATAATTATATCTTCGCTCCTATCCATTTGATACAAGAGCTCTTAGGAGTGCCTAAAAACACGGCTTATCAAATTGTAATTAAACTTAAAAATTCAGAAGATGCCGATGAAGTAAAGAAAAGTTTAATGGAAAATTTGAATAATCCTAACATAAATATTCACACTCAATTAGAGGAAAATAAAGCCTTTTGGAAGATGATTAATACCGAAAAATTAATGATTTATCTCATTTTTATTTTGGTGATTTTCATTACAACTTTCAATTTGGCTGGAGCGATTATCATTTTACAATTGGATAAAAAACAACAATCTAAAACCTTGATTTCCTTAGGTTTTACCATTTCTCAATTGCGAAAAGTGTATTTCTATACAGGTATTCTTATCGTTGGCTCTGGAGTGGTTTTAGGTATTGCCTTAGGGTCTTTGCTTTGTTTTTTTCAGCTCCAAACAGGTTTTTTCAAGGCATCGGTGGGCTTAGATTTACCTTTTCCTGTAAAAATCACGGCGTTTAATTATTTTATTGTGATTTTTTCGGCTTTATTCTTTGGATTTGTAGTTTCTTGGGTGTTTTCTAAAATCAATAAAAATTATCTTTCTTCAAATTAAAATTTTATGAGTGAAAAAGTGAAATTTGGATTGATTGGTAAAAATATTTCTTATTCTTTTTCAAAAAAATATTTTGAAGATAAGTTTAAAAATTTATCATTAGAAAATTATTCCTATGAGTTATTTGATATAGATAAAATCAATGATGTGGAGCGAATTTTTGACATTCCGAATTTGAAAGGTCTGAATGTAACCATTCCTTATAAAGAGCAAATTATTCCTTTTTTAGATGAATTAAGTCCAGAAGCCGAAAAAATAGGGGCAATTAATTGCATTTCAATTGTTAATGGTAAAAAAACAGGCTACAATACCGATGTTTTTGGTTTTGAAAAATCTCTTTTAGCTCAACCTAAATGCTTAAATAACAGGGCTTTAATTTTGGGCAATGGTGGAGCGGTAAAAGCTGTAAAATATGTTTTAGAAAAATATGAAATTCCTTATACCATTGTTTCAAGAAAATCAGAATTGAATTTTGAAAATATTGATAATAAGCTAATTAGTGAAAATAAAATAATTGTACAATGCACTCCTGTGGGTACTTTTCCTAATGTAAAAGATGCTTTGCCTTTTCCTTTTGAAGGGCTTTCCTTAGAACATTTTGTGATAGATTTAATCTATAATCCTGCCCGAACTTTATTCCTTAAAAAGGCAGAAGAAAAAGGGGCAAAAACGCTAAATGGACTTCTGATGTTGGAGCAACAAGCAGAAAAAGCGTGGGAAATTTGGAATTTAATGTAAAAAATATTTAATTTAGTGCCTTGAAATAAAGTGTAATTTCTCAATATTGTCCAATTTAATTAAAACTGATTGAAATGAGTAAAGAATTTAACAATCAAAGTGAAGAAATTTTTGATAATCCGCATTACGAAGAAATAGAAGACCAGCACCAAGTTTTGGAAAGGCTTTCTGTGAAGGAGCTTTTAGAGGAGATGGAAAATGTTGTTAATCAATCTGATGCAGGAGCGAAATCGAAAAAATTCAATCAGTTGAAAAATCTGGCTTATGATTTAATCCAAGAAGAAATCGCGGATAAAAAGCACGATTTTGTAGAGGCTGGAAATGATGTGGAAAGTTTTTCGTATCAGCACCCAGAGCAAAGTAAATTCAACGCTTTGGTTAGTATTTTTAAAGAAAAATTAGATGTTTTCAATAAAAATTTGGAAGAAGAATTTCAGAAAAACTTGGAAAAAAGACAGGAGATTATTGAGAAGTTAAAAGGCTTGTATTTAAATACAGAACCCAATACCAATCTTTTCCGTGCAATTAGGGAAATAAAAGAAGAGTGGGCAAATGCTGGTCAGGTTTCAAAATCTGAATTTAAAAATTTAAACCACAATTATTTCCACCATTTGAATTGTTTTTATCAAATGTTGGATATGAACAAGGAATATCGCGAACAGGAATACGCTCATAATTTAGAAAAAAGACAGAGCATTATTGCTCGTGCCAAGGAACTTATAGGCGAAGAGTCTATTCAAAAAGCTCTTAACGAATTGCAATATTTGCATAGACTTTGGAAGGAGGAGGCAGAGCCAGTGGCAGAAGAATTTAGAGATAGTACTTGGGAAACTTTTAAGGAAATTTCTAATAAAATTCACGAGAGAAAATCGGAATTATTGTCTCAAATTGAGGAAATTCAGAAGGAAACTTTGGTTAAGAAAAATGAAATTATTGCTCAGCTGAAAGAGTTTGCCTTACCTAAGGAAACAGCAAATCATAATTATTGGCAACAAGCGATTAAAAAAGTAGAAGAACTTCGTAGCGATTTCTTAAAATTAGGAAATGTGCCTAAAAAGTTATCTAACCAAAATTGGACGGAGTTTAAAACCTCTTTGAGAGCATTTAACTCACAGAAAAATAATTTTTATAAATCGTTAAAAAATAATCAACAACTCAATTTTGAGGAGAAAAAGAAGCTTATCAAAATTGCTCAGGATAATATGAACTCTGAGGATTGGGATACGAGCGTACCTCTTTTCAAAAAATTGCAAGAAGATTGGAAAAATATAGGGCATGTGCCTAAAAATCAGACTAAAAAAGTTTGGGACGAATTCCGTGATGCTTGTAATACCTTCTTTAAAAATTTCCGTGAGAAAAATGCTTCGGAGCAAGATAATTGGAAGGATAATTATCATCAGAAAAAAGCACTATTGGAGGAATTGAAACAGATAGGAAATGAAGAGGGAAGTGTGGAGAAGATTGAGCAAATTAAAGCAAATTGGAATAGCATAGGAAAGGTGCCGAGAAATAAAATGAGCATCAATAATGAATTTAATAGAACATTGAAAGAAAAACTTAAACTCAACCAAATCAATGAATTTGATTTGAAGGAGGAAGGATTAAGCGATGCTCAGTTGGCAGATAAAGCGAGAAAAATCAAGAGCCAAATAGGAGATTTGAAAACAGAAATTGTTCAGTTAGAAAACAATATTGCGTTTTTCAGCAATCCGACAAGAGAGAATCCTTTATTAAAGGATACTTTTGAGAAGATTGACCAGAAAAAATCTCAATTGGAAAGTCTAAAGCAAACTTTGCATAAGATTATTACAGGGGAATAAATTTAACAATTATTCATTTTTATATTCTCTCAATTTTGGGAGAATATTTTTATTAAGGAAATATTATGGACAAAATCTATATGAATAGGTGCGTTGAGTTGGCATCAAAGGCATTGAGAAATACCTACCCTAACCCTATGGTGGGGGCAGTGATTGTCCATAATGGAAAGATTATCGGCGAAGGTTATCACCGAAAAGCAGGAGAGCCACACGCTGAAATTAATGCCATAAATTTGGTGAAAAATCAAGAATTGTTGAAAGAATCTAAAATTTATGTTTCCTTAGAGCCTTGTGCTCATTTTGGGAAAACGCCACCTTGTGCTTTAAAATTGAAAGAAATTGGTTTTGAGGAGGTTATCGTGGGAGCATTGGATATTCATGATAAAGTAAATGGTAAGGGAATCAATATTTTAGAGGAAGCAGGAATAAAATCTTCTATTCATATTTTGAAAGAAGAAAGTGAGAGATTGAATAAGAGATTTTTTACTTTTCACGAGAAAAAAAGACCTTTTATCATTTTGAAATGGGTAGAGTCTGCTGATGGATTTTTAGACCAAAATTTTCAACCAACAGCGATTAGCAATGCCTTGGCAAAACAATGGGTGCACCAATTACGAGCCGATGAACACGCTATTTTAGTAGGAAAAAATACAGCTCTTAATGATAATCCGAACCTTACAACAAGAGAAGTTTTTGGCAAAAACCCTGTACGAGTTTTGATAGATTTTCAGTTGGAAGTTCCACTAAATTTTAAAATTTATAATGAAGAAGCCTCAACTTTTATTTTTAATGCGATTAAGAATGAAGAAAAAGGACATCTGAAATTCATTAAAATAGAAAAGCAAAATTTTCTGGAAAATTTAATGGATAAACTCTATGAAAATCAGATACAATCTATTATTATAGAAGGTGGGAGATTTACGCTTCAACAATTTATTGACGCCAATCTTTGGGACGAGGCTTTTATCATTAAGGCTAAAAATAAAATATTGGAAAACGGCACGAAATCGCCTGTTTTTAGTGCAAAAATAGCTGATATTCAAAAGTTAAGAGATAACGATTTGTTTTATTTTCAAAATTTTTAAATGAAATACGAGTATCAAACCATAGAGAAACCTATTGAAAATGTTTTGATTAAGGAAAAAGGAAGTAAATTTATAGGATTTGCTTATCCCGTTCTTAATGAAAATGATGTAAAATTAAATTTAAACAAAATCAAAGAATTACACCCCAAAGCTACTCATCATTGCTATGCTTATCGTTTGGGTTTGAGTGGAGAAAATTATAGAATTAATGATGATGGAGAGCCTTCTGGTAGTGCGGGTTTGCCGATTTATAATCAACTTTTAGCCAATGATATTACCAATGTTTTACTGATTAGCGTACGGTATTTTGGAGGCACTAAATTAGGCGTTGGAGGTTTGGTGAAAACTTATAAAGAAAGTGCAAAAGCGACCTTGGAGGAGGCAAAAATCATTGTAAAGGAATTGGAAACAGAGCTGAAAATTGAGTTTAATTTTGCTCAACAAAATGTGATTTTTTCGCTTTTAAATAAATATAATGCTCACATTCAGAAGTTTGATGTTCAGGAGGTTTGCACAATTAAGGCTTCCATTAAAATTTCGCAAAAAGAAAGCATCTCAGAGGTTTTGTCCGAGATGCATCTTATTCGTTATGAATGGGTTTGATTAATTTTCTCTTCTATTATTTCCTAAGAACATAGAAACATAATAAAGCAATTGAGCCAATGAACCTAATGCTGCTACAAGGTAAGTTCTCGCAGCCCATTTCAAGCTGTCTTCTGCTCCAGCTAATTCTTCATTGGTGATGGTTCCTGTTTGTTTTAGCCAAGCCATTGCTCTATTACTAGCATCGTATTCTACTGGAAGTGTGACAAATGCGAATAGAGTAGTGGTAGCAAAAAGTAAAATTCCGATAAGAAATACCGTTTCCCCAAAAGCCATTTGCATTGCAATCATACCAATTCCAGCCATCATCACGAATTGAAGCAAATGAGAGCTGATATTTACGATAGGAACTAATTTAGAACGAAGTTGAAGCATAGAATACCCTACGGCGTGTTGTACCGCGTGTCCGCATTCGTGGGCAGCAACGGCAGCGGCGGCGGCGTTTCTTTCCATATATACGGCTTCGGAGAGATTTACCGTTTTATCCATTGGGTTGTAATGGTCGGTTAGTTTTCCTGCTACGGAAATTACCTTTACATCGTGGATGCCGTGGTCGGAGAGCATTTTTTCAGCAATTTCTTTTCCAGACATTCCGTTTCTCAATCTCACATTGGAGTAGTGGGCAAATTTAGCTTGTAGTCTATTCTGCACCAGCATACTCAAAAGCATAATTCCGCCTAATATTAAATAATACGTCATTTTAAAATATGGTTTTTAAATTTTCACTCTCAAATGTATAAAAATTATGCCAAAGAACATTTTGTCATAAAAATTGACAGTTTTGGTTTGTTCTCCTTGTAATAAAAATCAGATTAATAGGATTTATAAAAATAAATAATTGTATTTTTGTGATTTAATTTCATAAGGAATGTCAGATTTACAGATAAAGAAAGTAGTTAGCAGTTCAGATTTAGAAAGCTTTATTAAGTTTCCGATGTGGCTTTATAAGGATAATCCCAACTATGTTCCTCCAATGATAAAAGAAGAAAAAAACATTTGGCTAAAAGGCGAAAACCCAGCTTTGGAATATTCTGAGGCAGAGCAGTTTTTGGCATATAGAGGGGGGCAAGTAGTAGGCAGAATTGCGGTGATGATTAATCACAAAGAAGAGCAGGAATTAGGAATTAAAAAAGTGCGTTTTGGTTGGCTCGATTTTATTGATGATGAGGAAGTTTCTAAATTGCTAATTGATACAGCTATTAACTATGCTAAAAGCAAAAATTATCCTAAAATAGAAGGACCAATGGGCTTTACGAATTTGGATAAAGCAGGAATGCTGACTTTCGGGTTTGATAAATTGGCTACGATGATTGGACTTTATAACGCAGAATACTACCCAAAACATTTGGAAAAATTAGGTTTGAAAAAGGAAAAAGAATGGATAGAATTTGAAATTAATTTCCCTGATGTTTTACCGAGTAAAATAGAGAAATTCAGCAAGTTAATTGCGGAAAAATACGAATTGAAATTGGTGAAATTTAACTCAAAAAAAGATATTCTTCCACTTGTAGAGCCGATGTTTAAATTATTAGATGAAACTTATAAAACGCTCTCCACTTATACGCCCATTACGCCAGAGCAAATTCAGCATTATAAAGAAAAATATTTTAAATTCATTGATAAAGATTACATAGTCTGTATTCAAGATAAAAATAACGAGTTGATTTCTTTCGCCATTACAATGCCTTCATATTCAAAGGCTTTGCAAAAGGCAAAAGGCAAATTGTTCCCTTTCGGCTGGTGGCATTTGCTAAATGCAGGAAAAAAGAATGATAGAGCGAATTTCTATCTTATTGGCATTCACCCAGATTATCAAAAAAGAGGCGTGACGGCAATTATTTTTAAAGAAATTTATGATGCTTTTAAGAAAAAAGGCGTGAAGTACTTGGAAACCAACCCAGAATTGGAGGAAAATACAAGCGTTCAGGCTCTTTGGCAAGATTATAACCCTGTCAATCATAAGAGAAGGAGAACATATTCTTTGGATATTTAAAAATAAGAAAATGATGAACAAAAAAATAGCCATTGATTTTGATGGCACCATCGTGGAAGATGCTTATCCTGGGATTGGAAAACCTCAGGCATTTGCTTTTGAAACGCTTAAAAGTTTAGAGTCAAAAGGTTATCGGTTGATTTTATGGACTTACCGAAGTGGAAAAAGACTAGAAGAAGCCGTGGAATTTTGCCGAAAAAACGGAATAGAATTTTATGCTGTAAATTCTAGTTTTGAAGGAGAAGTTTTTGATATTTCTGAGCAGTCCCGAAAAATAGATGCCGATATTTTCATTGATGATAGAAATTTGGGAGGTTTCCCAGGCTGGGGAGAGGTTTATGAAATCATCACTCAAAAAATAGAATTTGGAATTTCTAATGGTGAAGTTTTGCCTTATTCAAGATTAAAAAAAGAGAAAAAAAGGGGCTTGTTTTGGTGGTGATAGTATTACGCAATGAATCTCTTATGTTGATAGGAGGCTAGGTTTTGAATAAAACCAATGCTTTTCCTATCATTTACAGAGTAGAAGAAATATGTAGCTTATGGTATTTTAGCTAAAGGAAAATAGGTATAATTAATAAAAAAGTGAATATTTAAGAATGATTCGTTTAAAATCTATTGAAGAACTTCGTTTGATGAGGGAGAGTGCCCAGTTGGTTTCTAAAACCTTGGGAATGTTGGCAAAAGAGATAAAACCAGGGATTACTACGCTGTATTTGGATAAATTAGCTCACGATTTTATTTTTGACCACGGCGGAAGACCTGGTTTTTTGGGAATGTATGATTTCCCAAATACGCTTTGTATTTCGCCTAACGCAGAGGTGGTTCACGGAATTCCGAATAATAAACCTTTGCAGGAAGGTGATATTTTGTCGGTGGATTGTGGCGTTTATATGAACGGATTTTACGGCGATCACGCTTATTCCTTTGAAGTAGGAGAAGTAAAACCTGAAATCAAAAAATTATTGAAAATCACTAAAGAATCCCTCTATAAAGGAATTGAGCAATGTATTAGAGGAAAAAGAGTGGGAGATATCTCTAATGCCATTCAGACTTATTGCGAAAGCCACGGCTATGGTGTGGTGCGAGAATTGGTGGGGCACGGATTGGGACGAGAAATGCACGAAGACCCACAAGTCCCAAATTACGGAAAAAGAGGTTCGGGAAAAGTGCTGAAAGATGGCATTGTCTTAGCGATTGAACCGATGATTAATCTCGGAACGGAAAAAGTAGTTTTCCACGATGATGGCTGGACGGTGACCACCGAAGACAGTCAGCCTTCTGCCCACTTTGAACACAATGTGGCTATCATTAAAGGGAAACCCGTTTTGCTCTCTACTTTTAAATATATTTATGATGCCTTAGGGGTTGAAAGTAATGAGGAAGAGCCTTTTACAATGGATTTTTAGATTAATAATAAGAAAAAAAATACCCTTCAAAACCTTGAAGGGTATTTTTTGTTTTAAAACTGAAATTTTTCTGTGAGTTTTTTATCTTCATCTAATCGTTCTATTAATTTTTCCAAACTCTCAAATTTTATCTCTTCATGGAGAAAATCACGGAATTTTAAAGTGAGGGGTTCGCCATAAATATCCTCGTTAAAATCTAAAATATAGACTTCAACGCTTAATTTTTCTCCGCCCACTGTGGGATTTGTGCCAATACTCAACATTCCTTTGTAGAGTTTGTTTTTTAGCCAAACCTCCACGATATAAGCCCCTTTTTTTGGTAAAAGTTTCCCTTCTTCTACGGAAATATTGGCGGTAGGATAGCCGATGGTTCGCCCGATTTTATTACCGTCAATTACTCGCCCTGAAATTGAGTAATGGTAGCCTAACATTTTGTTGGCTTTCAGGATATTACCTTCCAATAAGGCTTTCCTAATTTTTGTGGAACTAATATTTTCTTGCCCCAAATTAATAGCTTCTAATTGCTGAACCTCAAAATCTAATTCTTTTCCCATTTTTTTTAATAAAGCAAAATCCCCTTTTTGATTTTTTCCAAATCGGTGGTCGTGTCCCACCAAAATGTATTTCATTTTAAGTTTATCAACCAAAATCTTTTTTACAAATTCTTCAGCTTCCAGATTTTTAAAATCATCATTAAATTTTTGAAGAAAAAGGAAATCAATATTTTTTTTTGCCAGAATATTTTTTTTCTCTTCCAAATTAGTTAAAAGTTGAAGCTGAAATTCAGGATTTAAAATTTTTCTTGGATGAGGCCAAAATGAAAATATTCCTGAAGCGTAATTTTTCTCTTCAGATACTTTATTTAAGGCGTTAATAATAGCATTATGCCCACAGTGGACACCATCAAACATTCCCAAAGAAATAACCATAAATTGGGAGCTTTTATATCGTGATAAATCTCTAATTATTTCCAAAAAATAAAATTTGATGACAAATATGATAAAAATCTTGGTTTTTGACAATGTTATTTTGCAAACTTTTATTTATATTTGCAGTCAAGAAAAAAATTAAACAATGGCAAACCATATTAAAGGAAAGATTTCACAAGTTATCGGTCCAGTAATTGATGTTGTGTTTCAAGAGGTTGAAGAATTACCAAAAATCTACGACGCTCTTGAAGTAGTTAAAAATAACGGAGAAAAACTTATTCTCGAAGTAGAACAGCATATTGGCGAAGATATGGTAAGATGTATCGCTATGGATGCTACCGATGGGCTTCAAAGAGGTCAGGAAGTAGTAGCTACAGGGAGACAGATTACAATGCCAGTAGGCGAAGGAATTAATGGTAGATTATTCAATGTGGTGGGAGATACTATTGATGGTATCGCTCCGCTTTCTAAAGAGAATGGTTTGCCAATCCACAGAGAAGCACCTAAATTTGAGCAACTTTCAACTTCTGCTGAGGTTTTATTTACAGGGATTAAAGTAATTGACCTTATTGAGCCTTATGCAAAAGGAGGTAAAATCGGTTTGTTCGGTGGTGCAGGTGTAGGAAAAACGGTATTGATTCAGGAGTTGATTAATAATATTGCGAAAGGTCACGGGGGGCTTTCTGTATTCGCAGGAGTAGGGGAGAGAACTCGTGAAGGAAATGACTTGATGAGAGAGATGTTGGAGTCTGGTATTATTAAATACGGAGAGGAATTTATGCACTCTATGGAAGCAGGTGGTTGGGATTTGAGCAAAGTAGATTTAGAACAAATGAAAGACTCTAAGGCTGCTTTTGTATTCGGACAGATGAACGAGCCACCAGGAGCAAGAGCAAGAGTTGCCCTTTCTGGATTGACTTTGGCAGAATATTTTCGTGATGGAGGCGAAACAGGACAAGGTAGAGATGTTCTATTCTTTGTAGATAATATTTTCCGTTTTACACAGGCTGGTTCAGAGGTGTCTGCACTTCTTGGGCGTATGCCATCAGCGGTAGGTTATCAGCCAACTTTGGCATCTGAAATGGGTGCGATGCAAGAGAGAATTACCTCTACTAAAAATGGGTCTATTACATCAGTTCAGGCGGTATATGTACCAGCAGACGACTTAACTGACCCTGCTCCAGCAACTACTTTCGCTCACCTTGATGCAACTACCGTATTGTCTAGAAAAATTGCTTCTTTAGGGATTTATCCAGCGGTAGATCCGTTAGATTCTACTTCTAGAATCTTGGCACCAGAAATCATTGGTGAAGAACACTATAACTGTGCTCAAAGAGTGAAAGAAATTCTTCAAAGATATAAAGCACTTCAAGATATTATCGCCATTCTTGGTATGGAAGAACTTTCAGAAGAAGACAAAATGGTGGTTTATAGAGCAAGAAAAGTTCAGAGATTCCTTTCTCAGCCGTTCCATGTGGCAGAGCAGTTTACAGGTATTCCTGGTGCATTGGTAGATATTAAAGACACTATTCGTGGGTTTAATATGATTATTGATGGAGAGTTAGACCACTTGCCAGAAGCGGCTTTCAACTTGAAAGGAACTATTGAAGAAGCTATCGAAGCAGGAGAGAAAATGCTTGCTGAAAGTGCATAAATAGAAACAAGATGATGAGAATTGAGAATCAAGTTTTTTGGTTCTCGGTTCTTTAATCTATAATCTAAATGAATTATGAATATAAAAATATTAACGCCAGAGTTAGTAGTTTTTGAAGGCGAAGTAGAATCTGTTTTGCTACCTGGGGAATTGGGTGAATTTCATATTTTGAATGATCACGCTCCTGTAGTTTCTTCCTTGAAAATGGGAAAAGTAAAGCTGATTACTTCAAAAATAGAGAATAAAGATTATGCTAAATTCTTTACACCTGAGCCACAAAGAAATAATTGCTATTCTTATGCAATTGATGGAGGGGTAATTGAATTTAATAATAACACAGGAATCATCCTTTGTGATTAATGTGAAGGCTCATTTTTGAAAAATATTATAAAGTCATTGAAATAATTTATTTTGATGACTTTTTTATTGAATAGAGCTAAATAAAAATTATAAAAGAATTCTTATTTTTGTAGAAAATTATTAAGAAATGGCAAAAATTACATTAGCGGGAAATCCCATCAATACGATTGGGGAACTTCCTAAGATTGGGGAAAAGGTAAAGAATTTCGTGTTGGTAGCAGCAGATTTGTCCGAAACAACATTAGAAGATTTTAAAGGAAAAAAGCTTATTCTTAACTTTTTCCCGAGCATTGATACTGGAATTTGCTCAGCTTCGGCTAGAAAATTTAATGAGAAAGCTTCTTTGCTGGATAACACTTTGGTTATTAATATTTCAAAGGATTTGCCTTTTGCTTTGGCAAGATTTTGTGCATCGGAGGGCTTAGAAAATGTCATTAACCTTTCGGATTTTAGAGGGCAGACAGCAAGGGATTATGGTTTGGAAATCATAGATGGTCCATTAAAGGGGTTATTCAGCCGGGCTGTAGTTGTTCTAGATGAGGGAAATAAAGTGATTTATACAGAGCAAGTCCCTGAAATAAAGCAAGAGCCAGATTATGATTCGGCTTTATTAGTATTAAAATAATTTTCATTGATAATAAAAGCGATAGGCATTAAGTCTATCGTTTTACATTTCAAAATAGAGATGATAATCATGGGGGCATTTTTTCTATAAGGTGCAAACTTATTATTTTGTTAATGCTTAAAGTTCTTTGCAATGTTCAAATAAAATAGTTTTTTCGCACCATTAATTTTGATAAAGTGCTGAATATTTAAAAAATCCCTATTTTTGCCACTTAAATTATTGGAAATATGTTATCAGTTCAGGGATTAGGCTTGCATCATTCGGGGAATTATTTGTTTCGTGATGTGAATTTTACGATAAAAAAAGAAGATAAAATAGGTTTGGTAGGGAAAAATGGAGCTGGGAAATCTACGCTTTTGAAAATGCTTTCAGGGGAAATCAGTTTCTATGAAGGGAATGTAGTTCCTGAGGGCAATATTACCATTGGTTTTCTGAAACAAGATTTGGATTTCGTGAAAGGACGAACCGTTTGGGACGAAACGATGCAGGCTTTTGAGCAAATCAACGCCATGAAAACTGAGCTGGAAGAGGTTAATCACCAGCTGGCTACACGCACCGACTACGAAAGTGAGGCTTACCATGACCTTATCCACCGAATGACTGAACTAAATGACCTGCTGCACCACCACGATGCCTATAATCTGGAAGGTGATATGGAAAAGGTATTGCTCGGGCTGGGCTTCAAGGCCGATGATTTCAATAAAATTACCGATGAGTTTTCGGGCGGTTGGCGTATGAGAATTGAGTTGGCGAAGCTTTTACTTCAAAAAAATGACCTTATGCTTCTGGATGAGCCTACCAATCACCTCGATATGGAATCCATCATCTGGCTGGAAAATTTTCTGAAGGATTACCCCGGAGCTATTGTTTTGGTGAGCCACGATAAACAGTTTATGACAGCGGTGTGCAACCGAACTTTTGACATCAACAATAAAAAAATTGACGATTATAAGGCAAATTATTCCAAATATCTTACTTTGAGAGCCGAACGCCGTGAAAAATTGGAACAAGCCAAGAAAAATCAAGATGCGGAAATTAAGCAAATGGAAGATAATATCAACCGTTTTCGTGCATCGGCTACCAAAGCGAGCTTTGCTCAATCTTTAATTAAGAAACTGGAAAAAATAGAACGAATAGAGCTGGATAATGAAGATGTTTCTAAATTTAATATTCGTTTTCAGCAAAGTGTAGTGCCTGGAAAAGTGATTTTTGAAGCAGAAAATTTAGGGAAATCTTATGGCGATAAAAAGGTTTTTGATAATGTTGATTTTTTTGTTCAGAGGGGGCAGAAAATCGCACTCCTCGGGCAAAATGGACAAGGGAAAACTACTTTGGCAAAAATCCTCGCAGGAGAAATCAAGAACTATACGGGGAGCTGGACGCTGGGGCATAATGTGAACATCGGCTATTTTGCCCAAAATCAGGAGGAAGTATTGAACCCGAATAAAACCGTTTTAGAGGAAGCCGAAGACGCCGCCACGGAAGAAACTCGCCCAAGAGTGAGAGATTTGTTGGGAAGTTTCCTTTTTCAGGGCGATGCAGTCACCAAGAAAACCCGAGTGCTTTCGGGAGGGGAAAGAAACCGTTTGGCATTGTGTAAATTGCTCCTTCGTCCGTTCAATACCTTGATTATGGACGAACCTACCAACCACCTTGATATTCAGTCTAAAGAAATCATTAAACTGGCTCTGCAAAATTATGACGGAACGCTCATCGTCATTTCCCATGACCGAGAGTTTCTCCAAGGACTTTGTGATAAAATTTTTGAGTTCCGAGATGGCAAAATGAAAGAGTTCCTAGGTAATATAGATGAATATCTAGAGTTCAGACAAAAGGAAAGCATTAGAGAAATCTCTGCTGAAAAAGCAAAATTAGAGATAAGAAACAAGGTACAAGATACCAGAGAAGAAAAGCCATCTGCTAATAGCCAAAAGCCAGTTGCCATTAGCAAAGAGCAAAAGCAACTGCAAAACAAAATAAAAAAGGCGGAAGAAAAAATTGCGGACTATGAAAAGGAAATTGCAGTGCTGGAAGAGGTTTTTAGCAAGGAGAACCCTACCGATGAGGAACTGGCTAAATACAACCAACTGAAAGAAGAACTGACGGGAATAATGGAGGAATGGGAAACGCTGATGATGGAAATGGGGGAATGATTGTAGAAAAATAATTATAAAAAAATATTATATTTGCTTAAACCAGTTTTGAAAAATATAAATTTTAATTAAAGTCAACTCAATGTATCTTATTTTTGACACAGAAACTACGGGACTTCCGAGAAGTTTTAACGCTCCTTTATCTGATTCGGAGAACTGGCCAAGAATGGTGCAAATCGCTTGGCAGTTGCACGATGAAGATGGAAATTTAATAGAAAATCAGGATTATATCATCAAACCAGAGGGCTATGATATTCCATTTAATGCGACCAGAATTCACGGAATTACTACGCAAATGGCTCAGGAGCAAGGTCGTGATTTGCAGGAAGTTTTGGAGGAGTTTCACGAAGTGTTGAAAAAAACAAAGGTCGTTGCTGGGCATAATATTGAGTTTGATTATAAAATCGTGGGAGCGGAGTTCTTTCGTAAAGAGCTGGAAAACCCTTTGGAGAAAATGCCTTCGGCGGATACAATGGAACTCGGAACTGAATATTGTAAATTAGGAGGCGGGAAAAATGGCAAGTATAAATCGCCAAAATTAGAGGAGCTTTACGAGAAACTTTATGGCAAAAAATTTGATGAAGCCCACAATGCCGCTGCCGATGTAAATGCCACAGCACAAGTCTTTTTTGAGATGATGCGTATCGGCATTATCCCAGCTGAAAACTTGAAAATATCGGAGGAGCAACTCAAAAATTACCAAACGAAAAATCCCAATCCTATTAAACCTTTTGCGATTGTCATCAGAAGGCAAGTAGGGGCTTTTAACAAAAAGAAAAAAACGGTAGATTTCGGCGATACCGATGATATAGAAATTGGCGATTATTTCAATTTTCACAACCATAGTATTTTCTCGGCATTACAAGCAACTTCTTCTATTAATGATTTGATAGACAGAGCAAAATTGGATAATTTCCCTGCGGTGGGAATGGTAGATTTAGGAAACTTAATGGGAGCTTTTAAGTTCATTTCCGAAGTAGAAAAATACAATTCTGGAATAAAAAAAGCACATCAAGAATTCTTAAAACGAAAAGAAGAATCCGAAGCAGAGGGTTTAGAATTTACTGAAAATGAACCAGAACAAAAAGAGATAACTCCTGTTTTGGGCTGTGAATTTTACATTTCCGACCGACCAGAACAAAAGCAATTCACCAAAGATGACCCCGACCGCCGAACCCATATGGTGCTTTTGGCGAAGAATTTTAATGGATATAGAAATTTGGCTAAATTGTCAAGTTTGGGGTATATCAATGGGTTTTATTTCGGAGTTCCAAGGGTTTCCCGAAAGATGATAGCAGAATATAAACAAGATTTAATTGCTGTAACATCAGGTATTTATGGAGATATTCCCGATGCGATTTTAAATTTCGGAGAGCAAAAAGGTGAGGAAATTTTCCAATGGTGGAAGGAGGAATTTGGAGAGGATTTTTATGTTCAAATTCAAAACCACAATTTGCCGGAAGAAGAATATGTGAATGAAATCTTGCTGAAATTAGCTGATAAATACAGCGTGAAAATTTTAGCCCAAAATGAAACTTTTTATACTGAAAAATCCGATGCCAATATTCAGGATATTGTATCTTGCATTAAAGATGGAGAAAAAGTAGCAACCCCTGTGGGCAAAGGTTTTGGAAAGAGAAGAGGGCTTAATTCTTCCGAGTTTTACATTAAAAATGCAGAGGAAATCAAGCAGAATTTTCGCCAATATCCAGACGCTTTTGAGGCTTATACGGAGTTGCTTCAAAAGTTTGAACCTTATACTTTAAAACGAGATGTTTTGCTTCCAAAATTTGACATTCCAGAGGAGTTTCAAAGTGCGGAAGATTTGGAAGATGGCGGAAAACGAGGCGAAAATGCTTACCTGAGACATTTGACCTACGAGGGAGCAAAGAAAAAATATGCTGAAATCACCCCAGAAATAGAGGAACGCCTTGATTTTGAGTTAGAAACCATTGCAAGAACGGGCTACCCTGGGTATTTCCTTATTGTGCAAGATTTTTGCAACGAAGCGAAGAAAATGGGCGTTTCGGTAGGACCTGGGCGTGGTTCGGCGGCGGGTTCGGCGGTGGCGTATTGTATTGGAATTACAAATGTTGATCCGATAAAATACGACCTCCTTTTTGAGCGTTTTCTCAATCCAGAGCGTATCTCAATGCCTGATATTGATATAGATTTTGATGATGAAGGGCGAGATAAAATCATCAAGTGGGTGATTGATAAATATGGGCAAAGCAATGTCGCTCAGATTATTACCTATTCTGTTTTGGGTGGAAAATCAGCGATAAAAGACGCAGGGCGAGTGCTGGATATGTCTATTCCTGACACGAATAATATTGCGAAATTGGTGCCGTCCGTTCCAGGAATGAACATTGCCAAAGCCTTTTCAAAGTATGATAAATTGAAAGATGAAGAGAAAGTTTTGGTAGATGAAATGAAATCTATTTTGGAAAACCCCAACGATGAACGATTTGCGGTTTTGGATTCGGCAAAGAAAATGGAAGGTTGTATCCGAAACACAGGAATTCACGCTTGTGGGGTAATCATCACGCCAGAGGATATTTCCAATTTGGTGCCAATTACCATCGCTGCCAAAGATGCCGATATTTTGGTTTCTCAATTTGACAACTCGGTGGCGGAAAGTGCAGGACTTTTGAAAATGGATTTCCTTGGTTTGAGGACTTTAACGATTATCAAAGATGCTTTAAAATTGGTAAAAGAAAGGCACGGCGTGGAGATTAACCCTGATGATATTCCGCTTGATGATGCCAAAACTTATCAACTTTTCAAGGAAGGGCGAACTATTGGCGTTTTTCAATACGAAAGTCCTGGAATGCAGAAGTATATGCGAGATTTGAAGCCAACTGTTTTTGCTGACCTTATCGCGATGAATGCCCTTTATCGCCCTGGACCAATTAAATACATTCCGAATTTCATTAACAGAAAACACGGCGTGGAGGAAATCGTTTATGATTTGCCTGAAACAGAGGAATATTTGAAAGAAACTTACGGAATTACGGTGTATCAAGAGCAGGTAATGTTGCTTTCTCAAAAGTTGGCGAATTTTACCAAAGGTGAAGCCGATACGCTTCGTAAAGCAATGGGAAAGAAGCAGATAGATGTTTTGAACAAAATGTATCCGAAATTCATTGAAGGAGGGAAGAAAAACAATCTTGACCCAGAAAGATTAGAAAAAATTTGGAACGACTGGAAAGCCTTTGCAGAGTATGCTTTCAATAAGTCGCATTCTACTTGTTATGCTTTGGTAGCGTATCAAACGGCGTATTTAAAAGCCAATTATCCAGCGGAATATATGGCAAGTGTGATGAGTAATAACATTAACAATACTTCTCAAATTACAATGTTTATGGAGGATTGTAAGGCGATGGGCGTAGATGTTTTAGGTCCTGATGTGAATGAAAGTCAGTATAAATTTTCGGTGAATGAAAAGGGGCAAATTCGTTTCGGTTTGGGAGCGATAAAGGGCATTGGCGAGGGTCCGAGCGAGGCAATTTACAATGAAAGGAAAAACAACGGAAGATTTAAAAATGTGTATGACCTTTTTGAGCGTGTTACGGCTCCTTATATGAACAAAAAAGTAGGAGAAGGGCTGATAATGGCAGGGGCTTTTGATGAACTGGACACTTACCACAGAGCTCAATATTTTGATGCAGATAATGCTGGACGAACCAATTTGGAGAAACTTCTTCGCTATGGGCAAAGCTACAAGGAAAATAAAAATTCGGTGGAAAATTCCCTTTTTGCCGAGTTTGCCGATGAAGTTCAGATTGAACAACCGAAAATTTTGCCGTGCCCAGAGTGGCCGAATATGTTTAAACTCAACAAAGAAAAAGAAATCGTAGGCTTCTATATTTCTGCCCATCCGTTAGATGAATTTAAATATCAGTATCAATTCTTGCAGGGAGCATTGAGCCGAAAAAATATTTTAGAAAATAGAAATATAGACCCAGCTGAAACCTCCAAAATAGAGGAAACAAGTGATGAAATTCTTGATGATGAAATAGAAGGATTTGATGCTGAAACCGATGAGGAAATAGTAGAGGAAACCAGCAAAACTGCCGAGCCGAAAGGAGCGTTTAATTTCCTCAACCTTGATGAAGTAGAGGCTTATAAAGCATTGCTTATAAATAATTATAAACCTAGTGAATATAAGAAGACAGATTATTGGAAGGAACAAAGAAATCAGAAAAAAAATGGAAAAATAATCACAGTGGCAGGATTTATTTCTAAATATGAAGTATTTGATGGAAAAAAAAGTGGAGAAAAAAATGCAGATTTAGGATTAGAAGATTATAAAGGGTCTTATACTTTTCGCTTATGGGATAGTGATTATATGAAATTGAAAGACAAATTAGTAGAAGGAAGATTTGTTATATTAAGAATGCAATTTTCTCCATATTTTTCAGAAAAAAATAATCAAGTTCAATGTTCTGTTAATATAAATGAAGTCTTGGAACTAAAAGATGCCTTTGAGCAGTTTGCCAAATCTATGACGGTGGTTGTGCCAGTACAGGATTTGAGGCAGGAGGATATTGCGTTTTTTAAGGAGCATATTTTGAGTAAAAAAGGCAATCATAAGTTGCATTTTCACCTTAAAAACCCGCAAGATGACAGCAAAGTAGAGTTGGTTTCGCTTCAACATTCTATTGAGATTAACCACGATATGTTAGGAATTATCAACAAAATGAATAAATACGAAGTGTTTTTGAATTAGAAGAGGAGGGGGATGTAATAAATTTTCTGCATTTTTGTATTGTTAAATTTAGGAAATGAAATATTTTTTTTCACTTTTATGCTGTGTTCATTTTATGTTTTCTCAAACTTTATCATCAAGTTTGGATAAAAATACGATTGAACTGGGGGAAACTCTGACGATGAAAATCAATATTCGGAATTTACAGGGTAAAAAAGTAGTTGCCTTACCATCAAAAGAGCTACTCCCATTTTTTTCGGAAGAAACGAGAGATGAAATCGCTCAAAATACCGAGCAATACAGCCGAATAATTGAATTTAGCATTTTTGATGAGGGCAAGTTTTTTATCCCCGCTTTGGAGTTTAAAGTTGGTGATTCTATTTTAAAAAGTATTCCTTACGAAATAGAGGTGAAAAATTCTGCTCAGCCCAATGATGAGATTAATGATATAATGCCTATTCAAGAAATAGACTTGAATTTTTTGGATTATTTTGAGCTTTATAAAAGCTATATCTTGTTGATTTTGTTTGTTTTGATATTAGGTGTAGCTATTGTGTTTTTTAAGAAAAAAAGGAATTTTACTACAAGCTTAAAACTGAAAAACCCTAATGAAAAATCCATTTCGGCTTTACAAATTTTAAAACAGAAAAATTATATAGAAAATTCGGAATTTCGTTTGTTTTATGTTGAATTTTTAGAAATTATCCGAAGTTTTTTAAA
Organism: Flavobacteriaceae bacterium; assembly: GCA_030529185.1. Classification (GTDB taxonomy): domain Bacteria; phylum Bacteroidota; class Bacteroidia; order Flavobacteriales; family Weeksellaceae; genus JABCPE02. The sequence goes on from JAUMXI010000003.1 coordinate 39,821, forward strand.
CGAAAAATACCAGATACCTGCTCATATTTTATTAACCGATGATTTGATGGAAAATCTTAAAGAAAACTCTCAGATTTCACCTGAAAATAAGCAAATGTTGGCAGATGTTTTCATGCGAGGAGACTGGGCAAAATTCGCTAAAATGACTCCAAGCAAAGAGATTGCCGAAGCAGATTTTTATAAAATTATCAATTGGATAAAAGCTAATTAACTCATTTTAAATGCCAAATTTTGAATTTCATAGTCCTTTGTTTTTAATTCTTTTTTTGTTTTTTATTCCACTGATTTTTAGGGATTTAAAAAAGAAAAAAAGAAAATCCATTCCTGTTCCTTCCATTGAGGGAATGAAGGCGTCAAAAGTTTATCGCGGAGTTGATTTCTTTCTTAAAATTAGCAAATATTTTATTCTTTTTCTGCTGATTATTGCTATGGCAAGACCGAGAACTTATATTTCTAAAAATCTCAATGAGGAAGGGATTGATATTGTGCTTTCGGTGGATATTTCTTTGAGTATGTTGGCAAGAGATTTTGAACCCGATCGACTTTCAGCGCTGAAAAACCTTTCGCAAGAATTTGTCAATCAAAGAGAAAATGATAGAATAGGACTGGTTATTTACGCAGGAGAAGCCTTTATGAAAGTGCCTTTGACCAGCGACCACCAAGTAGTTTCCGATGAAATTCACGAGATGCAACCCGGTGATGTTCAGCACGGTACGGCAATCGGTGAAGGTTTGGCAGTCGCTACCAAACACCTTATCCATAGCAAAGCGAAAAGCAAAATCATTATTTTAATGACAGACGGTGTGAATACTCTGCAAAATGCCATTAATCCAGAAGAAGCAGTATTATTGGCTCGGAATAATAATATTAAAGTTTATACTATTGGAATTGGAACTAATGGCTATGCGGAATCTCCTGCCATCACGCCTTTTGGGGATATTATTTTTGTTCCTCAACAAGTAGAAATTGATGAAGAAACTTTAAGCCATATTGCAAAAGCTACTGGGGGAAAATATTTTAGGGCAACTTCTAACGATGGTTTAGAGCAGATATATCAAGAAATCAACCAATTAGAAAAAAGTGAAGTTAAAACAAAAAAAATATTTGAATATAAAGAATATTTCCGAATGCTCCTTTGGTGGGCATTGATTTTACTTCTCCTTGATGCTGTTTTAAGATGGTGGATTTTCAAGAAAATTTAAATCAACAAAAAAGGCCTCAAATTATGAAGCCTTTTTTTATTTATGCTTGGTATTCTTTTACCAGTCCTTTTACTATTTTAATTACATTTGGCATTGCGTTATCGGCAGCTTTTAGAACTTCTTCGTGAGAGACAGCAAAAGCGATTTCTGGACCTCCCAAATCTGTAATAATAGAAATACAGAAGCAGTTCATTCCCATATGTTTAGCGACGATAACTTCTGGCACGGTGCTCATTCCTACGGCATCACCACCGATATAGCGGATAAGTCCGTATTCAGCGGGAGTTTCAAAAGTAGGTCCTTGGAGAGCCACATAGACGCCTTTATGCACTTTTATTCCGTTTCTTTCAGCGACATTTTCAGCGATTTCAATCATTTTTCTATTGTATGGTTCGGACATATCTACAAAGCGAGGTCCTAATTCATCAATATTTTTTCCTCTCAGTGGGTGCTCTGGCATCATATTGATATGGTCTTTTACGATCATTACATCAGCTACTTTAAAATCAGGATTTACCCCACCAGAGGCATTGGAAAGAAGTAGGTTTTTAATTCCTAAAAGATGAAAAACACGGAATGGGAAAGTGACAGTTTCCATAGAATGTCCTTCGTAGTAGTGGAATCTACCGCTCATCATCAAGACTTTTTTGCCTTCCAAGATTCCGTAAATTAATTTTCCTGTATGTCCTGCCACGGTAGTTTGCGGAAAGTTTGGAATATCTTGATAATCAAAGGTATGAATGGCTTCTACCTCGTCTTTTAGTTTTCCTAAACCAGAGCCTAAAACAATGGCGAAATCTGGTGTATCTTGAATTACTTCTTGGATAAATTGTGCTGTTTCTTTAATTTTTTCTAACATAATCTAATATTATTTGATTAAATACCTCTTTATTTTCTAAATCTATATTGATAGGCCAATAGAATAATTTGTCGCTAAAATAATCAAATCCCATTAACCTTGCAAAATCTTTTTCTGTGGTAAGAATGATTTTATATTGACCTAATTTTCTGTATTCTTCGGCTATTTTTTTGACATCTTGAGCATCAAAATTGTGGTGGTCTTTATAGCTTAAATGTTTTATTTTTCCTTTGGAAATGTGTTTTGATAATTCTTGTAGCATAGGAGCTGGGTTGGCAATCCCTGTAAGGAGAAGGACATCATAGTAAATCAAATTTTCTATTGGAAGTTTTTTAGATTTTGAAAGCAAGAAGCCTTCGTAATTAATGTATGAAAAGAAAATTTTTTGATAATGTTTTGGTTTGATTTTATCGATGTATTTTTGTCTTACTTCTTGGGATAAATTTTCGGGACATTTGGTAATGATAATGATATTAGCCCTTTTCGCCCCTCTGCGAGATTCCCTTAAATCCCCAGCGGGAAGTAAAAAATCTTGAAAATAAGGTGCGTTAAAATCAGTAAGTAAAATATTAAGACCAGCCTTTATTGCCCTGTGCTGATAGCTATCATCTAAAATCAAAACTCTCAAATCCATATCAGTAATGAGTTTTTTTGCTCCAAAGACACGATTTTCACATACACCGATAACGAATTTATTTTTAAACCTTTGAAAAAGCTGTATTGCTTCATCGCCTACCATAAGGTGATTGCTATCGTAATTTACTACATAATAGCCTTTGGTTTTTCGTCCATATCCACGAGAAAGCACTCCTGTTCTTCCATATTCAGATAAGAGTTCTGCTAAATACATTACCAAAGGAGATTTTCCTGAACCTCCCACGGATAAATTCCCCACTCCAATAATAGGGGTTCTAAATCTTGTGGATTTTAAAATTCCCCAATCATACATTCTATTTCGTAATGCAGTTATCAAATGATATACCAACGAAAAAGGATATAAATACCATCTCTTCATAGAGTGCAAAAATACATATTTAGTTAGGATTTTATAGAATAAATATTTTGAAATTTAAAACGGATACCCAATTGCAAAGTTATAGGTTGGTTTTAGAAGTTGAAGATGAGAGAACCTCCACTTTTCTCCGTCTGGGCGGTTGGGGTCGTAGATTTTATAGGCCAAATCCAGACGGAAAGTGACATAAGCAATATTCATACGCAACCCAAAGCCACTACCTATCCCCATTTGTTTAATGAATTTTTTAAACTTAAATTGAGTTCCCAGTCCATCATCATTCAAGTTCCAGATGTTTCCCATATCAGTAAAAACAGCCCCATGGAACATATTGTTCATTGCAAAACGATATTCTATATTAGTGGTGAGTTTAATATCCGCCATCATATAGGAGCGAATTTTTTCATCGGTTTGAATGTCCGCAGGACCCAATCCCTCAAATGCTTTCCACGCACGAATATCATTCGCCCCACCATTATAATAAGAACGAACAAAAGGCATAGCAGTAGAGTTCCCATAAGGGATTCCCAGCCCGATGAATTGCCTGAAAATAAGGCTTTGCTTTCCTTCGTTAAAGTTAAAATACTTTCTAATATCCAAATCAATTTTTGCGAATTGAGAATACGGAATTTTTAAAATACTTTTAGAATAGGGCTTATCGGTAATGCCGTTTTCTATTTTTTGGAGTTTAAAAACTTTGTCTATTAGCGAAAACATATTCCCTGCCAATTCAAGTTTAGCATTGAAATAAAACGGATTGCGGAATTGTTTTTTTCCTAATTCATTGTATAAGAAATTATAATTTAGCGAGGAAATCAACACATCTTGCGTTTGTCTATCTTTATTATAAAGAGATTGAATGAACAAATTCATCTTATCCTTATCATCGGGCGATAAAGAATGAAGAAACGAAGGGTTATTTATAATTTCTTCGGAGACATCATCAGAAGGGAGTAGCCCTTGATAATAAGCATTAACCAGTTTGAAATTAAAGGCTTCGTAAAGTTTAAAAAAGTGATTTCTTATCGCCTTATCATTTGGGAATAAATTGTAGTAATTATCCTTATTTCGGGTAAGGCTCAACTGAGTGTTGAGAAGAGAAAGCTGATGAGAAACCACATCATTAACATTCAAATAATAATGAATTCCTGCATTGAAGTTGATTCTTCCTAAACCAATATTGTTTTGAACCGAAGCTCCTAAGTTGATTAATGAAGACGGAGCGTAAGTTCTGGGAACAATTTTATCTGTATTAAATGGCAATAAGAATCTTGGGAATTTTAGGCTGATTTCTCCCGAAAACTCATAAGCATTAAAGACCTTGTTTTCTGGGTTTTTAGTACTTCCTATAATTCCCGAAATACTTGCTCCAAAATTCTCCCCACCACGAAAAACATTTCTGCTGGTAAATTCCAAAGAAGGCGAAAATCCAAAATTCAAAATTTGAGAATAATGAACATCTGTGGCTAACTTCAGCTCGTATTTTTTTAAAGGAATAAGCGTATAGCGAACATCTAAAACACTATCGTTGGGTGTTTTTTTAGAAAGCGGATTAGCATTCACGATACTAAAATTATTCAACGCGATGAGGTTCCTTCGGCTAAGTTCTATGTGGTTTTGATTATAGGTTTTACCAGTATTCAACGCGATGGCTCTCCAAATGGTTTTCCCTTTAAATCTATCATCAGTTTTATTGATGAGAACATCACCTATTTGCTCTTCTATCTGGATAGAATCCGAAATATTGTTTTTAATAAAAACCTCTATTTTTCCGATGCTGTGCTTTTTGTAGGGTGTTTTTAGAGTGTCTTTTTCTATTTCTAATTTTAAAGGTACCTGTTTTCGGCTTTGCAAAGTATCTGCTGTGAAAAAAACCTCTTCATTTGAAGCGTTAAAATCATAATACCCAGCATTTCGCATCAAGGAATTAATGCGTTTTACCTCTTCTTCTATATTGGCTTGGTCTAAGATTTGCCCAGCTTTGATGTGGCTTTTGTGTATATTTCGGTCATAAATTTCCCTAATATTATCATACGGAATATGGTAGTCGTATTGGCTGATGTAAGTCGGTTCGTTATAAGTGATGCTGAATATATTTTCGGCTTTTTTTGCGGTAGAATCTCGTTTGATTTCATAACTAACTTGAGAGTCCCAATAACCTCTGTATCCCAAATATTTCTTAATCGCATTGGCACTTTGTTGAGTTTTTGTAGCGTCTAAAATCACAGGTGCTTTTCCAAAAGTGTGCATCATTCTGCTCCAAGTCATACCTCTTCCTACAAATTCAGGACGATCGTATTTTATTGCCAAAGAATCTCTCAGCTTTTGGTTTCTCATATTGGAGGGAAAACTCATATACTCATTGAGAATAGCGTCGTAATCAGGGTTTGCGGAGTTATAAAAAATCAATCCCATTGGTAGACCAAAAATATTTTTGCTGTTGGGAGATTGAGAAACGAAATTGGGAATGTTGCTGGAAAACAACTTTTTATCCGTATATTTGAATTTATTTTTGGTTAATAAATATTCTCCTTCTGGGACTTTTTTAGTCGTGGAACAAGCGTAAAATAATACGCTTAACATTGCGAGAGAGAAAAATTTGTAATACTTTTGAAAATATTTTTTAAAATGCTGACTCATCATACCATAAAAATTTTACAATCTCTGAATAAAAAGAAATTTAGGCAAAAATACAATTTATTCTTAGTTGAAGGGAATAAAACGATTAGAGAATTGAGAAATTCATCGTATAAAGTTAAGGAAATTTTTAGTATTAATCCAAATGAACTTTGTTTTCCGAATGTTGAGCCACATCAAATCACAGAACGAGAGTTGAAGAAAATCAGTCATTTACAGAATCCGAAAGATTCGGTTGCCGTTTGCGAATTAAAACCTCAAAAAATGCAGGAAGCTCCTATTCAGTTGGTTTTGGATAATGTTCAAGACCCTGGCAATCTGGGGACTATCATTCGTTTGGCGGATTGGTTCGGTATTGAGCAAATCATTTGTAGTGAAGAAACGGCGGATTTTTATAATCCAAAGGTTATTCAAGCGACTATGGGGTCTTTCACTCGGGTAAATATTGTTTATCAAGACATTAAGGAATTGTTGAAAAATGCTGATAGACCAATTTTTGGAACGGATATGCTAGGGGAGAATCTTTATGAAACTACTTTTCCTGAAAAATTTTATCTTATTTTAGGTAATGAAGGCAATGGTATTCGCCCTGAAATCAAGGAGTTGGTTCATCAAAATATTTGTATTCCAAGATTTGGAAAACACAAATCCACGGAAAGTCTTAATGTATCAATGGCAACGGGAATTATTTTAGGTCAGATTTTCTCCAAAAATATTTAAAATCAATGTTTTAATTGAGCATTATGCAAATCTGTGTAATAACCACCTTTTTGCAATAATTCTTGATGAGTGCCGATTTCTACAATTTTACCTTGCTTCATCACGATGATTTTATCAGCTTTTTCAATCGTGGAAAGTCGGTGAGCAATGATAATGGAAGTTCTATTCTGCGTGATTTTTTCCGTAGCTTTCTGAATTAATTTTTCGGATTCTTCATCAACGGAAGAGGTAGCCTCATCTAAAATCAAAATCTTAGGATTAGAAAGATATACCCTTAAAAATGAAAGTAATTGCCTCTGTCCCAATGATATAGAACTCCCTCGTTCGCTGACTATAAAGTCATAAGAATTAGGAAGTTGCTCAATAAAATGATGGACTTCTATTTCTTTCGCGGCGGTTTTTACCTGTTCCAAACTAATGTCGGAATTGCCCATGGTGAGATTTTCAAAAATACTGCCGTGGAAGAGGAAAACATCTTGTAGCACAACGCCAATTTGCTTTCGGAAATGATAAAGTTCGTAATCTCTGATTTCAATATCATCGATTAAAATTTGACCAGAATCAATGTCATAAAGTCTTGTAATTAAACTAATTATAGTAGATTTTCCCGCTCCTGTTGCTCCTACAATGGCTACTATTTCACCTGTATTTGCTTTAAAATCAATGCCTTTTAACACTTTTTGCTTATCATCATAGGAAAATTCTACATTTTTAAACTCAATCTTTCCTTCTAGTTTTTTCTTTTGTATCGTGCCACTATTGGGCGTAAAATGTTCTTTTTCGTTCATTATTCCTAATACGCGTTCAGCTCCTACCAGACCTCTTTGTATATTGTTAAATCGGTCGGCAATTTGCCTCAAAGGACGCATTAGAAGGGATATAAACTGAATAAAAGCAATGATGTCTCCAGCACTTGCGTTTTGATTAAATAAAGCATTAAAACCAGCGTAAAATAATACAATTCCGATAAAAATAGAGGAAAGCAATTCCACAACTGGGAAAAATAAAGAGAAATAAAACACGGTTTTAAAAAAAGTCCTTTTTAGTTCGGAATTGATTTTTTCAAACTTCTCAAACTCAGCTTCTTGTCGGTTAAAAACCTGAATAATGGACATTCCTGAAAGTCTTTCCTGAACAAAACTATTTTGAGAAGATATTAAAGTTCTTTCAGCAGTGAAAGATGCTTTTAGTTTTTTCTGGAAAAATCTGGTGATGAGATACATACAAGGAAGCATCAGTAAAACGATATAACTCAGCTCGTCATTGACCATAAACATTGCAATCAATACCAAAATTACCCTTAAAATATCCCCGAAAATCATCAGAAACCCATCGGTATAGACCACGGAAATGGTTTCTACATCGCCAACAGCACGAGTCACCAAATTACCAATAGGGGTTTTATCAAAAAATGAAGTTTTAAAGTGGATTAATTTATGGTAAAGTTTCTCCCGAATGTCTCTGATAACACTTTGAGCAATAAAATTGGAAAGATAGTAAAGAATTACTTGTAAAAATGTCTCCAAAAATACCAACACAAATAATAAGTAAACATTTTTGATGAGTTCTTCTTTGTTTTTCCCTTGAATAATGACAGTATCTATAATTTCTTTCGTAAAAACAGGGCGATAAGTGGAGATAAAAGCCACCACAATAGAAATAAATAAGGTTAGGACAAACCATTTCCTAAATTTTATTCCTATCTTTAGTAGCTGTTTGATGATTTTCCCCATTTTTTTTACCCAAATTACAAGAGCAAAAATAGGGAAATTATTAAGATTAAAAAAAGCGACCATTTGATCGCTTTTTATTTTTATGAATTTACTTTTGGAGCCCACTCGTTGCAAAGCATTTCTGGTGCTGCTTTGGCTTGGTTAGGGCATTTGCTTGTGAAATATTTTATACAAGATAAGCAGGTAATCCCTTGTTTCAAACTTACTCTCATATCAAAACTATCGCAAGTATGAATGTTTTCTACCTTTGTTTCGTGAACTTTACAAATGTTGTTGGGGGTTAAATTCTGACAATTAACGCACCCATTTACTAATCTGATTGCCATATTATAAATTTTTATTTGGTTAAACTTCCTTTATTTTTCTTCTACAAAGTTAAGTAAATAAAGTGTTAGAATTAATCTAAATAACTGTTTTTCATTAATTTGTATTTTGAATGAATAAAAATAAGGACATTTGATGCTTCTAATTAAGTTTCCGAAAAAAAATCCTTATTTTTGCCCACATTAAAATTTATTTATGCAAAATATCAGAAATATCGCAATTATTGCCCATGTAGACCACGGGAAAACGACATTAGTAGATAAAATCATTCACGCTACCAATATTTTTAGAAAAAATGAAGAGTCAGGGGAGTTGATTATGGACAACAACGACCTTGAAAGAGAACGAGGAATTACCATTCTCTCTAAAAACATTTCCGTAACTTATAAAGACACCAAAATCAATGTAATAGACACGCCTGGACACGCCGATTTTGGTGGAGAGGTAGAGCGAGTTTTAAAAATGGCAGATGGTGTTATCCTTTTGGTAGATGCCTTTGAAGGACCAATGCCACAGACGCGTTTTGTGCTTCAAAAGGCTTTGGAATTGGGCTTGAAACCAATTGTGGTCATCAATAAAGTAGATAAAGAAAATTGTCGCCCTGATGAGGTTCACGATAAAGTTTTTGATTTGTTCTTTAACCTTGATGCTACCGAAGAGCAATTAGATTTCCCAACATTCTACGGGTCTTCTAAACAAGGTTGGTTCAATACAAGTTTAACGCCATCGGATAGCATTTTACCTTTATTAGATGGTATTTTAGAGCATGTTCCAGCTCCGAAAGTGGAGGAGGGAACTTTGCAAATGCAAATCACTTCGCTCGATTATTCTTCGTTTTTGGGAAGAATTGCCATTGGTAAAGTAACGAGAGGTTCCGTAAAAGAGGGACAGTGGATTGGTTTAGCACAAGAAGACGATAAAATCATAAAAGGAAAAGTAAAGGAACTCTATGTTTTTGAGGGACTTGGAAAGAAAAAAGTGGAGGAAGTTTTCGCGGGAGATATTTGTGCGATTGTTGGTTTTGATGCGTTCCAAATTGGGGATACTTTTGTGGATTTAGAAAACCCAGAACCATTGAGCCGAATTGCGATTGACGAACCTACTTTAAATATGACTTTCTCTATCAATAATTCTCCATTTTTTGGCAAAGATGGTAAATATGTAACTTCTAATCATTTGAGTGAGAGATTACATAAAGAATTGGAGAAAAATTTGGCATTGAGAGTTCAGCAGACCGATGATGCCAATACTTTCTTGGTGTTTGGTAGAGGGATTTTGCACCTTTCAGTTTTGATTGAAACGATGAGAAGAGAGGGCTATGAAATGACGATTGGTCAGCCACAAGTAATTTTCAAAGAGGTTGATGGCGAAAAATGCGAACCTTACGAATCTTTGGTGGTAGATGTTCCAGAGGAGTACGCTTCAAAAGTAATTGATTTAGCAACTCAAAGAAAGGGAGATTTGCACATTATGGAAACCAAAGGCGAAATGCAACATTTGGAGTTTGAAATTCCGTCAAGAGGACTCATTGGTCTTCGTTCTCAGATGCTTACAGCTACGGCTGGGGAAGCGATTATGGCACACCGATTTGTAAATTATAAGCCTTTTAAAGGTGCAATTGCTGGGCGAAATAATGGGGTTTTAATTTCTAAAAATCAAGGTCAGACGACGGCGTATTCTATTGAAAAATTGCAAGATAGAGGGAAATTCTTCGTTGACCCAGGAGAGGAAGTTTATGCAGGTATGATTGTCGGCGAACAAAATAAACCTGGTGATTTAGTGGTGAATATTGTGGAAGGTAAGCAGCTCAACAATATGCGTGCTGCGGGAAAAGATAAAGATGGAAGTATTGCTCCGAAAATTCTTTTTTCTTTGGAAGAATGTATGGAATATATCCAACACGATGAGTGCATAGAGGTAACCCCCAACTTTATCCGAATGCGTAAAAAACTTCTCTCCGAAGAGGACAGAAAAAGAGCCGAGCGTTCCGCGAAAAGTGAATAAAATAATTTTCCCTCCAAGAAATTGGAGGGATTTTTTGTTATTTCCTAAACTTTTTCTTTCCTGTTTTCTTCTTCAAAATAACGTGATATTTAAAGGAATTGACATTCCAAATTGGGACATAAAAGAAAAATACGCCTACTAAATAACAAATTAAGGCTGATAAAATTCCATTCATATCCAAATGAAGTAGGGTTTCATCGGTAAATAGATAATACGCAAGATTGGTAAGAATGAAAAAAACAATTCCTGCTAAAATCCCATTAATGAGAGAATAGGGCAATCTTCCCAATTTGATGCAGTTTTCCCAATATTGAATAAATCTCTCGTCTTTTTCCTTTTGATTCATCGCTATAATTTATTTTTTGCAAAAGTAATAATTTCTAATTTATCTCGGGTATTTTATCAATAAAGCGTTGAGTATTGCCCAAGTTTCCGCATCTAAGACACCTTCAAAATTACTTGGTCGGAAATGATATTGAAATGCTTCTATCACTTTTTGGGTTTGCTTGTCCCATTCCCCTGTGGTTTTAATGTCATACCCAAATTTATTGAAAGTTTCTTGAACTTTTACGATAAATTTTATTTCGTTATAAGAACTTTGTATTTCCGAAGCGGCTAATGGATAATAATTTTGTTTGGTGAGTTCATCATACCACATTCCCAATTGATATTCATCGTAAAGTCTTTTCCAAGGGAATAAAGGACCTGGGTCTTGCTTTCTGCTCGGAGCAATGTCAGAATGAGCCAAAATGTGAGTCGGTGGAATTAAATACCTTTCCGCAATATCTTTTGCTAAAGAAGCCACCTTCCTGAATTGGTATTCAGGAAATGCGTGAAATTGCTTTCTCCCAGTCTTGTCAGTAGTATAACCTGTATTTACAATTTCAATGCCGATAGAGCTGTCATTAAGTCCTGTGCTATTTCTCCAATAGCTGACCCCAGCGTGGTAAGCTCGTTTGTTTTCATCTACCAATTGGTAAATCTCATTGTCTGGTAAATCATTTACGAGATAGTGAGAGCTTACACCTTGTTGCGTCAAAACACGAATAGATTTTTCGTTATCTAATGCCGTGTAGTGTAAAATTAAAAATCTCTGCCTAAAACCTTGACCAAGCGAAGGAAAATGATTTTTCGTAATGTGATAACCTTTCGGATTGGCACTCACAATGGAGCCCCAACTAATCGTGCTGTTGTTTTTTGATGCATCGGCAATATTTATTTTGTAAAAATCTTCATTTCCTATGTGAGTAATTTTTGGTTTTTTATCAGTAATAATATTCTTTTTAGGTATAGAGGGGATGGTGGTTTTAGAATTTTTAATATTTTTTTCTTGTACGCTACAAGAAAGTAAAAAAGCTAAAATGCTAATATAAAATACTTTATGCATAATCATGAAATTTAATTTCCCAAAAATACGATTTTTTTTGAAAAAAGATTTGGTAATTCAGAAAAAAGTTATACCTTTGCAGAGCAATTACGGAAGAGAAGTTCTTAATATTGATAGAGGAGGGTTGCCGGAGTGGTTAACGGAGCAGTTTGCTAAACTGTCGACGCGAAAGTGTCGCAAGGGTTCGAATCCCTTACCCTCCGCAACTGGTAAAATATACTCGGGGTGTAGCGTAGCCCGGTCATCGCGCCTGGTTTGGGACCAGGAGGTCGCAGGTTCGAATCCTGCCACCCCGACAGGAGTTTATTAATTCTCTTTAAAAAATTAATGAATGGGTGCGTAGCTCAGCTGGATAGAGCATCTGCCTTCTAAGCAGACGGTCAAAGGTTCGAATCCTTTCGCGCTCACTACTTTAAAAAAAGGCTTTACATCAATGTAGAGCCTTTTTTTATTTTATATTGGGAAAGATTTAATTTTGAGGTGTATAATCATTAAATTTATACCTAGAAAAGAGATTAATTCAAAATTAATGCCTTTAAAAAAACGAACAGCAATTGCAAAAAGACATTTCAGAGAATGATAAAATTATCGTTAAAAACAAATAGAGAAATTATATATAATGAATATATGCGATAACTTGCAAACAAAAAATAATCGTCAGCACGATATATAATATCCATCTTTATCTCATCATAACTTTTTATATAACAATACCTTATCGCAAAAAAGAATATGATTGGAAAATAAATTATATAACGGGTGATAATCTGTTTTAAAGATTATAATTTCATTGTAATACTCAATTAAATAAACAAAAGTCATTACATTTATAGTCAATAATAGTGATACGGCTAAAATTGATGATGCTTTATGCCCAATTCCTTCTTGCTTTTTATAATATTCTGCTATTGTATAAAATAAAATGTTTAAATATTTCATTAATATTTTTGCTATTCTACAGCTTGGATAATCTGCGTTTCTAATTGTTTCATTTTTTCAGCTCTGTAAGTGGAATCAAAAGGTTTCATTACTTCAAATAAAAACTCATAGAATGGGGTTATTTTTTCTATTTCGCCCATTTCATTAAGGGATTTTTCTTTGCCTAAAAGTTTAATATTTTGAATAGCAGTATTAAACTTCTTATCCACTACAGAAATAGAATTCACCAAATAATTATAGGCTTTATCTTTTTGCCCTGATTTTTCATAGCCATCAACCACGGCTTGAACCACCATGGCGTAAAGATAAGGTTGAGTAGCCATTGCCCTTTTTACTGACTGCTGATGAAAAGGCGAAAGATTTGTATAATAATCATACTCTTTCCAAATATTATCTTTTAGTTGTTGTGCGAGTTTTAAGCCTTTTTGTTCTTCTCCTGCGACAAAATAAGCCGAAATAATTGGTGTAAGCGAGTGGGCATCATTGTATTTCTCCGCTGGAATTTCTTGCAAAACTAAATCTAACACTTCCAAAGCCTTTTGTTTTTGACCATTCATACTCAACGCTTCGGCAGCTCTTCCTGCAGTTGCTCGGTAGCTGATGATGTTAGATGTGCAAGTTTCATCAAAATGAACATTCAAATCCTTGAAATTCCCCCAACGGAAATTTTTCACTACTTTATATAAATTATCTGCATCTACTCTTCCCAAATCATCAGATTTTTTGGTGGTTTTGATAGGAACTAAGCGATAATTGAAGCCTTCAAATTGGAGATAATCATCTAAATAAAATAGGTTGTTAGAATCATAAATTCCGCCAGAAGAAAAGCTGATAGATCTTGTCCAATCAAAATTTGCCAAAATATCCATCATCATCAATTCATTTTTATACATTGCAGAGGTTTGATAATCAATGATAATTTCATCTTCTGCCAAATCTACTTCATTAGGTTTTAAAATTCCGTATTTTACAGCATTTTCTTTATTCACCGGCAGAACAAACTTGCTCACAGGCAAGAAGTTGAATTTTTCATAATTATCTTCGCCAAAGAGCATTTTTAGAATTAATTTTTTTTCCTCAGATTGAGATTTGATGAACTGCATAGCTTCCTTTAAAGTCATCGTTTCTTGAGTTAAGTATTTCCTCAAAGATTTTAATTCTGTTTCTGGTATTCCTTCAAAAATATTTTGCCAATGCTCTTTGTCCATTAAGTATATCTGTTCATTTATCCCATCTCGGTATTCGGAATGATGAAGCGAGGAAGGGACGGGCATTGCGTTATAAGTTCGCCTTTTGGTTTGGTCTATATTCCAAGGCGTAGCGAGTAGCGTGTAATTAATAACCTTTACATCATCTCTAAATCTTTCCGTTTCTTGAATTGCCCAAGTAGGGTAGGTGTCATTATCCCCATAAACGAAAAGCAGGGCATTTTGTGGTAATGATTTTAATGCGGAATAGGCATAATCGTAAGCTGTTAATCTTCCACTTCTATCGTGCGGATTGTAGTTCTGAAATCCCATCATTAAAGGAATTGCCAATAAAACACTGGAAGTTCCCAAACTAACCGAATGAGCTTTAAATTTCTTTTGAATAAAATATAAAATCCCAGTCACTCCCAAACCTATCCAAATTGCAAAAGCGTAAAAAGAGCCCACCATCGCATAATCTCTTTCTCTTGGTTCAAAAGGTTTTACACCTGTGTAGTAGATGATTCCAACGCTTGTTAAAAGGAATAAAGAAAGCAGAGCATAAAATCGGATAGCATCTCTCTTTAATTGGAAATAACAGCCGATAATTCCTAAAATTAGAGGTAGAAAGAAAAAGTAAACTGTACTTTCGTTTTTGTATTTTTCAGGCAAAGTGCTTTGGTCGCCATAAAGTGCATCATCAATAAAAGGAATTCCACTAATCCAGTTTCCATTGGTGCTTTCTTGGTGTCCTTCCAAATCGTTTTGTCGCCCAACGAAATTCCACATCAGATAACGGACAAAATAATATCCGTTTTGAAAAGTAATGAAATAATCTAAATTCTGCCCTAAACTTGGCTTTTTCACTTTGATTAAATCATAATTTTTCACTTGCAGATAATCATCAACGGTAATAGTTCCCTCCTCGTATTTTTCTCTGAGTTGCTCAAATATTTTAAAGGCTTCGGGGTTATTGACCATATTTTCATTGGCGTAATTAAACTCAAAATCAGGGGCTCCATACATAGAGATGTAGTTGTTCATCACCGATTTATCGCTATTAAACATTCTTGGGAAAATACTGATATGCTCCGAATTATAAACATAATTGGTTCTTTCATCTACCTTGTCGTATTTTCCTGTTTCTTCATTTTTTTCGTAAATGTAGCCTCTGGTTGTGGTTTTTATATTACCTTCTTCATCTCTTTCCATTCCGTTTCTATCCAAATGAGCCGTGTAATTTTGTCCGTAAGAAGTTGGCCAATCTCCGTATTGCTCACGATTGTAATAATCCAGCATTCCGATAGCTGTGTCAGGATTGTTAAGGTTCATCGGAGGATTAGCATTGGCACGGATAGGAATCATCAACCAGCAAGAAAAGCCGATAATCATATAAACTATTGATAAAGCGATAGTTTGGTATAAATGATTGGCTTTTTTTCTTGAATATTGAATGATGAAATAGCAAAAAATAATCAGTAATATAAAGGCAATGAGCGTCCCAGAATGAAACGGAAGCCCAACCGAATTAACGAAGAAAATTTCACTCTTCCCGAAAAATCTCATTACGATAGGGAAAATCCCTTTAAATACAAAGCCCAAAACTCCTAAAGTAATGAAATTGGCAATGATGAAATTTTTCCAAGTAAAGCGGTAATTTTTAGCATAATAAAGAAAGCAAATAATGGGAATAGCAAGCATTACCATCATATGAACTCCTACAGAAAGCCCCACAAGAAAGAAAATCAAAATAAGCCATCTTTGGTTGTCGGGTGCGTTATGTTCGTTTTCCCATTTGGTAATCAGCCAAACTAAAAGCGCAATGAACATTGAAGCCATAGAATAAACCTCGCCCTCCACCGCGGAATACCAAAAAGTATCTGAAAATGTGAAAGATAAACTCCCAATAATCCCCGCTGAAAATATAGAGATTTTCTCTAAAATATTTAATTCTTCTATTTCTTTGTTAATCGTTTTACGCGTAATATGTGTAATTGTCCAAAAAAGGAATAAAATCGTAAAGGCACTAAAAAGGGCTGACATTACATTGATAATCAGTCCGTATTGACTTTCATCGCCGAAACTAAAAATCGCAAAAACAGCTCCCATTAATTGAAACAATGCTGCACCAGGAGCGTGAGTTACTTCCAACTTTACTGCAGAGGAGATGTATTCCCCTGTATCCCAAAAGCTGAATTTACGCTCTATCGTGCTGAGATAGGTGATGAGTGCAATTCCAAAAACTACCCAAGCTAAAATATTATTCCATTTTTTGAATGTCCAATTTTTCATTAGAAATATAATTTTTGCGAAATTAAGTTTTTTTATGAGAAAATAATAAAAATATATTGTTGGTCTTTATATTTTTTAGGAAGATTTTAACATTATAGTGTTAAGAAATTAACTTTTCTTAATATTTTTAGTGAAAAAATTTGTTTGTATTTATATAAATTATTAGATTTGCCTAACTTTTTATTAAACTAAAATCTAATTATAATATCAAATAGTTATGAACAATTACAAATTATTACCATTGTCAGCATTGTTCCTTCTAGGGAATATGAATGCACAAATGGATTCCACAAGAGTGGAAAAAGAAGTAGAACCAATTATTATTACAGGGACTATCAAGCCTATGAGCAAATCTAAAAGCCCTGTGCCAGTGGAGGTTTATTCTCCAAAATTTTTCAGACAAAATCCTACGGCAAACATTATAGATGCCATCGGAATGATTAACGGGATAAGACAGCAGATAGATTGTGCCGTTTGTAATACAGAAAATATCAGAATCAATGGATTGGAAGGTCCATACACGATGGTTTTGATAGACGGAATGCCTATCGTGAGCTCCCTTTCTACCGTATATGGTTTGAGTGGTATCCCTCAAAGTATGGTTGAAAGAATAGAAGTGGTAAAAGGACCTGCATCTACTCTTTATGGCTCTGAGGCTATTGCAGGGATGATTAACATCATTACTAAAAATGCCCTTACAGCACCTACCTTTACAGGTGATGTTTATGGAACCTCTTGGGGGGAAGTGAATACGGATTTAGGAGTGAAATTCAATGTGGGAGAGAAAGCCTCATCTTTATTGAGTCTTAATTATTATCATTTCGATACGAGAATTGATAAGAATGAGGATAATTTTATGGACAAAACTTTGCAAAAAAGAATATCTTTATTCAATAAATGGAACTTCCAAAGAGAAGAGGGAAGACAGGCAAGTTTGGCATTCAGGTATATGTATGAAGACCGTGTGGGAGGAGAGATGCAGTGGAAAAAAGAACACAGGGGAGGAGATGAAGTTTATGCGGAAAGTATCTATACCAATAGATTTGAAGCGATTGCGACTTATCAATTGCCATTAGAAGAAAAAGTATTTACACAATTATCGTATAATTATCACAATCAAGATTCATACTATGGGACAGAGCCTTATATGGGAAAACAAGAGGTGGCTTTTGGGCAAATCTATTGGAATCCTACTTGGGGAGATCACGATGTCCTCATAGGTTCAGGGTTAAGATATAATTATTATGATGACAATACACCAGGAACTTTATCTGCTGATGGAAAAACCAACGCTCCTCAGAGAATACTTTTGCCAGGGGTATTCGTTCAAAATCAATGGACAATTAATCCTGAAAACACCTTATTGTTAGGTTATAGATTTGATTATGATAGAGTTCATAAAGCAATTCACTCACCAAGAGTGGCTTGGAAAACGCATTTGGGAGAGCATCACATCAGAACGAGTTTCGGGACTGGTTTCCGTGTAGTTAATTTATTTACCGAAGATCATAGAGCCCTTACAGGAGCAAGAG
>JAUMXI010000003.1:57658-103350 GCA_030529185.1 Flavobacteriaceae bacterium
ATTGCAGAGGAGCTACAACCAGAAAAATCGATTAATTTTAATGTCAATCATAATTATAAATGGATATTGGATAATGGTTTCCTAAATTTTGATACTTCTCTATTTTACACGAGATTTAGCAATCAAATCATTGGAGATTTTGAAACGAACGATAAGCAAATCATCTACGAAA
Organism: Flavobacteriaceae bacterium; assembly: GCA_030529185.1. Lineage (GTDB taxonomy): Bacteria > Bacteroidota > Bacteroidia > Flavobacteriales > Weeksellaceae > JABCPE02. The sequence continues at coordinate 57,831 of JAUMXI010000003.1, forward strand.
ATTTAAAAGAATACGCTGAAAGTAGAGGAGTTTCAACTACTTTGGATTTTGTTTTAGGGAAAAAATTCCGTTCATCCATCGGGGTTACTTATATGGATGTGTTTAAAATGGAAGAAGGACAGAAAATCCAACAGCTTCTTTCTCCAAAATGGAGTGGAGTTTATACGCTAAGCTATTCCTTTACAGATGATTTTATGGTAGATTTAACGGGGCAATTCTACGGACCAATGAAACTGCCTGTTGTAGAAAATGACTTCCGACCAGAGTATTCTCCTTGGTTTAGCATTGCCAATATAAAACTCTCTAAAAAATTCGGGAAAAACTTTGAGATTTATGGTGGAGTGAAAAATTTGTTTAATTTTACTCCGAAAAACCCAATTTTGAGACCATTTGACCCATTTGATAAAACAGCAGATGATATAGTCACTAATCCTAATGGATATGAATTTGACCCAGAATATAGTTATGCCTCAATGCAAGGGATTAGAGGGTTCTTGGGCTTGACTTATACTATTAAATAATTGATAATGAATATAAAATCAATTTTTCTATTCGTATTCTTCTCATTATGGTGTAATGCCCAAAGTGAGAAGAATACATTAGAAAAAATAGAAGAACGGAGAAATATTGAAAATAAACCAGTAGTCGTATTATTTTCTACGGATTGGTGTGGCATTTGCCGTATTCAGAAAAGAAATCTCAAGAAATTACCGAAAGAATTTTGGGATAAAATTTATTTCATTAGCATTAATCCAGAAAAATACACTAAGGATATAACATTTTTAGGCAAAAAATATTCGTTTGTTTCTAATGGAGCTACAGGCTTGCACAGCATTGCTTATGAATGGGCTGGTAATAGAGTTCCTGCTTATCCGTTTTGGACTTTCATAGATGTTGATGATCAAATCGCTACTTATCAAGGCGTTTTAAAAATAGAAGAACTCCAACGAATATTTGAAAAATAAATTCATAACTATTTGTTTTTTTAAGAAAGGCTGAATAAAATTATTTGTTCAGTCTTTTTTATGATTTTATATTTAGAGATAAAAAAATCACTGATAATATATTATCAGTGATTTTTGTACCCAGAGCCGGAATCGAACCGGCACGCCTTGCGGCGCTGGATTTTGAGTCCAGTGCGTCTACCAGTTCCGCCATCTGGGCAACTCAATTTTTCTGACTGCAAATATATAACTTTTTTTAATAAAGACCAAAAAACGGGTTTAAAATTTCAGTTAATTAACGCAACTTGCTGAATATAAATGCTAAAATTTAAAAATCTATTTCTAAACCATCATATGCTAAACTAATATGCTCTGGTAATTCTGCTTCCGTTTCCTCGTGAAAACCTATTAAATGACTAAGGTGAGTGAGGTAGGTTTTTTGAGGCTTCAATTCTTCTACTAAGTTTAAAATATCTGGTAAAATAAAATGTGCAGGGTGTGGGCTTTCCTTTCGTAGGCAATTAACAATCAAAAAATTTAAATTTTTTAATTTATTTTTTTCTTCCAGAGGAATAGCACTTGCATCGGTGATATAAGCTAAATTTTTGATTTTATAGCCTAAAATAGGCAATTGGTTGTGAGTAATATTAATAGGTGTAATTAAAGTGTTTTCAATAAAAAACTCTTTTTCTATAATATGAAGGTCAAAACTTGGAGCACCAGGATATTTTTCTTCGCTAAATGCATAAGGAAAGCGAACTTTTAGTTCTTCTGCAGTTCGTTCAAGGCTATATATAGGCGTGTTTTTTTTATTTTTAAAGATAATTGGGCGTAAATCATCTAATCCGATAATATGGTCGTTGTGTTCGTGAGTGAGCAAAACCGCATCTATATGATTTTCATTATTTTGTAGCATTTGCTGTCTGAAATCAGGTCCGCAATCAATCAGGATTTTTTGCTGAAAATCAGTGGTAATTAAAGCCGAACACCGAAGTCTTTTGTCTTTGGGGTTTGAGGAAAGACAAACAGGGTGGTCTGAACCAATTACGGGAACTCCCTGTGAAGTGCCTGTGCCTAAAAATTTTAATTTCATTATAAAATTTTGTCAAAAATAATAGAAAAAATCCAGATTTTATAATCTGGACTTTTTATTGATAACAAAAACGATTCAACATTATTTTACTTGATCTACAACAGCTTTGAATGCTTCTGGGTGATTCATTGCTAAATCAGCCAATACTTTTCTATTCAATTCGATGTTGTTCTTTTTAAGAGCTCCCATAAATTGAGAGTAAGAAAGCCCGTGTTCTCTAGCTCCCGCATTGATACGCGTAATCCAAAGACTTCTGAAATTTCTTTTCTTCTCTTTTCTGCCTCTGTAGGCATATTGCATTGCTTTTTCTACTGCATTTTTAGCAACAGTCCAAACATTTTTTCTTCTTCCGAAGAAACCTTTAGCTTGTTTTAAGACTTTTTTTCTGCGCGCTCTAGACGCTACAGCATTTACTGATCTTGGCATAATTAAAATTATTTTGTTTTTTTGAAAAAGGCGGACATTTTAATTAATAATTAACAATTCTCTTTATTGCTCTTTTTCAGGGTTAAACTTTCTGAATTATTAAATTTTTAAATTCTTATAAACCGAAATGATTTATAAAAACTACTTAATTGCTAATTGCTTTAAAACGCTTTTTTCATCAACATTAGCAACATAAGAAGTCTGAGTAAGATTTCTCTTTCTCTTTGTCGCTTTTTTTGTTAAAATGTGACTTTTATAAGCATTTTTTCTTTTGATTTTACCAGTTCCGGTAAGAGCAAAACGCTTCTTAGCACCTGATTTCGTTTTTAATTTTGGCATTTTCTAACTACTTTTATGTTATTTGTTATCAATATATTTTATTTCGTCTTTTTAGGACTCATCATCATAATCATTCTTTTACCTTCTAATTTAGGCATTTGATCTACTTTTCCTACATGCTCTAATTCCTGTGCCAATCTCAAAAGTAGAATTTCTCCTTGGTCTTTGAAGACAATAGAACGCCCTTTGAAAAATACATAAGTTTTTAATTTAGAGCCTTCTTCTAAAAATTTCTCGGCGTGTTTTTTCTTGAATTGAAAATCGTGGTCATCGGTTTGAGGACCAAAACGAATTTCCTTCACCACTACTTTTACCTGCTTGGCTTTCAGTTCTTTTTGCTTTTTCTTTTGCTCATACAAGAACTTTTTGTAATCCAAAATTCGACAAATAAATGGTTCTGCCTTATCTGAAATTACAACCAAATCCAACTCTTGCTCCTCGGCCATTCTTAGAGCTTCTGAAGTAGGATATACGCCTTGTTCTACATTATCTCCGACCAAACGAACCTCTTTGGTTCTGATTTTGTCGTTAATCTGATGTGCTTCCTCCTGTTGAGGCTTACGCATCGGACCTCTGTTGTTTAATTTTTTTAGTGCTATTGCTTTATAATTTAATGGTTAATTTTCTAACTTTAAAGAGGCTTGTTCCTTAAATAGCTTGATGAAATCTTCTATCTTCATCGCTCCCAAATCTCCCTCGCCTCGCTTTCTTACCGAAATACTGCCTTCTTTTTCTTCATTTTCACCAACGATAAGCATAAACGGCAATTTTTTCAATTCTGCATCACGGATTTTTTTACCCGTTTTTTCGTTTCTATCATCTATCAGACCGCAAATATCGTGATTTTCTAATAATTGTGAAACTTTTTTAGCATAATCTACATATTTTTCTGAAATTGGTAAAATAATAAATTGCTCTGGACTTAGCCATAATGGGAAATCTCCTGCGGTATTTTCTAATAAAATAGCAATGAAACGCTCCATTGAACCGAAAGGTGCTCGGTGAATCATCACAGGTCTATGTTTCTCATTATCACTGCCTATATACCAAAGGTCAAATCTTTCAGGTAAATTGTAATCCACTTGAATGGTGCCTAATTGCCAACTTCTCCCCAAGGCATCTTTTACCATAAAATCTAATTTAGGACCGTAGAATGCAGCCTCTCCATATTCTACAACGGTTTTTAGACCTTTGTTTTTTGCAGCTGTAATAATCGCATTTTCAGCTTTTTCCCAATTTTCATCGGTACCGATATATTTTTCTCTATTTTCTTTATCTCTTAAAGAAACCTGAGCCACAAAATCCTCAAAACCAAGATTTTTGAATACATACATTACCAAATCAATTACACCTTCAAATTCAGATAATAATTGGTCTGGCGTACAGAAAAGGTGAGCATCATCTTGGGTAAAGCCTCTCACTCTTGTCAATCCGTGAAGTTCTCCACTTTGTTCATAACGATACACTGTTCCAAATTCTGCAAATCGTTTTGGTAAATCTTTATACGACCATTGGCTCGTTTTGTAAATTTCGCAATGGTGTGGGCAGTTCATCGGTTTTAATAAAAATTCTTCGCCTTCGTGTGGCGTTTTTATCGGTTGGAAAGAATCTGCTCCATATTTTTCATAATGTCCTGAAGTTACATACAAATCTTTATGTCCAATATGCGGAGATACTACAAATTCATAACCAGCTTTTTTCTGTGCTTCAGAGAGAAAGTTTTCCAGTTTTTTTCTTAATGCAGCACCTTTTGGCAACCAAAGAGGAAGACCTGCACCGACTCTTTCAGAAAAAGCAAAAATTCCCAATTCTTTACCTAATTTTCTGTGGTCTCGGCGTTTAGCTTCTTCTAATTTTTCTAAATATTCTGTAAGTTCCTTTTGTTTTGGGAAAGAAATTGCATAAACTCTGGTAAGTTGCTTGTTTTTCTCATCACCACGCCAATAAGCACCAGCAGCGTTAAGGATTTTTACCGCCTTTACAATTCCTGTGCTTGGGATATGCCCCCCTCTACAAAGGTCTGTGAAATTGTCGTGAGAGCAGAATGTGATTTCTCCATCATTTAGATTTTCAATTAGTTCTGTTTTATATGGATTATCAGCATATTCTTTTAAAGCATCGGCTTTTGAAACATAATATTGTTTAAAAGTAGCATCTTTTTTAGCATTTTCCAAGAATTTCTTTTCAATTTTCTCAAAATCCTTCTCGGAAAGTGTTTCATCACCAAAATCTACATCGTAATAGAAACCATTTTCTATGGCTGGACCAATCGTAAGTTTGGCATTAGGATAAAAATCCATAATAGATTGAGCTAAAATATGTGCCGAAGAATGCCAAAAAGCCTTTTTTCCTAAATCATCATTCCAAGTTAATAACTGAACCGTAGAATCTTGCGTGATAGGGGTTGAAATCTCTACTTGTTGGTCATTAACCACTGCAGAAATGGTATTTCTTGCCAAACCTTCACTGATAGATTTAGCGACTTCTAAAGGAGTTATTCCTTCTTGAAATTCACGCTGATTGCCGTCTGGAAAAGTTATTTTTATCATAAACTTTAAAATAAAATTTTCGCAAAAATACAAAAATTTAGATAAAAACGATAGTAATAATTATAAAAAATCTCTTCAATACTTTATATAATAAATGAAGAGATTTAATGTGAAGATACTTTTTTATTAATTATAAATTTCTATAAATAGATATATAAGAAGGTGCTTTAGTACCATCAGGTGCTACTTTAGGGTTGATAGAAATATTGTTTCTATTTTCTGAAATGGAAGGTGCTCCATCTGTTTGGACTTGAATGCCAATTCTTCCTCCTTTGGATATAAAAATATTACCGCTTGTATTGATGGTGTAAATTGGATTTACAGCATTTTTAACCTCTTCTTCTGTTATATTATCTCTATATTTAGGGGTTTTAGCACCTTTAAAAATGTATTTTTTATTTTGATCTAGAGTTACACCGGTGTTTTCATCATCTTTGTGAGTTCTTACAGCTATAGCTATTCCAACCCCTCCAAAACTTCCATCAAATTGATCTGAAGCGTCGGTTTTAACAAGAATTGTTAGTCTAGAATTAATGTTATAAAATCCAGTTTTTTTTACAATATAAAAATTTTTATCTGATGAAAGTTCTAAGTCAGCGGTAGCATTATTGGGTATTTCAGGGAGTTGCATCCATTCCCAAGAATTATCAATAATCCCATTTGTATTATTATTTTGCCCAGTTTCTACGGGAGTTAATGTTTGAGGAAATTATTCTTGATAAAGAATTTGTTTTCCTTTTATCTCTGCTTTTCTAACAACATTGGTTTCAGTTTTTGTTTTTTCAGAAACTAAAATACCATCAAAAGAGGATGGTAGGTCTAAATTTCTTATTCTTAGATCTCCATTAATATCTAATACTCTTGTGGGAGTTTCTGTATTAATGCCTACTTTTCCTTGTTGTGCATGCCCTAAAATTCCTATTCCTAAGGCACATAGCGTTTTTAGTTTGTAAAATGTTTGCTTCATTTTGCTATAAAATTTAAGTTAAAAATCTAATTTTTTATAGCTTTATTCGATCAGAAACTTGTACATGGTAAGTGCTAAACTCTCCTTGTCATTGGCTATATCTGCGTTGCTACAATTAAATTTCAGATTCATGGGTAGCAGAATAAAGCTTTTATCATAATCATTTGAGAAAGCATGACTATTTTTTATTATTAAAGGTTTTAGACCTCTCATAATTATAAAATAGACTTATATCCGTAAATATATTGATGCTAATTTTTGTCCACCGATTGTTATTTATTAAAAACTCTAAAGTTCGGGCGTGATAGAACAAAATACAATGCTTTCGTTTTTCAAAAAAAACGCTGCAAAAGTAATAAAAAAATGTAATATTGCAAGGTAATATTTTTAAAAGAGAGAGAAAAATAATGCAAAAGAGAATTCAATCTTTTCCGCCGAAAATTTATCAAGATTCTAAAGTATTGATTTTAGGTTCTATACCAGGTGTAAAATCCTTGGAAAGGCAAGAGTATTATGCCCATCCTCAAAATCAGTTCTGGAAATTGATGTTCCATATTTTAGGGGAGGAGTTTTCGGAGAATTATAATGAAAAATTAGATTTATTAAAAAGAAATAAAATCGCACTTTGGGATACGATTGAAAGCTGTGAGCGAGAGGGAAGTTTGGACGCGAAAATTAAAAATGAAATTGCCAATTCTATTGTTCATTTACTCCAAAATTATCCTAATATTAATGTGATTTTTTGCAATGGACAAAAATCATATAAAAATCTTTTGAAACAAATCGATTCTCCGAGGGTTCCAGTCTTGTTGATGCCTTCTACAAGCCCACTACACACAGTTTCTTTTGAGGAAAAACGCCAACAATGGGCAAAGATTTTGGAATATTTAGGTTAAAACTTGACAAAGGCTTTTTCATATTGTATATTTGCAAACTAATTTTATAAAATCCGTAAATTTTATTTACTAAATGAAGACATCTAATTTTAATTTTCATCTGCCAGATCATCTTTTGGCAGAACACCCATCAGAACACAGAGATGAAGCAAGATTAATGGTTTTGGATAGAAAAACAGAAACCATTGAGCATAAACTTTTTAAAGATGTGATTGATTATTTTGATGATGGAGATTTGTTTATTTTTAATAATACCAAAGTTTTCCCTGCGAGATTGTATGGAAATAAGGAGAAAACAGGAGCAAAAATTGAGGTTTTCTTATTGAGAGAATTAGATAAGGAAACTCGTGTTTGGGATGTTTTGGTAGATCCTGCAAGAAAAATCAGAATTGGGAATAAACTTTTCTTTACAGAAGATGAATCTTTGGTAGCGGAAGTTATTGATAATACAACATCAAGAGGAAGAACTTTAAGGTTCTTATTTGATGGAAGTTATGAAGAATTTAGAGCGAAATTAAAAGAATTAGGGCAAACTCCACTTCCGAAATACATCAAAAGACCTGTAGAGCCAGAAGATGCCGAAAGATACCAAACAATTTACGCAAAAGTAGAAGGGGCGGTGGCGGCTCCAACGGCTGGTTTGCATTTCTCAAAGCATTTAATGAAGCGTTTGGAGATTAAAGGAATTAATTTCGCAGAAGTGACGCTACATGTGGGGCTAGGGACTTTCAATCCGATAGAAGTGGAAGATGTTTCAAAACATAAAATGGAATGCGAAGAAGCTATCGTAGATGAGAAAAATGCAGAAATTATTAATAAAGCTGTGGAAGAAAATAGAAGGATTTGTTGCGTAGGGACGACCACAATGAGAGCTATTGAAACCTCCGTGTCTTCTAATAGAAGGATTTCGGCTTATCACGGTTGGACAAATAAATTCATCTATCCGCCTTATGATTTTGGTATTGCCAATGCGATGATTACCAATTTCCACACACCAAAATCTACCTTGTTGATGATGATTGCAGCTTTCGCAGGGAAGGATTTCGTAATGCACGCTTATGAAGAAGCGGTAAAAAATGAGTATAAATTTTACTCTTACGGAGATGCAATGCTGATTATATAAAGAATGTTTTATAAGACATTAAATTTAAAAACAGGAAGTTAGTCAGCTTCCTGTTTTTATTATTGAAAAAAATATTGGTATTTAATTTTTTATATAGATTTTAATTATAAACAAGGAAATTGGTTAAATTTAATGACAAATCAAATAAATAAAAAATTAAAATTCCCTAAATTTGCGAGATTCAATTGCTTATGAAAACCCCAAAACAAAAAAAAAGCCAATCGCCAATCGCCAATCGCGAATACATAGAAGTCTATGGTGCCAGAGAACACAACCTGAAAAATATAGATGTAAAAATCCCGCGCAATGAGCTGGTAGTCATCACAGGTCTCTCAGGCAGTGGAAAATCTTCTTTAGCATTTGATACTATTTTTGCTGAAGGACAAAGGCGTTATATCGAGACTTTTTCCGCCTATGCAAGGCAATTTTTGGGAGGATTGGAGCGTCCCGATGTAGATAAAATAGAGGGGCTTTCTCCAGTAATTGCTATTGAACAAAAAACTACCAATAAAAACCCGCGTTCTACAGTAGGTACGGTAACGGAATTGTATGATTTTTTGCGTTTGCTTTTCGCTCGTGTGTCCGATGCCTATTCTTTAGAAACAGGAGAACAAATGGTAAGCTATACCGAAGAGCAAATTTTGGAAACCATCCGAAAAAACTATCAAGGCGAAAAAGTATTGCTTTTGGCTCCTGTCATAAGGGCAAGGAAAGGGCATTATCACGAACTTTTCATTCAGTTGGCAAAAAAAGGCTATTCCCAAGCGAGGATTGATGGCATGCTACAAGATATTGAATACGATTTAAAACTCGACCGCTACAAAACTCACGATATAGAAGTGGTAATAGACCGCTGGATAGTAGGCGAAACCACTTCCGAAGCCAGAATGGAGCAATCCCTAAAAACGGCTTTACAAATGGGAGAAGGCGTAGTGATGATTCAGAAATTAGGAGCGGAAGATTTTCAATATTTCTCCAAAGACTTGATGGACATCAGCACGGGAAAAGCCTTACCCATGCCCGAACCGAATACTTTTTCCTTCAATTCCCCTAAGGGAAGCTGTCCGCACTGTAAAGGCTTAGGAGTAGTAAAAAAAATCAACCCAGAATATTTGGTTTCCGACCCGAAATTATCCGTACAACAGGCGTTGTTGCCTCTCGAAACGCATCAGTTTAGCAAATGGGTAACCAACCAAATCAAGCTGATTCTGGAAGTTTTTGATTTAAGTTTTAAAACGCCTTTCCAAGATATTCCCAAGGAAGTTCTCCAGTATATCTACTACGGATGGCAGGAAGACTTTGAAAAAGACCTGAAACATGCGGGGATTTCTAAGAAAATAAAAATCAATTTCGAGGGACTCATTCCGTATTTGGAAAAATGTATTGAGGACAAAGAACATTACGGAGCTACTCAAATAGAGCGAGATTTTTCAGTGGAAGAAACTTGCCCAAGCTGTAAAGGAGCAAGGCTTCAGCCTGAAAGTTTGGCGTTCAAGATTGCGGGGAAAAACATTGCCGAAGTTAATGCCATGAGCCTTTTGGATTTGAAAGATTGGCTGGGAGAAATTAAAGGGAAATTCAGCGAGAAAAATAAAATCATTGCCCACGAAATTCTCAAGGAAATAGAAACCCGATTGCAGTTTTTATTAGATGTAGGTTTGGAATATTTGAGCCTCAACAGAAGCTCCAAAACCCTTTCAGGGGGCGAGAGTCAGCGTATTCGTTTGGCAACGCAAATTGGTTCTCAGCTGGTGAATGTCCTCTATATTTTAGACGAACCGAGTATCGGACTGCACCAAAGGGACAACGAAAGGCTTATCAATTCCCTTAAAAACCTTCGTGATTTGGGTAATTCGGTTCTGGTAGTGGAACATGATAAAGATATGATTTTGGAAGCCGATGAAGTTTTAGATATTGGTCCAAAAGCAGGGAAACACGGCGGTGAAGTGCTTTGGCAAGGCTCACCCAAAGACTTAATCAAGGCAAAAACCATTACGGCGGACTATCTCACAGGACGAAGAAGCATAGAAATTCCAAGCGAAAGGCGAGAAGGAAATGGTAAATCTATTCTCCTAAAAGGAGCTACGGGCAACAATCTGAAAAATGTGGATTTGGAAATTCCTTTGGGGAAATTGGTCGTGGTAACGGGCATCTCGGGAAGTGGTAAATCGTCGCTCATCAATGGGACGCTGTACCCGATTCTTAACCGTCATTTTTACCGTGCTGTACAGGAGCCTTTGCCTTACCAAAGCATTGAGGGGCTGGAGCATATCGATAAGGTGGTGGATGTAGATCAAACGCCTATCGGACGCACGCCGCGTTCCAATCCTGCTACTTATACGGGCGTATTTTCGGATATTAGGACGCTTTTTGCGGAGCTTCCAGAGTCTAAAATCAGAGGCTATAAACCGGGGCGTTTTTCTTTTAATGTGAAAGGCGGACGCTGCGAAACTTGCCAAGGGGGCGGACTGAAAGTCATCGAAATGAACTTCCTGCCTGATGTTTATGTGCATTGTGAAACCTGTAATGGCAAACGCTTTAACCGAGAGACTTTGGAGGTTCGGTACAAGGGAAAATCCATCTCCGATGTGCTGGATATGACCATAGATGAGGCAGTGGCATTTTTCCAACCCATTCCGAAAATATACAACAAGGTGAAAACTCTACAAGATGTGGGGCTGGGCTATATTACGCTGGGGCAACAATCTACTACGCTGAGTGGGGGAGAAGCCCAAAGGATAAAACTCGCCACGGAACTCTCCAAAAAGCAAACGGGAAGCACTCTCTATATCCTCGATGAACCTACCACAGGACTACATTTTGAAGATGTGAAAATCTTGATGGATGCCATTCATCAGCTGGTGGAGTTGGGCAACTCGTTTATCATCATTGAGCATAATATGGATGTCATCAAACTCGCCGACCATATCATAGACATTGGTCCCGAAGGGGGAAAACACGGCGGAACCATCGTATTTGAAGGAACGCCTGAGGAGATTGTAAAGTGTGAGAAGTCGCTGACAGGGAAGTTTTTGGGGAGGGAGATGTAGGTAGTTTTTGTATATTTGTGGAAAATTATAATTTATGAGTAATAAAATTATTAAACAAAAATTAATTTCTGGGGATGAACTTGTAAAATATTATGGGGAAATTAAAAATATTTTTGCAAATAGTTATAATGATGTTAGTATTTTTCCAAATAAAGATAAAATGTTTCAGCAAAAAGATGCAAGAATAATGTTTTATGCTTCTGTTGTAAGCAGCGTTCAAAATATAGAAATTTTATCACATCTTATAAAAGATAATCTTATAAATTTCTTACAAAATCATCAATATCCAGAGGATAAAATTTTGTCATTATCTTCAGGTTTGGTAGAAGATTTAAAAGGAAACTTATTCTTTAATGTCTTTTTGAGATTCGAAAATTTTATTAGATTGATTGCAAAGTTCCAAGGATTAAGTGGAGATAGAATTAATAAACTTTCAAAAGATTTAATTAATCATCTTTCATTGAATAATGACTATAATAATCTTATTGATTTATTTACATATATTAGAAACACTATGCATACAGAGGGCTTTCATACAAAGGAAGATATAGTGGTAAAATATAAAGGAAAAGAATATGAATTTAAAAAGGATGAACATGTATCTTTTGTAGATAATGATTTTTCTATTTTGTTATATGAAGAAATTAATAAGTTAGTTCTTAATATAATAAATTCGCAATCTGTAAAAGATATTCCTAAAATAGAGCATAATATATCAGGATTTACTTATGAATATGAAGAATAATATTTACTTTCTTGAAAGAAAATCTATTTAGGTATATACTTTTATTAAAATAATCTGCATAAAATTTTTCTCTCCAATTCGGAGAGAATTTTTATCTAAACACATCATTGATATATAGATGTTCAGTTGTAGAATGGAAGAATTACACCCTATAAAAGTCAATTTTTCATTTGAAAGGGGAGAGTTATATGCTATAAAAGTGTTCTTTTCATTTCAAAAATTGTTTTTATACCCTGTAAAAATGAATTTTTCATTTGAAAGAGGAGTATTACACGCTATAATGGGCGTGTTTTTTTCTTTTTGAAGAGATTTCTTTAAAGAAATTGCTTGTTTTAGTATTTGGGAAAGGAAAAATTTATTTAATTTTGAGGGAATTAAATTGCACATTATGAAAGAAATAAAAGACATTACCAACAGATTGATGACCAACGCTGCCTATTTCAGTTTTCACTCGGATTTTTTGAAGGTGTTGGAGGCAGATACCAAGGTAAGTGCCAAAGTGAATACTCAATTACAAGCCTACAAAACCGCCTTGGCAAAGGTAGATGAGGCGATGGTCATTTCCCAAAAAAGCCATAAAACCGATGAAATTGCACAAGCCGACCGCGAGAGGGATCAGCTCTACACTGGGCTGAAAAACGCCGTGAAATCTTACGCCCATATTCCAAACGAAGAGATGAAATCGGCTCAAAAGGTCATTGCACAAGTGATTAAAGACTATGGCATCAAAACCACGATGCAACTGGACAAGCAGACGGGGCTTTTGGTGAATTTCATCCAAGATTTGGAAACGAAATATACCGATGAAGTTTCAAAATTGGGTTTGGCGACCTTCCTCACGCCCCTAAAAGTGGCAAATGAAAAAGTGAGCATTGCCCTCTCTCAGCGTACCGAAGAGCAATCAACCAAAGAAGCAGGAGCGATGAAATCTGCCCGAAATACTACCGATGAGGCGTACAGACTTTTAGTAAAACACATCAATGCCCACGCACTTTTAGAGGGCGAAACTAACTATATGGCGTTCATCGATTTTGCCAATGAACATATAGGCCGATTTAAGAAAAATGTGTTGAAATAGATATTTCGTATTTATTTTGATGCAGATTTCTAAAACAATCTTTCTGAAAATCTTTATCTTTGCAAAAAATTACAGGTTTAGGCTTGTAATTTTTTAAATTTTAAGAGTTTTATGAAAGACATCAGAACACTGAGTTTAGACCAATTAAAAGATTATTTTGTTTCTCTGGGGGAGAAGCCCTTTCGTGCAAAGCAGGTTTATGACTGGCTTTGGTCGAAGAATTTACATTCTATTGATGAGATGACGAACCTTTCCAAAGAGCTTCGGCAAAGGATTTCGGAAGAATATGTCATCAATCCTATTTCTGTGGATAGACTGCAAAGAAGTGCTGATGGAACCATAAAAAACGGCGTAAAGCTCCACGATGGGCTTTTGGTAGAGAGTGTTTTAATCCCTACTGAAACGCGAACTACGGCTTGTGTCTCTTCGCAGGTGGGATGTTCTCTGAATTGCGAATTTTGTGCTACAGCAAGACTGAAAAGAATGCGAAATTTGGAAGTGGCGGAAATCGTTGATCAAGTTGCGTTGATAGACCAACAAAGCCGATTGTATTTTGATAGACCGCTTTCCAACATCGTATTTATGGGAATGGGCGAACCGATGATGAATTATAAAAATGTGGTGGAAGCCATCAAAAAAATTACTCAGCCCGATGGTCTGGGAATGTCGCCGAGAAGAATTACGGTTTCCACTTCGGGAATTCCAAAAATGATGAAAATGCTCGCTGATGAAAATCTAAAAGTTAAATTAGCGTTGTCATTACACTCGGCGATTGAGGAAAAAAGAAATGAAATTATGCCGTTCTCTGATAAATTTCCTCTTACGGATATTATGGAGGCATTGCAATATTGGTATCAAAAAACAGGTTCTATTATTACTTTGGAATATTGCATTTGGAAAGGGATTAACGATAAAGATGAGGACATCAAAGCATTGGTAAAATTCTGTAAAAAAGTTCCGACAAAAGTCAATTTGATTGAATACAATTCCATCGGTGAAGGGAAATACGATAGAAGCAATCCAGAGGCAACGGAAAATTATGTTCGTCAGTTGGAGAAAAACGGCATTACCGTGATGATTCGCCGAAGCAGAGGAAGTGATATTGACGCGGCCTGTGGGCAATTGGCCAATAAAATCGCAGATGAATAAAGAAAAAAGCAGACTTAAAATGTCTGCTTTTTATAATTTAAATCAATATAGTTCAATCTTAAAGCATTAGCAATCACCGATACAGAACTAAAACTCATCGCAACCGCAGCCAACATTGGCGAAAGCATAACTCCAAAAATAGGATAGAGCAAACCTGCCGCCACAGGAACCCCTAAAGTATTATATATAAAGGCGAAAAATAAGTTTTCACGAATGTTTTTCATCATTTTCTGACCTAAAATATGAGCTTTCGCTACGCCGTAAATATCTCCTTTTAAGAGTGAAATTTCGGCACTTTCAATGGCTACATCAGTTCCCGTGCCCATTGCTATTCCTACATTGGATTGAGCCAAAGCAGGGGCGTCATTTATCCCATCACCTACCATTGCTACAGTTTTCCCTTGATTTTGCAAATCCTTGATGATGCTAATTTTATCACTCGGAGAGCAATGAGCTTTATAATACTGAATACCTAATTCTTTGGCAACAAATTGAGCTGTAGCTTCATTATCTCCTGTGAGCATCATTACCTCAATATTTTTATTTTTTAGATAATTTACCGCTTCTTTTGATGTAGATTTTATTTTATCGGTAAAACCTACGATTCCTATAATTTCTTGATTTTCTATTAGATAAGAAACTGTGAAAGGCTTTCGTTTTAAGTTTTCTTGTTCGGATTTTATTTCATCAGAAAACTCAATATTGATTTCTCTCAAATGTTTCTCCGTGCCTAAAAAATATTTTTTTCCATTAATTTCTCCTGAAATTCCTTTTCCTACTAAATTTTCAAAATTAGAAACACCAAATAAAGATAAATTCAATTCTTTGGTTTTATTCAAAACGGCTTGTGATAAAGGATGCTCCGAATGTTGATTCAACGAGCCTACCAATGACAAGATTTCATTTTCATTTCTTCTATTAATGCTAAAAATATATTCCAAAGATGGTTTTCCTTCGGTGAGCGTCCCCGTTTTATCGGTAATGAGAATATTTACTTTTTCCATTTGTTCCAAAGCCTCTGCATTTTTTACTAAAATTCCGTTTTTCGCTCCTTTGCCAATCCCTACCATTACGGACATCGGCGTGGCCAATCCCAAAGCACACGGACAAGCGATAACCAGCACCGACAAGGCATTGACGAAGGCATTAAACAGCGAATTTTCACTACTAAAAACAAACCAAAAAATAAAAGTGAGAACAGCAACTCCAATCACCACAGGAACAAAAATTTTGGAAACTTTATCCACCAATTTCTGAATGGGAGCCCTACTTCTACTGGCATCATTCACCATTTTGATGATTTGGGCGAGAATGGTATCATTTCCTATTCGTTCAGACTTCATTACAAAAGAAGTATTTCCGTTAATAGTCCCTGCAATTACCTTATCGTTGAGGTTTTTCTCCACAGGAATGGGCTCTCCAGTAATCATACTTTCGTCAATAATTCCGTTTCCTTCTGTGATGATTCCATCTACGGGGATTTTTTCTCCAGGTTTTACACGAAGTAAATTTCCTACTTTAATTTCATCAAGATTCACTTTTTTTTCAATTCCATCAATCAGCAAATGTGCTTCCGACGGTGATAAATTCATTAATTCTCTAATTGCGTTTCCTGTTTTATGATGGGCTTTGGCTTCCATTAATTGACCTAATAAAACCAAAGTAATGATAATACAAACGCTTTCAAAATAAATCGGTAAATGATAATTTGCAGGGAAAATTTGCGGAAATAAAAAACTTACCCAACTTAAAACAAACGCTGAACTCGTTCCCAATCCAATCAGGCTGAACATATTCAAATTCCAAGTTTTAAAAGAAATGTAAGCCCTCTCAAAGAACATAAAACCTGTGTAAATTACTGGAATAGAAAATAATGCTTGTAGCAGAATTTGAGTTTTATGTGGAATACTATCTAAAGGAATTCCCATCATTTCGCCCATTGCTAAAATAAACACAGGAATGGTAAAAACAAGCGAAATGTAGAATTTTCGGCGTAATGATAAATAGGCTGACTGGTCTTCTTCTCCTTCCGTTGTGATTTGAACCAAGTCCATTCCACAAACAGGACAACCTACATTTTTAGCATAAGTTTTATCTCCTTCACAAAACATTGGGCAATAAAATTCACCTTCTTTTCCTTTTGGTGTTTGGAAATGTTGATTTTGAGCCTGTTTTCGGATTTCTTCTCGTTCCTCTATCGGAGCTAAAAACATATGGCACACGGGGCATCTTCCTTGTTTAAAATACAATTTCTCGCCCTCGCACTCCATCGGACAAAAATACACGCTACTTGGCGAAATTTTATCTTCTGGTTTTACAAAAGTTCTGGCAACTTCTTGGTGAGGATTTTCTGGGTCTTCTAAAAGATAATGCCCTTTGGATTGCAAAACTTTGTTAAGTTCTTGTATATCAATTTCTTTTTCTGATGAAATTTCAGCAGTGGAACCTCTTAAATCCACCTTTGCAGTGATGTTTGGAATAGCGTTGAGGGTTTCAGTAATTTTTTTCTGACAACTCATACAGCTCATTCCCAATACATTGTATGTTTTTGTATTCATTTTTTTAAATTTTAATATGGTTTTATATGATTTAAAATCACAAATTTAACTAAATTTTTGATACCAATTTTTTGTTTTTTCGTAAATTGCCCCAGTAAATTATAGGAATATGGCAAAAAAGGTAATTCTTGCAATATTAGATGGCTGGGGACTTACAAAAACCCCCGAAGTGTGTGCGATAACGGAGGCGAATACGCCTTTTATGGATAGTTGCTATCAAAATTTTCCTCATACTCAATTAAAGGCTTCTGGTTTGGCAGTGGGGCTTCCTGAAGGGCAAATTGGAAATTCGGAAGTGGGGCATATGAATTTGGGGGCTGGAAGAGTGGTTTATCAAAATCTTACCCGATTAAATTTAGCCGTAGAGAAAGGTGTTTTAGGAAAGGAAAAAGCATTGCAAGAGGCGTTTTTATATGCTCAAGAAAACCAGAAAAATGTTCATTTATTAGGTCTGTTGTCAGATGGTGGAGTTCATTCTCACATCAATCATTTGAAAGCTCTTTTAGATGAAGCTCATTCGTTAAATTTGGATAATATTTTCATTCACGCCTTTACCGATGGGAGAGATTGCGACCCTAAAAAAGGGAAAAATTTCGTGGAGGAAATTCAAAAATATACTCAAAAAACTACGGGGAAATTAGCCAGTGTGATAGGCAGATTTTACGCAATGGACAGGGATGAACGCTGGGAAAGAGTGAAAAAATCTTACGAACTTTTGGTAAAAGGTGAAGGAACGAAAACCAAAAATACAGTAGAAGAAATAGAAAAATCTTATGAAAAAGGCGTGTTTGATGAGTTTATAGAACCTATTGTAGTCGTTGATGAACAAGAAAAACCCATTACCACGATAAAAGAAGGAGATGTGGTTGTTTTTTATAATTTCCGAACAGATAGAGGGCGGGAATTGACCAAAGCTCTTCATCAGCAAGATTTTCCAGATTTTGAAATGAAGAAACTGGACTTATATTTCGTAACGATGAGCAATTATGACCGAAGTTTTGAGAATATTAAAGTCGTTTTTGATGAAGAAACCATTGATGAAACTTTGGGGGAAGTGTTGGAAAAGGCAGGAAAATCACAAATTAGAATTGCCGAAACGGAGAAATATCCGCATGTCACATTCTTTTTTTCGGGAGGGAGAGAGGTTGAATTTAAAGGGGAAAAAAGAATTCTTTGCCCAAGCCCAAGAGAGGTGAAAACTTACGATTTAAAACCTGAAATGGCGGCTTATGATATTAAAAACGCTATCATTCCTGAACTTAAAAATCAAACCGCTGATTTTATTTGTTTAAATTTCGCTAACCCTGATATGGTGGGGCATACGGGCGTTTTTGAAGCTGCTGTAAAAGCCTGTGAAGTGGTAGATGAGTGCATTAAAGAAGTAGCTACTACGGCTTATGAAAACGGTTATGTAGTAATGATTTTGGCAGACCACGGAAATTCTGATTTTATGAAAAATGAAGATGGCTCACCGAATACCAATCATACCACGAATTTAGTTCCGTTGATTGTGATGGATAAAGGCAAAGAATGGACGCTAAAAGAGGGAAAATTAGGCGATATTGCCCCAAGTATCCTGCATATAATGGGCATAGAAATTCCAGAGAAAATGACAGGAGAAGTGGTAGTTTCATAGAAAATCGTATCTTTGCAAACCTATGTCAATTTTTAAATTAGAAAATTTACTGCCTTACGCTTTTGTTTTGATTATCACCTTTCCTTTTTTGATGTTAATCAAGCATTTCGTATATCAGTATATCACACTGAAAAAAAGAGAATTACATCTGCTAACCGACAAATCTAACTCTCAAATCAAACTACAAGCCTACGAACGAATGCTTATTTTTTTAGAGAGATTAAGGCCTCAAAATTTGGTGGAAAAATTTGATAAAGAGTTAAGCACGAGGGAGTTTGTATTCCTTTTAGAAAAAAGCATAAAAGAGGAATTGGAATACAATACTTCCCAACAATTATACATCAATGATGAATCTTGGGAAAACATTATTCGTTCTAAGGATAATGTTCTTCACCTTTTGCATAGGCTTTTAGAAGTTAATCCCAATATTTCATTAGAAGAGTTTAAAACTTTACTGATAATGAATTATTTAGAAGGAGAAGATTACATTTCAGATAGTATTCAGAATTTAAAAATAGATATTCATAGTTTAATATAAAAAAATAAATAAGAGAATGATACCAAATTTTAAAGCCCATCCGTGGCACGGAATTTCGGCAGGAAAAGATGCTCCGAATGTGATAAATGCTTTTATTGAGATAGTTCCAACGGACACTATCAAATATGAAATTGATAAAGAAACGGGTCATCTAATGGTAGATAGACCACAGAAATTTTCTAATATTATTCCAGCCTTATATGGCTTTATTCCAAAGACTTACTGCAATGAGAGAGTAAAGGACTTAGCTGTAAAACAAGGTGCAACTGATGTGACAGAAGGTGACCACGACCCATTGGATATTTGTGTGTTGAGTAGCCACAATATTCAAAGTGGAGTGTTGTTGGAAGCAGTTCCAATTGGTGGATTTAAGATGATTGATAAAGGAGAGGCTGATGATAAAATCATTGCGGTTTTGGTAGGTGACCAATCTTATGGACACATTAAGGATATTTCAGAACTTCCACAAGCTGAAATAGATAGATTAAAACATTATTTCCTCACTTACAAGAATTTGCCAAGCGAAGCCGTAGCTTGTAGAATTGACGATGTTTATGGTTCCATTCATGCCAAAGAAGTGATTGTAGCCTCTCAGCAAGATTACGCAGATAAATACGAAAAATAAATTTAATCAAATCCTATAAGAAAAACTCTTGTAGGATTTTTTTATTGAGAAAAAGTACTTTTGCAAAAAACAAATCGATGGGGTAAAAGTTTTCTCGGTTTATTTGGTGGTGTCTATCAATATACACTCAATCACTTTGATGATTTCCTAAATTGGCTGAGTGATAAAGATAATACGTTTAGTACTTTTAAAGATTTTTTGTTTTTGGTAATATTATTCATAAATTTATTGCTTTTTTATACTAAAATTCAAAAAAATAATGAAAATCGCTTTTGACGCAAAAAGATTCTTTCATAATTCCTCTGGGCTGGGCAATTATTCGCGGGATTTCGTGCGGATTTTAGCCCATTACTACCCTGAAAATCATTATTTACTCCTTGCCAAAAGGCAAAGCCAAAGGGGGAGAGATATTCTTTCGCACCCATCGGTGGAATTTTTGCCCCTATCGGGCGGGCTTTTTCCACGCCAACTAAAAATGGGAACAGACGCACAGAGGGCGGGGGCTGACCTCTTCCACGGACTTTCGGGAGAGTTGCCACTGAGATGGGGAAGCCCAAAAATTAAAAAAATCGTAACGATTCACGACCTAATTTTTGAGCGATTTCCTGAATTTTACTCGGCTTTTGACCGCAAAATGCACTTCTGGAAATTTAAAAAAGCAACGCAAGTTGCCGACAAAATCATCGCTATTTCCGAGCAAACCAAACGCGATGTGATGGAATTCTTACAAGTTCCCGAAGAAAAAATCAGCGTTGTTTATCAAGGTTGCCACCCTTCATTCAAACAAAAACCAACGGACGATTTTTTAAACTCACTACGAAAAAAATACCAACTCCCCCAACGATTTTTACTCAATGTCGGTACCATTGAAGAGCGTAAAAACTTACTTTCGGTGGTTCGTGCCTTATCGGGAACGAAAATTCCGCTGGTGGCGGTGGGGCGAAAAACGGCATATTTTGAGAAAATTCAGGCTGAAATTCGCAAAAACTCGGTGGAAGTTTTGTTTTTGGAAGGGCTTACAATGGAGGAATTGTCGGGACTTTATCGCCTTGCTGATGTGTTCATTTATCCGAGTTTATTTGAGGGATTTGGCATTCCGATTATAGAATCTCTCTTTTCGGAGTGCGTGGTAATTACCAGCGATACCAGTTGTTTGCCCGAGGCAGGGGGTGAAAATTCCGTTTATGTCAGTCCGTTTTCGGTGGAAGATATGCGTGAAAAAATCATTTCCTTATGGGAAAACCCCGAGGAGAGACGCTCACGAGCTGAAAAAGGTAGGCTGTTTGTTGAGCAATTCACCGATGAAAAAATCGCTCAAAACCTGATGAAAGTTTATCAAGAAGTTTTAAGTTAATTTCCCTTCATCGATAGCTTTTTTTAGTAAAATATCAAAGGCTTCTCCGAGTTCGGTAGAGGCTTTTTTTACGGCAATTTCTATGATATTTTTTACTTGATTTTCAGAAACTTTTGCTTCCGTCCAGCTTTTTCCAGAGGTATGAGTATTGAGTAAAAAAGGCATTATTCTATCCACGGCACAAGCGAAAATAGCATCGGGAGTTTCTTCGGCTTCAAATTCTTTCCAAAGTTCAAGAAATTCGCTACTCAAAGGTTCATCTAAAATGCCAAAAATTTTTTGAGCCGCCTCCAATTCTCGTTCGTATTTCCCTTGCATTGCCTTTTCATCAAAGATAAAAGTATCTCCAGCTTCTATCTCCACCACATCGTGAATGGAAAGCATTCGGATAGCTCTTAAAAGGTTTATTTTTTCTTTGTTTTTGGCATAAGGATAAAGAATTTGAGCCAAAACCACGATTTGCCAACTGTGTTCGGCTGTGTTTTCTCTACGCTGGTCGTCAAGGTTGAAATTTCTTCTTTGGATATTCTTTAAGGCGTCTAATGTTAAGATAAATTTTATTTCTTTTTCTAAAATCATAGGGGCAAAAGTAAGAAAATAAAAATTTTTATGTGAAAAAAGTTATTTTTTTTGCAACTTTGCAGACTTAACTTTAAATGAATATTAACCTAAAATTTTTTAGATTTTAAATGAAGATTAAATATTCTGAACTTATAGACCAGACTTTATACTTCCCACAGGAGGAATTTACTTATCAAAATGATAGTTTGCACTTTCACGGAATTAATTTGATGGAAGTGGTAGAGAAGTTTGGCACCCCGTTGAAAATTAGTTATTTACCTAAAATATCTCAAAACATTCAAAGGGCTAAAAAATGGTTTGCAGAAGCCATTGAAAAGAATGAGTATAAAAATACTTATCGCTATTGCTATTGCACCAAATCCAGCCATTTTTCTTTTGTGGTAGAGGAGGCTTTGAAAAACGACATTAGCTTGGAAACTTCATCGGCTTTTGATATTGATATTGTGAAAAAACTTTATGAAAAAGGGAAAGTTGGTAAAGATATTGAGGTGATTTGCAATGGTTTTAAAACCGATGATTATTTAGAGAAAATCTCGACGCTTATTAATGATGGTTTTGGAAATATTATGCCTATTATTGATAATTATCGTGAGTTGGATAAATTGGCAGAAAGTATTGATACTACTTTTGATATCGGGATTCGTATTGCTTCGGAGGAAGAACCGAAATTTGAGTTTTATACCTCGCGTTTAGGGATTGGCTATAAGGACATTATCCCATATTATAGCCAAAAAATTGCGGAACATCCGAATGCGAGATTGAAAATGCTTCATTTCTTCATCAATACTGGGATTAAAGACACGGCGTATTATTGGAATGAATTGTTTAAATGCCTTCGTGTTTATGCCCGTTTGAAGAAAATCGCTCCAGAGGTAGATTCTTTGAATATTGGAGGAGGTTTTCCTATCAAAACTTCGCTTAATTTTGATTATGATTATGAGTATATGGTGAATGAAATCGTTTCTCAAATCAAGAAATTCTGTGAAGAAGAAGGCGTAGAAGAACCGAATATTTACACTGAGTTTGGGTCTTTTACAGTGGGAGAGAGTGGGGCTAATCTTTACCAAATCATTAGTCAAAAACGCCAAAACGATAGAGAAAAATGGGATATGATTGACAGTAGCTTTATGACTACTCTGCCTGATACTTGGGCTATTTCTCGCCATTTTATTATGTTGCCACTCAATCGATGGGAAGATTCTTATGAACGGGTTTTCTTGGGTGGATTGACCTGTGATTCAGATGATTACTATAATTCTGAACAACATACCAACGCGATTTATCTGCCTGTTTTCAGTGATACCAAACCTTTGTATATCGGCTTCTTTAATACGGGAGCTTATCAAGAAACCATTAGCGGTTTTGGTGGTGTTCATCACTGCTTAATTCCTCAGCCTCGTCACATTTTGATTGATAAAGACGAAGATGGCAATTTTAAATACGAAGTATTTAGCGAGG
Source organism: Flavobacteriaceae bacterium (assembly GCA_030529185.1). GTDB lineage: Bacteria > Bacteroidota > Bacteroidia > Flavobacteriales > Weeksellaceae > JABCPE02. The sequence continues at coordinate 80,941 of JAUMXI010000003.1, forward strand.
AACAAAAACCAGAAGATGTATTAAAATTATTAGGATATTAAAATATAAGACAGCTCTATTTTGGAGTTGTCTTTTTTGATATATTTGAAAAAGTTTTTAAAATCATAATGAAGATTAGCTATGTGGAAAAATATATGTATAATAGTGGTGTTATTTTTATTAGTGTCTTGTAAAACAAAACTTTATAGGATATATGAGCGGACTATAAATAATGATGAAGAGTATATTTTGGTAGAAAAACAAGAAATAAAAGAAGCAATATTGCCAAGAAATTCTCTATACTATGTGATGTGTGATAAAGAATACCACTATTTTAAAATATACAATTCTTATCATCCTGCTTAAAATTCAAAATAGTTAAGGATAGTGTATATATTGAAGATTGTGAGAATAAAATAAATATGAGAATAACATACGATATATTTAAAGTAGAAAATAAATCGGATTAAAGCCAAATTTAAGATTAATCTTAAAACAAAGTGGTATGACAATTAGTTTTGATAAAAAATAAAAGTCAGGCTTTTGCCTGACTTTTTGTATGTTTTTGGATTAAATTACGCCTAATTCTTTACCTACTTTTTCAAAAGCAGAGATGGCTTTATCCAAATGTTCTCGGGTGTGTGCTGCAGAAAGTTGAACTCTAATTCTTGCCTTGCCTTTTGGAACAACAGGGTAGAAGAATCCGATTACATAAACGCCTTCGTCCATCAATTTTTCTGCCATTTTTTGCGAAAGAGGAGCATCGTAAAGCATTACAGGTACAATAGCCGCATCACCATCAGGAATATCAAAACCTTTGGCTTTCATTTCTTTACGGAAATATTGTGCATTTTCCATTACTTTATCTCTTCTTGTGGTATCTTTAGAGATGATTTCTAAAACTTTCATTGCTGCACCTACAATTCCTGGGGCTAAAGAATTAGAGAAAAGGTAAGGGCGAGAGCGTTGTCTCAGCATATCAATGATTTCTTTTTTACCAGAAGTAAAACCGCCCATTGCTCCACCAAGAGCCTTCCCAAGTGTGGAAGTAATGATATCTACTCTTCCCATCACTTCGTTGGCTTCGTGGGTTCCACGCCCTGTTTTTCCGATAAATCCAGTAGCGTGGCTATCATCTACCATTACCAAAGCATTGTATTTTTCGGCTAAATCGCATATGCCTTTCAGGTTGGCTACAATTCCATCCATTGAGAAAACGCCATCTGTGACAATGATTTTAAAACGATGATTTTTCTCACTTGCAGCGATAAGTTGAGCTTCTAAATCTGCCATATCATTGTTTTTATAACGATAACGGGCTGCTTTACAAAGTCTTACCCCATCAATGATAGATGCGTGATTGAGTTCATCGGAAATAATAGCATCTTCTGCGGTAAATAAAGGTTCAAAAACCCCACCATTTGCATCAAAAGCAGCAGCGTAAAGTATGGTATCTTCCATTCCTAAAAACTCTGAAATTTGTTTTTCCAAGTTTTTGTGAATATCTTGAGTCCCACAAATAAATCTTACAGAAGACATTCCATATCCGTGAGTATCAAGGGTTTCTTGCGATGCTTTGATAATTTCAGGGTTGTTGGAAAGTCCTAAATAATTATTAGCACAAAAGTTGAGTAGTTTTTTACCATTGGCTACAATTTCAGCGTCTTGAGAAGAGGTAATGATGCGTTCTCTTTTGTAAAGACCATCGTTTTCAATATTTTGTAATTCTGTTTGAAGATGAGTTAAAAATTCGTTTGAAATCATAATTTTTGAATTTATTTTATAAAGATAAGAAATTTTCAATAGTTTTTTTGGTTTCGGCTACATTATGCACACGCAAGATTTTCGCTCCTTTTTTGAGCATTTTAAGGTGAAGATTTTGAGTTTCTTCGTTAATTTCATGAGGAGATTTATTCAGTGGTTTGTAAATGAACGACTTTCTTGAAATTCCGATTAATAAAGGATATTTGCCAAATAAAATATGTTCCAATTCATCTGTCATTTTGTATTGGTCTTCAATGCTTTTCCCAAATCCAAAACCTGGGTCAAGGATAATGTCTTTCACGCCCAAATCCAATAATTCTGTGATTTTTTTAGAGAAAAAACGGTTGATTTCTAATATAATATCCTCATAATTGTTCTTTTGGTGCATCGTTTCATAAGAGGAGTTTCCGTGAGTTAAAATGTAAGGAAGTCCCGTTTCGCTCACCATTGGAAACATTTTCTCATCAAATTGTCCAGCAGAAATGTCATTAACAATATCAATTCCCTCATTATAGCCGAAATTTACCACTTCGCTGTGAAAAGTATCCAAAGACAAAATTGCGTGAGAAAATTCTTTTCTAATTGCTGGAAGAATATTTTTTAAACGATTAATTTCTTCATTATCATTGAGGTAATTAGCATTTGGTCGGGTAGATTGAGCCCCAATGTCTATAATATTTGCACCTTCCGAAAGCATTTTTTCTACTTGAATAAGAGCGGATTTTTCATCATTAAATTTCCCTCCATCTGAAAAACTATCAGGAGTGAGATTAAGAATTCCCATAATTTTGGGAGTTGAGAGGTCTAAAAGCCTACCTCTGCAATTAATAGAAAATGAAAATAAATTTTTCATAACACAAAAATAAAAAACTATTGTTAAAATTCTTATCTTTGGGCGAATAATTTTTGAAATGCAAAATACCATCAATCAATACAACCAAGTTTTAGAAGTTTGTTATCAACTTTTTGAGAATAAATTAAAGGATTATGGAGCGGCTTGGCGTGTGCTTCGTCCGAGTTCTGTGACTGACCAAATTTACATCAAAATCAATAGAATCAGAACTTTACAAATGTCTGAAACGCAAATGATTGATGAGAATGAAGAAGACGCTTTTATGGCGATTGTAAATTATTCCATCATTGCTCTTATTCAGCTTCAAAAGGGAGTTTCTGAAATTTTAGATAATGAAACTCGCGAAGAAATTTTAGCACTTTATAAAGATTTTGCCACCCAAGCTCGAGATTTGATGCAAAAGAAAAACCACGATTATGGCGAAGCGTGGCGAGAGATGAGGATTAGTTCTATCACAGATTTGATTTATCAAAAAGTGTTAAGAACCAAGCAGATAGAAGACAACCAGGGGAGGACATTGGTTTCCGAAGGATTGGAAGCAAATTATTTTGATATGCTAAACTACGCTGTATTCTGCTTGATAAAATACGCTGAAAATTATAATGATTAGGAAAATTCTATGTAAATTTTACAGCCGATATTGAGTCCCATTAGGCAAGAGGCACCGTTTTTCTTATTAGCTCTATAAATGGCGATTTCTAACAAATCAGACTCGTTGAATAATGCAGCGGCTTTGCCTTGATATTCCATTTCATCTTCCCACTTTGGAATAATATCGGTGATTTTATTAACAATTTTATTTAATTTATAACCTCTTATTTTTATTGTAAATCGTTCAAAAGCAGAGAAATATTTATCAAAGGTATCTTTTTTAATGTTAGAAACCACATTCCCAAAATGGTCTATATAGATAATTTCTCCGATAAGCATTTTTTCGGCTTCCTTAAATATAGGATTAGTAAATATATATTCCTTAATATCAGTAATTTCTCTGCCAATAATTTCAGGAATTCCTCCTTTATAAAGATGGACGGCAACAGGAGCGAAGAGTTCTACTGCAGTAAAATTAACCACATCATCAAACCTATTATTTAAGGTAATTTCATACACTTTCTCTGGTTTAATGCCTTGGAAAATAAGCCCCAAAAGCCCGTTGTCAGGCATTATAAAAGTATGTCCTTGAGTTTTGCAAACCAAAAATTTTCTTTCCTTATGGTATTGGCTATCCACAGCGACAATATGAATACTTCCCAAAGGAAAATGATGGTAAGCGTTTTTTAAAATATATGCCGTTTGATGCAGATTGTGAGGCTCTATATCATGGGTAATATCAATCATAGGTATGCCTATTTGAAGGCTTGATATACAGCCTTTTATACTTGCTACACGGTGGTCTATACTTCCAAAATCAGAGGTAAGAGTGATAATTGACATATTATTTTTTTCGTGTTCCAAAGATATTGTTTATTTTTGAAATATTTTAATTGTAAATTATCAAATAAATTCATATATAACCGATGTTTGAACTCAATTATGAAATCAAAAATATTGATGTAAAAACTTTTTATGGAGTTAAAAATCAGTATTTTAATTTAATAAAATCTAAATTTCCAACCTTGAAAATCACAGGAAGAGATTGTTATATTTTTGCGGTGGGAAATCAAGAGGCTTTGGATGTACTTGAAGAAAAATTAGATGATATTGTGCAATTTATTGTAAATCATCATAGTATAGAATTAAAAGATGTTGAGAATATTTTTCGCCTAAAAGATGAAACCGAAAAACAGCTGGTTTTTGACCAAGATATTATTGTAAAAGGAGTGGGAGGGAAGGTCATCAAAGCCAAGACAACCAACCTTAAAAAATTGGTAAAAGAATCCGAAAAAAACGATATGGTTTTTGCGATTGGTCCTGCAGGAACAGGGAAGACTTATACAAGTGTGGCCTTGGCAGTAAAAGCACTGAAAAACAAGGAAGTAAAGCGAATTATATTGACGCGTCCAGCCGTGGAAGCAGGGGAGAGTTTGGGCTTTCTCCCTGGGGATTTAAAGGAAAAATTAGACCCATATTTACAGCCTCTTTACGATGCTTTGCGAGATATGATTCCTCACGAGAGATTAGAAAATTTCATTGAAAAGAATGTAATAGAAGTCGCTCCATTGGCATTTATGCGTGGGCGAACACTGGATGATGCTTTTGTGATTTTAGATGAGGCTCAAAATACTACGCATTCTCAGATGAAAATGTTTTTAACGAGAATGGGAATGAACGCAAAATTCATCATTACGGGAGACCCAAGCCAGGTGGATTTGCCTAAAAATCAGCATTCTGGATTACAAGAGGCGATGAAAATTTTAGCCAATATAGAGGGAATAGGTTTTGTTTATTTAAGTGAAGAAGATGTGGTAAGACATCCTATTGTGAAGAAAATTATTTTAGCGTATAACCAACAAAACTCTAAATAAAAAAACCACTCAGTTGAGTGGTTTTTAAGTATTTTCTTAAAATTTGGATTAAAAAGCTCTCCCTTTGATTCTCGCTTTTTTACCTCTAAGATTTCTGAAGTAGTAGATTCTTGCTCTTCTAACTTTACCTCTTTTCTCTACTTCAATCTTTTGTAGAGCAGGCATATTAATTGGGAAAACTCTCTCTACACCTACATCACCACTCATTTTTCTGATGGTAAATGTTTTAGTAGCACCAGTCCCTCTTAATTGAATAACTACTCCTTTAAAGAACTGTGTTCTTGTTTTTTGTCCTTCTTTGATTTCATAATAAACTGTGATGGTATCACCAGCTTTGAACTCAGGGGACTCTTTCTTTGTAATGTACTTATCCTGTACATACTTAATTAAATCCATAATATAATAAAAAATTAAGTTTAACGCTAAACAACATTCACGGCTCTCGTCAGAGGTTGATTAACAGATTGCAAAAATAAAATAAATTTTTAATATCTCAAAATAATTTTTGTATTAAGGTTCAAAAATTTCAAATTTTCCATTTTCATAAAAGAAAATGATTTTTTTTATCTTATTGTTTTGATTATCAGAGACATTTAAAATAGGTTGAATTTCTTCATTTTCTAATGGCTGAGAATCGCTTATTTCTCCCGTTTCTATATGATGAGCAGGAATATTCAATTCTCGCGCGATAGAAAACGGAATATCTTCCTCTTTTTTTTCTTCTTCCGCCAAATTATCAAAATTAAATAAATTAGCACCTTCCTCATTCGGGTTGATTTTACTTTCTTCCAAGTTCTTTGGAGGAGTAGGAGAGGAGGGGAGCATATTGCCTTTTCCTTCAATAATCCATTCCCATTGAAGTTCTGGAAATCGCTCTTTTATTTTCTTGATGAAATCCAAAGAGGGTTTATTTCTTCCAGAAGTAATATGAGAAATACTGGAACGCTGAACTCCAATTTCATCAGCAAATTCTGATGAAGTAAGCATAGAGTAATCTATTATTTTCTGAATACGATTGTTTAAATCCATATACAAATGTAAAAAATATATTTTACAAATTTAAAAACAAATGTAAATTAGAGCAAAATTTTATTTTTTACAAAAGTAAATATAAATAAAAAACCTCCTATTTAAGGAGGTTTTAGGCAAATAATTATGTAAATTAAAGGGGAATTATTTTTTATTGGAAACTAATAAAGAGGCGAAAATACTCACGCTTAAAATTCCTAAAATAATCATTAATGAATGTGTTGTAGTAAATCCCCAATCTTTTAAATAGTCGTGAGCCAACATTTTTATACCGATAAAAACCAACAAGAATGAAAGTCCGATTTTCAAATATTTGAATTTATCAATAATTCCTGCCAGTAGGAAGAACATAGAACGAAGCCCTAAAATAGCGAAAATATTAGAGAAGAATACTATATAAGGGTCTTTGGTTACGGCAAAAATAGCAGGAATAGAATCCACTGCGAAAATAAGGTCGGTAAATTCTATGATAATTAAAACCAAAAATAAAGGCGTCATTTTCTTTATTCCATCAATATTAACAAAGAATTTGTTGCCTACAAATTGATGATGAACCTTGAAAAAACGATTGGTAAATTTTACCACAGGATGGTTTTCGGTATCTATTTTCTCTTCCTTTTCAGGCATTAGCATTTTTATTCCTGTATAAATAAGAAACGCTCCAAAAACATACATAATCCAGCTAAATTTAGAAATTAGAGCTGCACCGATAAAAATGAAAATAAAACGCATGATAATTGCTCCGAAAATCCCCCAAAATAATACTCTATGGTAATTTTGTTTCTTCACATTAAAAGCATTAAAAATGAGAACAATCACGAAAATATTATCCACAGATAGGGCTTTTTCTACGATATACCCCGTCATATATTCCAACCCGAGATTAAGATTATATAATTGAATACTATGTTCTAAATCGTTTGGAATAATATCAACTGGGTGGGCATTTTTTTCTATAACAGTCTTTAGTTTTTCCATGCTGTCAATTCCATGCAGAAGGTGTCCGTATTCAACAAGAACAAAATAAAATACAACAGAAAGAAAAATCATAAAAAAACTCATGATTCCAGCTTGTTTTAAGGAGATGGTTTCTGATTTTTTTGCAAATACCCCCAAATCTAAAGCAAGAATAACACCAATGAATAATAGGAATCCTATTAAAAATAAAACTTCGTTTGACATATCAATAAACTTAAAAAGCAAAGATAATAAAAAAGGATTGAAAATGTTGTTTTTTTACAAATGTAATTAGCGATAACTTTACACAAAAGTGAATTACAAGAGATTACAAATGTTTTTACTCATTAGGGGATAAATAGAGATTTAAGTAATTGAAGTAAAATTAAAAAATAACTTTAAGTATAATATTTAAATGACTGATTATTAATATTTTAATGTTTTTAATTAAATAAAATGTAATTAACAAACTTATCTACTGACAAATTGACACAAGTGAATAAGAAAATTACTTCGCTTTAAATACATTTGTGAATTAAAAATATCGTATTTTTGCAGTATGATTTTAATTGAAAAGAAATGTTGTTTAAATATTTTAAAAATGTAAATTTCCCAAATCGCTATATTTCTCCACAAAAATTATTTTATTATCTAAATGAAAATTATCCTGATTGTATTCAGAAGGTTGGAGAATCTTCTTTGGGAAAACCGATTTATATGTTTTCTAAAGGAAGTGGTAAAGTTTCTATTTTGGCTTGGTCGCAGATGCACGGTAATGAGAGTAATGCTACCCACGCAATGCTGGATTTGTTGGTTTCTTTGGAGCAAAATCCTATTCAAGATTTTTGGGATAAAATTAGTTTAGATTTTATTTTTATGCTCAATCCTGATGGCTCCGAGCAATGGACAAGGAGAAATGCTTTTGAAATAGATATCAATAGGGATTTTTTGAAAGAATCCAGTAAAGAAATGCAATTGTTGAAAAAATTGGCAAAGCTAAAGCCTTATGATTACGGACTCAATCTCCACGAGCAGAGAACGATTTTTTCTACGGATTATGAGCATCCTGCAACTCTTTCTTTTCTTTCGCCGTCGCAAGATGTGGAGCGAACTTTAACTGATAACAGAAAAAAGAGCATGGCGATCATAGCTTCTATTTATCGGCAATTAAAAACCGAAATACCTCATCATATTGCCAGATATACCGATGAGTTTTATCCAACCTCTTCGGGAGATAATTTTATGAAGGCTGGAATTCCTGTGATTTTATTTGAAGGTGGGCATTTTGAGGACGATTATAAGAGAGGAAAAACTAGGGAGTTTTATACCAAGGCTTTGTTTTATGCCCTTCAGTCTATGGGTGATTTTAGAGGTGCAACAGAGGGATATCAAGATTATTTTGAAATTCCTGAAAATAAAGAATCTCATTTTGATATTATTTATAGGAATGTAAAACTGAATACAGATTTTGAATGTGTTTTAGATATAGCCGTTCAGTATAAAGAAACTTATACCTTGGGAAATGATGAGATTGATTTCGTTCCTTATGTGATGGAGGTGGGAGATATTGGCAAGAAAAAAGGCTGGAAAGAAATAGATTGCACGGGGAAAACTTTTGTAAGCGAAAATAAATACCCTAAATTAGACATTCCTGTGAATTTTAAAATTCTTTGATTTTTCGGAAAGAAACGAATATTTTTCATAAATTAGCCGAAATTTTAACGATAAAGTTTTTTACACAATTTTAAAAATTAAAAAGACCGAATATGCTACAGGTTAATTTTTTAAGAGAACAAAAAGAAAGAGTTTTAGAAGGCTTAAAAAAGCGTAATTTCAAAAATTTGGAATGGGTAGAGGAATCCATTTCATTAGATGATAAAAGAAAAAAAATCCAGTTTGATTTGGATTCTCAACTGGCAGAAATCAATAAAATTTCTAAAGAAATTGGCGTTTTGATGAAGGAGGGAAAAAAAGAAGAAGCTGAGTTGGCAAAATCTAAAACGGCTCAATATAAGGACGCTACCAAAGAACTCCAACAAGAATTGGCGGAAGCGGAGAAACAGCTTTCAGAGTTGCTTTATCAGTTGCCGAATATTCCTCACGCTTCCGTTCCAGTAGGTGTTTCCGCTGATGATAATGAAGTGGTTTTTCAGACTAATGAAGTCAAAGGAATGGGCGAAGGTGCTATTCCTCATTGGGAATTGGCAACAAAATATAATTTAATTAATTTTGAATTGGGGGTAAAAATCGCTGGGGCTGGTTTTCCTGTTTATTTAGGTAAAGGTGCGAGATTGCAAAGAAGTTTGGTTCAGTTCTTTTTAGATAGAAATACCGAGGCAGGTTATTTAGAAATCAATCCTCCTCATGTGGTGAATGAAGCCAGTGGATACGGTACGGGGCAATTGCCTGATAAAGAGGGACAAATGTACTTTGTGAATGAAGACAATTTGTACCTTATTCCTACGGCGGAAGTTCCCGTGACCAATATTTATAGAGATGTGATTTTAGAGGAGAAAGATTTACCTGTGAAAAACACGGCGTTTTCTCAATGTTATCGTAGAGAGGCAGGGTCTTACGGGGCTCATGTGCGTGGCTTGAATAGACTTCACCAATTTGAAAAAGTAGAAATTGTAAGAATTGAGAAACCAGAAAATTCTTACCAAGCTTTGGAGGAAATGGTGGAACATGTGAAAGGTCTTTTAACGGATTTGGAACTTCCTTTTAGAATTTTGAGGCTTTGTGGTGGGGATATGGGCTTCACTTCGGCACTCACTTACGATTTTGAAGTTTGGAGTGCGGCACAAGAAAAATGGTTGGAGGTAAGTTCGGTTTCTAATTTTGAAACTTTCCAAGCGAATAGATTAAAATGCAGATATAAAGCCGATGGAAAAACACAGTTGGTTCATACGCTCAACGGCTCAGCAATGGCTTTACCGAGAATTATGGCAGCTTTGTTGGAAAACAACCAAACTGGCGAAGGAATTAGAATTCCTAAAAAATTAGCCGAATATACTAAGTTTGATATGATTTCATAATACAAAAAACTCCACTTATTTTTTGAGTGGAGTTTTATTTTTAATTTACTTTAAATCAAAGTTTTATTTAATATTTCCCTTGATGAAAAGAACCGCTCTTTTATTTTTAGGGTCGTTAGAGAAAACTTCAATACTTTTCGTGAAAGGACCTACTCTGTGAGTATCGTACCCAACTTTGATTTTTCCTGTTTTCCCTGGTAAAACAGGCTCTTTGCTCCATTCTGGAACGGTGCAACCACAACTTGCCGAAACTTTGGATAAAATCAAAGGTTTATCACCTATATTTTTAAAGGTGAATACTCTGTATCCATCAGATTTAGCTGAAATTGTGCCATAATCTATCGTTGTTTTCTCAAAAGAAATGCTTTGAGCCGAAACAAAACTTGCCATTCCGAAAAGGAATAAACTTCCAATTAATTTTTTCATATCTTATAAATTTAATTTTCCAAAAATAAGAAATTCATCGCAAAACATAATAATAATTCTCTATCTTTATCTTATTTTTGCAAATTATACTAATTAATTTATAAAATATATTATGCAACTTTCAGATAAATACAATCCGCAAGATACAGAACAAAAATGGTATAAATACTGGTTAGAAAACAAATTTTTCCATTCAGAACCAGACCATAGACCTCCATACACTATTGTAATTCCGCCGCCTAATGTAACGGGGATTCTCCACATGGGGCACATGCTCAATAATACCATTCAGGATGTACTCGTACGCCGTGCCAGAATGCAGGGCTTCAATGCTTGTTGGGTACCAGGCACCGACCACGCTTCCATTGCTACCGAGGCAAAAGTAGTAGCAAAATTGAAAAGCGAAGGCATCAACAAAGCTGATATTACCCGCGAAGAGTTTCTAAAACACGCATGGGAATGGACACACAAATACGGCGGTACTATTTTAGAACAATTGAAAAAACTCGGTTGCTCGTGCGATTGGGACAGAACCCGTTTTACTATGGAGCCGAAATTGTCCGAACAAGTCATCAAATCGTTCGTGGATTTATATAATAAAGGATTGATTTATAGAGGCTACCGTATGGTCAATTGGGATCCGGAAGCCAAAACCAATATTTCTGATGAAGAAGTTATTTTTAAAGAACAAAACGGAAAACTTTTTTACTTAAAATATCAAATCGAAGGTTCGGAAGAATTCCTTACTGTAGCTACCACGCGTCCCGAAACGATTTTTGGCGATGTGGCAGTTTGCATCAATCCGAATGACGAACGCTATACTCATCTGAAAGGGAAAAAGGTGATCGTACCGATTGTAAATCGCGTGATTCCGATTATCGAAGACGAATATGTGGATATCGAGTTTGGAACGGGAGCTTTGAAAATTACCCCTGCTCATGATACCAACGATTACGAAATCGGACAAAAACACAACTTGGAAATCATTGATGCTTTTGACGACGACGCCAACCTAAACGAACACGGTATGCACTATGCCGGGAAAAACAGATTTGTGGTTCGCAAGGAAATCGCTAAAGAATTAGAGGAAAAAGGACTTTTATTAAAAGCCGAAGATTATGTCAATAAAGTAGGAACTTCGGAGCGAACAGGAGCGGTGATTGAGCCGAAAATCTCTCAACAATGGTTCCTAAAAATGGCTGAAATTGCCAAACCTGCTTTGGAAGTGGTGATGAACGATGAGGTAAAATTTCACCCTGAAAAATTCAAAAATACCTACAAACACTGGATGGAAAACATCCGCGACTGGAATATTTCTCGCCAACTGTGGTGGGGACAGCAAATCCCAGCCTACTATTACGGCACGGGCGAAAATGATTTTGTAGTGGCTGAAACTATCGAAAAAGCCCTTGAATTAGCAAGAGAAAAATCTCAAAACTCGTCTCTTCAAATTTCAGATTTAAAGCAAGACGAAGACGCCCTCGATACTTGGTTCTCTTCTTGGTTGTGGCCAATGTCTGTATTTGATGGGCTTTTAGAACCTGAAAATAAGGATATTAATTATTATTATCCAACGGCTGATTTGGTTACTGGGCCAGATATTATTTTCTTCTGGGTGGCGAGAATGATTATGGCAGGATTGGAATGGAAAGGCAAAGTACCGTTTAAAAATGTGTATTTTACGGGAATCGTTCGCGATAAGCAAAGACGCAAAATGTCTAAATCCTTAGGCAATTCGCCCGACCCTATCGAACTCATCGATAAATACGGAGCCGATGGCGTAAGGGTAGGAATTTTGTTGAGCTCTGCCGCTGGAAACGATTTGCTGTTTGACGAAGATTTGATGCTCCAAGGGCGAAATTTCGCTACCAAAATTTGGAATGCTTACCGCCTCACACAGGGGTGGAACAAAGAGCAAAAACCAATGGGCGAAGCTGAGAAACAAACTATTGAGTGGTTCGGTAGCCAGTTGGATAAAACCATTGCGGAAATCAATGAGCAGTTTGAAAAATTTAGAATTTCCGATGCGTTGCACCTCATCTATAAACTGATTTGGGACGATTTCTGTGCGTGGTATTTAGAAGCGGTAAAACCAAATTATGGCGAGGCTATTTCTCAAGAAGTGTACGATAAAACCCTCTATTTCTTTGGCGAACTGATGAAACTCTTGCATCCGTTTATGCCGTTTCTCACCGAAGAATTGTGGCAAAATATGGCAGTACGCACCCACGAAGAGGCTTTAGTCATTGCCCAACAAAAAACAGCCGAAGCCTTTGACTCAAAAGGGATTGAGGCTTTCGCTTTTGCTCAAGAACTTATCTCAGGCGTGAGAAACTACCGCCAAAGCAAAGGGATTTCGCCAAGGGAAGTGGTAGAAATCTACACCAATGCTACAGCGTTTGAAAACGAAGCCGTGGTAAGAAAATTGGCCAATGTTTCAGCCATTCATTTCTCAGCAAAAACCGACAAGCCAAGTGTTACTTTCTTGGTAGGAGCTACGGAAATCTCCATTCCACTGAGTGAAAACCTCGATTTGGCCGAAGAGAAAAAGAAAACCGAAGAAGAATTGGCTTACCTGAAAGGTTTCTTGGTTTCGGTAGAGAAAAAATTGAGCAACGAGAAATTCGTCGCCAACGCCAAACCCGAAATCGTAGAAAACGAACGCAAAAAACAACGCGATGCCCAAGAGAAAATCGCTCTATTAGAAGAGAAATTGAAGGGGTTGTAATTATATTCCAAGGTTATCCAAAAAAGATAACCTTTTTTATTTTTCCTTATTCATCAAAAATATTCATTATATTTGATAATTAATAGTATCATTGATAGAGAAGGTTAAGAACATCATTACAATAAAAACAGGTATAAAAAAATATTTGTAAATTGCACAAAATTATTAACTTATGGGAAGTTTAGGGCTTTGGGAAATTATTGTAATTTTTTTGGTGGTGCTTCTGTTGTTTGGTCCAAAGAAAATTCCGCAAATTGCCCGTGAATTGGGGCAAGGGATAAGGAAGCTGAAAGGAGCAATGGAAGATATTAAGCAAGAAATTGTTCAAGAAGATGAGGGAAATGCTATTTCGGAAATTCAGCAGGAAATAGAAAAACTAAAACAACAAGTAGAAGAAAACCAAAAAAATAAGAAATGATAGAAGACATCATTGCATTAGATAGAGATTTTTTTCTGTATTTGAATACTTTGGGCCGTTCCGAATTTGATTTTTTCTGGATTTTTATTTCAGGGAAATGGTCGTGGTTGCCTTTGTATGCTTGGCTTTTTTACTTGCTATTTAAAAGCTACCCCCGAAGATGCTTTATGTATATTTTATTGTTTTTGGGGTTGGGGATTATGGCTTCTGATCAATTGTCAGGCGTTTTTAAATATAGTTTTGAGCGATTAAGACCTTGCCACGATGAGAGTTTAACTTACTTAATGCGACAGGTAGAATGCGGTGGGAAGTATGGGTTTTATTCGGCTCACGCTTCCAATACTTTTTTATTGGCGACTTTTATTAATAATTTATTAAAAAAGAAATACAAAAAACTTACTTTATTTTTGTTTTTTTGGGCTGGCTTTGTGGCGTATAGCAGAATTTATTTAGGAGTGCATTTTCCTTTAGATATTTTGGCAGGTGCGATAATGGGGGTAGCAATAGCTAGTTTTTTTATTTTCTTTTTAAGGAAATTCATAAAAAAAGAGGGGAATTAATTTTCCCCTTTTTTATTCAATATTGGTTTTTACATTTTTTAGTAAAGTTTTAAAAATCAAAACGCTTTCTTGGAATTGTTCTAAAATTTTCTGAGAAACTTTTGAAAATGTTTTTTCAATAAAATCATTGATTTCATTCTGGTTTTCAAAGAATAAAAGCAAATTAGTGTTTTTTCCTTCGGAGAGCATCTCGCTATCTACTTCGGAGAGCATGTATTTTGTATTAAATTTATTAATTTCGTGAATCAATTCGTTTTCTACGAAATTTTCCCATTCTTCAATTCTATGTTCGTCTGTGTGAAAAGTAATGCTGAGTAAAGTCATTTTTTGAAATTTTTAACTTAAATTTTTTGGTAAAAATAATCATTTTTTCATAAATTAGCCTGTCAATTTTTTGATACATTGTATCAGATATTTTAGAGATAGTTTTTAGGTGCATAACGCACTAATTTACATAATTTTAAAACAACGAAATGAACGCAGAAGGAGAAAGATTAATTCCCATCAACATTGTTGATGAAATGAAGTCCTCTTATATTGATTACTCAATGTCGGTAATTGTATCCCGTGCATTGCCAGATGTAAGAGATGGTTTGAAGCCCGTGCATAGAAGGGTGCTTTATGGTATGTATGGTTTGGGGGTTTTCTCGAACAAAAAACATTTAAAATCCTCCAAAATTGTAGGAGAGGTAATGGGTAATTATCACCCTCACGGAGATAGTTCTATATACGATTCCCTTGTGCGTATGGCACAGCCGTGGAGCTTGAGGTATCCTATGGTAGATGGGCAAGGGAACTTCGGTTCTATGGATGGAGACCCACCTGCAGCAATGCGTTATACGGAGGCAAGACTGAAAAAAATATCAGATGAAATTCTTGCCGATTTGGATAAAGAAACCGTTGATTTTCAAAATAATTATGATGACTCATCAAAAGAACCTACTGTATTGCCAACCAAAATCCCAAATCTTTTAATCAATGGGTCTTCGGGGATTGCTGTAGGTATGGCTACCAATATGGCACCACACAATTTAAGCGAAAGTATTGATGCCATTTGTGCTTATATTGATGATAGAGAAATTTCTATTGATGATTTGATGAAGCACATTACGGCACCAGATTTCCCTACAGGAGGAATTATCTATGGTTATGATGGTGTGAGAGATGCTTTCCATACAGGAAAAGGAAGAATTGTCCTTCGTGCAAAGGTAAATTTTGAGGAAATTGGAAATAGAAATGCCATTGTGGTAACGGAAGTCCCTTACCAAGTAAATAAAGCCGAAATGGTGGCGAGAACAGCGGAATTGGTGAAGGAAGACAAAATCCCTGGCATTTACGAGATTAGAGATGAATCGGATAGAAATGGTTTGAGAATTGTTTATGAACTGAAAAACGATGCCATTCCAAATGTCGTGTTGAATCTATTATATAAATATACGGCATTGCAGACTTCATTCAGCGTGAATAATATCGCGTTGGTTAATGGTCGCCCTCAACAATTAAATTTAAAAGACATTATTCTGCATTTTGTGGAACATCGCCACGAAGTGGTCGTAAGAAGAACACAATACGAACTCAAAAAAGCAAAAGAAAGAGCTCATATTTTGGAAGGCTTTATGAAGGTAATTGCTACGCAAGATACCTTGGATAGAGCCATTGCGATTATCAGGCATAGTGCCACTCCACAGGAGGCAAAAGAAGGATTAATTCAAGAGTTTGAACTTTCCGAAATCCAAGCACAAGCAGTCCTTGATTTGAGATTGGCGAGGCTTACGGGAATGGAATTGGATAAAATCCGTGCTGAATATGAGGAAATTATGGCTATCATCAGAGATTTGGAAGATATTTTAAGCAATGAAGGTAGAAGATATCAAATCATTAAAGATGAATTACTTGAAATTAAAGAAAAATACGGCGATGAAAGACGCACGGAGATAGATTTTTCAGGGGGAGAAATGTCCATAGAAGATATTATTCCGAATGAAAAAGTGGTGCTTACAATTTCTCACGCAGGTTATATTAAGCGAACGCTACTTTCAGAATACAAAGTGCAGTCCAGAGGTGGGGTGGGAAACCGTGCTGCCACAACGAGAGATGAAGATTTCTTGGAGTACATCGTAGCAGCAACGAACCACCAGTATATGATGTTCTTTACCGAAAAAGGAAAATGCTATTGGTTGAGAGTATTTGAAATTCCAGAAGGCTCTAAAACTGCGAAGGGAAGGGCGGTTCAGAATTTGATTAACATAGAACCTGATGATAAAATCAAGGCTTATATCCGAACCAATGACCTAAAAGATGCTGATTATGTGAATAGTATGTTTGTGGTAATGGTGACGAAAAATGGGGTTATCAAAAAGACATCATTGGAGGCGTATTCCAGACCGAGAGTAAATGGGGTAAATGCCATTGAAATTCGTGAAGATGACCAACTTTTGGCAGCGAGATTAACCACAGGAGAATCCGAAATTATGATTGCTACGAAAAATGGTAAATGTATTCGTTTCCCAGAGGAAAAGGTGAGAGCCGTGGGCAGAACTTCTATCGGGGTGCGAGGCATCACTTTGGAGGGTAATGATGAAGTAATCGGTATGATAATTGCCAATGATTTAGAGAAAGAATCCGTTTTGGTAGTTTCGGAAAAAGGATATGGTAAGAGAACGGCAGTGGAGGATTATAGAATTACCAATAGAGGCGGAAAAGGAGTTATCACACTGAATATCACGGAAAAAACGGGTAATGTTATCGCAATTCAGAATGTGACCGATGAAGACGGCTTGATGATTATCAACAAATCTGGGGTGGCTATCCGAATGGCAGTAGATGAGCTCCGCGTAATGGGTAGAAATACGCAAGGCGTGAAGCTCATCAACTTGAAAAATAATGATGAAATCGCTGCCGTTGCCAAAGTGGAAATGGATAAGGATGTAGAAGAAGATGATTCAGAAATAGAAGAAAATCAAGAAAATAACGATTCTACACAAGAGTAAAAAAGGTATAAATTTAAAATCTTAACAAGATGAAAAAAATAATTTTAGGAGTTTCATTATTGGTGGCGGGATTAACTTCTGCCCAAAAGAAAGAAATCCAACAGGCTTTCAAAGCTGTGGAGAACGGAAATTTATCCGTAGCAAATACAGAAATTATAAAAGCCGAGGAGCTATTAGGTGGAAATTTTCACTTATTGGAGCCAAGTCTTTTAGAGCAATATTATTACACGAAAGGAAGTTCTTTGCTTAAATCAGGCAAAACCAGTGAGGGAGCAGAGTTTTTAGCTAAAATTAATGAGTTAAAAACAATCTACACGGGTAGAAATAGCGAAAGAAAAAGAGTGTATTTTGTAGGTAAAGAGGCTGCTGATAAGAGCGGTATAGAAGGCTTGAAGCCAGAGAATTATACTCCGAAAACTTTGGGGAAAATATCGGAATTGGTAAGTCCTATACTTAAAAACTCAGGAGATGAAGCCTACAAAGCTTACCAAGCTAAAAATTATGATAAAGCGGCTAAAAAATATTTAGAAACTTATAATTTGCTTAAATCAATAGGGACAGATGATAAGTTGTATTTATACTACGCAGCCTTTAATTACACTTTACTTGGAGATAAAACAGAGGCTATTAAAATTTATAAATCACTGATTGATAGCGGATATACAGGGGTAAGCACCCAATATTTGGCAACAGATGTAAAGACAGGACAAGTTCAATCTTTTGATAAAAATTCTTTTGAATTAATCAAAAAAACAGGTTCAAAAGATTACAAAGATTTGAAAACAGAGCAAACTCCGAGTGTAGAATTGGAGCTTTATGAAACAGCGTCCAATCTCTTAATGGAAGCCGAACGATATGATGAAGCGTTAAATTTGGTAGAAAAAGGACTTGCTAAATTCCCTAAATCTCAGAGATTATCTCAAATACAAGGATTTACATATTATAAATCGGGAAGAATTAGCGAGTTTATCTCAAGTTTAAAAAAACAACTGGAAGAAAACCCTAAGGATAAAGAAGCTTGGTATAACCTAGGCTTTCTGCAAAGTCAAGACGCAACAACAATCGCCGAAGCAGAAAAATCTTTCAACAGAGCTTTGGAGGTAGATCCTAATTATACATTAGCTTTGCAGGGAATAGTATATAGTATTTACTTGAAAGATGATGAAAAACGAGTAGATGAAATTCGTGCATTGCAGAAAGCAGGGAAGATCTCAGAAATGAATAAAAAAATGGAAAGTAGAAGAGGAGGGTTTCGCAAAGCATTGCCTTATTTGGAAAAATGGTATGCTATTGAACCGACAAATATAGAGGTAATTAGTACATTGAAAGGAGTTTATTTGTCATTGGATAAAGAAGATAAATATAACGAATTCAAAAAATTAGAAGACGCTTTGAAGAAATAAACGCAAAACTCTCACTAAATTGTGAGAGTTTTTTATAATTCCATATAATATGAAAACACATTATTTAATTTTTTTAAGCACTGCGGTGATTACAGGCTTATTTTATGAACAAGATTTTGGTGTTAATTTCGGACTGGTTGGGGTTTTATTTGGCGTTCTAACTTTCATTAAAACCAAGAAAAGAAACCGAACGAGAGAATTTATGATTCTTTTTGTTTTAACGATGTTTTCCTCCATAGCCTTTGCTTGGTATGGAGATTTTGTGTCATTTGTGGCAGTAATGTTGTCGCTTTTATTTCTTATTTTCAAAGCCCGGAACAAGCGAATGAAAGCCATTTTGGCGTTTCCTATTATGGTAATGAATAATATTACTTTTCCTTGTCGTTTTTTTGATTTTGGTAAATGGATTCCCAAGAGCCAAAGATATCAATTCAGCTTTAAATCGTTCTTGATGTTGTTATTTCCAGTTTTGTTTTTCGTGGTATTTTTTATGGTGTATAGCCAAGGAAGTAGCTTGTTTTCAGAGATTTACCTTTACAAATTAGACATAAATATTTACCTTTTATTTGTGATTTGCGTCAGTTTTTATTTTTCCTTTAATTATTGGAATTTTTCTGTTGCAAAATTTTATCTAAAACGAAACAGATTTTTGCAAAATGAATTTTCAAAAAATATTAAAAATCAGTATTTTAAATCTTTTGTTGATTTCTTAGACCTTGATACAGAACGCAAAAGTGGGGTGCTGACTTTCATTTCTCTTAACGCATTATTGCTTATCTTTGTCATCACATTTAACTACGAACAATTTTTCGGAGATATTCAAAATCTCTCTAATGAAACACACAACCGAGTGTATGTCGTGATTTTATCCATTATAATGGCAATTTTTATACTGCAATTTTATTTCAAATCTTATTTTAACTTTGATGAAAAAGCGGGTTTATTGAAAAAATTAGCCAAAATTTGGATTATTCTGAATGGACTTTTGGTGCTTTCCGCAATTCTAAAAAATGCGGAATATGTTTATAATTTGGGGCTGACTTACAAGCGATTAGGTGTTTTTGCATTCTTGGTTTTATGTATCATCGGGTTATTTTTCAGTTTTAAGAAAATTCAGCATCAGAAGACCAATATTTATCTTTATAATCAGATGGTTTGGTATTTTTATGGAACTATTTTGGTATGTAGTTTCTTTAATTGGGGATATTTTATTACGGCGTATAATATTCATTATCAGAAAGGTAATGATTACGAATTTTTAAGAAATTTAGAATATAACGATTCTTTATTATTAGAATATTTTCCAAAAGAAATAAAAAATGATGATTTTTCGTATCGTAATAAAATAGATATTATGAACGATGAGCAAGCGAAATCATTTTTATCCAAAAAATTGTATTATGAGTTTATAAATACAGACTTATAAAAAGTCCTATAATTTATATTAAGTTAATAACCAGCTTATTAGTTTAACAAATGTAAGAAATTAAAAAATAATATGCAAAAAAATATACAAATATTTCACAGATATATGATATTTTTTTCTTATATTTGTAGAGTAAAACAATACAATATGATGTTATCAGTAGTAAGTCAATACATAGATATAGTAAATAATCTGAACTATATCATAGATGAAAGCCCCTATAAGTCTAAATATATTATAGATAAAATGGGAATGAAAGCATCTACATTTTATAAGAAAGCAAGAGAAAAGAAATTTACCCCAGAGGAAGTATTATCATTAGCTAAAATAATAGATGTAGATATAGAACAGAAAGCTAATGAAAAAGCAATGGTTCTGAAAGGACTAGAAGAGATAGAAAGGGGAGAGGTAATAGACCATAGTGAAATAATGGCAAAAGCAAATAAAAGACTAGAAGAATGGAAACGAAATGGTCGAAGACCGCAGAACATCAATTAGAAGAAGCGGAAATATACATTGATGAAAATTTTTCTTATAATGAAGTGGAGCATTTGTATATGGAGATAGAAAGAACGCTAGATTTAATAGCTAAGGGGATTGTTATTCATCAGAACTATGAAGATATAGAAGGGCTAAAAAAGGTAATAGTAGCCAAATATAATACGATGGTATATAGGAGAACAGAGAAAAGAATAGAAATAATAGCTTTTTTGAATAATAGAAAATCACCAGAAGAAAACTATAAAAGTGTAAAAGAAGACCGCATATAGCGGTCTTTTTCAATAAAAATGAATAAATAGTTTAAAACTATTTTTTAGTTATTATAATAGAAGTTATGACCTTGATAGCCTAAACCTCTATCGGACATATCTATTTTATAGTGAGGATATGCTTTATCATCTTCATTTTTAAACACTAAATAAGCATATTTTGCATTATTAAAAGTATTAGGAGTAGGATTAGTAGGAGTAGATTGTGTAATGAACTGGATAAATATTTTCTTACCTACTGGGAAAGATTTTTTAACTTCTGACTCTATATTAAAAGTAGAAAGAACCTTACCATTTTTACCCTGTTTATGATTAATATTTAAAACCATAGTAGGATAAATCCCATTAAATACACCACTATCAAAGCCTAAATTATGATTACCTCCTCTAACTTGATTTTGAGCAGCAGTAATTTTAGCATTATCCGTAGTATCATCATTAAAGACAAATACACGAGCATAAGTGACAGGCTTAAATAACTTTCTAGAATCAGTGCCATAGAACCAAAAATGAACTGCTTTTTTCTTCACTTTATTAGAAGTATTAAGAGTTGTTAAATCTCCTGTATCCATAGTATTTTTAGACAATAATAATTTATCAAAATGACTATTGGAAGTATTAGGATTTTCTACTAATGGAGCTTCATCTCCTTGTCCCTCTTTACAAGTAGTCCTAATAAGAACTCCCCAAGGATTAACAGTATCATTAGTATTATAGACCTTATCACATAAACTAGCTAATACAGGTTTATTAATAGGTTTATCCTCTTCCATACTTAAAGATGAATTAGCTCTTTTACAACTAATAGCTACTAATGCTAAACTTAATAAACATACTATTTTTTTCATAATATAAAAATTTAAAAATTAATATACGCAACTATTATAAACACTTCAAAATTAAATAATTATAAAATAAAATCAAAGAAAATTTTTAAGAAAAAATTTAAAATTATAGGGGATTGTAAGGGGGGACAAAATTGTGATTTTGTCGCATAAAAAAAATACCAAAAAGGCGACAAAATCCTGTCCCTCCTTACCTGCTGAATTGATAAAAAACCGCAAAAAAGCCCCCAAAGGGGCTAACTTACCTAACGAAACTGTGTAGGCTGGCAACCTTCGCCCCGTGAAACGGGGTAGGGGAGATAGCCTATACAGGAGTGTTTTTTAAAAAATGATAAACCTTAGTAGGGATGCCCTTTTGCTTAGAAATATAAAGCATATGAGCAGTGCCAAGGCTCTTGCCATCGTGAAAGCCAAAACAGGCATTGGCATTTTTTAACATCCAACGATTTCTAATAGGACCTGCTGATTTTCCAAATTTTCCCCAAAAAGCAGGAAATATTTGGCATTTTATGCCATTTTTCTCTGCATACTGTATTACAAGTTTATCAGTGCCATTTGCACCACCAGAGAATAGGCAAATTTCAGACTTATTGAAATCTTTGAGGTAATCCTCTAACACAGTTGAAAAAGTGGCAAAATCCGTAAAATAACGGCTACCACAAACAATAATATTTGTCATAGTAGTAAAAGAATTTAATTTTATAGTATAAAGATACGAAAAAAACATGATATAAACAACTGAAAATCAATAAAATAATGTTA
>JAUMXI010000022.1:0-3411 GCA_030529185.1 Flavobacteriaceae bacterium
AGATGTAGGAAGCTCTCCCCGAGATGTAGGAAGCTCTCCTCTTTTGAAAATTAAAAATTCTGATTTTAGTTTTTGGGAAAATTAAAATTTATTTTATTCCCTTAATTAGAACGCGTGTTTTTTTTAAATGTAGTGTGTTTTCCTCCAAAATCACATTTTTTTTCAATAAACTGATTGATGATGAAAAACCATCTAAAAAAATCCGCCATCAACTATAAATAATAGCTCATAGCGGAATATTTTTTACTTTCCTAAAACCTCTTTTAGGCGGTTGTAGATTTCTTCATAGGCTTCTGTCACCTCGCCTAAATCTCTACGGAAGCGGTCTTTGTCTAACTTCTTCATCGTGTCTTTGTCCCAAAGTCGGCAAGTGTCAGGCGAAATTTCATCAGCCAAAACAATTTTTCCGTCCATTGTTTTCCCCAATTCAATCTTGAAATCTACCAAGATGATGTTCATTCTATCAAACAATTCTTTTAAAATTTCATTGATTTTATCGGTTAATTGATACATTTCGTCTAATTCCGCACGAGTTGCCGCCCCTAAGAAAATAGCGTGATAATCATTAATCAATGGGTCGCCAAGAGCATCATCTTTATAGCAAATATCAAAAATCGTGAGCGGAGATTTCGTGCCTTCTTCCACGCCCAAACGCTGTGCCATACTTCCCGCAGCGTAGTTTCTCACCACCATTTCCAGCGGAATGATATTCACTTTTTTTACCAACTGCTCACGCTCGTTGAGTTGTTTAATAAAGTGAGTAGGAATTTCCTTTTCATTCATATACTCAAAAATCAAAGTGGTAATAGCATTGTTGAGTTGCCCTTTTTTATCCACCTGACCTTTTTTCTGTGCGTTGAACGCCGTAGCATCATCTTTAAATCTAACCACCACTTCGTCTGCCTTATCCGTTGCGAAGACCTGTTTTGCCTTACCCTCGTAAAGCATTTCTTTTTTTAAGTCCATTTTATTTGTTTTTTTTAGATTCACACTTTTAATTTAATTGATAAGTTTTCTTTTTTGAGCATTAAATTCCTCATCGGTAATGAGTCCTTTCTCTTTCAAAGCGGATAGTTTATAAAGTTCATCTGCAATGAGTTGAGCATTTGCATTTTGTTTTTTCAGCTCTGAAACCATTTCGCCAGTATTGGCAACGATTTGCTGATTAGATTTTTTTAGTTCTACCGCCACATCATTAATTCGCCCTATCATTTCCTCAAAATCTGCCATTATAAATTCGGAAAAATAAGACGCCGAACCATCATTTCTCCTCACCACTATAGTCGCAAATTTCAGCATACTACCAAGAATCCCCTGCGTAAAATAAGCTTCGTAAATATCTTCCTTCGGAATTTCGTAATACACTCTCTTCCAAGGCAGAAAACCTGATTTAATGATCAGTAAATCATTGGTAAGCACCCAGCTCGTTTGCTGATTTGCCAACAAGCGAGTTCCTGCATAAAACAACAATAAAAAGCCTAAAACTATATTGAAAATTTTGAAGCTCAATATCCAAACAATACTCAAAAACACCAAAAATACTGGTAATATACTTGCAAACCAATGCTTTTTAGAATAAGCCAAAATGGTTTCTGTATTCTTGTTGTGTGAAAAATTAACTTGTTCCATATTTTTTAATTTTTTAATTCTTCTGTTATGTTTTTCTCTAATTTTTTCATTTCTTCAATAACAATATTGTATTGCGAAACTTTGAATTTCTTGTTATTTTCCACCCTCCAAAGATAACTCATCATTTCCTTTCTCTCCTTTTCTGAAAAACGATTCGGCGTTATTCCTACAATTCTTCCCTTCTCATCGTAATCAAAATACGGATTTAAAATTGCATTTACTGGATGAAAAAAATTATCATAATCCTTCATTTCTTGCACTCCATCTTCTAATTCATCTATTATTTTATAATGAAACTCATACAAATTGATGATTTGATGACGCAGAGAATCATTAATAATTGTCTTCAAACCAGAGGTTTTTAGAGATTCATATCCTGAGCGATTAATAACAGGAATAT
Organism: Flavobacteriaceae bacterium; assembly: GCA_030529185.1. Classification (GTDB taxonomy): domain Bacteria; phylum Bacteroidota; class Bacteroidia; order Flavobacteriales; family Weeksellaceae; genus JABCPE02. Next base: position 2,030 of record JAUMXI010000022.1, read on the forward strand.
AGTCCCTCAGCAAAACATAATAATATATCGCAAGAGAATCTTTTCTAATGGGCTTATCCACCATCCAACCTCTAAACGCAGAAATACCTTGCAAACTCAAATTATGCCCATAAACATTGGATTCAAAATCCTCTAAATCCGACCGAATGCCGTTTCTAATCTCGGTCAAGATTTTATTTTCCGTTAATTTTTCGCCTTCACTTGAGCTCCATTCTGATAAGAAAAATCCGAACCAAACGCTTATAAAAATCAAGACCAACTCAAAGATATAGCCTTTCCATTTCTTTATTTTCTCTACCAATCGCTTAATACAGATGTACAAAATAAAAAGTAGCGTTTTAGCCTTGTGATGCCTCAACTTCATTGTTTTGTTTAAAAATAAAAAAACATCTTTTTGATTTTACACCTATTAAATCCACAAGCAGTAAGCCATTACCTACTGCTTATGGTTTAATTTTTACTTAAAATACTCCACGCCGTTTTTAAACACATTGTGATAGTTAGCGGTTGGGATATTTTTAACTAAGCCAGTGGCGTAGCGTTCGCCGTGTCCCATTCGCCCGAAAATCTTACCACAAGGGCTGGTAATTCCTTCAATTCCGAAAAGGGAATTATTCGGGTTAAAAGGCATGCCGTGAGCGATGTTGCCCTCCAAATCTACATATTGGGTAGCGATTTGTCCATTTTTATAGAGTTCCGTAAGTACCGCTTCGCTTGCCATAAAACGCCCCTCTCCGTGGGAAATAGGGATGGTGAATATTTGGTCTTTCGTACCTTTCAGCCAAGGGCTATCATCATTGACCACTTTTACATTGACCATTTGAGAGATATGTCTCCCGATGGCATTATGAGCCAAGGTAGGCGAATTTTCATCTAAATCACGGATTTCCCCATAAGGCAATAATCCCGATTTTACCAAGGCTTGGAAACCATTACAAATACCGATAATCAAACCATCGCGTTCCAATAAACGATGTACGGCATTTCTCATTGTTTCGTTTTTTAGCACATTCACAATGAATTTCGCCGAGCCATCAGGTTCATCTCCCGCTGAAAAACCTCCTGAAAACGCCAAAATTTGCGACTTATCTATTTCCTTCGCCCACGCTTCTATACTTTCTTGTAGGGCTTCATTACTTAGATTGATAAGCGGTTTCATCGCTACTTGTGCTCCCTCTTTGTAAAAAGCATTAAGCGTTTCGTATTCGCAGTTGGTTCCTGGGAATACCGGCGTGAAAACACGAGGTTTCGCGATATTGTGTTTCTTAATAATGATATTTCGCGGATTGACGGAGTTGAGTTTTTCATCAATATCAATAACAATTTTCTCTTTCTCTATCGTAGGGAAAAGGGATTCAAAAGTGCCTACATAAGCCGATTTG
>JAUMXI010000022.1:3421-25426 GCA_030529185.1 Flavobacteriaceae bacterium
CAAAAATTCATCAGCCGTCACTTTTCCGATTTGAGTTAATAAATCACTATTCAAATCTCCTTTTGCTTCAATAATCAGCGAACCAATGTTTTTGTTTAACAATAATTCTTCGGCGACCTCAACCTCTGCTCCCAGACCATTTCCGAAAGCCATTTTTGCCAAAGCCACAGCTACTCCACCCTCTTTAATTGTTTTTACGGAAACAATTTTACCATTTTTAATATTTTCATAAACGAGGTCAAAGACCTTTTTTAAATTCTCATAATTCGGTAAGCCGTTTTCTTTCGGTTGATGTTCAAAAAGATAGAGCGTATTTCCTGCCTGCTTAAATTCTGGTGAAATGATGTGCTTTTTCTCGCCATTGGCACACGCAAAGGAAATTAAGGTTGGTGGCACATTAATATCTTGGTAAGTTCCACTCATAGAATCTTTACCGCCAATCGCTGCCAATTCAAAATTCATCTGAGCATCATACGCCCCTAATAATGAAGCCAATGGTTTCCCCCACTTCTCTGGATTTTGTCCCAATTTCTCAAAATACTCTTGGAAACTTAAGCGAATATTTCGGTAATCGCCCCCCATTGCCACGATTTTCGCTACCGATTCCACCACGGCATTGGCAGCTCCTATCATAGAGTTTTGTTTGGACAATTCCGCATCAAATCCCCATGATGCTAAAGATACCGTTTCTATATCTTTCGCCCCGAGGATAGGTAAAGTCTGCACACTACCCTCCATAGGCGTGAGCTGATGTTTTCCACCCAAAGGCATCGCTACAGTAGTTGCCCCCACCGTAGAGTCAAACATTTCCAATAAGCCTTTTTGAGAAGCGATATTTTTATCCTTTAAAAGGGCGATGAAATTATCCTCGTTGAAATCAATGCTTTCATTTTCAATCTCTTGAAGATGACTAATTTTAGCATTTTGAGATTTTGCACAGCCATTCGTATCAAGGAAATCACGGCTTAAGTCCACGATTTTTTTACCACGCCAGAACATTTGCATTCTTCCACTATCGGTAACTTTTGCTACCTCCACCGCACGAATATTTTCCTCCTTACAATACTGAATAAACTGCTCTTTATCCTTCGCATCAATGACCACCGCCATACGCTCCTGAGATTCAGAAATGGCGAGTTCCGTTCCGTTCAATCCTCCATATTTCAAAGGCAATACATCAAGGTTAATCTCCAAACTTTCGGCAATTTCACCAATGGCTACCGAAACACCCCCTGCCCCAAAGTCATTAGATTTTTTAATCAATCGTGTTACTTCTGGATTTCTAAATAAGCGTTGGATTTTGCGTTCCTCCACCGCATTTCCTTTTTGCACTTCCGTAGAAAGGGTATGGATAGAGGTTTCGTCCTGCTCTTTGGAACTTCCCGTAGCTCCGCCCACGCCATCACGCCCCGTAGCACCTCCGAGGATAATCACAGAATCTCCCACCTGTGGCTTTTCGCGTTTTACCCAATCCACTGGCACAGCACCCACCACAAAACCAACTTCCATTCGTTTTGCCTTATAATCATCGTGATAAATCTCTGAAACCTGCGTAGTTGCCAACCCGATTTGGTTTCCGTAAGAAGAATAACCATTGGCTGCTTGTTTCGTGATGGTTCTTTGAGGCAATTTGCCTGGTAAAGTTTTTTCAATCGGTTCCAAAACATCGGCAGCCCCACTGAGACGCATCGCTTGATATACGAAAGAACGCCCAGATAATGGGTCTCTAATCGCACCTCCCAAACAAGTGGACGCTCCACCATACGGTTCAATTTCCGTAGGGTGATTGTGCGTTTCATTTTTGAACAAGAGGTACCAAGGCTCTTTTTTACCATCAAACTCGGCCTCTATTTTTATCGTACAAGCGTTGATTTCATCGGAAACAACAAGGTTTTCTAATTTCCCTGTCTTGTGGAAATAACGACCGCAAACGGTAGCCAAATCCATTAAAGAAATTGGCTTATGCTCTCTTCCTAAGAATTTTCTTTTTTCTAAATAATCAGCGAAAATCTGCTCTAAAGTTGCCTTAAACTGCCCCTCAAACTGAATATCGGTCAGTTCTGTTTCAAAAGTGGTATGGCGACAGTGGTCACTCCAATAAGTATCCAACACTTTGAGTTCCGTTTCGGTAGGATTGCGTTTTTCCGACTGGAAATATTGCTGAATATGTGCCAAATCGTCCAAGCCAAAAGCAAATCCGTGTTCATTATAAAATTGCTCTAACTCGCTTTCATTGAACGAAATAAATTGGTCGTAAGTAGGCACTTCACTTGGAGTTTCCTCCGCTGGAATTTCCAAAATATCTAAATTCTTTTCTTGACTCTCTATTTTATTGATAAGCAAGTTTTTGATTTTCGCTAAATCCGTTTCCGAAATACCTTCCAGTTCGATGAGTTTTCCACTACGCACCTTGGCATTTTCGTTATTGGTCAGCAAGGCGATGCACTGCTCGGCAGAATCTGCTCTTTGGTCGTACTGGCCAGGTAAAAACTCCGTAGCAAAATGTACATTTTTCGCTGGATTTTCATAATGTAAAATGTCCGTCACGGGGTCGGCAAAGGTATTTCCTACTACCTTTTCGAGTTCTGTTTCATTCAACCCGAAAATATCATAAACATTATACACTTTCACCGATTTCACATTCGGCACTACGGCTTTGATTTCCTCAAAAACCTTCGGACTCTCCACATCGAACAGCCCTTTTTTTTCTATATATATTCTTTGTTTCATTTTAGTTTATTTATAAAATCCTTTTTACACCTTCAGCTCCGCTTCCAATCCAATCAAATGAGCATATTTATCCAAAATCGGTTGGGCTTCGTTTTTGATAAATTCTTCTGTTTGTCTTGGAGCAAAACCAACGAAATTTTTAGGGTCGAGGACTTCGGAGAGCTTAGACTTATCGAGTTTTAGAGAGCTATCGTTCATAATTCGCTCTATCAAGTCATTTTCTTTACCTTCCATTTTCACTTTTTTACTCGCCTCCATAGAATGTACGCGGATGATTTCATGGATTTCTTGGCGGTCGCCTCCCGCTTTCACCTCCTCCATAATGATGTATTCGGTTGCCATAAAAGGAAGTTCGTCCATAATATGCTTATTGATACGATTTTCATAGACCACGAGACCATTCATAATATTGTTCCAAATCAATAAGATAGCATCTACGGCAAGGAAAGCCTGAGGAATGGTGAGACGCTTATTCGCAGAGTCGTCCAAAGTTCTTTCAAACCACTGCGTAGCCGCTACCATTGCCGAGCTGGAAGATAGAGACATCACATATTTCGCCAAAGCCCCTATTCTTTCCGAACGCATAGGGTTTCGCTTATACGCCATCGCCGAGGAACCGATTTGGTCTTTTTCAAATGGCTCTTCTATTTCTTTTAAGTTCTGAAGCAACCTCAAATCGTTGGTAAATTTATGTGCCGATTGGGCGATATTAGAAAGTAAAGCCACCACTTTTGCATCTAATTTTCTATCGTAAGTTTGTCCCGATACGCCGAAAACTTTATCAAAACCAAAGCGTTTAGAAAGTTCCTTGTCTAGTGTTTTTACTTTATCATAATCGCCATTGAAAAGCTCCAAAAAGCTGGCAGCTGTTCCCGTAGTTCCTTTTACGCCTCTGAATCTCAAAGTTTCCAAGAAAAACTCCAATTCCTCAAAATCCAAAATCAAAGATTGTAGCCAAAGCGTAGCTCTTTTTCCCACCGTAGTGAGCTGTGCCGGTTGGAAATGCGTAAAACCAAGCGTAGGCATATCCTTGTATTTCAAAGCAAAATCAGATAAGCCTTTGATGACATTGACTAATTTTTTTCTCAAAATCAATAGTCCATCACGCATCTGAATCAAATCCGTATTATCGCCCACAAAAGCGGAAGTCGCCCCCAAATGGATAATTGGACGAGCCAGCGGAGCCACATCACCATAAGTATGCACATGTGCCATCACATCATGGCGGAAGCGTTTTTCGTATTCGGCTGCTTTGGTATAGTCTATATTGGTGGCGTTGTCTTTAAGTTGCTGGATTTGCTCATCGGAGATATCCAAGCCAAGGTCTTTCTCAATTTCTGCCAAAGCAATCCACAGTTTTCTCCAGTTTTGGAATTTATTATCGTGTGAAAAATTGAACAACATCTCTGCGCTGGAATAACGCTCTTCTAGTGGGTTTTTGTAGGTATTCATTATTGTTATTTTCTTTGCCTCAAAAATAAACAATTATTGTGGATTTAGAAAATGACTTAATGAAAATTTAATTCTTATTTAAAGGAAAAAATTAAATCAATTATACTTAATGGTCTTCGCTGGGGAAATTTTGCTAATGAGATAGCTCGGTAAAATTAACGAAATGGCAGAAACCACCAAAATACCCAAAGAGAGACTTATCATATAAATGGGGTTTAAATCCACGGGAACTACGCTTATATAGTATTCTTGCGGATTGAGCTGGATAATTCCAAAATATTTTTGCAATAATAAAAGTGCAATGCCGATGATATTTCCCACCACCAAACCAGGAATGATAATCAATAAAGTATAATTAATGAAAATTGCACGAATTTGAGCATTAGTCGCTCCCAATGTCTTTAAAATCCCGATGGAATTGGTTCTTTCAATAATTAGAATAAGCAAAACCATAATGATGTTAATTACCACCACCACGAGCATAATTCCCAAAATCACCGAAATATTCGTGTCAAAAATACCAATCCATTGTAAGATTTGAGGGTATTTGTCCGTCACTTTTTCAGCATAGTTTTTATAAGTGATGATTTCCTCTATTTTTGGATTTACCGCATCAATATCGTCAAAATCTTTAAGGAAAACTTCCAAACCACCAATCGCATTTTCTTCCATATTTTGGATTTTTCTGGCGTGATTAATATCTCCAATCACAAAAAGTTCGTCTATCAGCTTAATATCCGTATTGTAAATTCCTTTTATCGTAAATTTTCGGTAGATAGGTTGCTGGTTTTCTTTAGAAAAAATTGCTGTAATAGTATTATTAACTTTGAGTTTCATTACATTTGCCAATTGCTCGGAAATCATCACATCGTTATTATAGCCTTCTTCAGTAAATTTTGGAACTTCCCCCGAAACTATAAATTTTCTAAATTTTTCAGCATCAAAATCCTTTCCTACACCTTTCAAAATAATCCCTGCAAAATGCTTTTCATTACGGAAAATTCCACTGGCTGTAATATATCTCTGCAAAGTTTCCACTTCGGAAAGTTGCAATATTTTCTCAATTTTATGAGGTTCTATCTCCAAAACGGAGGAATTATACGAAGAATTAGATTTGGTAGATTTTATAGAAATATGCCCTCCAAAATCGCCCATTTTGTTTTTAATCGCCTTTTTAGAGCCCAATCCCGTTGCAATCGTAATAGTAGAAACCAAAATCCCAAGAGCCACCGAAAGCCGACCAATAAAAATAATAATGCGTGAAAGATTATTTTTATTATCTTTGGAAAATGCAATTTTTTTAGAAAAGTAAATCGGAAATTTCAAAACTATGAATTTAAAAGTCAAAAGTAAAAATTTTGTTGTAATTGTGCTAATGCTTTTTGTAAATACTGCATTTTTTTTGGCACAAAACACTAAAATTCCCTTTAAAACGGGAGCTGACCAACCAGAAAAATATTTACCTTTATTGAAAAATAAAACCATTGCAGTGGTCACTAATCAAACGGGGTTATTAAAGGACAAAACGCATTTGGTGGATTTTTTAGTTAAAAATGAAGTAAAAATTAAACATATTTTTGCCCCAGAGCACGGCTTCCGTGGTGATGCCGATGCTGGTGAAGTGGTTAAAAATGGAATAGATACTAAAACGGGACTTCCTATTGTTTCGCTTTACGGAAATAATAAAAAACCTACCAACGAACAGGTGAAAGGATTAGATGTTATTCTGTTTGATATTCAAGATGTTGGAGTAAGATTTTACACCTATATTTCTACGCTTACTTATGTAATGGAAGCAGCAGCTGAAAATAATGTAGAAGTAATAGTTTTAGACCGACCAAACCCTCACGATGGCTATATTGATGGACCTGTATTGCAACAAAAATGGACGAGTTTCGTTGGGCTCCACCCTGTGCCTGTGGTGTATGGTCTTACGATTGGGGAATATGGAAGGATGGTCAATGGCGAAAGATGGCTAAAAAGAGGGATTCAAGCGAAATACACCTTAATTAAAATGCAGGGTTATCACAAAAAAAATCGTTATCCTATTTCTGAAAAACCATCGCCTAACCTACCGAATGATAAGGCTATTAATCTTTATCCGAGCCTTTGTTTCTTTGAAGGGACGCAAGTTTCTGTAGGAAGAGGTACAGAATTTCCTTTCCAAGTTTATGGCTCTCCGTGGATTAAAAATATGGAGTTTCAATTCACACCAAAGCCTTCTTACGGAGCAAAAGAACCTTTCTTAAAAGGACAAATTTGCTATGGAGAAAACTTGATGAATTATGAGAATGATTTGCGAGAACTAAATTTAGAATGGGTGATAAAAGCCTATAATCATTACGAAAATGTCAAAAAGAATTTCTTTTTAATAGATGCAAAAAAACGCTACTGGTTTGATACTCTGGCAGGAACAGATGAACTTCGAAAGCAAATCACAAGCTATAAAACCATTCCTGAAATTAAAAACTCTTGGAAAAAGGATTTAGAAAAATTTGAAAAAATCCGAACAAAATACATTGTTTATCCTGATTAAAAAACTAAAAAAACCACGCAAAAATTTGCGTGGTTTTTTTATTCAAATAAACTTCCAATTATTCCCTCTTCTGGGATTTCAAAAGTGGGAGGTTCTTCCTCTGGTTCGGGCTCTTCCACTGGCTCTGGAATGGTGATATTAATAGATTTTACCTTATCTTTAATAAACTGATTTCCCATTGCCTTAATACCTTTTACCGATATAAATTCATCAATATCAATAATTTCGGGGTCTTTTTCTTTTCCGTTTTTATCTTTGGCAAAAATAATTTCCGCCGTGCATCCGTCCGAAGTTCCCACAAACTCTATAAAAGATTTCGGATGTTCGCTTGGCATAAAATTTTGGACATTCGTTGTATTATCCAAAAGGAAACGCTTAATGAAATAAATCTCCTTTTCGCCATCGTAATAAATGCAAGAAATAGCTTGTTCGGGCTTCCATTTTTCCAAAATCAGATAATCATCATCAAAACGATTGCTCAAATCAAAATTCACCAATTTCGCCTCGCCATTCTGACTGATAGTCAATATTTTATCATCTCCTTTAAAACTACCGAGCAATGTTCCTCTCGCATCGGCGTTGAGTCTTCTCACCGTATCATCAAACCAAATTTTTCTCGGTGCTAATGTAGAAACGCCCTCTTCCTTTAAATCTACCTTTTTCACGGCATATTTCGTCACCAAATTCCCTCGTGAATTTCGCCCTTTGATGGCTAATTCAGAGAAATCAATCTCAATTTTATTCTTACGGATTCTGGCATTAGGTTTCAAGAGAACGCTCACTACTTCTGCTTCGCCATTAGGATTTGCCGAAAAATAAAGCACCTCTGAGCCTTTTTGATCTGATGCCAAAGGGTATTCGGTATTTCGCGTAATGGAAGTGACGGAAAAACGCTTCATATAGAAAGGTCCGATTTTTCCCTCGCGGTAAATCATATTATAAACTGTGCGAGTGTCATTTTTCTTCCAAACTCCAATGTGAATGATGTCCTTGCCCACAAAGGTTTTAGAATCCACCTTGGTGACGAGCATCGTGCCATCTTTTCGGAAGACAATAATATCGTCAATATCCGAACAATCAAACACATACTCATCTTTTTTCAAGGAAGTTCCAATGAAACCTTCCGCTCGATTGACATAAAATTTCTCATTGGCAACGGCAACTTTCGTAGCATCAATCGTGTCAAAAATACGGAGTTCTGTTTTTCTCTCTTTATCTTTTCCGTATTTTTTCTGAATATTTTGGAAATAATCAATCGCGTAAGCCACCAAATGTTCCAAATGATGTTTCACTTGCTCCATTTTTCCCTCCAAAGCAGCGATATTTTCTAAGGCTTTATCCCTATCATAACGAGAAATTCGCATAAATGGAAGTTCCGTTAGCCTAATAATATCCTCTGTGACAACTTCTCTCATCAAATTTTTCACGAAAGGTTTCAAGGCTTGGTCAATGGCTTCATAAACTGCTTCTTTGCTATCTTTTCCCTTGATTTCTTGGTAAATTTCATTCTCAATAAAGATTTTTTCCAACGAAGCAAAATGCCATTTGTCCTCTAACTCGCCCAACTCAATTTCCAATTCCTTTTTCAAGAGAGAAACCGTGTGGTCGGTATTCATTTTCAATATTTCTGAAACGGAAAGGAACATCGGTTTATCGCCCACGATGACACAAGCATTCGGCGAAATGGAAACCTCGCAATCCGTGAAAGCATAAAGTGCATCAATGGTTTTATCAGGAGAAATATCATTGGTCAAATGGATATTGATTTCCACTTGGTCGGAGGTGTTGTCCTCAATCTTTTTAATTTTGATTTTTCCCTTTTCATTTGCCTTTAAAACACTATCAATCAAATCACTGGTTGTTTTTGAAAAAGGCAATTCGGTGATGCAAAGTGTATTTTTATCCTTTTGAATAATTCTCGCTCTGGCACGGAGTTTTCCGCCTCGTTTTCCATCATTGTAATTAGAAACATCGAGCATTCCAGCCGTGAGAAAATCAGGGTAAAGTTCAAATTTTTTCCCTTTGAGATAAGCAATGGAAGCCGAAATCAATTCATTGAAGTTATGAGGCATAATTTTAGTGGAAAGTCCCACGCCAATCCCCTCCACACCCTGTGCCAAAAGCAAAGGAAACTTCACTGGGAGGTCAATAGGTTCGTTATTTCTACCATCGTAGGATTTCGTCCAATCCGTAGTTTTAGGGTTAAAAACCACCTCCAAAGCAAAAGGTGTAAGCCTTGCCTCAATGTATCTGGCAGCAGCAGCCGAGTCGCCAGTGTAGATATTCCCCCAGTTCCCCTGCGTGTCTATAAGTAGCTCTTTCTGACCGATTTGCACCATCGCATCGGTAATGGAAGCATCTCCGTGTGGGTGGTATTTCATCGTGTTCCCCACGATATTGGCGACTTTATTGTATCGCCCATCTTCCAACTCTCTCATAGAGTGCATAATACGCCTTTGAACAGGTTTAAATCCATCATAAATAGAGGGAATTGCCCTATCCAAAATCACATAAGAGGCATAATCCAAAAACCAGTCTTGATAAAGACCAGAAACTTTCTTTAAAACTTCTCCTTGCTGCTGATTTTCTTCCATTAAAAGTATTGATTATTTTTGTTTTACAAGTTTCAAAGAGTTATCTTCCAATTTAGTTGATAACCAATTTTTTAATTGTTGTTCGTTAATTTCTTTATTTGCTTGATACAGCACCACTGTATTCACATAAGAGGAATCTTTCTTGTTGTAAGAGTTAAGTTTTCCGATAGAAATATTCTCTATTTCAGGGAAAAGAATTTTAATTTCTTTCGCCAAATGAGGCTGTTCTACCTTGTATTGCCCCAACTCTTCTCGTAATTTTTGAATAACCAAATCTTTTTCGGAAAATTGAGTATTTTGCTTATTGATTTCTGCTAAAATTTCAGATTTCAGATCAGAAGTACTTTGCTTGATAAAAAGTTTCGTATCTTCAATTCCCAAACTTTTTAATTTATTATTAAATCGTTTAATTTCAAGACTATCTAATTTATCATTAAGAAAAGCTAATTCAATTTTTTTAGGTTGAGTGGTTTGATTTATTTTCTTATAAATAATGGTATAGCCATTGTCTGTAAATTCCGTTTTAATGAAATTCTCAATATTTTGAGTATATTTTCTATCTTTAATGAGTTGATAAGCCAATAGACAGCTCGGAACAATCAAAAGCAACATCATAAAAGAAATGCCATATCTTATTTTCTTATCAAAATCAGGGTTTTTATAGGCAACCGGCTTGTATTTCAAGTATTTAGCAATCACAAAAGTAGCAATTGCAATAAAAAAGCAATTAATAGAATACAAATACATTGCTCCAATAAAATAATTAAAATTAAAGGTAGAAAGTCCAAAACCTGCCGTGCATAAAGGAGGCATCAAAGCTGTAGCAATTGCCACACCTGGGATAGGGTTTCCTTTTTCCACACGCGTAATGGAAATTACCCCAACAATTCCACCGATAAAAGCAATAAGCACATCATAAATATTCGGTGAAGTTCTCGCTAAAATCTCGGATTGTGCCTCTTTGAATGGACTTATGAAAAAATAAATCGCTGATACCAAAAGGCTTACAACAGTAGCCGTCAATAAATTTTTCCCTGATTTTTTCAACAAAGACAAATCATAAGTAGCCAAAGCAAAACCAATCCCCACGATAGGTCCCATCAATGGAGAAATTAACATCGCTCCGATGATAACAGCAGTAGAATTAACATTCAAACCGATAGAAGCAATCAAGATAGCACAAGCCAAAATCCATAAATTTGCCCCTTTAAATGAAATATTTTTTAATACATCTTCTAAAACTTTATTTTGGGTTTCTTCTCCCTGATGAAGATTCCATAAATTATTGATTCTCATATATTCTGTTTTCGTTATTATATTTTATTACCTTATTCAGCGATGTTCTCAAATCTCGAATTTCTTTACGGCTAAGATAAGAAATATCATACTTTAATGTAGATGCGTTTTTTTTCTTACTTTTTATCCTGATATACAATCTTTTAAATAAAATCGCATTGACAATTTCGTAGGAAATCAATTTATATTTCGGGAACTCATCTCGTGCCTCACTTTCTAAAAAAGATAAAACATTATAATTTTTAAAGTTCAAAGCCTCGCCATCGCTATCATACTCAAAAATTTGTCTGCCTCTGATGTAAATGATAGCATACATTAAAACACCAAAAATAATTGCACCATAGCTCAATCTTTTACCTAAAACGGGGAGTTGAACAAAATTTAAAAAACTCATTCCTAAACCTACGATAAGAATAATCGTTACCAAAGTAAAGAAAAACCGATATACAGGCGTTTTGTGTTTATTATTTAGTCTCATAATGATTTGATTTTAGATTAATTAAACCCCTTCTTCTATCACCAAATTTTCCAAGATAAAGTTTTGTCTTTCGGGAGTATTTTTGCCCATATAGAATTCTAAAAGTTGGTCAATCGTGGTATCTTTCCCAATCCTAACTGGCTCTAAACGAATATCTTTGCCAATAAAGTGTTTAAACTCATCGGGAGAAATTTCCCCAAGTCCCTTAAAACGAGTGATTTCTGGATTTTTCCCTAACTCTTCCAAAGCCTTTAATCGTTCGGCTTCGGTATAGCAATATCGGGTTTCTTTTTTATTTCTTACCCTAAATAACGGAGTTTGAAGGATATACAAGTGTCCATTTTTAATTACATCTGGGAAAAACTGAAGGAAAAAGGTAATCATCAGTAGGCGAATATGCATACCATCTACATCGGCATCTGTGGCTATAATCACCTGATTATAACGCAAATCCTCCAAACTTTCCTCAATGTTGAGTGCCGCCTGTAAGAGGTTAAATTCCTCATTTTCATAGACTACCTTTTTGGTTAAACCATAGCAGTTCAGCGGTTTTCCTTTGAGTGAAAAAACAGCTTGGGTTTCCACATCACGGCTTTTGGTAATAGACCCAGAAGCAGAATCTCCCTCCGTGATAAATATCTGGGTTTCAGCTTTTCTAAGGGCTTTTTGGTCGTTGTAATGTTGGCGACAATCTCTCAATTTCTTATTATGAAGCGATACTTTTTTTGCCCTCTCTCGTGCCAGTTTTTGTATGCCAGAAAGCTCTTTTCTCTCTCTCTCTGAAACTAAGATTTTTTTGTGCAAAGCCTCCGCAATTTCAGGGTTTTTATGAAGGAAATTATCCAATTTGCTCTTCATATAATTATTCACGAAAGTTCTGATGGTTTCCAACTCATTGCCGTCCTTATCTTGCCCCATCGTGGTAGAGCCCAATTTGGTTTTGGTTTGAGATTCAAAAACAGGATTACCAACATTGATATAAACCGCTCCAATAATAGCTTTGCGAATGTCCGTTGCCTCAAAGTTTTTACCAAAAAATTCCTTAATAGTTTTCACAAAAGCCTCCTTAAAAGCATTGAGATGCGTTCCCCCTTGCGAGGTGTATTGCCCATTAACAAATGAAAAATAAGTTTCGGACTGAGATTTATCGGAATGGGTAATCGCCACCTCCATATCCTCATCTTTGATGTGAATAATAGGATAGATAATTTCTCCATCAATTTCCTCTTCCAAAAGGTCTTTCAAGCCGTTTTGAGATTCAAAAACTTCGCCGTTATAGTAAATTTTTAAACCTAAATTAAGGTAAGTGTAATTGCGGAGCATTCGCTCTACATATTCGTTGCGAAATTTATAATTAACGAAAATCGTGTTATCAGGAATGAAAGTAATTTCGGTGCCGTTTTTTTCTGTGGTATCCGTTTCTTCAAAGGCTTCGATGAGTTTTCCCTCCCTAAATTCCGCCGAGCGAGTTTTCCCATCTCTAATGGATTTCACTAGAAAATAAGAGGAAAGGAAATTCACGGCTTTTGTTCCCACGCCATTGAGTCCAATAGATTTCTTAAACGCTCCATCATCATACTTCCCACCGGTATTCATTTTGGAAACCACATCTACAATTTTCCCCAATGGAATGCCTCGCCCATAATCGCGAACCACCACTTTTCCATCTTGAATTTTCACATCAATACGCTTTCCGAATTTCATACGAAACTCGTCAATGGAGTTATCCACCACTTCTTTAAGTAAGATGTAAATCCCATCATCAGCCGCCGAGCCATCGCCCAACTTTCCGATATACATTCCCGGTCTCAGTCGCACATGCTCGCGAGGTTCCAGCGTTTTGATATTGTCCTCCGTGTATTGTGTAGCGTGATTATTCATAGCGTTTCTCGTCCAAAGTTTGCCACAAAGATAAGGAAAGGAAATGAGAAAATGAATATACTAAAAAGGATATGCATAATCCTTACTCTAATGAATTTAAGATATTGATTATTGCTTTGTCTATATTTTCAGCAATGGGAAGAGATTCTTGTATTTTATAAGTTTCGATTAAAGATGAAATCTTTTGGTAATGAATTTCTGATTTTCCGTTTTTATCTTGAATAACAAGGATTTTCAATGGAAGATGAAGAGCAACTTCTTGTTTTTCTAACATTAGGTTAGTTCCTATTTTGGGGTTTCCAATGATAAAAACTTTGGTAGGAGATAAAATCAAATCTACACTTTTAGCCTCTGCTGAATGATCTATTTCAGCAAAGATTTTAATATTTCTTTCTTGTAGCTTCTCTTTTAATTCGTAGATAGTTTGGCTAAAATCATACTTGCTTTTGACTTTATAAACACCTTCTTGTGCAGAAATCAAATTAATAAAAAATATGACATAAATTACAATTATCTTTTTCATAGTACAACAATTTTCTTACAAATATATAAAATAAAGGGTTAGAAATTTCTAACCCTTTATTTTATTTCTTAATCCATTTTGTTTTGAACGCACAATGATTATAGCGTTTGTCAATAGAAATAAAAGTTTCTGGCAATTGCTCTTTTATCCATTTTTCTACAATTTGGTTTTTCTTATTATTCAGAGCCAAAACTTTTACTCTATCATAATCTGTTTCCAAACTTAACTGGTGAGCAGGAATAGATTCTTCTATTCTCAACAATGCTACGCCTTTTCTTCTATTCAATTCATCTTCAAAAATCTCGGTAATATCCCCTTGATTGTACCCCGCAATTTGATAAGCAATATTTGCTGGAAGCTCGGTCTTTTCTATCTTCGTAGAGCCATTGCTCCCCACTAAAATCCCTGCGTTGAATTTTGTATTTTTGTCATCTGAATAACGATAAGCCGCTTCTTTAAAAGTAATTTTCCCATCTAAAATTTGCTGTTTGATATCTTGCAATTCTTTTTTAGCCATTGCAATTTCCTCTGCGTTAGGCGTAGTTTTAATGAGAATGTGTCTCGCATCGTAGATTTTTCCCTTTTTCTTCACTAGTTGAATGATGTGATAACCATACTCGGTTTCTATTGGGTCAGAAATTTCACCTTCTTGCAAATTAAGTGCCGTTGCTTCAAAAGCTTTTACCATTCGACCTTTTGGAATGTTTTGATAAAGTCCTCCGTTGGAAGCCGACCCCTCATCTTCGGAGTAAATTCTTGCTTGAAGCTCAAAACTTTCTCCATTAAGAATATCTTGTTTTATCCTCTTTAATTTATTGATAATCTCTCCCTTATGGGCTTCCGTAAGTTTAGGATACATCACGATTTGAGAGAGGATAACCTCATCTTTCACCTCTGGAAGCTGAAATTTGTAAGCGTTATAAAAATCCGTAACTTCATTAGGAGTAATATCTGTTTTTTCGGTAATTCTAGCGTATTTACTTTGCCCATAATAAGTATCCGAATCTATCTGCTCAATCGTATTTTTCATATCCACAGCAGATTTGAATTTATATGCCTCCAGCATTTCTTTTTCGGAAGGAAATTGAGATAAAATCTGCTCATATTTTTGATTAACCTGAGCTTTGATTTCCTTGCTTCTATTCGGGATAAGCGTGTCTTTTTTTGCGTGATAAATCATCAGTTTATTATTCAGAAGCCCCTCAACGAACTCGCATTTATCAGTGGAGGTCATTCCTTGTTGTTTAGCATAATTGGCTTGTTCCACAATATCAGACTCCAAAATAATTTCATTACCAACTACTGCAGCTACTCCATCTATAAGCTGACCTTTTTGCAATTGGGCATTAGCTTGATAGGAAACAAAAGCCAGACCTAACCAAAGCATTTTTTTAATATTTTTTACCATTTTTTAGATAATTATTTTAATCTTACAAAAATAAAACTCTTTATTGAAAATCGTTCAATTTTATATCCTAATTATTTCTTAAATTTTCTATATCTACCTCAAAAGTTGTGAGTTCTTGGAATTTTTTAATTCTTTGTTTTAATAAATTCGGCGAAACTTCCAATAATTTTTCTGTTCCAAATTTTTCCACCGTAAAAGATGCCATCGCACTTCCCACGATGATTGCCGTCTTCATATTCTCAAAAGACAAACTTTCTGTAGCCGCCAAATGCGCCGCAAAACCTCCTGCAAAAGTATCTCCAGCCCCCGTTGGGTCAAAAACATCTTCCAAAGGCAGTGCTGGAATGGCAAAAATCTTGCCTTCACTAAATAAAATCGCTCCGTGTTCCCCTTTTTTGATGATGACGAATTTCGGTCCCATTTCGTGGATTTTCTGAGCAGCCTTCGGGAGAGAATATTCCCCTGACAACTGCCTTGCCTCTTCATCATTAATGCTAATTACATCTGTTTGAGCAATGACTTCCATCAATAAATCCCAAGTATGTTGCATCCAAAAATTCATCGTGTCTAAAATCACCAATTTTGGTCGGCACTTCATATTTTTCAAAACCGATAACTGCACACATGGATGCAAATTTCCCAAAAGCAAAATCTCATTGCTCTGGCAATGCTCCGGAATTTTAGGCTCAAAACTCTCTAAAACATTCAGTTCTGTAGTGATTGTATCTCTACAATTCAAATCGTTATGGTATTTTCCGTGCCAAAAAAAAGTCTTTTGGTGAGATACCACCTCTACCCCGTCTGTATTGATTTCTCTTTGGTTGAGCAAATCTAAATATTGCTTCGGAAAATCACCCCCAACCACCGAAACAAGGCTCACATCGGCGTGAAGAACAGAAGCCGACAGACCGATATAAGTCGCGGCTCCACCCAAAATTTTATCCGTTTTTCCGAAAGGTGTTTCAATGGTATCAAATGCAAGGGTTCCTACTGCTAAAAGTTTCATTTTAAACTAATTATTTCCAATTAAATGTTTCTATTAAATGAACTAAATCTTTTCTGATA
This sequence comes from Flavobacteriaceae bacterium, assembly GCA_030529185.1. GTDB lineage: Bacteria > Bacteroidota > Bacteroidia > Flavobacteriales > Weeksellaceae > JABCPE02. The sequence continues at coordinate 19,385 of JAUMXI010000022.1, forward strand.
TAATCTATCGCTGGTTGAAGAGAATCGGGCTTCGGGCGAGATTTAAAATACAAATTTGCCGTCACGAAATGCCTAGTGCTATCCGTCACATAAATCTGAATATTTGATGCCGATTGCCCTTTCAATTCATAAAAATTTCCAAAAACTTTTTTTTCAGGATAAGAAAAAGATTTCGTCTCTATCGCCGATGCCCTTATCGTATGCTCATACACCATTTTTTCCACTTCTTTAATGTGCAGATTAAAATCATTTTTAATGGGAAAATAGGTGATGAAAACATTGGCTTTCATTTCTGGATAAGAGAGATTATACCAACAATTTTGTTTCGCTTGATGAATTTTAGAAAAATTGGAATGCTCAAAAGAAAATGAACACCCTGACTGAAATTTTTGATATTTAGGCTGGGGATATTCCAATCTGAGTTCCCCTTTGGGTTTGGGCAAATAATCCTGCTGACAAGACATCAACCCCAGAAATAGCACTACAAAAATAGCATATCTAAACATTTCGCAAAAATAACAAAAAACTTTTGTTTAAATGTAGATTTGAAAATATGTTCTTTAATAATTTGTATCAAAAACTTATAAAAACTCCAAAACCTTTTCCAATGTTATCCCTCGCGAACCTTTAAGAAGAATATTCTTCGTATGAATAGGATTTTCTTTTAAATATTCAATCAATTCTTTGTGATGAGAAAACGCCTTTCCTTGATGGTGAATTTCCTTAAAAATCCCTCCCACAGAGATAATTTCATCAAAACCTAACTGCTCTGCCAAATCTAAAATCTGCTGATGTTCCCTTTTTCCTTCCTCGCCTAACTCCAACATATCTCCAATAATAATCGTTTTCGTCCCTTGAAATTCACTAAAATTTTTCAACGACAAAGCCATACTACTCGGATTGGCATTATAAGTATCCAACACCAATGTTTTCCCCTCTTTTTCAACGATTTGAGAACGCATATTGGTCGGAACATAAGTTTCAATCGCTTTTTTTATTTCACTAAAACTAATCCCAAAATGAAGCCCCAAACTCGTAGCGGCACAAAGATTGGTAAAGTTATACCCCCCTGTGAGGTTGGATTGAGCCTTTTCGCCATTGAAAACCAGCCCTACCCTATTATTTTCTACAAATTTCTCAAATTGATATTGAGAATTCTCCGCTCCAAAAGTGATTTTTTTAGCATATTGATTGGTTTTCTCTCTTTGAATTTCATCTGCTTCATTCACCAAAATAAATTCTTCATTCTGAATTAAATAATCATAAAGCTCTGATTTTCCTTTAATTACTCCTTCAAAACCCCCAAAACCTTCCAAATGTGCTTTTCCAAAATTGGTGATATATCCAAAATTTGGTTTCGCCAAAGAACATAATAATTCTATCTCTTTCTGATGATTGGCACCCATTTCCACAACGGCAATTTCGTATTCTTCATCAATAGATAACAAGGTTAAAGGCACTCCAATATGATTGTTAAGATTTCCAAAAGTATATTGAGTTTTAAATTTCTGGGCAAGAACTGCATTGATAAGTTCTTTCGTCGTAGTTTTCCCATTGCTTCCTGTAAGAGCGATAATAGGAATATTCAATTGTTGCCGATGATATAAAGCCAATTTTTGCAAAAACTCCAAAGTAGAAGGCACTAGGAAAATGTTTTTATCTGAATTAGCATAGACTTCATCTTCTACAATTACCGCCGATGCCCCTTGATTAATTGCATTTTCTGCCAAAGTAGCTGCATTAAAATTCTCCCCAGTAAAGGCAAAAAACACATCACCTCTTTCTATTTTTCTACTATCAATGCTTACTTTTCCTACTTTAAAAAAAGTGGAATAAAAATTCTCAATATTCATACTCCAAAAATAAAAAAATCCTTTCTAATAAAAGAAAGGATTTTTAAGAATTTATTTGTTTGATTATCTTTTTGACCTCCTCATTTTAGCATCTTTTGCGTCTTGTGCTACACGGAAGCCAATCCAGCCATAAGCTTTGCTCTCTTCTCTATATCTTCTCTGCCCTGGGTCAAGCCAATATGCAATATCTCTCCAAGAGCCTCCCTTTACTACTCTCACGGTATTAGACACATTAGAAGAGCGTTGTTTATTATCTTTTTCTAAAATCACTCTACCATTAGCATCTACTATAAATCTTTTTCTTGTAGAATTATACATATTATAGCCCAAACTTGCACTATCGTCTAAGACTCTACCGTAGCCTCCCTCCAAAGAAGATCTATAATCACCATCATTATAATTTGCATAATTTTCCTTAATCTCTCTTTTGTATTGCCCGGGCAGACCTCTATACACCAATCTACCATCAGCTAAAGTATCATAAGGAATATTATTAGCATCTATTACTTTATAGCTTCCATCCGCATTTCTCACATTTTCTTTCACTACATTTCCTCTCATATAGTTAAAATCACTTGCTTCCTCATCTATAATCGGACGATAAACATCCGCAGTCCATTCCGCAACATTTCCATACATACCGTAGATACCAAGGTCGTTTGACGGGTATCTTTTCACATCAGAAGTTGCAGGAGAACCATCATCAGCCCAGCCTCCTACACCGGAATAATTTCCTCTACCTTGTTTAAAGTTTTCAAGATAGCCTCCATTTTTCTTTCTAATGTTCTCTGCCATTGTGGTTTTCCCTAAATAGTTATTATAATTTCTATTTTTTTGAAGCCCCAACGCTGCATATTCCCATTCTACTTCAGTCGGAAGCCTAAATTTTGTCACTACCCCTGATGTTGCATTTCTATTAGCCGCTATAATCCTAACGTTTTTAGTCTTAATTCCTGTTTTTTGCTCTAATCTCTTTTCATCGAGATAAGCTTTCATTTCAGGGTCATTAGCTCTGTATTTATCTAGGCTAAATGTATTTGCCCCTTGATTATTAGTTTCATTAGCATAGAAATCTTTACTAATTACTCCCTGATTCATCAATTCTTTTTCATTTGCTCTGTCTGTAAGCCAATCGCAATATCTTGAAGCTTGAGTCCAAGAAACTCCCACTACTGGATAGAAATCATATTCTGGAGAACGAAAATAAGTTTCTGCATAATTATTACGCGACATCTTATTATTCCAAACCAAAGTATCTGGCAAAGCTCCTGAATAAATATGCTTAAAACTTGGGTCAGAAGATGGAAAAACAAATTTCAACCAAGTAGTATATTCTCGGTATTCATAATTGGTAATTTCCGTTTCACCAATAAAAAAAGAACTTACTTGCATCCTTCTCGGAGTATTGTTCCAATCACGCATTACATCATCTTTCACCAATCCCATAGTAAAAGATCCTCCTCCTACATACACCATTCCAGGCCAAGCTTTTTGCTTTTTATTCTTTCCTGTAAAAAACCAACCTTTTTGGTCGTTAGGCTTCCAACCTGTTTTACTTATAAATTTTTTAGTACCACCACCACTCTTGGTATTACCACCACCGCAACTCATCAAAATTGCCATAGCTCCTAAAGCAGACAATGAAAATAACTTTAATTTTTTCATAATATTTTCAGTCTATAATTATTTGAAACTACAAAGAAAACCATTTTATTTGTTTAATCAAAAAAAACTTTATTTTTTTTCAAAAAACTTTATGATTATGCAGTTTCTTTTCTATTTTATCTTCCTTTATTTCTAAGTTATTCTTCGTTTTTTTCTTTTAAATATTGCTGAGCATTCCAAAGCAATCTAATTTCTTGATATTCAAAATTCTCGGGGAGAGTGTTTTTCCAATCTGTTAGGTTTTCCTGTGGATTTTCCTCAAAAATTTTTTCAAAAATTTTGATTTTCTCATCGCTTACTAATCGTGATAAATCTAAAACTCCTTGACTGGCAAACTTTGCCAAATGCCCCATAATTGTGCTATAAGCCAAGCCTCTTTCCTTTACAATCTCTTCCACGCTTTTGCCTTCTTCAAACATTTTATAAGTGATGATATGGGTGGGGATTTTGGCAATCTGAACGCTAATTTTCGCATCGTTTTCCGCATCAAAAAGAGGAGTTTCTAAAAGCCTCGCTATTTGTAAATCTTTTAAAAAATCTTCCACATCATCAATCCAGATTTTAAGGATTTCGTTGTAGCCTTTCAGCCCTTTTTCTCCTTTGGTGGTGGCATAATGTTGTTTTAATGGCTCAAAAATCTGTTCGTTAATTTTCTGAAAAAAGAAATTTACGCCTCCTTTGGCTTTATCTTCCACCTCTTTCCATTTTTCTTGATTTTGAGTGAATTTAAAGGTTTTTTGGGTTAATACTTTTTCAAACTTGTTAAAGATTTCCGTGAGGTTTTCAAGGTTATTTTTTAGGGTAAAATACAAGTTTTTTACCTGTTCTTGGTTTAATTTTTTAGATTCTTGCGTTGCTTTATGCCAATCCTCTAAAGAAACCCAACACCACTTAAAATCTGTGCATTTTAATACTTTTTTAATGCTATAATCATACTTTTCTGCCTCCAAGATTTCCTCAATTTTATCATTGGCATTGGTATTATCTTGGAAATGAGAGATTCTTTGGTCGCTAAAAATCACCGATGGAGTAATTTTAGACTTGAGGTAAATACCCTCCAAAGTTCGGCAACGCGAAAGTGCCACATACACCTGCCCCGAAGTAAAACTTTGCCCTGCATCAACGATTAATCTATCAAAAGTAAGCCCTTGACTTTTATGAATGGTGACTGCCCACGCCAAACGAATAGGAAACTGCTCAAAACTCCCAATTACTTCCTCTTCAATTTGTTTTTCTTCTCCGAGAGTGTATTTTTTTTGTTCCCAAACCTCCTTTTTTATTTCAAATTCCACATCACTTTCCTCAAAAATCACATAGATTTTGTCTTCGGTAAGTTTAGAAATTTCAGCTAATTTACCATTGTAATATTTTTTTTCTTGCGAAATATCATTTCGGATAAACATGACTTGCGTTCCTACTTTCAGCTCTAATATTTCATCATTAGGGAACATATTTTCTTTAAATTCGCCATAAATATTAGCTTTATAAAAATAAGAAGGTGTTTGAAGTTCATTTAGTTTCTTTTGGTTGATTTCATCAGCTATTCTATTATGCGAACAAATATGGATAAAGGCTTTATTTTGAGGTTCAAAATCAGGGAAATACCTTTGGTTTAACTTATCAAAATCAATCCCTTTAATATCTCCATCTCGAATGGCATTGAGCAAATCCAAAAAATCTTGATCTTTTTGGCGAAAAACCTCGGTGAGTTCTATCGTGAGCAAATCTACTCCCTCCAAAACTTTCGCATCAAAGAAAAAAGCAGAGGAGTAAAATTGGCTAAGAATATATTCGTTTTCTTCTTTAACAACAGGAGGCAATTGGTATAAATCTCCAATGAAAAGCATCTGAACACCTCCAAATCTTTGTTGATTTCTTCTTATAAACCTTAGGGCAAAATCCATCATATCCAAAACATCGGCACGAAGCATAGAGACCTCATCTATAATGATGATTTCCACCTCTCTAAGGAGTTTTATCTTTTCCTTTCTATATTTTAATCGAGATTTTAAATCTGAAATATTATACGCCAAATTGGCATCTATACGCTCCATCGTAGGGACAAACGAATGCAAAGGCAATCCAAACATGGAATGAATAGTCATTCCCCCAGCATTAATCGCTGCAATACCTGTAGGTGCCACCACAATATGATTTTTTCGCGATTTCTTCACAAAATTATTAAGAAAAGTGGTTTTCCCCGTTCCTGCCTTCCCTGTAAGGAAAATATTTCTATTTGTATTTTCTACTAAATCAAAAATAAGCTCATTCATCACGCCAAAAATAAGAAAATTTAAAGAATTTTGAGAAATATAAGATATATTATAAATTAAAATAGTAATTAATTTTATTCAAAAATAATCTTTAATGAAGTTTCTACCCAGAATATTGTTTATTCCAAATAAAATAAGTAATATTGTACTGGAATACAGAACATTCCAAGTGGAATGAAGACTATTCTAACAAGAATAAAGAGCATTCTATATAGAATAAAACATATTCCAAGTAGAATAATAAGTATTCT
>JAUMXI010000061.1 GCA_030529185.1 Flavobacteriaceae bacterium
TGTCAATTATCTCAAATAAAATATTTTTTTCATCTTTTGAACTTGCTTTTATTAAAACTTTTCATCAAATATCTGTAAATTTTAAAGCATTTGAAATAAGATTTATAAAAACTTGTTTTAATCTGTCAGAATCATAAAAAATTTTTTTGTTCTTTAATTTATTTTCTATTTCTATTTCTATATTTACTTTTTTTTCTTCTGCTTCAACAAAAATATCATTGTAAATATATTTTAAAAATTCTGTAATTTCTATTTCAGAAGGAAAATATTCCATTTTTCAATTTTCTATTCTTGAAAGAGCTAAAATATCATTTACAAGTCTTATAAGTCTTACAGAACTGTCATAACAATGATTCAAAGCTTTTCTTGCATCATTTGAAATTTCTCACATATCTCATTCTAAAATCATTGATAAATATCATCTTATAGATGTCAAGGGAGTTCTAAATTCATGTCAAATTATAGAAATATATTCATTATTTTTATCCATTTTTTTTATTAATTTAATTTTATTTTTTATATTTTAACACATTTTTAAAAATTTTGAAAAAAATAAGTGAAATTTTCTTTTGACAAATCATATCTTTTTTATATAATCTAGGAGCTTTAGATTTATGGAGTCTGTAGTTCAGTTGGTTAGAATGCCAGATTGTGACTCTGGAGGTCGAGGGTTCGAGCCCCTTCAGACTCCCCATTTAAAAAGCAATAATATAATATAAAACTTTTAAAAAACTTCCTTAGTAAAATAGGGAAGGGGTGAGAAAGGAAAAAAGGAAACATAAAAATCTAAAATTTTTGCGATGAATAAGAGCAAAATATTTTTGAATTTTTATAGTTTATCTTTTGGAGGTCCGAGCTAAAAGCCGACGAGCCTCTTCAGACTCCCCATTTATAAAGTAAATGGATTTTTAAAGGCAAGGCCTTTAAACCTGTGCGGTACACAATTATTTTTATAAAACAAAAAATTATTGAAAAAAGAAAAAATTTAAATATTTTGTTTTAAATTAACTTAGTTTTTGCTCTTTGTGATTTTTGAAAAAATTTAAAAATTATAGAGAATAAGAACTGAGTTCTTATTTGTATTTTATTTTTTAACTTGTTATCTTTATGACAAATAAAGATTTAACTCTGTTTGAAGAGTTATTTAATGCATCTCCTGAAATTAAATATCCAAAACAAGGAGAAGTTATTTCTGGTACAATTGTAAAAATTGAGAAAAAAAATATTTTAGTAAATGTTAATAATCAATTTACTGGACTAGTTGTATCAAAAGAAGTTGGTAATACTGTTGATTTAAATGAATTACAACCAGGTCAAGCAATTGAAGTTATGGTTTTAGGTGATTCAGTTGAAAGAGGTTTACTTATTTTATCATTAAAAAGAGCTAACCAAATCAAAAATCTTACTAACCTTACAAAATACCACAATAGTAGTGAAGTTATCACTGTTAGACCAACAGAAGCTAACAAATGAGGTTTACTTGTTGATATTGATGGTTTGAAAGGGTTTATACCAGTTTCACAATTGACTCCACTTCATTATCCAAGAGTTGAAGGTGCTGATCCAGAAAAAATTCTTGCTCACCTTGACAGCTTAGTTGGACAACCATTTAAAGTTAGAGTTATAAATGTTGATGAAGATGGTAAAAAAATCATTTTCTCAGAAAAAGCTGCTATTGAAGAAAATAGAGAAAAAGCTTTGTCTACATTAAAAGAAGGTGATATTATAGAATGAGTAATTTCATGAATCTTATCTTACGGTTTATTTGTTACTTTTGACGGACTTGAAGGTTTAGTTCATGTTTCTGAAATTGATTGGGGGCATGTTACAAATCCAAGCAAATTTGCAAAAGTTGGTATGAAAGTAAAAGTAAAAGTTATTGGACTTGATTCTGAAAAAATTTCATTATCTATAAAAAGATTAAAAGAAAATCCTTGGGAAACTCTTGCAAAAAAATACAAATTAGGTGATACAATTACAGCTCCTATTTCAAGAATTTCAAAATTTGGTGCTTTTATGGATTTAGAAGGTGGAATTCAAGGTTTGATTCACTTATCTGAAATTTCATATGGAGTTGTTAAAGATATCAGAGATTATATCAAAGTTGGTGAAGAAATTCAAGCAAAAATTATCAATTTCGAACCAGAAAAGAAAAGAATTGGTCTTTCTTTAAAAGCTTTACAAGAAGCTCCAAAAGAAGAAGCTGCTGCTAAACAAGAAGCAAAAGCTGAATAATTTATATTTTTTAAATAAAAATATTTTTGGGAAGTTTAAAAAAACACAGAAATATTTACTAAAGGCTCCTTGAATTATTTTTAAAAATTTTTGAAAAAATATTGTAAAAAATATTGTCATCCTGAACTTGTTTCAGGATCTTCAAAAATACAAATTTTTAAAATAATTTTGCCTTGCTTATAATTTAATTTTAAAGGAAAAATGGAAAAAAAAGTTTTAAACTCTATGTTTGAAAATTTATTACATATTGGTAATAAAACAAATTTTTGGAATGCTAAAATGAGACCATATATTTATGGTTCTGTAAATGGTATCCATGTTATAAACTTACTTGAAACTGCAAAAAAATTGGAAGAAGTAAAAGCAGAAATCAATAAATTAACTTCTTCTGGTAAAAAAATTCTTTTTGTTGGAACTAAATTACAAGCTAAAGATGTTGTTGCAAAATTGGCTACTGAAACAGGAAACTACTATGTTTCTGATAAATGGGTTCCTGGTTTATTGACAAACTTCAACACAATTAGAAAAAGAATAAATACTTACTTAAAATTATTAAAAGATTCTGAAACTGGTGCTTTTGATGTTTTAACAAAAAAAGAAAAAGCAGCTAGATTATTGGAACTTGAAAAATTAGACAAAGCTTATAGTTGAGTAAAAGAAATGAAAAGAATTCCTGAAATAGTTTTTGTTGTTGATGGAGTTTATGAAAAACAAGCTATTAAAGAAGCAAATTCTTTAAAATTATCAACTTTTGCTGTTTTAAATACAAACGGTGATGATACAATTGTTGACAATTGTATTCCAGCAAATACAAACTCTGTAAAATCAGTAGAATTTGTATTAAATGAATTA
>JAUMXI010000062.1 GCA_030529185.1 Flavobacteriaceae bacterium
TAAAATGTTAGGAAGTTAAAGGTTGGCACCCGAACTGCCGATGTTCTACGATACCTATAATGGCGAGGGATATGGATGATATCAAGGAGGGGGAGGTGGTGGAAGATATCCCGAACAACCTTAAAGAATGGCTAAAAGACAACAGGGAGAAGATAGGGAATGCGAAGAGTGTGCCGTGGTGGTTGGGGGAGAATGAGGGGTATTGGAGGAAAGGGAAGAAGTATGAAATAAACAAAACACTTCGTAGAGCTAAAGATAAGGAATTGAAAGAATGGGTAAGGCAAAATATTCCTGAAAAAAATCTTGTTGTAAAAGGAAATCAATTTAAAAATAATGAAATAATTATTAATAGAGCAGGAGCGAAAAGTGTTTATTCTCATTTTACAGAACCACACTTGAAGGATATGGTAAAAGATATTGAAAGTATAGTAAAAAGGAGTCAGTTCAAATCAGAAGCACCCCTCAACAAGGAATCACATAATTATGAAAAGAAAACAAGGGCTGGTTTTGAAAATTTCCGATATTATATATCGCAATATAAAGGGTATAATGTTAGAGTAAATACAGTGGTTATCAAAGGAAGGGAATTTATTTATAGTGTAAATATACTAACAATAAGAAAATCGCTTTAATCTCCGTGTACCCACCTTTCAAGAGTGGGGTTGGAAAATTAAAACGACTTTTATAATACAAAGATACGAAAAAAATTTAAAAATGTATAAAAATATGACATTTAAGTTTCCCATAAGGGTTCATTTTCCCAATTGGGTTTCATACCTAATGCGTTTTTATCTACATTGGGAAACTTAACGAATAAATTCGCTAATTGTTGTGTGAAATTATTATTGGGGTGTATAATGTTTAGTAAATATTTCATTATACAAAGGTGAATGTATAAAAATTGATGCTCTTGATGAGTAGGGACATTTTTTATCCACGCTGGTTTTTGAAACATAGCTTTTTATAGATAAAAAAAGACACACCCTGGTACGCTATTCTAATGGGAAGCGTGGTGTGTGCTATTGGTGCAAAAATACAACTAATTTTTAAACGAGCAAAATTTTTAATGATGAACGAGGGATACAGCGTATTAAGAGAGAGTGTAAATAAAAAAAAATAACTAACGCAAGAAGAATAATTTAAACTACTTCTTATTTCACGAAATCCGTAAGCCATTTTTCTGCCTCTTTCTGATTTTTAGGGATAGGTATATCTATGATTAAATTGTTAGTTTTGCTTTCATTAGTTGTCATTCTGTCTTCTTGAACATTTACGCAGTAATAGAAGATTTTTTCTGCCTCTTCTACTTCTATTTCATATAATTCGTGGATAGGATGATTTGCAATATCAGAGGGTAGTTTTTTTTTGTAATCTGTGCAAATAAAACCTTTGCTTTTTAAAAAAGTGTCAAAATGAAAATTATTCATCATTAAATTATTTTTACTTTTCCGTTGGAGACTTCGGCTTTGTAGAGTTGGTAGAAAGTTCCGTTGATAAGGGCGATGCCTGTGATTTCTTCTTTTTTGGTTTTGAGGTTTAGCTTGGTTATTTGCTTTGTTTTTATCTTCTCCATTATTTAATAAAATTTAAGACTTCTTCTGTTATAAAAATAGGGCTTTTTCTCTGTTTTAGACTTTCATATCCTCCCATGATGATTTTTTCAGGGTAGGCTCTGCTTTTGAGGAGTTTATATACTTTTCTTTTGTCTTTGCCTGTAGTCTTGCAAAATTCCTCTAAATCCATAGTAATGCGAGAGCAAACGGAGACCAGGTAGGCGTATTTGAGGGTCTCTATTACGGATAAATCAGATATTTTTTTGTCTAAAAATTCTTGCATTGTATCAAAAAGCGGTTTTTAAAATAAAAAAAATACTTTTCAGGTGCTAAAATAGTAAATAATAAGCAATTGAGTGGTTTTACTTAAAGTAAATTTGTAAGTAAATAAATTATTAATACGATGTTTGAACCAATCTTAAAAGAACTTAAAACTAAATATAAGGATTTAGGGTTAAGTGAGAATTATTTAAAAGTTGTTGCTAAAAGATTAGCGAGAACGGTTAAGGAAGAGAGTGAAATCAGCGAGGCGGTTGCAGAGGTAGAAGATGAAGTAAAATTCCAACAAAGCCAAGATGATGCAGTGCGAACTCTAAAAAAGAAACTAAAAGACTTTGAAGAGGTCGGAAAGCAGGAAGCGAAGGAAGAGCCCCACTCCATTTTATCCGATAACAGAGTTTTGCAGTGGGGCTATCTTTTTCTTTATCTAAAAGAAATTATGCGTGATATCTTTTACTCCCATTTTACAGGAATGTCTTTGAATACAGCAATTTGTTCATGTTTAGCATAAACATCTTTCCCTTCATAAGAAAAACCTAAATTTAAAACTTTAATTATAGGAAAATCTATTTCATCTATTTTGAATTTAATAAAACCTTTAATAGGAATATTTGGCTGAATATTTTCTATTGCTACATTATTTTTAGTAGCAAAAACATTATAGGTATTTGTTTGATTTCCTCTATCATCAACAATATAACCTCCCATAACCTGGTACCTTTTCCTTACTTCATCTGAAATGTTTTTGTGTAAATAATTAATTTCCAATGTTTTATTGTTTTTGTTTCCAATAGCACTGATGATGGTGAATTCTAAATTATTAACTATTGTTTGGGTTATAGGTTTATTTATGTCTAATGTTTTTTTGTAGTATAGATTTTCATTTTTTACAGATTGTATTTCTGTATGAAGATTCATCAAACTTATTTTAATGTCATCAATTTCTTTTTTAAGCTCCACATTGCTTTGGGAAAACAAAACATTAGAAATCATTCCAAATCCTAATAAAAATAATGCTTTTTTCATTTTATTTGTTTTTTTAAAATTCTCTATTAAACATTTACTTGTTTTTTGACTTTCACATAATTAGTTTTGTGTTGTTTTAATAATACCATTCATCTCTTCTTGAATTTCTATTACCTTTGAAATATCATTTTGAGAAACGGCAATATTGCTACTCCCATTAATATTGT